>NZ_JBFAJJ010000005.1:0-607043 GCF_040655155.1 Streptomyces sp. NPDC050508
GGTGACCGGTACTAATAGGCCGAGGGCTTGTCCTCAGTTGCTCGCGTCCACTGTGTTGGTTCTGAAACCACGAACAACCCCATTGCCATGGTCACGGTGATGGTGCGGTTGTCTGTTTCATAGTGTTTCGGTGGTCATAGCGTGAGGGAAACGCCCGGTTACATTCCGAACCCGGAAGCTAAGCCTTACAGCGCCGATGGTACTGCAGGGGGGACCCTGTGGGAGAGTAGGACGCCGCCGAACAATCTTTGGAGGACCCCTGGTCCCAGCGTTCACGCTGGGACCAGGGGTCCTTTTCTTTTTCTTGTTTTGAGACAAGCACAGCTGAGACAAGCACAGCCCGGAGCGCGCCGAGTAGCTGGCTGCGCGAGAATGACTTGCGGTACCGAAGACAGGAGTCACCGATGTCCACCAACTCTCCCGAGGACCGACCGGAGCGCGACGAGCGGCGACGGGACAGTGGTGACCGCGGCGACCGTGGCGGGTACCGCGGAGGCCCGAGCCGTAGCAACGATCGCGGGAACGACCGCGGCGGCAGCAGTGACCGCGGTGGCTACGGCCGTCGTGACGACAACCGTGGTGGCGCCCCTCGCCGCGACGACCGCGGCGGTAGCGGTGCCAGTGGCGGTGGTGACCGTGGCGGTTTCCGTGGGCGTGACGACCGTTCCGCCGGCCCGCGTCGAGATGACCGTCCCACCGGTCCGCGCCGTGACGACCGTCCGTCCGGTCCCCGTCGCGACGACCGCGGTGGCGAGCGCGGAGGGCGTCCCGGAGGGTTCCGTCGGGACGACAGCCGTGGTGAGCGGCCCGCGTTCCGCCGTGACGACCGCAGCGACAACCGGGGCGGTGAGCGTCGCGACGACAACCGTGGCGATCGCGGTGGTTTCCGTCGCGATGACAGCCGTGGTGAGCGTCCGCCCTTCCGTCGGGACGACAACCGCGGTGGCGGTGGTGGTTTCCGACGTGACGACAATCGCGGTGAGCGGCCTCCGTTCCGGCGTGACGACCGCAGCGACAACCGGGGTGAGCGTCCTGCCTTCCGGCGTGACGACGACCGCGGTGACCGTGGCAGCTACCCCCGCCGTGACGACCGTCGCGATGACCGCCGTAGCGACGATCGTGGCAGTGGCGATCGCGGTGGATTCCGCGGCCGGGATGACCGTTCCGCAGCTCCGCGTCGTGACGACCGGCCCGCCGGCCCTCGCCGTGATGACCGCGGCGGCGATCGTGGTGGCTTCCGGCGTGACGACAGCCGTGGCGAGCGCCCTCCGTTCCGGCGTGACGACCGCAGCGACAACCGTGGCGGTGAGCGTCCGCCGTTCAGGCGTGATGACCGTCGTGACGGTGACCGTCCCGCTTTCCGGCGTGACGACAACCGTGGTGACCGTGGCAGTTACCCCCGCCGTGACGACCGTTCCGCCGGTCCGCGCCGTGATGACCGCGGTGGGGATCGTCCGGCCTTCCGTCGGGACGACAGCCGTGGTGAGCGGCCTCCGTTCCGGCGTGACGACCGCAGCGACAACCGGGGCGAGCGTCCCGCCTTCCGGCGTGACGACGACCGCGGTGACCGTGGCAGCTACCCCCGCCGCGACGACCGTTCCGCCGGTCCGCGCCGTGATGACCGGCCCGCCGGTCCCCGTCGTGACGACCGTCCGTCCGGTCCCCGCCGCGACGACCGCGGTGGCGATCGCGGAGGACGTCCCGCAAGCGGAGGGTTCCGTCGGGACGACAGCCGTGGTGAGCGGCCCGCGTTCCGCCGTGACGACGAGCGTGGCGGCTTCCCCCGTCGCGACGACCGGCGTGATGACCGCCGTGGCGACGACCGCCGTGGTGGTGGCAGCCGGTTCCGTGACGAGCGGGAGCGTGACCGCGACCGTGAGCCGATCAAGCGGCTGCCGATCCCCGAGGACGTCACGGGCGAGGAGATCGACAAGGACGTACGGCAGGAGCTGATGAGTCTGCCGAAGGGGCTCGCGGAGGACGTCTCCAAGAACCTGGTGATGGTTGCCCGGCTCATTGATGAGGACCCCGAGGGCGCCTACGCCTACTCCAAGATCGCCCTGCGACTGGCGTCGCGCGTCGCCGCCGTTCGTGAGGCAGCCGGGTTCGCGGCGTACGCGAACCAGAAGTACAGCGAGGCGTTGGCCGAGTTCCGGGCCGCGCGGCGGATGACCGGCAGCGTGGATCTGTGGCCCGTGATGGCCGACTGCGAGCGTGGGCTCGGGCGGCCGGAGAAGGCGCTGGAGATGGCCGGGGCCGCCGAGGTGCACAAGCTCGACAAGGCCGGCCAGGTCGAGATGCGGCTCGTCGCGGCCGGTGCCCGGCGTGACATGGACCAGCTCGACGCGGCCATCGTCACGCTGCAGAGCCCCGAGCTGGCCTCGAACACCGTGCAGCCGTGGACCGCGCGACTGCGGTACGCCTATGCCGACGCCCTGCTCGCCGCCGGCCGTGAGGCCGAGGCGCGGGAGTGGTTCGCCAAGGCTGTGGAGTCCGACAAGGACGGCAGCACGGACGCGTCGGACCGGCTCGCCGAGATGGACGGTGTCGAGTTCGTCGACGCGTTCGTCGAAGACGATGACGAGGACGACGACGAGCGCGACGACGACGTCGAGCCTCAGGAGGAGGCTTCCGCACCCGACGAGGTGGAAGCGGAAGTCGACATCGAGGATGACGAAGACGACGACGAGGACGACGACATCGAGGACGTCGAGACCGAAGTCGAAGTTGAGGTCAAGGAAGGCAAGGCAGACGTCGTCAAGGAAGAAGACGACAAGGACTGACACCGCGCGTCAGTGACAAGGGCGGGATCCCGGCACCGGGGTCCCGCCCTTTCGCGTTTCCGGTATCTCAGGGTTCCAGCGCGCGCAGCACCAGCCCCGACGCCGGCTTCGGGCCGAAGGACGTCGACTTGCGGGGCATCGTGACGCCCTGGCGGGCCAGGTCGCGTACGACCTCCTCGCGGACGGGGTGCATCAACACGGCCGTACCGCCGTCGCGTTCGGCCTTGCGGACCGTGGCGGCGGTGTCGTGGATGTAGGCGATGCGGGCCGGGTCATCCTCGGGGATGAGCCAGACGTGGTCCAGGAGAGTGGCGTGCAGGACCGTGGCGTCCAGGGTGCGCCAGGCCGCGGGGCGGTCGGCCGGGATCGTACGGGCCAGGAGGTCCGGGTCCGGGTGGTCGACCAGATGGAAGGCGCCGTCGCCGGCGAGGAGGAAGGCGTTGCCCGCGCAGGCCGCGTCGGCGAGGGCCTCCAGGGCCTCGGGGAGTGGCACTTCCAGGTGCTGTACGTGGAACAGACCGTCGAGGGCGGCCAGGGCGTCGGCGACCGGGACGCCGTGCAGGAGGCGGTGGATCGCGCGGACGCGGAGCGGGTAGCGGGCCGTGTCGACCAGGAGGACCAGGCCGTAGTCCCAGGGGCTGGGGGAGGGGTGCTCCGCGCGTAGACGTCGGTAGGTCGCCCAGCGGTGGTGGCCGTCGGCGATGAGGGCCTGGTGGCGGGCCAGGTCCGTCTGGATGCGGGCCAGGTCGGTGGGGTCGGTGACCGACCAGAGGCGGTGGCTGTAGCCGTCCTCCGTGGTCGTCGACAGGAGTGGGGGGTGCTCGGCGATGCGCTCGACCACGGTGGTGGTGTCCGCCGGGGAGCCGTTGCCGCGGTACGTGAGGAGCAGGGGTTCGAGGTTCGCCGAGGTGGCGCGCATGAGGGCCGCGCGGTCCGCGACCACGTGCGGCATGACGTCCTCGTGCGGCAGGACCACGCCCTCCGACGGGTCCGACAGGCGCAGGGCGCCGATGACGCCGCGTTGCAGCAGGCCGGCGCCGTCGCGCTGTTCGTAGACGTACAGGCCGGGCTCGGGGTCGGTGGTGAGGACTCCCTCGGAGAGCCAGCGGTGCAGTGTGTCGGCGGCCTGTTCGTTGCGGGCGCTCGGGGTGGTGGCCTGCGGGAGGATCAGCCGGACGATGTTGTGCGGGTCGGCGTCCTGGAGGTGGTGCAGGCCGTCGGGGCGTACGACGACGTCGTACGGTGGGGACGTCACGGCGGCCAGGCTGCCGACCAGGTCGGGGTCGTAGCGAAGGCCTCGGAACGGGGTGAGTTCCAGGCCTCGGCGCTCCGTTGCTTCCGAGTGACCTGCGGTGTTCATCCCGGCATCGTACGTGTGTCAGTGGCATGCGGGATGATCGGGTGAAAGCGATCGAACGAGGAGCGATGTGGAATGAGCCAGAGCGTCAGGACGAGCCCCGACGGCAGTGGCCGGGCCCTGAGCGAGGCGTACGACACGGCGCTGCTCGACCTCGACGGGGTGGTGTACGCGGGGGGCAACGCGATCGCCCACGCGGTCGACTCGCTCGCCATCGCCCGCGCGGGCGGGATGCGGCTGGCCTACGTCACCAACAACGCGCTGCGGACGCCGGACGCGGTGGCCGAGCATCTCACCGAGCTGGGGATACCGACCGGGGCCGACGACGTCATCACCTCCGCGCAGGCCGTCGCCCGGCTGATCAGCGAGCAGGTGCCGGCGGGCTCCCGCGTGCTGGTGATCGGTGGCGAGGGGCTGCGGGTCGCGCTGCGCGAGCGCGGGCTTGAGCCCGTCGACTCGGCCGAGGACCAGCCGGTGGCGGTCGTGCAGGGGTACGGCGGGCCCGACCTGGCCTGGGGGCGGTTCGCGGAGGCCTGTTACGCCATCGCGCGCGGGGTGCCGTGGTTCGCGTCCAACACCGACCTGACGATCCCGAGCGCGCGAGGCATCGCGCCGGGCAACGGCGCGGCGGTGGAGGTCGTACGGATCGCGACCGGGGCCGAGCCGCAGGTGGCGGGCAAGCCGTTGCCGCCCATGCACAAGGAGACGATCCTGCGGACGGGCGCCGAGCGGCCGTTGGTCGTGGGGGACCGGCTGGACACGGACATCGAGGGCGCGTTCAACGGGGATGTGGACTCGCTGCTCGTCCTGACGGGTGTGACGGACGGCGCGCAGCTGCTCGCCGCGCCGCCGCAGCACCGGCCGACGTACGTCGACGCCGATCTGCGGGGCATGCTCACCGGGCAGCCCGAGGTCACCGAGGCGGGAGAAGGCTTCCGGTGCGGTGGCTGGACGGCGACGGCGGGCCGCGACCGGCTGGAACTCGACGGTGAGGGGGAGCCCTTGGACGGGCTCCGGGCGCTCTGCGCGGCGGCCTGGACGGCGGCGGGGGACGGTTCCTGCACGTTGGACGGAGGGAAGGCGCTGGCGCGGCTGGGACTGTAGGGGGCTGAGTCGGGACTCGCGCTTTTAGATCAAATGCGAGGGTAGGCTAACCTAACCTCGTGTTGGTCGACAGTCCCCCAGAACAGCGCGCGGAGACCGCCCCCGCGCCCCCAACCCGCCAGGCGATACGAGTCCTTGGGCTCTTCGCCTCCGTGGCGCTCCTGGTCCTCGTGGCCCTGGCGAGCATCGCGATCGGCGCGAAATCGCTGCCGTTGGGGGATGTGTGGCACGGCCTGTTCCATGACTCGGGGACGTACGCGGACGTCGTGGTCGACGACCGGATCTCCCGTACGGTCCTCGGGCTGCTCGCCGGTGCCGCGCTCGGCCTGTCCGGTGCCGTCCTCCAGGCGCTCACCCGCAACCCCCTCGCGGACCCCGGCCTGCTCGGCATCAACGCCGGCGCCTCCGCCGCCGTCGTCACCGCCATCACCTACTTCGGCGTCACGAGCCTGAGTGGTTACGTCTGGTTCGCGTTCGCGGGCGCGGCCGTCGTCGGCGCGCTGGTCTGGTTCCTGGGCGGCAGCCGGGGCGCCACCCCCGTGCGGCTCGCGCTCGCCGGCACCGCGATCAGTGCCGCGCTCTACGGCTACCTCCAGGCCGTCATGATCATGGACGACGCGGCGCTCTCCAAGATGCGCTTCTGGACGGTCGGTTCACTGGCCTCGGCCACCGGCTCGACGATCACGCAGGTCGCCCCGTTCCTCGCGGTCGGCACGGTCGTCGCCCTGCTGCTCGCCCGGCCGCTGAACGCCGTGGCGATGGGCGACGACACCGCCCGCGCCCTCGGCGCCAACCTCAACCGGACCCGGGCGCTCGCCATGCTCTCCGCGACCGTGCTGTGCGGCGCGGCGACCGCCGCCTGCGGGCCGATCGTGTTCGTCGGCCTGATGGTGCCGCACGTGGTGCGCTCCTTCACCGGCCCCGACCTGCGCTGGATCCTGCCGTACGCCACGATCCTGTCGCCCGTGCTGCTGCTCGGCGCCGACGTCCTCGGCCGGTTGATCGCACGGCCCGCGGAGCTCCAGGTCGGCATCGTCACCGCGGTCATCGGCGGTCCGGTCTTCATCCATCTCGTACGACGGCGGAGGACGGCCCAGCTGTGACGGCCACACCAACTCAGGCTCTCCGTACGCGAGCTGTACGGACCGGCGGCCTCTCCCTCCGCCTCGACCTCCGCGCCTTCACGGTCGTCGTCCTTCTCCTGGTCTGCGCGCTCGCCGCGAGTGTCGTGCTGATCGGTACCGGTGACTTCCCGATCTCGGCCGGGGATGTGCTGAAGACGCTGTTCGGGGGCGGTGACGCGGGTCAGGAGTTCATCGTGAACGAGCTGCGGCTGCCGCGCGTCCTCGTCGGGCTGCTGGTCGGTGCCTCGCTCGGGCTCGGCGGTGCGCTGTTCCAGTCCATCTCCCGTAATCCGCTGGGCAGTCCGGACGTACTCGGCCTCTCGCAGGGGTCGACGGCCGGGGCGCTGGTCATGATCGTGCTCTTCTCCGGCAGCGCTACGGCCGTCACCCTCGGGGCGCTCGTCGGCGGTCTGGTGACCGGGCTCGCGATCTATCTGCTGGCCTGGAAGCAGGGGGTGCACGGGTACCGGCTGGTCCTGGTCGGCATCGGCGTCTCCGCCGTCGTCACCGCCCTCAACGGCTATCTGATCACCAAGGCCGACCTCGTCGACGCGGCCCGCGCGGTCGTCTGGATGACCGGCTCCCTCAACGGCCGTGACTGGACCCAGGTCTGGCCGCTCCTCGCGCTCTGCGCCGTACTCCTGCCGCTGGTCCTCGCCAACGCGCGCGGGCTGCGGATGATGGAGATGGGCGACGACGTGTCGTACGCCCTCGGGGTGCGCGTCGAGCGCGTACGGCTGCTGCTGATGGTGGCCGCCGTGCTGCTCACCTCGGCCGCGACCGCCGCCGCCGGGCCGGTCGGCTTCGTGGCTCTTACGGCACCGCAGCTCGCCCGGCGCCTGACCCGCTCGCCGGGTCCCAACCTGGTGCCCTCGCTGTGCATGGGCGCCACCCTGCTGGTCACCGCCGACTGGGCGTCCCAACGGGCGTTCGGCGCCGACCAGTTGCCCGTGGGCGTGGTCACCGGAGTCCTCGGCGGGGTCTACCTGCTGTGGCTCCTGGTCACCGAGCGCAAGGCGGGCCGGATATGAGCAATCAGAGGAACCAGAGCAATCAGAGCGGCCTCAGCAGCGGGCTGAACAATCGAAGGAGCACCGTGAACCGCCTGTCCGCCGAGAACGTCACCCTCGCCTACGACCAGCGCGTCATCGCACGCCAGCTGTCGGTGGAGATCCCTGACAACTCCTTCACGGTGATCGTCGGCCCGAACGCGTGCGGCAAGTCCACGCTGCTGCGCGCCCTGTCGCGGATGCTGAAGCCGGCCGAGGGCCGGGTGCTGCTCGACGGCCAGGTCATCCAGTCGATGCCGGCGAAGAAGGTCGCGCGCACCCTGGGTCTGCTCCCGCAGTCGTCCATCGCACCCGACGGCATCACCGTCGGCGACCTCGTGGGCCGCGGCCGGTACCCGCACCAGGGCATTCTGCGCCAGTGGTCCAGCGAGGACGAGCGGGTCGTACAGGAGTCGATGACGCAGACCGGTGTCGCCGAGCTGGCCGATCGCTATGTCGACGAACTGTCCGGCGGGCAGCGGCAGCGCGTGTGGATCGCGATGGCGCTGGCCCAGCAGACGCCCCTGCTGCTGCTCGACGAGCCGACCACCTACCTGGACATCCAGCACCAGATCGACGTCCTCGACCTCTGCGCCGAGCTGCACGAGGAGCAGGGCCGCACGCTGGTCGCGGTGCTGCACGACCTCAACCACGCCGCCCGGTACGCCACCCACCTCATCGCGCTCCGGGAGGGCGCGGTCATCGCGGAGGGCGCACCGAGCGACATCGTCACGGCCGAGCTGGTCGAGGAGGTCTTCGGGCTGCGCTGCCAGGTCATCGACGACCCGGAGACAGGGACACCGCTGGTGGTGCCGGCGGCGCGCAAGGCACGTACGGCACAGGCGCGGACCGACCACCAGAAGGTGGCCGCTACAGAAGTTTCCTGAGGCGGAACAGGTCGAACACGTTGGCCTCCAGCTTCACCCGGCCCGAGCCCCAGGCCTTCGCGAAGTTCAGGCCGCCGTTGACCATGGCGACCAGGTCGTCGCCGGCCATGGTCAGCCTGATCTGGGCCTTCTCGGGCGGAGAGCCCTGTACGGTCTCGTCCACCACGATCCGGCCGTCGGAGAGCCTGCCTACGAACGTGACGTCGAGGTCGGTGATCCGGCAGCTGACCGAACGGTCCATGGCCGCGGCGGCGCGGACATTCCCATCGGCCTTCTGCATGTTGTCCGAGAGCTTTTCGAGTGCGGCACGGCACTCTTCGATCGTTGCCATCGTGATCGACGGTACCCCAGGCCTTCGGGGTAGCGTCTGGGCATGAGCGACTCAGTTCCCGAGGTCGAGGCCGGGGCCGTACCGGAGGGCGTTCCGGAGGCTGTTCCGGACGCCGTTCCGGAGGCAGAGCCCACGTACGACCCCGCCGCCCCCGCGCCGCTGAACGTGGACCGCACCCCGAGCGGCAACGCCGACGTCGACGCCCAGCTCGGGCGGCTGGCCGACACCGACCACCTCGCCACGGACGGACATGTCGAGGTGTACGAGGATGTACACCGGGGGCTGCGCGACGTGCTCACCGCGCTCGACGCCCGCCCGGGACCTCCGGCGCCCCCATCGACGTATGGCAATAGGAGCTGAACCGAACGTGGCAGGAGTGGCACGCCGACGTCTCGACGCCGAGCTGGTCCGACGGAAGCTCGCGCGCTCGCGGGAGCACGCGAGCCAGCTGATCGCCGCCGGCCGGGTCACCGTCGGCAAGACCGTCGCGACCAAGCCCGCCACCCAGGTGGAGACCGCGGCGGCCATCGTGGTCGTTCAGGACGACGGAGACCCCGACTACGTCTCCCGGGGTGGCCACAAGCTCGCGGGCGCGCTGGAGGTCTTCGTACCGCAGGGGCTCGTCGTCGAGGGACGGCGGGCGCTGGACGCCGGTGCGTCCACCGGGGGCTTCACCGATGTGCTGCTGCGCGCGGGTGCCACGCAGGTCGTGGCGGTCGACGTCGGGTACGGACAACTCGCGTGGTCTCTTCAGAGCGATGAACGCGTCACCGTCAAGGACCGTACGAACGTACGCGAGTTGACGCTTGAAGCGATCGATGGGGAGCCTGTGGATCTAGTCGTGGGGGATCTGTCCTTCATCCCGCTCGGGCTGGTGCTGCCCGCCCTGGCGCGGTGCACGAAGCCGGACGCGGACCTGGTGATGATGGTCAAGCCGCAGTTCGAGGTGGGGAAGGAACGGCTCGGGAGCGGGGGCGTCGTACGCAGCCCGGAACTCCGGGCCGAAGCCGTACGCGGTGTCGCCCGGCGGGCCGCGGAACTGGGACTCGGAGTGGAGGGCGTCACCGCCAGCCCGCTGCCCGGGCCCTCCGGGAACGTCGAGTACTTTCTGTGGCTGCGGGCCGGCGCACCCGAACTGGACCCGGCCGATGTTGACCGTGCAGTGGCGGAGGGGCCGCGTTGACACAGAACCGAGCTCGTACTGTTTTCCTGCTCGCGCACACGGGTCGCCCTGCGGCCATCCGGAGCGCCGAGCTGGTCGTCAAGGGGCTGCTCCAGTCCGGCATCGGAGTGCGCGTCCTGGAGTACGAGGCACGCGACCTGCCGCTGCCCGACGAGGTGGAGACGGTCACCGAGGCCACCCCGCAGTGCCTTGAGGGCTGCGAACTGCTCATCGTCCTCGGCGGCGACGGCACGCTGCTGCGCGGCGCGGAGTTCGCGCGGGCGTCCGGGGTGCCGATGCTCGGCGTCAACCTCGGCAGCGTGGGGTTCCTCGCGGAGGCCGAGCGGGACGATCTCGACAAGGTCGTGGACCGGGTGGTCACCCGGGCCTACGAGGTCGAGGAGCGGATGACCGTCGATGTCGTCGTGCACAAGAACGGCAACATCGTGCACACGGACTGGGCGCTGAACGAGGCGGCGGTGCAGAAGGCCGGCGCCGAGAAGCTGCTGGAAGTCGTCCTGGAGATCGACGGGCGCCCGGTGACTGGGTTCGGGTGCGATGGGATTGTTTGTGCGACGCCCACCGGGTCTACCGCCTACGCCTTCTCTGCCGGTGGGCCTGTGGTGTGGCCCGAGGTGGAGGCGTTGCTGATGGTGCCGATCAGTGCGCATGCGTTGTTCGCGAAGCCGTTGGTGACGTCGCCGGATTCTGTGTTGGCCGTTGAGGTGTTGCCGCATATCCCTCCGGGGGTTTTGTGGTGTGACGGGCGGCGGACCGTTGAGTTGCCTGCCGGGGCTCGGGTTGAGGTTCGGCGGGGGGCTGTGCCTGTGCGGTTGGCTCGGCTGCACCATGCGTCGTTCACGGATCGGCTTGTTGCGAAGTTCGCTCTGCCTGTTTCGGGGTGGCGGGGGGCTCCTCACTAAGTGACGGCCGGTGGGGGCTGAGCGCGCAGTTCCCCGCGCCCCTAAAAGAAGGTGGGTCCACTCCCCCGGGTGACAGGGTGCCTCGCGCTTCTCCCGCCCTACCTCGTAAGGTCTTCACCGTGCTGGAAGAGATGCGGATACGGTCGCTCGGAGTCATTGACGACGCTGTCGTCGAGTTGTCGCCGGGGTTCACCGCTGTCACGGGTGAGACCGGTGCGGGCAAGACCATGGTCGTCACCAGTCTCGGGCTGTTGCTCGGGGGGCGGGCGGACCCGGCGCTGGTGCGGATCGGGGCGAAGAACGCGGTCGTGGAGGGGCGGATCTCCGTGCCTCCGGGTGCCTCTGCCGTCCTGCGGGCCGAGGAGGCCGGCGCCGAGCTGGACGACGGGACGCTGCTCATCAGCCGTACCGTTTCCGCCGAAGGGCGCTCCCGGGCGCACCTGGGCGGGCGTTCCGTGCCGGTGGGGCTGCTCGCCGAGTTGGCCGACGACCTTGTCGCCGTGCACGGGCAGACCGATCAACAGGGGCTGCTGAAGCAGTCCCGGCAGCGGCAGGCGCTCGACCGGTACGCCGGTGATGCCGTCACCGGGCCGTTGGCCAAGTACGGCGAGGCGTACCGGCGGCTGCGGGCCGTCGCCGTCGAGCTGGACGAGATCATCACCCGCGCGCGTGAACGGGCCCAGGAAGCCGACATGCTGCGCTACGGCCTCGACGAGATCGCGGGCGTCGAGCCGCGCGCCGGGGAGGACGTGGAACTCGCCGCCGAGGCCGAACGGCTCGGGCACGCCGAGGCGTTGGCGTCCGCCGCCACGGCCGCCCATGCCGCGCTCGCCGGCAACCCCGAGGACCCCGAGGGCATCGACGCGGCGACCCTCGTCGCGGGTGCGCAGCGGGCCCTGGAGGCCGTACGATCGCACGACTCCGAACTGGCCTCGCTCACCGACCGGATCGGTGAGATCGGCATCCTTCTCGGCGATGTGGCGGGGGAGTTGGCGGGTTACGCCGACGACCTGGACGCCGATCCGCTGCGGCTGGCCGCCGTCGAGGAGCGCCGGGCCGCACTCAACGCGCTCACGCGGAAGTACGGCCAGGACATCACCGCCGTGCTCGCGTACGCCGAGCAGGGTGCCTCGCGGCTGACCGAACTCGACGGCGACGACGAGCGCATCGACGAACTGACCGCCGAGCGGGACGCGCTGCGAGGCGAACTGGGCGGCCTTGCCCAGGCGTTGACCGATGCGCGTACGGAGGCCGCCGAGCGGTTCGCAGCGGCGGTGACCGCGGAGTTGGCTTCCCTTGCGATGCCGCACGCGCGTGTGTCGTTCGAGATCCGGCAGACCGAGGACCCGGAGGGCGTCGAGGTCGGCGGCCGGACGGTCGCCTACGGCCCGTCGGGCGTCGACGAGGTCGAGTTGCTGCTCGCCCCCCACCCTGGCGCTCCGCCGCGGCCCATCGCCAAGGGCGCGTCCGGCGGTGAGCTGTCGCGCGTGATGCTCGCGGTCGAGGTCGTGTTCGCGGGGACCGACCCCGTGCCGACGTATCTCTTCGACGAGGTCGACGCCGGTGTCGGCGGCAAGGCGGCGGTCGAGATCGGGCGGCGCCTCGCGAAGCTCGCGAAGACCGCGCAGGTCGTGGTCGTCACGCACCTGCCGCAGGTGGCCGCGTTCGCCGACCGGCAGCTGCTCGTGGAGAAGACCAACGACGGGTCCGTCACCCGCTCCGGTGTGAAGGTCCTCGAAGGCGAGGACCGGGTACGGGAGTTGTCCCGGATGCTGGCCGGCCAGGAGGACTCGGAGACGGCACGGGCGCATGCGGAGGAGTTGCTGGCGACGGCGCGGGCGGACGGCTGACGGGCCGTTCTGTAGGGGTGGCGGGTGCTCCGTAGAGTGGCCGGATGATCGCACGCACGCCTCGCATCGCCTCCTCCACCCTTGCCGCAGCCGTCACCCGTACGACCCTGGTCGCCTTGCGCGCCAAGGGACTTGGTGACCGCTGGGAGCGGAAGAACCACGCCGGCCGGACCGTCGATCTGTACGCGGCCCCGGCGACCGTCGCCGGAGCCGCCCTCGCTGCCGCGCGCGTCCGTCCGGCCGCCGGGTTCGCGGTTCTCGCGGCGGGTGTCTGCGGTGGTTACGACGATGTCGTCGGCGCGGGCGATCCCCGGCGCGGTTTCCGGGCGCATCTCTCCGCCCTACGGGACGGTGAAGTCACCAGCGGGGCAGTCAAGTTGTTCGGCATCTCCGCCGCCGGGCTCGTCGCCGGGACGCTGCTCAAGGAGCGGCCTCTCGACAAGGTGCTCGCGGGGGTCGTGATCGCCGGGGCGGCCCATTTCGTCAACCTCGTGGACGTACGACCCGGCCGCGCCGCCGGCACCGTACTCGCCCTCGCCGCACCGGGGTTGCTGCGCCGAGGCCCCGGCGCGGAACTGGCCGCCGCCACGATCGGAGCCGCCGGCGCGGTACTGCCGGACGACCTCGGCGAGCGGACGATGCTCGGTGACGCGGGGGCACACGCCCTGGGCGCGGCACTCGGCACGGCCGTCGTCGCCGGAAACGGGCGGGCGGGGCTGGTGGCGCATGCTGCCGCGGTGGTGGCCGCGGCGGTCTACGGAGACCGGGTGAGCGCGCTGGCGCGGACGCTGTGAGGGGATACGTGAGGTGAGCTGTGAGCATGCCCCCGGCCTGCACAAGCCCCAGCCCCAGCGCCGACCTCACCAACCCCGCCCCGCCTCGCCCACCACACAACCCCCCGCCGCCTCACTCGTACGGGTGATCCCCGCACCCCTGTTGCCCTTCCCCACAGCCCCCACACCTTCCGGCGTTGCCGGAACACCCGTACGTGCTGGCATCCTTGAGACGGAACGCGTAGGAAGCGTGCGGTACACCCCCTCCGCCCGATCCTTCTGTACTTTTCTTCGTGACCGCCCGTCGCCGAACCAGGAGCCCCGGCCACGTGACCCCCGTGAGCAGCCACTCACCGCACGGCCAGTCGCCGCTGCGCACCGTGCAGGTGCTCGGCGGAGGCAATGCCGCCAGTAGCGCGCATGTGCGCTCCCTGGCCTCCGGGCTCGTCGCACGGGGCGTGCGGGTGACGGTGTGCGCCCCCGTCGAGGCCGATCACACCTACGACTTCACGGGCGCCGGTGCCGAACACGTGCACGTGCCGCGCAGCAGCGACCCGGCCTCCGTGGCCGCGCTGCGGGCGGCCTGCGTGGACGCCGACCTGGTGCACGCGCACGGCCTGCACGCCTCCTTCCGTGCCGTCCTCGCGCTCAGCGGTCGTCGTACCCCGCTCGTCGTGACGTGGCACAACCGCGCCCACGCCGAAGGGGCCCGGGCGCACTTGCTGCGGCTGCTGGAGCGGCGGGTCGTGAAGGCCGCCGTGGTCGTCCTCGGGACCACGTCCGATCTGGTCGACAGGGCCCGGCGGACCGGCGCCCGGGACGCCCGCCTCGCCGCCGTCGCGCTGCCGGGGCCGCGCCGGGCCGCCGTCCCGCATGAAGATCCCGATCGGCTGCTCCCCAAGCTCCGCGCCGAACTCGGCGCCACCGACCGCCCGTTGCTCATCGCCGTCGGCTCGCTCGACCGGCAGCGGGGCTACGACACGCTCCTGGACGCCTCGCGCGGCTGGTACCGCCTCGATCCGATGCCGCTGCTCGTGATCGCGGGGGAGGGGCCGTTGCGGGGCGAGTTGCAGCGGCGGATCGAGGACGAGGAGCTGCCGGTGCGGCTCATCGGGCGGCGGGATGACGTGAGCGAACTTCTCGCCGCCGCCGATCTCGCACTCCTGCCCAGCAGTTGGGAGTCCCGCTCGGTGATCGCCCAAGAGGCCCTCCACGCACGCGTACCGCTCGTCGCGACCGCCGTCGGAGGCATCCCCGAACTCGTCGGCGATGCCGCCGCACTCGTGCCCTACGGCGATGCGAAGGCGCTCGCCGACGCGGTCACCGGCCTGCTGCGTGACCCCGAACGCCGGGAACTGTTGCGGGAGAAGGGCATCCGGCAGGCGGCCACCTGGCCCACCGAGGACGAGACCGTCGCCCAAGTGCTGAGTGTCTACGACGAGTTGACCCAGCCTCTGCCGTTCACCTGAGAAGCGGCCCCCTATGGGACGAGCCTGCGGGCCCGCAGCGCCAGGCTCAACGCCAGTACCGTCTGCGGGTCTTCGAGGTCCGTGCCCAGCAACTCCCCGATGCGGGCGAGGCGGTTGTAGAGGGTCTGCCGGTTGAGGTGCAGCTCGCGCGCCGTCTCCGCCTTGCGGCCCGCGTGCGCCAAGTACGTCTCCAGGGTGGGCAGTAGCGGCGGCTTGGAGCGGTTGTCGTGGTCCCGGAGCGGGCCGATCGCGCGGTCCACGAAGGCCGCCAGGTCCGGGTGGTCGCGCAGCCGCCACAGCAGCAGCTCGATGTCGAGGCGCCGGGCGTCGTACCAGGGGCGGTCGGACAGGCCCTGTGCCGCGGTCGCCGTCTCGGCAGCGTGCCGTAGGCCCGCCGACGCCGCCGCCCAGCCGCCGGCCACCCCGACGACCACGATCGGCGGCTGCGCGCCCGGGCGTTGCATGCCGGCCCGCTCAACTCCCGCCCGCAGCGCCGCCGCCACCCGGTCCGCGACCGCAGAGCGTTCCGACTCCGAGCGCAGGCCGAGGAGGAGCGGGACGCGGCCCTCCACCGGTCGTACGCCCAGCAGGACCGGGACGCCCACCGAGGCCAACTCCTCGGCGACCGCGCGGGCCAGGACCGCCCAGCCGCCGCCGGGTGCGGCCAGCGCGTCGCCCAGCCGCATCACCACGGGCAGCAGCGGGCTGGTGCCGGGCTTGAAGCCCAGCACGCGGGCCTGCGCCGGGGCGTCCTCGGCGGCGATGCGGCCCTCTGCGAGGTCGGTGAGGAAGTCACCGCGTCCGCGTGCCGCCAGCTCCTCCTCCTGGCGGGCCTGCATCAGGACCACGGCGAGGATGCCCGCGGCCCGTTCGGCGGCGATGCGGTGCACGGGGGCCAGGGGGGCGCGGACCGGAAGGAGGACGATCCGCGCCCGCACCGAGCCCGTTCCGGGACCGCCGCCGGGCACGTCCACCAGCACCGAACCGGTGGGCGGGGAGGCGTCCTTGTGCTGGCCGCGCAGCCCCTCCCACACCTGGAGCGGGTCGGCGCCCTCGGGTCCTGACCCTGCCGCGTAAAGGAGTTGGCCGTCCGGGGTCTCCAGGAAGACCGGGTTGCCGCTGAAGTCGGCCAGGATGCCCAGGACTTGGGGGATGCCACCGCCGCCGAGCAGGGCCTCCGTGCAGCGGCGGTGGACCTCCTCGGCCTGCTGGAGCAGCGCGTAGTGGCCGTTGACGATCTCGGTGTGGATCTCCTCGGTGACCGCGACGAACGGCACCTCGCGGTGCAGCTGGACGAGAGGGAGGCCGGTCGCCCGGGCCGTCTCGACGAGGGTGGCGGGGAGGCGGGTGAAGCGCGGGCCCAGCTCGACCACCAGGGCCGCGATGCCGCGCTCGGCGAGGGTGCGGACGAACGCGCGCTGCTCCGCCGGGCGCGTACCGAGGCCGTAGCCCGTGGTCAGGAGCAGTTCGCCGCCCTTGAGGAGGGAGGCGATGTTCGGGACCTCGCCCGCGTGCACCCAGCGCACGGTCCGCTGCAGGCGGTCGGCGCCCGCCAGGATCTCCGGCAGCCCGCTGCGCAGCCCGGGCAGCTCCAGCGCCCGTTGCACGGTGATGCCGGCGCCCTGGGTCTCGAATGTGCTGTCCGTACGGCTGTCCATGCAGCGGACGCTACCTGCGCGGATGCCTTGTGCACATCTCGGCCTAGGCCGGCGCGATGTTGTGGTTGAAGCGGAAAACGTTGTCGGGGTCGTACTCCCGCTTCACCGCCGCCAGCCGCCGGGTGTTCTCGGCGCCCAGGCCCGCCGTCACGCGGTCCGTGCCCTCGTCGCCGACGAAGTTGAGGTAGACCGCTCCAGTGCTCCAGGGCTGGACCCGGGCGCGGACGTCCTTGACCCACGCGATGCAGCGTTCGTCGTCGGCCGGGTCCTCCCAGATGCCGAAGGGGTGCACGGCCCAGGGCGCGTCCCGGTAGGGCACCGGGAACTCGGTGGGGCCGGACGTGATCGCGCCGCCCTGCGGGAACAGCACGTGCTGTGTTCCGGTGGGGACCGGCATGCTTTCGCCGAGGGCGCAGTAGACGTCCGTGAACGCGTCGGGCGCGCCGGTCAGATACTCGGCCGACCAGTAGTTCCGCAGGCCCGGCGGATCGTCGAGCATCGTCTGGAACTGGGTGTAGGGCAGCGCGGTGACGATCTCGATCTCGTGTGGCAGCGCCAGCAGCGGCTGGGCGAGCTTGCGCATGTCCTCCTCGGCTCCGGCGTAGGTGATCAGGGCACCGCACAGCCGCTTGCCGACCAGGTGCTCGGGCACGAACTCCTCGGGCGGGCCGGTGAGGTAGATGACTCCGCCGCTCGCCTCCTGTGGACCGGTCTCGATGATCTCGCGGTAGGTGCGGACCACGTCCGGGCCGTGTTCGGGGTCGTACATCATCAAGGCGACGGAGAACTCGGGCAGTTCGTGCAGTCTCAGGGTGAGCGCGGTGGCGATGCCGAAGTTCCCGCCGCCGCCGTGCAGGGCCCAGAACAGCTCCGGGTTCTCCTCGGCGCTCGCGTGGACCACGGTCGCATCGGCGGTCACCAGGTCGACGCCGAGCAGGTTGTCGACGGCGAGGCCGAAGGCGCGGTCCAGCCAACCGGTGCCGCCGCCGAGGACGAAGCCGCCGACGCCGGTCGTGGAGACCCGGCCGCCGGTGGTGGCGAGACCGTGCTCCTGGGTCGCGCCGTCCAGTTCGCTCATGGTGGCCCCGCCCGCGATCCGTACCGCCCGGGCGGCGGGATGCACGGTGACCTCGCGCATGTGACGCAGATCCACGACCAGCGCGCCGTCGCCCAGCGCCATGCCCGCGACGCTGTGCCCGCCGCCGCGCACCGCGATCGGCAGATCCAGTTCGCGCCCGAAGCGCACGGCCCGTACGACATCGGCTTCGTCCACGCACTGCGCGATCACGGCGGGACGTCGGTCGATCATCGCGTTGAAGACGAGACGGGCGTCGTCGTAACCCTGATCCCCCGGAGCGAACACGTCGCCGACCAGATCCTCGCGCAACGCGGCAAGGGCCGCGCCCGCCGTCGAGAGGGAAGCCATGGCCGCCCCCCTTTCAGAAAAGGGGTTTTGCCCGCTTCCAGCCTAGGCGGGTGCGGTGCGGCGGTCGCGTCGGGCAGCCGCACGTCACCGGACCGTAAGGGCCGGCCGCCCTACGCCCCGTACGGCAGCAGGGCCCGGACCGTGCGTCGCGGTCCGGGCCCTGCTGCGGTGGTGTGTCAGCTCTGTGCGGTGTCGTCGCCCGCCTGCTCGGCGCCCTCGGCCGCGCGTGCCTTCTCGCGCATCTTGCGCACCAGCTCCGCCTTCTGGTCGGCCGCGCCCTGGCGGTCGAGGTTGCGGTGCGGACCGTGGTTCTGCCGTTCGGCGCGGGACTGCTTCTTGCGCTGGCCGCCGCCCATGCCCACGGGGTTGTTGATGTTCTTGCTCACGGTCACGGGTTCTCCCGGTAGTGATGTGAAGTGATCTACGGATTCATCGGAAGAACACGACAAGGACGTTACCCGGTTCCGTCGGCCCCGCGCACCAACCTGTTCGCCGCCGCGGGCGTGGTGTCCGGCCAGGTGCCCCGCTCGGACAGGTGGAGAACGAGGGCGGCGATGTTCCAGGCATCGTCCTCGCCGCGGTGGTGACGGCCTTCGAGTCGCCGCCCGGCGATCTCCAGGGCCTGCGCCATGCCAGGGCGTTTGCGCAGGCCGTACGCCTCGGTGAAGGCCGCTTTGGCGTTGGTGTGGTGCCGGCCGAAGGGATAGGGCGTCCGGGTCTGCCGGCACTGCCGGGTGAACTGGTTGCGGTCGTAGTCGCCCCAGCTGGTCCACAGGCGGGACCCGGCGTGGTGTTCGGCCGCCAGCAGCCGGCACGCCTCGGCGAATCCGACCCCTCCGTCCACCTCGTCCTGCGTGAGGCCGGTCAGCTCCGTGCAGAACTCGCTGACCGTGGACCGGGCGGGACGCACCAGGATCCGATGCCGGGCGAGGCGCTCCGCGGTGGCCAGGTCGACGACGGTCAGCCCGATCTCGATGATCTCGCTGACCGCGCCCGGAGGTTGGCCGCGATCCCAGCAGGTGGCTTCGACATCCACGACGTTCAGGAGCCGCTCGGCCCCGGTGCTGTCCATGGCGGGAAGGGTAGGGGCGAGCGGCGGCCCGGGCACCTGGATTTTCCTGCCCGGGGCGCGTGCTCAGCGGGTCTCAGCCGCCGTAGGCCCCCGAAGCCGTCAGGCGCAGGGCCGTGTCGATCAGGGGGACGTGGCTGAAGGCCTGCGGGAAGTTGCCGACCTGGCGTTGCAGGCGCGGGTCCCACTCCTCGGCGAGGAGGCCCAGGTCGTTGCGGAGCGACAGGAGCTTCTCGAAGAGCTTGCGGGCCTCGTCCACGCGGCCGATCATCGCGAGGTCGTCCGCCATCCAGAACGAGCAGGCCAGGAAGGCGCCCTCGTCGCCGGGGAGGCCGTCCACGCCCTCGTCCGTGCCCGAGGTGGGGTAGCGCAGGATGAAGCCGTCCGGGGTCGACAGCTCGCGCTGGATCGCCTCGATCGTGCCGATCACGCGCTTGTCGTCCGGGGGCAGGAAGCCCATCTGCGGGATCAGGAGCAGCGAGGCGTCCAGCTCCTTCGAGCCGTACGACTGCGTGAAGGTGTTGCGCTCCTTGTCGTAGCCGCGCTCGCACACGTCCCGGTGAATGTCGTCGCGCAGTTCGCGCCACTTCTCCAGTGGGCCGTCCGCGTCGCCCGACTCGATCAGCTTGATCGTGCGGTCGACCGCGACCCAGGCCATCACCTTCGAGTGCACGAAGTGGCGGCGCGGGCCGCGCACCTCCCAGATGCCCTCGTCGGGCTCGTCCCAGTGCTTCTCCAGGTAGCGGATCAGCTTCAGCTGGAGGAGGGAGGCGTAGTCGTTGCGGGCCAGGCCCGTCATGTGGGCCAGGTGCAGGGCCTCGGTGACCTCGCCGTAGACGTCCAGCTGGAGCTGGTGCGCCGCGCCGTTGCCGACGCGGACCGGGCCCGAGTTCTCGTAGCCGGGCAGCCAGTCCAGCTCCGCCTCGCCGAGCTCGCGCTCGCCGGCGATGCCGTACATGATCTGCAGGTTCTCGGGGTCTCCGGCGACCGCGCGCAGGAGCCACTCGCGCCAGGCGCGGGCCTCCTCGCGGTAGCCGGTGCGCAGGAGCGAGGAGAGGGTGATGGCCGCGTCGCGGAGCCAGGTGTAGCGGTAGTCCCAGTTGCGGACGCCGCCGATCTCCTCCGGGAGGGAGGTGGTGGGCGCGGCCACGATGCCGCCCGTCGGGGCGTACGTGAGGGCCTTGAGCGTGATCAGGGAGCGGACGACGGCCTCGCGGTAGGGGCCGTGGTACGTGCACTGGTCGACCCAGTCGCGCCAGAAGTCCTCGGTCGCCTCCAGCGACTGCTCCGGCTCGGGGAGCGGCGGCGGCTGCTTGTGCGAGGGCTCCCAGGAGATGGTGAACGCGATGCGGTCACCCGGCGCGACGGTGAAGTCGGCGTACGTCGTGAGCTGCTTGCCGTAGGTCTCGGCGGATGTGTCGAACCACACGGAGTCGGGGCCTGCGACGGCGACCGTGCGGCCCTCGTGCTTGTGCACCCAGGGGACGACCCGGCCGTAGGAGAAACGCATCCGGAGGGCCGAGCGCATCGGGACGCGGCCGGAGATGCCCTCCACGATGCGGATCAGCTGGGGGGCGCCGTCGCGAGGGGGCATGAAATCGGTCACGCGGACCGTGCCTCGCGGGGTGTCCCATTCCGATTCCAGGATCAGCGAGTCGCCGCGGTAGCCGCGCCGGGCCGCGCGGGGCGGCGGCGCGTCGGAGGCGTGGGCCGGGCCCAGCCGCCAGAAGCCGTGTTCCTCGGTGCCCAACAGACCGGCGAAGATGGCATGGGAGTCGAATCGGGGCAGGCACAGCCAGTCCACCGTGCCGTCCCGGCAGACCAGGGCAGCGGTCTGCATGTCTCCGATGAGTGCGTAATCTTCGATGCGCCCGGCCACGTGCAACTCCAGTCGAACGGCCACGTCGCCCCAGGGAAAAGGGGCGGTCGCTGTGTGCGGTCAAGGGATCGTTTGTAGTGCGTCGTTGAGCCATGAAGCAAATGAAGGTCGTTGCTCAACGGGCCGACGAGCTCTCGTTGTTCCGGGAAATACGGGCGGGGGTGGTGCCGTGTTCCGGACCGGCTCGGCAGCGAGTGTCCGAGCAGGATACGACGCACGTAGATGATCTGTGTGCCGCTCTCGCCAACGGACCTGGGCCGAACGGGTGAGCAACGCGTGAGAAGCAGGTAACCAGGGCGCGTCTGTGTCGACGGGAGCGGCGTCCGTGTCGAGGCGAGTGCGGAGCGTGGCCGGAAGCCATCTCGTCCGGGCGCTGATACCCTGGTAGCCCGTGGACCGGTGGGCAAGAAACCCCCGAACCGCAGCGACGGCTCCTCCAGAAAAACCCGGGTTCACCGGGCCGGCAGCCGCACCGCACCCCAGACCGCGACCACGGGAGCCCCCTCTTGGCCATGCCGCCCGCTGCTTTCCGAAACAGCAACACCACGACGACCAAGCACATCTTCGTCACCGGGGGTGTCGCCTCCTCACTCGGCAAGGGCCTCACCGCCTCCAGCCTCGGCATGCTCCTCAAGGCGCGGGGCCTGCGCGTCGTGATGCAGAAGCTCGACCCGTACCTGAACGTCGACCCCGGCACGATGAACCCCTTCCAGCACGGTGAGGTCTTCGTCACCAACGACGGCGCCGAGACCGACCTCGACATCGGGCACTACGAGCGTTTCCTCGACCGCGACCTGGACGGCAGCGCCAACGTCACCACCGGCCAGGTCTACTCGACGGTGATCGCCAAGGAGCGGCGCGGCGAGTACCTGGGCGACACCGTGCAGGTCATCCCGCACATCACCAACGAGATCAAGCACCGCATCCGGCGCATGGCGACCGACGAGGTCGACGTCGTCATCACCGAGGTCGGCGGCACGGTCGGCGACATCGAGTCGCTGCCCTTCCTGGAGACGGTCCGCCAGGTCCGCCACGAGGTAGGCCGGGACAACGTGTTCGTGGTCCACATCTCGCTCCTGCCGTACATCGGCCCCTCGGGTGAGTTGAAGACGAAGCCGACCCAGCACTCGGTTGCGGCCCTGCGGAACATCGGTATCCAGCCCGACGCGATCGTGCTGCGCTCCGACCGCGAGGTGCCGACCGCGATCAAGCGCAAGATCTCGCTGATGTGCGACGTCGACGAGGCCGCCGTGGTGGCCTGCCCCGACGCCCGCTCGATCTACGACATCCCGAAGACCGTGCACAGCGAGGGCCTGGACGCCTATGTCGTCCGCAAGCTGGACCTCCCGTTCCGCGATGTGGACTGGACGACCTGGGACGACCTGCTCGACCGCGTCCACAACCCGCTGCACGAGATCAACCTCGCGCTGGTCGGCAAGTACATCGACCTGCCCGACGCGTACCTCTCGGTCACCGAGGCGCTGCGCGCCGGCGGGTTCGCCAACAAGGCCCGCGTGAAGATCAAGTGGGTCACCTCGGACGACTGCAAGACCCCGGCCGGCGCCGCCAAGCAGCTCGGTGACGTGGACGCGATCTGCATCCCCGGCGGCTTCGGCGACCGCGGTGTCTCCGGCAAGGTCGGCGCCATCCAGTACGCCCGCGAGCACAAGATCCCGCTGCTCGGCCTCTGCCTGGGCCTCCAGTGCATCGTGATCGAGGCCGCGCGCAACCTCGCCGGCATCGCGGACGCCAACTCCACCGAGTTCGACCCGGCCACCGGCCACCCGGTCATCTCCACCATGGCCGAGCAGCTCGACATCGTCGCCGGCGAGGGCGACATGGGCGGCACCATGCGCCTGGGCATGTACCCGGCCAAGCTCGCCGAGGGCTCCATCGTGCGCGAGGTGTACGACGGCAAGGAGTACGTCGAGGAGCGACACCGCCACCGCTACGAGGTGAACAACGCCTACCGCGCGGAACTGGAGAAGAAGGCCGGACTGCAGTTCTCCGGCACGTCCCCGGACGGCAAGCTCGTGGAGTACGTGGAGTACCCGCGCGAGGCGCACCCCTACCTCGTCGCGACCCAGGCCCACCCCGAGCTGCGCTCCCGCCCGACCCGGCCGCACCCGCTCTTCGCGGGCCTGGTCAAGGCGGCCGTGGCGCGCAAGACGGGCAAGTAGTACGAAGGTTGTACGGTGACCGGGGTGCGCGCCTTCAAGAGGTGCGCACCCCGGCCGTTTGTGTACGTCAGGTTCATGTACGTGTGGAGGGACAGCGCATGACGATCAAGGACACCCCGGAGGAGTGGGAGATCCGGGCGACCGTGACCCCCTTCGTGGGCAACAAGACCTCCGTGCGCACCGACGACGTGGTCATGCCCGACGGCACGGTCGTGCACCGCGACTACCAGGTCCACCCCGGCTCCGTGGCCGTCCTCGCCCTCGACGAGGAGGACCGGGTGCTGGTCATCAAGCAGTATCGCCACCCCGTACGCCAGAAGCTGTGGGAGATCCCGGCCGGACTGCTCGACATCCCCGGCGAGAACCCGCTGCACGCCGCCCAGCGAGAGCTGTACGAGGAGGCGCACGTCAAGGCCGAGGACTGGCGGGTGCTGACCGACGTCTACACCACGCCCGGCGGCTGCGACGAGGCCATCCGCATCTTCCTGGCCCGCGATCTGTCCGAGGCCGACGGACAGCGCTTCGAGGTCGAGGACGAGGAGGCCGACATGGAGCACGCGCGCGTGCCCCTCGACGACCTGGTCCGCGGGGTCCTCGCCGGCGAGCTGCACAACAACTGCCTCGCCGTCGGTGTGCTGTCCCTGGTCGCTGCCCGGCACGGCGACGGCGTCGACGCGCTGCGCCCCGCCGAGGCGCCGTGGCCCGCGCGTCCCTTCGAGTCCTGAACCCGGCCTTCCCCTTTCACCGATCACCGGTGTGACGATCGGCTGATCCGATCGGGGGACGTACCCGCCGCGCTCCGCACGGTTCGTCGCAGAGCGTGAACTAGGCTCTGGAATCACCCGATCCGGAGTCCCGGCGGGCTATGCACGTGCAGTGGGACGGGAGTGTGGCCCGTGACGGATCAGGCGGTGGACACAGGCGGCGTGAAGCTGTCCGAGAACACTTCTCCCGAGGGCCAATTCGTGGGCCGTGCAAGAGAGTTGAAGGAGCTCCGCGCCGACATCGAGCGCGCGGGCCTGGACACCATCGCCGGCCGCAAGGCCCCCCGCGCCCGCGTCCTGCTCATCGCGGGCAAGCCCGGCTCCGGCCGCAGCGCGCTCGCCGAGGAACTGGTCCGACAGGTCGCTGACCGTTACGACGCCGGTGTGTTCCGCGCCCGGCTGAGCGAGCCCGACGGCACCCCCGTCCCCACCGAGCGCACCGCCCGCGAACTCCTCACCGCCCTGGAGCTGCCGACCCCGGCCGGCGCCTCCGAGGACGATCTTTCGGACATCCTGCGCGCGGCCCTCACCGACCGGCGGGCGCTGCTCCTGCTCGACGACGCGGCCGACGCCGAGCAGGTCGACGCGCTGCTGCCGGACTCCCCGGACTGCCTCGTCGTCGCCGTCTCCGGCGGCCCGCTCACCGGCATCGCGGACGTCCGCCCCTGCACCCTGGGCGGCCTCGACACCAAGTCCGCGCTGGAACTCCTCACCCGCTACACCGGCGCGGTCCGCATCACCGTCGACCCGCTCGCCGCCGAGGGCCTGGTCGAGGTCTGCCGGGCCCAGCCCGCCGCGCTGACCCTGGCCGGCGGCTGGCTCGCCGCCCGACCGCAGGCGGCCGTGGCCGACCTCGCCAAGCACCTCCACGCCGAGAGCGACGAGGGCGCCCCGCTGAGCCGCGTCTTCCGGCTCGTCTACGGCTCGCTGCCCAGCCCCGCCGCCCGGATACTGCGACTGCTCTCCCTCGCCCCGGCCGGCCTGGTCGACCCGCAGACCGCCTCCGCGCTCGCCGGCTGCTCCGTCAACGGCGCCCGCGCCACCCTGGACGACTTCGTCACCGCGGGCCTGCTGCGGGCCCTTGACTCGCCGATCCCGCAGTACGAGGTCCCCGGCTGCCTCCAGCCCCTCCTGCACGCCCTCGCCGAGACCCAGGACCGCCCGGCCGAACTCCAGCTGGCCCGCGCCCGCATGCTGGAGCGGACCGTACGGCTGCTCCAGTCCTGCCGCGCCATCACCGAGACCGACAGCCCCCAGGCCCGCGAAAAACTCCTCGGCATGCCCAGCGCGCTGCGCTTCCCCAACCCCCGGGCCGCCGCCGACTGGCTGCGTCTCAGCCGGCCCGCCCTGCTGGCCTCCGCCCGCATCGCGGTCGCCGACGGCGAACTGGACACGCTGGCCCGCCGGTTGATGTCCCAGCTGGTGCGGGCGATGGTCGCCCACTTCGGCACCCAGGCCGCCGCCCCCGAGCTCTACGGCATCCACCGCCTCGTCCTCGACGTGGCCGAGCGGCGCAACCTGCCCCGCGAGAAGGCCGCCGCGCTGCTGAACCTCGCCGATCTGGACGCGCAGACCGGCCGTACGACCGAGGCGCTGGCCCGCTACCGGGCCGCGCTGGACGCCGGACGCGAGGCAAACGACCCGTATGCGACCGGCCGCGCGATGGAATCCGTAGGCTGCGCGCACCAGGAGCTCGGGGACCACGACCGGGCCGCCGACTGGTTCGGCCGCGCGCTCGCCCAGCGACAGGCCCGGGACGAGCGTGCGGACGCCGCCCGGCTCTACGGCAGGATCGGTGCCGCGCACACGTACGCGGGCCGCTACGGCGAGGCGCTCAGGAACTGGCGGGCCGCCGTCGCCGGGCACCGCAAGAACGGTGATGTGCCCGCCCAGGCACGGGCGTTGAGCGAGCTGGCACGGGTCCAGGAGTACGCGGGCCGCCCCGAGGAGTCGCTGCTCACCTGTCACGAGGCAGTCGAGTGGGCGCGCCGCGCGGAGGACGTACGGCTGCAGGCGGCGTTGCAGCTGAGGCTGGCCGACACCCTCGACCGGCTGGGCGACCCGACGTCCGCCGCGCTGCACCGCGGGACGGCCGAGCGGATGCTGGGCGAGGAGCTTCTGGAGGGCGATTCCAGCCCCGAATCCCCGGAATCCACCGCCGAACCCCTGGAACAAGACGCTAACGCCTGCGAAATCCGTAGTACATCCGCGGAAGATTGATGCATTGAAAGGCTAGACACCGAGAACACCTTCATTAGACTGGCTCTGCCGCACCTTCTCCTGCGGTCTCCCGGTGCGCTCACGCATGCCCGGGTATGAGATGTATTGCCCCACACCCTCTGAGCCAAGGACCGTGATCGACGTGAAGGTCGGCATCCCCCGCGAGGTCAAGAACAACGAGTTCCGGGTGGCCATCACCCCCGCCGGTGTGCACGAGCTGGTGCGCCACGGCCACCAGGTCTTCATCGAGCAGAACGCCGGTGTCGGCTCCTCGATCACGGACGACGAGTACGTCTCGGCCGGTGCGCAGATCCTGGCCACCGCCGACGAGGTCTGGGCCACCACCGACCTGCTGCTCAAGGTCAAGGAGCCCATCGCCGAGGAGTACCACCGCCTCCGCAAGGACCAGACGCTCTTCACCTACCTGCACCTGGCCGCCTCCAAGGAGTGCACCGACGCGCTCGTCGAGTCCGGCACCACGGCGATCGCCTACGAGACCGTCGAGCTGCCCGGCCGCGCCCTGCCGCTGCTCGCCCCGATGTCCGAGGTCGCGGGCCGGCTGGCCCCGCAGGTCGGCGCCTACCACCTGATGCGCTCGGTCGGCGGCCGAGGCGTGCTCCCCGGTGGCGTCCCCGGCACGCAGCCCGCGCGCGCCGTCGTCATCGGCGGCGGTGTCTCCGGCTGGAACGCCACGCAGATCGCCGTCGGCATGGGCTTCCACGTCACGCTGCTCGACCGCGACATCAACAAGCTCCGCGAGGCCGACAAGGTCTTCGGCACCAAGGTCCGGGCGATCATGTCCAACTCCTTCGAGCTGGAGAAGGCCGTCCTGGACGCCGACCTCGTCATCGGCGCGGTGCTCATCCCGGGTGCGAAGGCGCCGAAGCTGGTCACCAACGAACTCGTGTCGCGCATGAAGCCCGGAAGTGTTCTTGTCGACATCGCGATCGACCAGGGCGGCTGCTTCGAGGACTCGCGTCCGACGACCCACGCCGAGCCGACCTTCCCGGTCCACAACTCGGTCTTCTACTGCGTCGCCAACATGCCCGGCGCGGTGCCGAACACGTCGACCTACGCGCTCACCAACGCGACGCTCCCGTACATCGTGGAGCTCGCGAACCGCGGCTGGGCCGACGCGCTGCGACGTGATCCTGCTCTCGCCAAGGGTCTCAACACCCATGACGGCAAGGTGATTTACCGCGAGGTCGCCGAGGCGCACGGGCTGGAGCACGTCGAGCTGGAATCGCTGCTCGGCTGACTCTGTCGACTAAGTCACCGTTCGGCAAAAGGCGATACGTCAACACAGGTCGTCAACTCCGCGCACCCGGCCGGACCTTGCTCGACAGGTCCGGCCGGAAGTGTGTGTATGGTCACTTTGCGGCACTCGGTCAACTCGCGCCGAACGTAACCCTTGAACCGATTCGTGCACCGGTGAAACCTGCCGTGCGACTGCCGTACGCCCTTGACAGAGGGATGTTTCATTGCCGACACATCGGGCCGGGTCCGGCGGATTGTGTTGCTGCGAACACCCGACACGCCATAGAGTCGCCGAACGTCGGCATGGTGCCACGCTGACCTATCGAGAAATTCCCTGGTCACCAAGGAGGTAAGACGACTTGTGAATGAGTCGACATTTTCTCCCGGGGGTGGTCAACCAGGAATGCCTGCAAAGGGCCAGGAGCCCGCGGGGTTCGAGGCTGTCGGCTCCGTCGCGGTGCGTACCTTCGCAGCCCACCGGGGTCACCACAAGCCAGGGGCGACCCAGCCAGCACACCAGAGCATGGATGGCCATCACGTGAACGCCATGGCCGGCGACGGAAGGGGTGCGCCCCACAACCAGTTCGCCGACTTCGACGAACTGCCCGACGGGCACTTCTACGACCCCGACGCCGAGTACGAACCCGATCCCGAGTACGCGGCCACACTCGCGCCCGACGCCGCCCGCCAGCGCCGTGAGCGCGTGGGCCCGACCGGACGCCCGCTGCCCTACTTCCCGATCCCGGGTCCGCTGACCAGTCACGGCCCCGCGACGATCGTCGCGATGTGCAACCAGAAGGGCGGCGTCGGCAAGACGACGTCAACCATCAACCTGGGCGCCGCACTCGCGGAGTACGGCCGACGCGTACTGCTCGTCGACTTCGACCCGCAGGGCGCGCTGTCGGTCGGACTGGGCGTCAATCCCATGGAGTTGGACCTCACCGTCTACAACCTGCTCATGGAGCGGGGCATGTCGGCCGACGAGGTGCTCCTCAAGACAGCTGTCCCGAACATGGACTTGCTGCCCAGCAACATCGACTTGTCGGCCGCCGAAGTGCAGTTGGTGAGCGAGGTCGCGCGCGAGTCCACGCTGCAGCGGGCGTTGAAGCCGTTGATGGCCGACTACGACTACATCGTGATCGACTGTCAGCCTTCGCTCGGCCTGCTCACCGTGAACGCCCTGACGGCGGCTCACAAGGTGATCGTGCCGCTGGAGTGCGAGTTCTTCGCGCTGCGTGGTGTCGCACTGCTGACGGAGACCATCGAGAAGGTCCAGGAGCGCCTCAACCCGGAGTTGGAGCTCGACGGGATCCTCGCCACGATGTACGACTCCCGCACCGTGCACAGCCGTGAGGTGCTCGCGCGCGTGGTCGAGGCGTTCGACGATCACGTCTACCACACGGTCATCGGGCGCACGGTGCGCTTCCCGGAGACCACGGTCGCCGGTGAGCCGATCACCACGTACGCCTCCAACTCCGTCGGTGCCGCCGCCTATCGCCAGCTCGCCAGGGAGGTGCTCGCCCGGTGTCACGCCGAGTGAGTCTGCCGGGGGCCGACGAACTGTTCCGTACGACAGGGGGGATGGCGCTTCAGTCGTCCACCCCCAGGAGCCGGGCCAACGGCGAGGCCCGGGTACCGGCTCCGGCGGGGGAGAGCGATCCCGCCGCCGGGGAGGACGCCCCGCAGTCCGTACCCGCCCAGGGCGGTGACGGAGAGGGCGCCGAGCACGTGGCGGCGGACTCGGACGGCGGCGAGTCCCGCAGCCGGTCCGCGGACGGCTCCGGGCGACGTCAGGGGGCGCAGGAAGGTTCTGCCCAGCCTCGAAAGCAGCGTCAGGGGGCACAGGCCCAGCGCCGGCCCACCGGGCGCGAGCGGCACGACGAGAAGATCACCGTGTACGTGTCCGCCGAGGAACTCATCGACCTGGAGCACGCACGCCTGATGCTCCGGGGCGAGCACGGCCTCGCGGTCGACCGCGGGCGGATCGTGCGCGAGGCGGTCGCCGTCGTCCTGGCCGATCTGGAGTCCCGCGGGGACGCGAGCATTCTCGTCCGTCGGCTTCGCGGGCGGTAGCGGTAGCCTGCGGGGGCCATGACCTCGAACGACGCTCCCGCCGCCGGCGCACCCGCCGGCCGTCGGCGTGCGCTCGGGAAAGGGCCGGGTGCGGCGCCGGAGCCGGAGCCCGTCGTAGAAGAAGCGGTGGTGGAAGAAGCCGCGGAAGAACCCGATGACGGGGTCTTCAAGGTGCGGCTCGCCAACTTCGAGGGGCCGTTCGATCTCCTCCTCCAGCTGATCTCGAAGCACAAGCTGGATGTCACCGAGGTGGCGCTGTCCAAGGTCACCGACGAGTTCATGGTGTACATCAGGGCGATGGGCCCGGACTGGGACCTGGACGAGACGACCGAGTTCCTCGTCGTCGCGGCGACCCTGCTGGACCTGAAGGCGGCCCGGCTGCTGCCGGCCGCAGAGGTCGAGGACGAGGCCGATCTCGCGCTGCTGGAGGCGCGGGACCTGTTGTTCGCGCGGTTGTTGCAGTACCGGGCGTACAAGCAGATCGCCGACATCTTCAACCGGCGCCTCGACGAAGAAGCCCGGCGCTACCCCCGTACCGTCGGGCTCGAACCGCACCATGCCGAGCTGCTGCCCGAGGTCGTCATCCGGATCGGTCCTGAGGGCTTCGCCAAGCTCGCCGTGAAGGCGATGCAGCCCAGGCCCAAGCCGCAGGTGTACATCGACCACATCCACGCGCCGCTCGTCAGCGTGCAGGAGCAGGCCGGGATCGTCGTCGCGCGGCTGCGGGAACTCGGCGAGGCCAGCTTCAGCGTGCTCGTGGACGACACCGACGACACCCTGACCGTCGTAGCGCGGTTCCTGGCCCTTCTGGAGCTGTACCGGGAGAAGGCCGTCGCGCTGGACCAGGAGACCGCGCTCGGGGATCTGATCGTGCGCTGGACCGGTGGGGAGGGGGAGGGCGAGCCCGTGGTGACGGACGAGTTCGACCGGCCGCCCGAGCCGGTCAAGGACGAGCCCGCCAAGGAGGAGAAGGCGTGAGCGAGGAGAGCACGGGCGTAGCCGCGGGCGGGCCTGCCGTCGCGGATCTGGCCCTCAAGCCCGCCCTGGAGGCCGTCCTGATGGTCGTGGACGAGCCCGCGACCGTGGAACACCTCGCGAAAATACTCCAGCGGCCCAAACGGCGGATCGCGGACGCGTTGCGCGAGCTGGCCGACGAGTACACCGTCCAGGGGCGCGGTTTCGAGCTGCGGCTGATCGCGGGCGGGTGGCGTTTCTACTCGCGGCCGGAGTACGCGCCGGCCGTCGAGGGCTTCGTCCTGGACGGCCAGCAGGCCCGGCTCACGCAGGCGGCGCTGGAGACCCTGGCGGTCGTCGCGTACCGCCAGCCGGTCAGCCGCAGCAGGGTCTCGATGGTCCGCGGAGTCAACTGCGACGGTGTGATGCGCACCCTCTTGCAGCGGGGTCTGGTCGAGGAGGCGGGCACGGAACCCGAAACAGGTGCGATCCTGTACGTGACGACGAACTACTTTCTGGAGCGGATGGGCCTGCGAGGCCTGGACGAGCTCCCGGAGCTCGCGCCCTTCCTCCCTGAGGCTGAGGCGATCGAGGCGGAGACGCTGGAAGGGGTCCCGTCGTTCGATCCGGATGCACCGGATGCAGATGCAGACGAAACGACGACGACGGAACTTTGATGCGAAGCAGTGGCAGCAGTGGCAGCAGTGGCGGCGGCGGTAGGAGCGGCGGGCGCGGCAATCCCCGCGGGACCGGCGGGGGCGGTAATCCCCGGGGTTCCGGTGGGGGCGGCGGCGGCCGTGGCTCCGGCGCGGGCAACTCCCGGGGTGCCGGCGGGGGCGGCTCCCAGCCGAGGGGCGCGGGAGGCCGCGACGACAAGCCGAAGCGCGCCGGAAAGCCGCGTCCCGAGGAGCGGCGCTACGACGTAGGCCCCACGGGATCCCACGAAGGCCCCAAGTCAGGGCGGGGTGCCGCCGCGCGCGGTGGTGCCAAGGGCGGCCCCAAGCAGGGCCAGGGCACCGGACGCGGGCGCTGGGCGCCGGCGACCTCGCGTGAGTACGACGCGCGGGCCGAGGAGCGCAACCGGGAGCGGTACGCGGGCAAGAAGGACATCAAGCCGCCCAAGACCTTCCCGGGCGCCGAGCAGGAGGGCGAGCGGCTCCAGAAGGTCCTCGCACGCGCGGGCTACGGCTCCCGGCGCTCCTGCGAGGAACTGATCGAGCAGTCCCGCGTCGAGGTCAACGGCGAGATCGTGGTCGAGCAGGGGCTGCGCGTCGACCCGGAGCACGACGAGATCAAGGTCGACGGGCTGACGGTGGCGACGCAGTCGTACCAGTTCTTCTCGCTGAACAAGCCCGCCGGTGTCGTCGCGACGATGGAGGACCCCGAGGGCCGGCAGTGCCTCGGCGACTACGTCACCAACCGCGAGACGCGTCTTTTCCACGTCGGGCGGCTCGACACCGAGACCGAGGGTGTGATCCTGCTCACCAACCACGGCGAGCTGGCGCACCGGCTGACCCACCCGAAGTACGGCGTGAAGAAGACCTACCTCGCGCACATCGTGGGCCCGATCCCGCGCGATCTGGGCAAGCAGCTCAAGGACGGCATCCAGCTGGAGGACGGGTACGCGCGTGCGGACCACTTCCGTGTCGTCGAGCAGACCGGCAAGAACTACCTGGTCGAGGTGACCCTCCACGAGGGCCGCAAGCACATCGTGCGGCGCATGCTCGCGGAGGCCGGCTTCCCGGTCGACAAGCTGGTCCGTGTCTCCTTCGGTCCGATCACCCTGGGCGACCAGAAGTCGGGCTGGCTGCGACGGCTGTCGAACACCGAGGTCGGCATGCTGATGCAGGAAGTCGACCTCTAGGCCTGCCTGTTCATGGCCTGCTTGCGGCGGCCGGCTCCGGATTTCTCCGGGGCCGGCCGTTTCGTTTTCGTCGGGTGCGGGGGGTTGCGCCGGACTGCGGCCACTCTTTATGGTCGAAGTGACTATTAAGAGGGTGGGTGAGCGTGACCGCAGTACCGGGCTACGACAAGTACGCCTTCGAACCTTTCGCCGTCACCGCCGACCTCGCCGTCCTCACGATCCGCGCCGGCGCCCTGCACGTGCTGCTCGTCGAGCGCGGACAGGAGCCGTACGCCGGACACTGGGCGCTGCCCGGTGGCTTCGTGCACCCCGACGAGTCCGCGGAGACCGCCGCCCGGCGTGAACTCGCCGAGGAGACCGGCTTGTCGGACGTCTCCGGGCTGCACCTTGAGCAACTGCGCACCTACAGCGAACCCGACCGCGACCCCCGGATGCGGGTCGTCACCGTCGCCTTCGCCGCACTGCTGCCCGACCCGCCCGAGCCGCACGCGGGCAGCGACGCGGCGCAGGCCCGCTGGCTGCCGTACGACTCGCTCGGGCCGCTCGCCTTCGACCACGACCGGATTCTGGCCGACGCGCACGAACGGGTGGGCGCCAAGCTGGAGTACAGCTGCCTCGCCACCGCCTTCTGCGGGACGGAGTTCACGCTCGGGGAGCTGCATCAGGTCTACGAGACCGTGTGGGGCACCGCGCTCGACCGCCCCAACTTCCGCCGCAAGGTGCTCGCCACGCCGGGTTTCGTCGAACCGGTGCCCGGCGGCGCCAAGTTGACCGGCGGTCGCGGCAAACCGGCCGCGCTGTACCGCGCCGGGACCGCCACCACGCTGTACCCGCCCCTGCTCCGGCCGACCCGGGAAGGAACCCCCGTATGACCTCTACCTCGACCACCGTCCGCAAGCGCGCCGCCACCGGAGCCCTGGTGGGCCTCGCCCTCGGGGACGCGCTCGGCTTCCCGACCGAGTTCAACGACGTGCCCGGCATCCTCGCCAAATTCGGTCCCTGGCGGGAGATGGAACTGCCGAGGCCGGCGATCGTCACCGACGACACGCAGATGACACTGGCGTTGGGCCGCGGGCTGCGAACTGCCATGGACCGAGGGCTACTCGGTCCCCAGCGGATGGAACGGCCGGTGCGCGAGGAGTTCGTGGACTGGTACCAGTCACCGGAGAACAACCGTGCCCCCGGCCGGACCTGCCTCGTCGCCTGCAACCTGCTGAAGGAGCAGGACCGGCTCTGGCAGGACGCCAGCCAGATCGGGTCGAAGGGCTGCGGGGCCAACATGCGCGTCGCGCCGATCGGGCTCGTTCCCGGCCTGAGCGACGAACAGCGGTCCGGCGCGGCCCAGTTGCAGTCCGCGCTCACCCACGGACACCCGACCGCCCTCGCCGCCTCCGACCTCACCGCACACGCCGTACGACTGCTCGCGCAGGGCGCCGAGCCGACCGGGCTCATCGGGCTGCTGCGGTCGTACGCCTACGAGAACCGCACCCGCTACCACCACCGCTGGCTCGGCGACCTGTGGACGCGGAGCCAGGACCCCACACCCGAGCACTTCATCGCGCGCGGCTGGGACGAGTGCCTGGAGGTACTCGGCCGGCTTGAGGTCGCCGTACGGACCGTCTCCCCGGAGACCGACCCGTGCCTGGCCACCGGCGCGGGCTGGATCGCCGAAGAGGCCCTGGCGACCGGCCTGTTGTGCTTCCTCCTCTTCGTGGAGGAACCGGTGACCGCGTTGCGTCGTGCGGCCTGTACGTCCGGCGACTCGGACTCGATCGCGTGTCTCACGGGGGCGTTCGCGGGGGCGCATCTCGGTGCGGACGTCTGGCCGGGGGAGTGGGCGGAGCGGGTTGAATATCGGGGGGAGCTGTTGACGCTGGGGGCACTTTGGGATGCCTGACATGCTGCGGCCATGTCTGACATCTGTTGACGGTGTCATGCGGTGGGTGCATCATGGCAGACATGGGTGAGGTGAAGCGCAGGCGCATGCCGGTCCGGGAGCTGTCCCGGCACACCGCGGCTCTGTTGGACGCTGTGGCGGCGGGTGAGTCGATCGAGATCACTCGGGACGGGGTGCCGGTCGCCATACTGTCTCCGCTGGAGCCGGCCGAACGGGACATCCGTGCCGCGATCGCCATCGGCCTGCTCGACGCCTCGGTCCTGGACGAGGGTCACGGTGCTGAGGCTGCGGACGCGCTGGAGCGGCTGCGCGCGGTCAGACGGAACGCGTCGGGACGCGGCCCCACCGCGGAGCTGCTCGCCCAGCGCGAGGAGGAGACGCGGTGACGCTGCTCTACCTCGACGCATCGGCGATCGCCAAGCTGCTGCGGGCCGAGGCGGAGACGGCGGCGCTGGAGCAGTGGATCGGACAGTACGGCGGAATGCGTCGCGTCGTCACCTGCGACCTGGCGCAGACCGAGGTGCGACGGTTGCTGCACCGCCTGGGCGCGGACGAGGTCGAGCGCTCGGCGGCCGAAGCGCTGCTGAACTCCATTGCACGCGTTCGCCTCACGCCCGAACTGATGGCGGAGGCCGGGGACTTGGCGCCGAACACCTCGCTGCGCAGCCTCGACGCGATCCACACCGTGGCGGCCCTTAAGCTCGGTCACGGGGTCAGCTGGTTCGTGACGTACGACAAGCGTCAAGGCGAGGCAGCCGCCGACGCAGGGCTGCTGGTGGCGTCACCCCGCTAGGGCGTCGCTGGACGCGCGGCGCATCCGGAAGAGGAAGTCCTCCACGCGGCGGCGGTCCGGTTCTGTCGGGAGCGGGGTGCGGGTGGCGGCCTCGGCCGTCTCCGCTGCCAGGCGGGTCATCCAGGACTCGACCTCGGGCCACGGGACTTCGCCGCGTTTCACCGCGAGCAGCGGGTCGCGTTGGTCTCCTACGTCGATCGTCAGCGTGCCCGTGCGGAGCAGGTCGCGGGCGCTCGTCAGCAGGCGGAGCAGGTGCATCGCGTGCTTCCAACGGGGCGCTCCGTGGAGGCGGATGTCGGTCTCCAGCTTCTTGCGCTGGCCCAACGCGTAGCGCGTGAACGTCTCGTGGACCTGGCGGGAGAGGAACGCGTCGCGCAGGGCGAGGAGTTCGCGGCCCGTGTCGTCGATGTGCTCGACGAGGGGGGAGTGGAGGCACTCCAGGATGTTGGGGTTCGCGCGCAGGGCCAGTTCGCAGAAGCGCTCCAGCTCCCAGCTGAACTGCTCCTCCGCCGGGCCCTCGATGTGCGTCGGCGGCTTGTCGAAGCGCCAGAAGAGGGGAGTGGGGGCGAGGAACACGCCCCTGCGGTCCGTGTCGCTCGTGTCCGTCGCCAGGCCGAAGGCGCGTGAACCCATCACGCAGGCGTAGATCGTGTGGTCACGGACCAGGCTCTCGAACGGCATGCCGGGAGCGTACGTGGCATCTCACACCAGGCGGATCGAATTTCCCTCCACCTTGATCTGCTCCGCGGGCAGCGGCTTCGGTGCCGGGCCGCTCGCCACCGAGCCGTCCGCGATGCGGTACTTGCTGTGGTGGCACGGGCACTCGATGACGCCGTTCGAGACGGTTCCCACCGTGCAGCCCAGGTGGGTGCAGATCGCCGAGAAGGCCTTGAACTCGTCCTTCTTCGGCTGGGTCACCACGATCTTCTGGTCCTTGAAGATCGTGCCGCCGCCGACCGGGATCTCCGAGGTCTTCGCCAGTTCCTGGCCGCCGGTGGCCTTCACGGACGACGAGCCCGAGGAGTTGTTGCTGTTGCCGTACTTGCTGCATCCGGCGGCGAGCGCGCCGGCCGCACCCGTCGCGAGGACCGTGCGGCGCGTCGAGCTGTCGGTCATGTCGTCACTCCGAAGGTGCGGAAGAACCAGAGGGCGGATGTCAGCCAGATCAACGTGAGGGCGGTGAAGACCAGCCCGCCGACGAGCGGCAGCAGCCAGCCGGGCAGGCGCTCCGAGCGGAGCAGCAGCATCTTGGCACTGAAGGCGCCGAAGAAGGCGCACCCCAGGAGGGAATGCCACATCACGCGTGTCGAGTACGTCTGGTAGCCGAAAGCGTAGAGGCAGTGCACCGCGACCGGGACCGCCACCAGGAACGCGATCCGCCCCGACCAGCGGTGCAGCGTCGACGCCCAACTCGGGCCCGGCAGCTTGCCGTAGACCATGAAGGCCGAGACGACCTGGACGAGGGCGAAGAAGAACGCGGTCGTCGCGAGCCAGGTCTTCACCGCGCCCGTGCTGCTGAAACCGGCGAGGTTGAAGGCGGTGCCCGCCGGGTCGTGGACCTTGCCGTAGACGCCGAGTCCGACCGCTACGGCCGCGGCCACCAGGGCCGGGACCAGGTAGCGGGCGGGGCTGTCGCGGTGGCGTGCGGGCGGTCGCGGTGGGAAGGCCTGGGTGGCTGCGTTCGGGTCGGCGGTCATGATCGGCTCCCTGAGGCGGATGGTGGGTCAGGGGGTGACGGGCTGTGCCGTGAGCTGCTGTCCGTCGACCGTGACCGCGCCGGTCTCCGGGTCGATACGGGGTGCGGCGGTGGCCTTGCCGTCGCGGGTGACGATGCCGGTCTGGCGGCCGTTCGGCAGCACGATCCAGCCGCCGTCGATCTTGGCGCCGCGCACCTTGGCGGTCGCGCGCCACAGCCCGGACGGCTTGACGGCCTTGTCGGCGGTGAACGCGTACTTCCGGCCCTCGTCCTTGACCGTGCCGTGGATCTTCTTGCCCTGCTCGATCCTGCCGTCGAGTACGGCGCCGTTCGGGGCGGTGAGCTTCATGCTGCCGTCGTCGTTCACGGGACCCCTGAGCCAGGCCTCCTTGTAGCGGCCGTCGCAGAAGTAGGCGACCGCCTTGCCGTCACGGACGGACACGGCGACCGAGGCGGCGTCGTCGTCGGTGCGGCCGGCGTAGTTGGCGTTGGCGACGGTTGTCTTCGACGGTGTCGGGCTGAGTGTGGGTGTGGGTTTGGATTTGGATTTGGGTGTGGAGGACGGGGACGTCGACACGGAAGGTGATTTCTCCCGGTATGTGGACGATGCGGTCTTCGTCCCCGACGTCGCGTTGAGCGTCAGCATGAACAGGCCCAGCAACAGGCCCGCCAGAAGTGTGAGCAGTGGTCCAGGACGCTTCAATGTGGCCCTCCCCCGAGGCGTGCTTCCAGCCCATGAGAGCGGACTCGGGCCCGCGGGTAAAGAGGCATACCGGGATGATCTCACCCCAAGTAGCGGAACGGGATGATTCAGGTGACATTGGCAGGGTTCGAGGCCGGGCCCCGACCAGCGGCCGGCCCCTCCCGAAAGGTGCGACCCATGGCGGGCAACGATCTCGGCAGTCTGCTCGGTGGCCTTCTGGGCGGAGGGGGCCGGAGCGGTTCCGGCAGCGGCAACATCCTGGGCGCCCTGCTTTCGGCCCTCGGCGGCAGTCAGGGCAGTGGCAGCGGCGGGAGCGGAAACAATCCGTTGGGCGGGCTCCTGGAGATGCTCACCAAGTCAGGTCTGGCCGAGCAGAAGGACTCCTGGGTCGACACCGGGCAGAACCAGTCCGTCACCGGCGCCCAGATCCAGCAGGCCCTGCCCGACGAGACCCTGCAGAAGGTCGCCGAGCAGGCCGGCGTCACCCCGGAGCAGGCCGCGACCGACCTCGCGCAGACGCTGCCCCAGGTCGTCGACAGGCTCACCCCGGACGGGCAGCTGCCCCAGGCCGCCTCGCTGGAGGAACTGGTCCGGCAACAGTCCCTGTGACCGTCTCGGTGGGCGGGCGCCGCGCACCCCTGCCGGACGGGCTGACTAGGCTGGATGTACCAAGAGCCGTACATCAGCGAGGAGCAGAGCCGTGGCGGTACGAGCGGTCCGGGGCGCCGTCCAACTCGACAGGGACGAGGCCGGCCACATGGACGAGCAGGTAGGCGCGCTGCTCACCGCGGTCCTGGAGCGGAACGGCCTCACCGCCGACGACCTGATCAGCATCTGGTTCACGGCCACGCCCGACCTGCACAGCGACTTCCCGGCCGCCGCGGCCCGCAAGCTCGGCAGCGACTTCGCCGACGTACCGCTGATCTGCGCGCAGGAACTCGACATCGAGGGCGCGCTGCCCCGGGTCGTCCGCGTCCTCGCGCACATCGAATCCGACCGGCCCCGCGCCGACATCGCGCACGTCTACCTCGGTGCCGCGGCCGCCCTGCGCAAGGACATCGCCCAGTGAGGACCGCGCTCGTCATCGGCACCGGGCTCATCGGCACGTCCGCCGCCCTCGCCCTCGCCTCCCGAGGCGTCGTCGTCCACCTCACCGACCACGACCCCGAACAGGCCCGTACGGCCGCCGCGCTCGGCGCCGGTACCGAAGAGGCGCCGGACGGGCCCGTCGACCTCGCGATCATCGCCGCGCCGCCGGCACTGGTGGCCGGGGTGCTGGCCGACGCGATGCGGCGGGGTGTGGCCCGGGGTTACCTCGACGTGGCCAGCGTCAAGGGTGGTCCGCGGCGGGAGTTGGAGTCGCTGGGCCTCGACCCGTCGGTGATGTCCCGGTACATCGGCTCGCATCCCATGTCCGGGCGCGAGAAGTCGGGGCCGTTGGCGGCGACTGGTGATCTTTTCGAGGGGCGCCCGTGGGTGTTGACACCTACGCGTGACACCGACACCGAGGTGTTGAACCTCGCCCTGGAGCTGGTGTCGCACTGCCGTGCCGTGCCGGTTGTCATGGATGCCGATGCCCATGATCGGGCTGTGGCTCTTGTGTCACACATGCCGCATCTGGTGTCCAGCATGGTTGCCGCGCGGCTGGAGAACGCGGAAGAAGCTGCCGTACGGCTGTGCGGGCAGGGCATTCGGGATGTGACCCGGATCGCCGCGTCCGACCCCCGGATGTGGATCGACATCCTGTCCGCGAACCCCGGGCCGGTGGCCGACCTCCTCACCGATGTCGCCGGGGACCTGGAGGAGACGGTGCGGGCGTTGCGGGCGTTGCAGTCCGCCGACGACTCCAAGCGGCGGGAGGGTGTGGGCGGCATCGAGGACGTGCTGCGGCGGGGGAACGCGGGGCAGGTCCGCGTTCCCGGCAAGCACGGGTCCGCTCCGCGGGTTTACGAGGTTGTGGCTGTGCTGATCGACGACCAGCCGGGGCAACTGGCTCGGATCTTCGCGGATGCGGGGATGGCGGGGGTCAATATCGAGGATGTGCGGATCGAGCATGCGACGGGGCAGCAGGCGGGGCTTGTGCAGTTGATGGTGGAGCCGAAGTCTGTGCCGGTGTTGAGTGCGGCGCTGAGGGAGCGAGGGTGGGCGATCCGGCAGTAGGTGCCCGGCGTGGGGGCGGGCGTCCCTGGGGGCTCTGCCCCCAGCCCCCCGATCGGCCCTGAAGGGGCCTCGTCCTCAAACTCCCCCAGAGGGGGGACCCCCAACGGGCTGATTTTGCCGGCCCGCGTCGGAAAGGCGCCCGACCACCTGGATCATGCGCACCGGTGCCCAAGAAGAGCAGGGGCCGGACGAGTGACGTGAACCCAGTAACCTTGTCCGGGGCGCACTCGCACCCCCACCCCGCTCACCACCCCGCACCAGGAAGGTCTCCTCCCGTGGAAAACGGCGCCGCCCGGACCGCCCCGGCAGTGATTGTCGCCATCGACGGCCCCTCCGGCACGGGCAAGTCGAGCACGTCGAAGGCCGTGGCCGGGCAGCTCGGGCTGAGCTATCTGGACACCGGCGCCCAGTACCGGGCGATCACCTGGTGGATGGTGAACAACGGGATCGACATCACCGACCCCACCGCGATCGCCGACGTGGCGGGCAAGGCGGAGATCATCTCCGGTACGGACCCGGCGAACCCGACGATCAGTGTCGACGGCGTGGACGTGGCCGGCCCGATCCGCACCCAGGAGGTCACCTCCAAGGTCAGCGCGGTCAGCGCGGTGCCCGAGGTGCGGGCCCGGATCACCGAGCTGCAGCGGTCGCTGGCCGCCGACGCGGAGCGGGGGATCGTGGTGGAGGGGCGGGACATCGGCACGACCGTGCTGCCCGACGCCGACCTGAAGGTCTTCCTCACCGCCTCCCCGGAGGCGCGTGCCGCCCGCCGCAGCGGTGAGCTGAAGGGCGCCGACGTACAGGCCACCCGCGAGGCGCTGCTGAAGCGGGACGCGGCCGACTCCTCCCGGAAGACCTCGCCGCTCGCGAAGGCGGACGACGCGGTCGAGGTGGACACCTCCGACCTCACGCTCCAGCAGGTCATCGAGTGCGTCGTCACCCTCGTCGAGGAGAAGCGGGCCGCCAAGTGACCGCTCCATCGGAACGGGGCGCCGAGGTCGGGCGGCGCATCGGCGTCGGCCTGATGTACGGGCTGTGGAAACCGCGCGTCCTGGGCGCCTGGAAGGTCCCCGCGACCGGCCCGGTGGTCCTCGCCGTCAACCATTCGCACAACATCGACGGCCCGATGGTCATGGGTGTGGCGCCCCGGCCGACGCACTTCCTGATCAAGAAAGAGGCGTTCATCGGTCCGCTCGACCCCTTCCTGCTCGCCATCGGCCAGCTGAAGGTGGACCGGTCGGTCGCCGACCGCACGGCGATCACGCGGGCGCTGGACGTCCTGTCGGCCGGCGGAGTCCTCGGTATCTTTCCCGAGGGCAGCCGTGGCGAGGGCGACTTCGCCTCGCTGCGCGCGGGGCTCGCCTACTTCGCGGTCCGCAGCGGTGCCCCGATCGTGCCGGTGGCCGTGCTGGGCAGCTCGGAGAAGAGCGGACGGCTGATAAAGGCGCTGCCCCCGCTGCGCTCCCGCGTCGACGTCGTCTTCGGCGACCCGTTCGAAGCGGGCGACGGCTCCGGCCGCCGTACGCGCAGGGCACTGGACGAGGCGACCGAGCGGATCCGGAAGCAGCTGGCCGCCCATCTGGACAGCGCCAGGCGCCTTACCGGGCGCTAAGAGACACTTGAGTAGTGGATCACCCGAAATCCGGGGGCTTCACCGATCACCACGATGAACGAGGTACCGACTTCATGAACGACCAGATCCAGCCCGACGGCTCCGGCGAGGAGCACGAGCACGGGGCGCTCGGCGACGCCGAGTACGCGGAGTTCATGGAGCTCGCCGCCGTAGAGGGCTTCGACATCGAGGACGTCGAGGGGGCCATCGAGGCGGCCGGTCACGGGCCGCTGCCCGTCCTCGCCGTCGTCGGCCGGCCGAACGTCGGCAAGTCGACTCTCGTCAACCGCATCATCGGGCGGCGTGAAGCCGTCGTGGAGGACAAGCCCGGCGTCACGCGTGACCGTGTGACGTATGAGGCCGAGTGGGCCGGGCGTCGGTTCAAGGTCGTCGACACCGGGGGCTGGGAGCAGGACGTCCTCGGCATCGACGCCTCCGTGGCCGCCCAGGCCGAGTACGCGATCGAGGCCGCCGACGCGGTCGTCTTCGTCGTCGACGCCAAGGTCGGCGCCACCGACACCGACGAGGCGGTCGTACGGCTGCTGCGCAAGGCCGGCAAGCCCGTCGTGCTGGCGGCCAACAAGGTCGACGGTCTGAGCGGCGAGTCCGACGCCTCCTATCTGTGGTCCCTGGGGCTCGGCGAGCCGCACCCCGTCTCCGCGCTGCACGGCCGTGGCACCGGCGACATGCTGGACGCCGTCCTGGAGGCCCTTCCGGAGGCGCCCGAGCAGACCTTCGGCATCGCGACCGGCGGCCCCCGCCGCATCGCCCTGATCGGCCGCCCGAACGTCGGCAAGTCCTCGCTGCTGAACAAGGTGGCGGGTGAGGAGCGCGTTGTCGTCAACGAGATCGCGGGCACCACCCGTGACCCGGTCGACGAGCTCATCGAACTCGGCGGCGTCACCTGGAAGTTCGTCGACACCGCCGGTATCCGCAAGCGCGTCCACCTCCAGCAGGGCGCCGACTACTACGCCTCGCTGCGCACCGCCGCCGCCGTGGAGAAGGCGGAGGTCGCGGTCATCCTGATCGACGCCTCCGAGTCCATCTCGGTGCAGGACCAGCGCATCGTCACCATGGCCGTCGAGGCGGGCCGCGCCATCGTCCTCGCCTTCAACAAGTGGGACACCCTCGACGAGGAGCGCCGCTACTACCTGGAGCGCGAGATCGAGACCGAGCTCGCCCAGGTCGCGTGGGCGCCCCGGGTGAACGTGTCGGCGCGCACCGGCCGGCACATGGAGAAGCTGGTCCCGGGCATCGAGACCGCGCTCGCCGGCTGGGAGACGCGTGTCCCGACGGGCCGACTGAACGCGTTCCTCGGTGAGTTGGTCGCCGCCCACCCGCACCCGATCCGCGGCGGCAAGCAGCCCCGCATCCTCTTCGGCACCCAGGCCGGCACCAAGCCCCCGCGCTTTGTGCTCTTCGCCTCCGGCTTCATCGAGGCGGGCTACCGCCGCTTCATCGAGCGCCGCCTGCGCGAGGAGTTCGCCTTCGAGGGCACCCCGATCCACATCTCGGTCCGGGTGCGCGAGAAGCGCGGCAAGAAGAAGTAGCCGTAGCCATAAGGCTGTTCCAACGGCTGTTCTACGACGAAGAGGGCGGCCCCCGTCTCCACGGGGGCCGCCCTCTTCGTGTGCGTGCCGCGTCAGATGCCTCGGCGTGGGCCGGGTGGCAGGGCCGCCGGGATGTGGTGCATCCCGGTGTAGCCGTGCTGTTGCTGCTGCCCGGCGTGGCCGAGCTGCCCGACGCGCTGCCACTGTGACTGCTGCCGGGCGCTGTAGGCCCCCGCGCTGTACGCGCTGTACGAACCCCCACCCAATGAGCCGCCGCCGAACGAGCCCGTGCTGTGCGGGCTGTGCCCGAAGGCGGTGAAGCCCAGCTCCTCCTCGCCGCTGCGGTCACCCGGCAGCGAGCGGAAGGTCTTGACCCACTCCGAGTAGAGACGGTCGTAGATCGGCGTGGCCGATGGGCCGCCGGTGCTGTCCCGGTCCGATCGCGAGGACGGGATCGACTGGTAGGGCCGGCTGCGGGGAACGTCGTATGCGTGCACGTATGTCCAAACGACGCGTGAACTGAAGGGATGCGGCTCAGGTGCCCGCGAGCGGCAGTGCGGAGCCGACCAGCTTGCCGTTCGCCGCGGCCTTGTCGAGCGCGCTGCGCAGCAGGTCCTCGCGGGGCTGGCGGCCGATCGAGCCCACCGGTGCCGCGAACATCAGCACCTGCTGGTGCTTGTTGGCGGCGGCCCGCCAGCTGTCGGTGACCTGGAGCGCCTGGTGCGCCTGCCACCAGGCCACCGGGGAACCGCCGTTGCTGCTCGGCTGCAGCACCGCGTGCAGCTGGCCCGCGGCGAGCAGCACCGACCAGCCGTGCAGCACGGGCGGCACGGTGGTGATCTCGCTGAGCGGCATGAAGCCCTGCTCGATCAGCAGCGGCAGGAAGTCGTCGCCGACGCCGGTCGAGCCGGGCCGCACGATGGGCGCGGTCGGCTCGACGACGAGGGCGGGGTGCAACTCCCCGGCGATCAGGACGAGTCCGCTGGTCACGCCGAGCACGGCCTGCTCGGGTACGGACCTCTCCGGCTCGCCGGCCGGGGCGTGCGCGTTGCCGCTGATGGAGCGGACCGCGCCCTGCAGTTGCTCCTCGGTGACCTGGACGATCTGGGAGGGCAGGCAGGTGGCGTGGGCGAAGGCGAGGACGGCGGTCTCGTCGCCGATGAACAGGACGGTGCTGGTGCGCTCCTGTTCGGAGTCGCCCTGGGTGCGGCAGGACGTGCAGTCGTAACTGCCCGGGGCGTTGTCTCCGGCGAGCAGCCGGTCGGCTTCTTCGTCGCCGATCTCGGCGCGTACGTCGTCGCTGACGTCGAGCATGCGCGGCACGGGTGGCTCCCTCGGAATGCGGTGCCCGGTGGGTCCCGGGCTCATGAAGAAGACAACGGAGGATCTGTGGCGGGAGTCACGCTCCAGGGCGAACCGAATCGAACCGACCGAAGCGGACGGTCACGGGTGGTACGGAATCGGACACTCCCTGTCAACTCTGTGAAAGGTCAAGGGAGTTGGTCGCGTGAGCCGGGTCACAGTGCGTGTCGGCAACTGGTCGAAAAATCGTGAAATCAGCGAATGTAGTGGGTGGCCGAAAAGTGCTGATACCCGCGGTAACAGTGAACTGGCCTGCGGCGAAGGGCAGTTGGTCGACACCGGCTCTCCGACCTCCGTACATTCCTCCGCCGTGTGCACAGAGCACCGCTCGGGTACGTCCGCCGACCGAACGAGCCAGCAAGCAGCACGACTTCCGGCGGACGGGGAGGAGCGCGAGGACCGCGTCGATACGCGGGAGCCGCGCACCGCCTTGGGGGACCCCGGGTTGTTGGAGAGGGAACTACATGTCCGAATGTGCCGATACCACTCGCGAGAACGCACCCAAGACCCACAAGGGTCAAGCGCGTACGACGGCGGTCCTCGCCGGGGCGGCCCTGCTCGCCCCGCTCGGACTGCTGGCCGCAAGCGGCAACGCCGCGGCGGCCGACAGTGGAGTGTGGGACCGCATCGCCCAGTGCGAGAGCGGCGGCAACTGGCACATCAACACCGGTAACGGCTACTACGGAGGACTCCAGTTCTCCGCCGGAACCTGGCGCGCCTACGGTGGTTCGGCCTACGCGGCCACCGCCGACCAGGCCTCCCGGTCCGCGCAGATCGCCGTGGCCACCAAGGTCCAGCACGCCCAGGGATGGGGTGCCTGGCCGGTCTGTTCGGCACGGGCCGGAGCGAACGGCAGCGCACCCGCGGCCTCCTCCGGCACGGTCACCGAGAAGTCCACGAAGACGACCAAGAAGTCGACCACCGAGTCGACGAAGAAGCAGTCGACCAAGAAGGCGACCCCGTCGAAGCCCGCGAAGACGCCGGCTCGCGGGACGAACAACGCCTCGCGCGGCACGTCCCGCGGCGACTACACCGTCCGCGAGGGCGACACCCTCAGCGGCATCGCGGCCGAACACGGGACCACCTGGCGGAAGATCTACGCCGCCAACAAGGCCGTCATCGGCACCGACCCCGATCTGATCGTCCCCGGGCAGCAGCTCGACCTCTGAGCCGAGCCGCTCCCGAGCCGCCCCCGCCCGGTCCTCCGACCGGGCGGGGGCGCGCCCGTTACGCCAGTTCGGCCGCCTCGCCGCCGAACACCACCGCCCCGCGCCGCAGTTCGTACACGATCGCGGCCCGGCCGCGCAGCACCGGCGGCAACCGCTGCTCGGCGACCACCACGCACGCGTCGAGCCCGGCCAGCAGTTCGTACGTGTGGGCAGCGACCGCGGGTGACATGCCTTGAGCCGGTTCGTCGACGAGCACCACGCGTGCGCGTGCCAGCAGGGCCCGGGAGAGGGCCAGCATCCGCTGCTCGCCGCCGGAGAGGGTGCCGGCCCGGCGGGGGAGCAGCGGGCGGAGTTGCGGGTAGGCATCCAGGGCTACGGCGTAGTCCCGGGCGGCGAGTTCGAGGTTCTCGTGGACGGTGAGGGACCCGAACACGGCCTGCCGTTCCGGCACCAGGCACAGTCCCCGGCGGGCCCGTTCGTGCGCGGACACCCGGGTCACGTCGGCGCCGTCCCACACCACCGCGCCGCCCGACAGCGCGACCGTACCGGCGAGGGCGCGCAGCGCGGTCGTACGGCCGGAGCCGTTGCGGCCCAGCAGGATCGTGAGCCCGTGGGCGGGGGCGGCGAGGGTGATGCCGTGCAGGGCTTCGAGGGGGCCGTAGCGCACCCGCGCGTGGCGCAGGGAGATGGTCATGCGGGGGTCTCCCGGGCGTCGAGTGTGTCGAGGACGCGAGCGGGCGGGCCGGAGGTGATGATCCGGCCGGCCGCCATCACATGGACCACGTCGGCGAGGTCGGCGACCAGATCGAGGTCGTGCTCCACGACGAGCAGCGCGGTGCCCTCGGCGGCCAGGGCCCTCAACACCCGGGTCAGCGCGACCACTTCGGCGGTGTCGAGTCCGGCGGCGGGCTCGTCGAGGAGCAGCACGCGCGGGCCGCCCGCGAAGGCCCGGGCCAGCTCGACCCGGCGCAGCGTCCCGGTGGGCAGCCCGGCGGCGGGCAGCGACCGTACGTCCCCATCGAGCCCGAACAGCCGCAACGCCCGCTCCACGGCGCCCGGATCGGGGACCCGGCCCTGCTCGGCGCCGACGCGCACGTTCTCGGTCACGGTCAACGACGGGAAGACGGCCAGCTGTTGGAAGGTCCGGGCCACGCCGAGCCGGGTGCGGGCATGCGCGGGCAGCCGGGTGATGTCCCGCCCGCCGAGCCGAACCCGCCCGTGCAAGGGCCGCACCGTCCCGGCCAGACAGTGGAACAGGGTGCTTTTTCCGGCTCCGTTGGGCCCGACGACGGCGGTGACCTGTCCCGCCCGCACCACGAGATCGACTCCGTCGAGCGCGGTGAAACCGCCGTAACGGGCGTGCAGGGCATGGGCGGTGAGGAGGGGCGGGGTGAGCCTGCGGGGTTGAGCGGTGCGTGGCCGTGGCGGGTGAGCGTCTTCAGTGGGCGAGGTGGACGTCGCGTCCCGGGGTGGCGGTTCCGCCGCGTCGCCCCGCTGCCCGAGTCCGGCACCTCGCCCCCGCCGCTCCCGCGCCCCAGTCGCCCGCTCGGCGCCCTGCCCCGCTCGGCGGGCAACGCCCGTGTGCGCAGCGGCCGTTGAGACCGCCTGTGCGCGCTGCCCCCGCACGCCCGCCACCCGCAATCTCCGCCGCACCCCCACCCCCACCGGCGTGAGCCGCACCCGTCGTCGTAGGCGCAGCCGTCCCGCCGCCGCACGCAACGCCTCGTACGGCCCGCCGGGGAACCGCCCCACGCACACCGCCAGCACCCCGACCAGCGCCGCCGCGACCCCGCCGCGCGCCCCCGCGTCCAGCCCCACCAGCAGAGCCGCGGCCGCCAGGGCGCCCAGTGTGCTGTCGGCGCCGAGGACGACCACCGCGGCGAACCACAACAGCCCCCGTACCGGGTCGTAGGCCGAAGGGTCGAAGGCGCGCAGGCCCATGCCGAGCATGCCGCCGCCGAGGGCGGCCAGGGCGGCGCCCGCGACGAAGGCCAGGAGTTTCAGGGACGGGACCTGGACGCCCGCCGCGGACGCGCCCGGCTCGTGGTCCCGCAGCGCGGCGAGGGCACGGCCCGTACGGCCCCGGCGCAGGGCGTGGGTCACCCACAACGCGCTTGCCAGGAGGGCGAGTTCGAGGACGTAGTACGCGCGGTCCCCGTCGAAGCCGGACGGGCGGTCCAGCGCCAGGCCCGACGTGGCGTACGGCTGGGCGAAGACGAAGCGGCTGACGCCGACGCCGACCGCGAAGGTCGCGAGGGCGAGGGACAGGCCGTGGCGGCCGATCGCGGGCCAGCCCGTCACGAGGCCCAGGGGAGCCACCAGGAGCACCGCCAGCGCCAGCGCGGCCAGTTCGGGCAGGCGGGGCACTCCCGGGAAGCGGCCCGCCGCCAGCAGTGCTGTGAACAGGGCGCCCAGGCCCGCGTACACCGCCTGCCCCAGCGAGATCTGCCCGCCGCGCCCGGTGACCACCACCAGGGACAGCAACACCACACCCAGCGCCGGGACTTGGACCGAGGTGTGCAGATCCGTGCCCGCGAAGCCGAGGGGGAGCAGGAACAGCACCACGGCCACGATCCAGGCACCGGGAGGCGTGGCGACGCGGGCCGTCGCCGTACGCGGGAGGGCGTCACGGGAGCCGAGTCCGGGCAGCACCAGCGCCGCGACCAACAGGGCGACCACGAACAGGTTCGCGCCCACCGCCTGCACCAACTGCCCATGCCAGCCCGCCAGATGAAGCCGCGTCAACTGGCTCTGTCCGACCCCGATCCCCAGCGCCACCACCACGGCCACCGGCAGGCTCCGCATCCGCGCGGCCACCGCGACGGCCACCACCTCCATGACGAGCAGCGGCAGGCCGTACGGGTCCAGGCGCACGTAGGGCGCGAGGAGCACGCCTGTCAGACCCGCCGTGAAGGAACCGAACGCCCAGCCCGCCGCCGCCACCCGGTCCGCGTCCACGCCACCCAGTACCGCGAGTCGGCGGTTGTCCACCACGGCCCGCAGCTCCCGCCCGAAACGCGTCCAGCGGATCACCGCCCCGACACCCGCAGCGAGTACCAGCACCACCGCCAACTGGCCCCAGGGATCGGCCGACACCAACTCCGGCGCGTCGTCCCGCGCCCCCTGCCCCCACACCAGCGCCGCCCCGCCGACCAGCAGCACGAACACCCCGATGGACGCGACCAGGGTCTGCGCCGGGTCGCCGCCCAGGACCGCCAACGGGCGGAAGACGAACCGTTCCAGGGCCACCCCGATGCCGGGCGCCAGGACCAGCAACGTCACCACCGCGCCCAGCCACAGCGGCCAGCCCCACCCGACCACGCACTGCCGCAGCGCGTACGCGCACACCATCGTGACGGCGCCGTGCGCGAAGTTGAGGACTCCGGTCGCCCGGTACGTCACGATCAGGCCGATCCCGGTGAGCGCGGCGGCGCTGCCGACCGAGAGTCCGGCGAGGGTGAGGTCGTAGGTGAAGGAGGACATCAGTCGTCGGCTTCGGCGGGCTCGCAGATCGGGCAGGGGCTCAGCTCGCCGTTCGCCACCAACTTCGAGTCCACCGGCACCGCTTCCGGCTTCCCGGCGACCAACGGGCAGTCCGCGCGATGCCACAGCGTGCCGCCGGGCACCATCAACAGGTCCCCGCTGACCGCCAGGGGCGCGGCGGCGGCCTGTGCGGACTCCTCGGCGTCGGCGGGTTCGGCGGCCACGAGAAGGCCGTACAGCTCCTCCACGCGCGCGGCGGCGAGGGCGTTGCGGCCGTGGGCGAGGAGTACGGCACCGGCGACGATCAGCGCGGCGCCGGGGATCGTGCAGGAGGCGAGGTAGGGGAGTTGGCGTTCCGCGTAGCGCTCGCCGGAGATGCCGTACCAGCCGATCACGCACAGCACCGCGCCTGCGGCGAGCGCGGCCCAGCCGGCCCACAGGGCGGGGTGCACGGTCCGCAGTCGGGGTGTCCGCATTTCCGGCTCCCACATGTCATGTGTCTGTCCATGCCAGCCAATGGCTTGCACTATGCCTTCTGACACCTGACCTGAAAACACCGGGCGAGCACAGCCCGGACCGACACCCGGTGGTGAGCCAGATGGTTCTCGGGAGCGACCTCAGGCGAAGGAACACAAGGCAGCGGCGGGGCACGGTGGTTACGGCCGCCCTGGTTCTCGTGCTCGGCCCGGCCCTGGCGGCGTGCAGCGACGACAGCGGCGGCGGGAGCAGCGCACCACCGCCCACCCCGTCCGTCGAGCAGCCGACGAGCGCACCGGCGACCGCGCCCGCGGACCCGGCCGCCGCCACGACGCAGATCAAGGCCAACTGGAAGAAGTTCTTCGACCCGGCCACCTCCACCAAGGACAAACAGGCCGTCCTGGAGAACGGCGAGAAGATGGGCCCGGTCCTGAAGGCCTTCAGCGGTGACAAGCGTGGCGGGCAGGTCCAGGCGGACGTCCAGAAGGTCGAGTTCACCTCGGCGACCAGGGCGACCGTGACGTACAGCCTGACCCTGAACGGCGCCACCGCCCTGCCGAGCGCCTCCGGGACGACCGTCGAACAGGACGGCACCTGGAAGGTGTCCGTCAACACCCTGTGCGCGCTGGTGGCGTTGAGCGGCGATGCCTCGCAGTCGCCCGGGGCGGGCTGCTGAGGCCGCTGTCGCGGTGCTGCTGCTCCTCGGGGGCACGGCCTGCGGCAGCCGCCTCCCGGAGAGCGACTTCGAGCACGGCAACTCCCGTACGCCCGCGCCCAGCAGCGGCACACCGATCCGGGTCGGCATCATCACCAGCGCGACCAGCCCGGTCGGCGGCGACACCTTCACCGGCCCCCGCGACGGCGCCAAGGCGTACTTCGACCGGCTCAACGCGCGCGGGGGCATCGACGGGCACCAGGTGGAGGTCCACCTGTGCGACGACGGCGGCAGCGGTGTCGGCAACAACGAGTGCGTGCACCAACTCGTCGACGAGGACAAGGTCGTCGCCCTGGTCGCCACCACCGCCCTCGACTACGCGGGCGCCTCCCGCGTCTCCCACGCGCGCGTGCCCGACATCGGCGGCCAGCCCATCGGCGCCGCCTACGACACCTGGCCGCACCTCTACGGCATCTACGGCAGCCTCGCGCCCCGCGCCGGGACTCCGGGCTGGGGCGGGCGGTTGTACGGCGGCACCGAGGTCTACCGGTACTTCAAGCGCGAGCGGGGCGCCCGTACCGCCGCCGTCGTGTCGTACAACCAGGCCGCGTCCGCCGCCTACGCCCGCCTCGTCGAGCAGGGACTGAAGGCCGAGGGCTACAAGGTCGTCAGCGAGCAGGTCGACTTCGCGCTGCCCGACTTCCGTGCCGTGGCGGCCGACCTGAAGCAGCAGGGCGCCGACCTCGTCTTCGACGCCATCGACACGCACGGCAACGTCCAGCTGTGCGAGGCGATGGACCAGGTTGGCGCCAAGGTCATCGCGAAGGTGACGAACGTACAGAACTGGACGTCCACCGTCCCCGAGGACTACAAGGACTCCCCGCGCTGCCGCAACGCGCTCTGGGCGACCGGGTCCAGCCGCGACTTCGACGACACCTCCCAGCCGGCCGTACGGGATTTCCGGGACGCGACGAAGGGGCTGAAGACGCACTCCCAGTGGCAGTTGGAGGGCTGGGCGGCGGCGATGTGGTTCACGGACGCGGCGAGGTCATGTGCGAAGACGAAAACGGGCGTCACGCGCGCGTGCGTCGACGGCTTCATGAACCGGAGCGAGAACTACACCGCGGGCGGTCTGCTGGTTCCCGTCTCCTTCGAGCGGCTCGCCGAACCGCCGAAGACCCGCAGGACGTGTCTGTCGGTGGCCCGTTGGCAGGACGGCAAGGGATGGGTCCCGCAAGGGGACATGAACAGCACTTGTTTCGAGGTGCCGCAACTGCCGTACCGCCCTTGATGCGGGCCGCTCTTGATCCAGACCGTCCTTGATGGAGACTTCGACCATGTTGGAGACCTCGGCACGACTGCTGCGCCTGCTCTCGCTCCTCCAGGCCCACCGCGAGTGGTCCGGCGCCGACCTGGCCGACCGGCTCGGGGTCACCCCGCGCACCGTGCGCCGGGACGTGGACCGGCTCCGGGAGCTGGGATACCCGGTCAACGCGAGCCCCGGCACGGGCGGCGGCTACCAGCTGGGCGCGGGCGCAGAGTTGCCGCCGCTGCTCCTGGACGACGACGAGGCGGTCGCCGTGGCCGTCGGGCTGCGCACCGCCGCCGGGCAGGGCATCGAGGGCATCGGCGAGACCTCGGTGCGCGCCCTCACCAAGCTCGAACAGGTCCTGCCGCACCGGCTGCGCCGCCGGGTGGGCGCCCTCAACGCGTTCACCGTGCCGATGCTGCGCAACACGCTGCCGTCCGCCGTCGACCCCGCCGTCCTGACCGAACTGGCCGCGCTGTGCCGGGACGCCGAGCGACTGCGCTTCGAGTACCGGAACCACGACGGCACCCCGACCCGCCGCAGCGTCGAACCGCACCGCCTGGTGTGCACCGAGCGCCGCTGGTACCTGGTCGCCTGGGACCTGGACCGTGCGGACTGGCGCACCTTCCGCGTCGACCGCGTCACGCCCAGGCCGCCGCACGGCCCGCGCTTCACCCCGCGCGAGCCACCGGCCGAGGACCTCGCCGCGTACGTCTCCAAAGGGGTCTCCACGCGCGCGTACGCCTCGCACGCCGTCGTCCGCCTGCTCGTGCCCCTCCAGGAGGCCGTCGAGCGGATCTCACCGTCCGCCGGGACGCTGGAGGCGGACGGCCCGGACGCCTGCCTGCTGCGGACCGGGGCCCCGAACCTCGATGTGATGGCGATCCACGTGGTGATGATGGGCTTCGAGTTCGAGGTCCTGGAGCCGGTGGAGCTGGCCGAGACGATCAGGGCGGCCCGGGACCGGCTGTCCCGGGCGCTGGACCGGCACGGCCAGGGTGCCCACGGCGATTCTGTGCTGGAACGGTGAAACTCTTATGCGGCGTCAGCTCCCGCAGTACCGCACGGAATCGGAAAGGAAAGGGGCGCCGGACCGGTTCTCGCGGAACTTTCCGACGGGCTATTCGGCGAGCCGGACAGACATGCGGGAATTACGTTCGAATGTCTGCGGAAGACGTACGGAACCGCTCATACGTGTGAGGGAGGCAGAACAAAACACACGTCCTGATCCTGTGACAGAAGTGTGACCGGAGAGGGACGAAGAGAGCGGGAGAGGGGCTAGCGTGGCGGGCATGGCACCCATTCCGACTCCACCGGCGGAGCCCCAGGACAGTCCGAACACCTATGTCGGCCTCGACGCGCCCGAGGCCGAGCGGCTCGCGCGGGAACGGGGGTGGTCGACCGTGCGGTCGCTGCCGCCGGGGGCGATCATCACCATGGAGTACCGCGCGGGGCGGCTCAACTTCGAGGTCAAGGACGGTACGGTGGCGCGCGCCTGGAAGGGCTGACGCAGGCACGACGAAGGCCCCGGTTCCGCTGGCGGAACCGGGGCCTTCGTGATGCGGGGATGGGTCGTGCGTACCGGCCCCGCTGCTCGGTGGAGTCAGCTGCCCGCCGCCGGACGGGCCGCCGCCGAGGCGGTGCCGCGCGCCACCCGGTCCGGGTGCGGCGGGCGGCGGCTGCCGATCGGGGTGACCGGGGTGCGCTCCGAGCGGGTGGTGTGCGGGCCCGGGGCGAGATGGGCGGGCGGCCGGGCCGCGCGGCTCGCGGTGACCGTCTCGCGGGCCGCCGGGACCTCGTCGCCCGAGGAGGCGCGTGGCTTGAGCAGCACCGGTGCGGTGACCGGGGACGTCGGAACGGGTGCGGGTGCCGTACGGCCGCGGCGGGCACGCCAGCGGTCGCGCAGGTCGAAGATGCGGGTCTCGGCCAGCGCGATCAGCGGCTCGCACCACGGGAGGGCGAGCAGGACCAGCAGACCGGCGGCCCAGCCGAGCAGCACGTCGCTCAGCCAGTGCGTACCGAGGTAGACCGTGGCGAGACCGACGCCGAGCGAGGTGACCGCCGACGCGGCCGACAGCCAGCGGCGGGCCGCCGGCGTGGAGGCCAGATACGCCAGAATCCCCCAGGTCACGACCGCGTTGGCGGTGTGGCCGCTGGGAAATATATCGCCGCCCAGACCCATCTCGTTCGAGCCGATGACGGTGGCGTAGTGCGGGCCGAGACGGCCCATGCCGAGCTTGGCGGCGCCGACCGTGATGTTCAGCAGCAGCAGCAAGGTGCCCAGGGTCAGCAGCGGGCGCAGCGTGTGCTGCCGCCACGAGCGCCAGCCCAGCCAGGCCGCGACCATCACCGCGGTGGGGCCGCGCTGGCCCAGCACCACGTAGTAGTCGACGAACCAGTGGATGCCGGCCCACTGCTGGTACGGCCGGAAGAACATGACCTGCCAGTCGAACCGGACCAGCCAGGAGGTGGTCACGACAAGCCACACGATCGCCAGATAGAAGGCCAGGGTCGCCGCGAACAGCACGACCCTGTGCCGGCTCATCTTCGGCACATCGATGTTGGCCGGCCGTTCCGGTTCCCGGTCCAGCCTCGCGAACACCCGGTCCAGACGGGTGAGGTTTCGTTCGGTACGCACTCAATCGACGTTACAGCGAGTGAGTGTGGATCCCCGTCGAATCAGCGGCTTTGTGATGACGATGTGATGTGGGAAAGCTCTCAGGGGCAGGTTTATTTCCGAGGATTCCGCAATCCCTGATGGCTCCGTCCTTCAATTCCTTTGATCATGCCGGGCCCCAGTTTTATGGCACTTATGAATTAGTTCACCAAATCCTGGGGTGGAATTAGCCGAACGCTCACCGGTCGCCCCGGAGCGGATCAGGGCGGACCGGAGCCGTTCAGCCAGAACGCCCCGTACACGGCCGAGGCCACCGCGACACCGCCCACCACCCACGCTGACCTGGAGATACGCAGCCGCGCCAGCGCCAGCGCGAGGGGGAGCAACAGGGGGAAGACGGGCATCAGCAGGCGCGGTTTCGAGCCGAAGTAGCTCGACGCGCACAGCGCGAGCGCGGTCACGACGCCCGTGTAGACCAGAAGCGGGAGCGGCTGGCCCTGCCGGACACCCACGACGTACAGCCAGATCACCAGTCCGACGCCGACGACCAGTCCGACCCCGGCCAGGGCCGACGGGAACGACGTGAACTTGTCGCCGACGAAACGGGCGAAGGCGGCGCCGCCGTCGAAACCGTTGCGCCAGCCCGCCTGCACGTCGAGATAGCCGAGCGGACCCTTGCCGGTGCGGTGGCCGACCCACAGGACATAGCCGGCGGCGCCCAGGGGCGCGATCAGCATGCCGAGGGCGCGTCGCCAGACCCGCGCGCCGGGCGCGGGCGCCGTGCTGCGGTCCCGCACAAAAGAGGTGCCCGCGCGCGGGGTGAATCCGGTGAACGAGGCGATGCCCGCGACCCACACCGCCGCGACCACGGCGAGCCCCACGGGCCGCGTCAGCCCGGCGAACAGCGCGAGCGCGCCAGCCGTCAGCCAGCGGCCCGTCAGCACGGCGTACAGGGACCAGGCGGCGAGCGCGGTGAAGAGCGACTCGCTGTACGCCATCGACTGCACGATCCCCACCGGGAGCACGGCCCACAGCAGCACGGCGCACACCCCGGCCCTACGGCCGTACACGTGCTCCACGACGGCGAAGATCCCCCAGGCCGCCGCGAGCGAGGCGAGCAGGCTCACCACGAAACCGCCGTCGGCGTACGACAGCGGGGACACCGCGTGCATGAACCTTTCCAGCCAGGGCAACAGCGGGAAGAAGGCGAGGTTCGAGTGGACGTCGCCGTTCGGGAGGCGCACCTCGTAGCCGTACCCGAGCTCGGCGACCCGGGTGTACCAGAGGGCGTCCCAGCGGGCCGTCAGCAAGGTGTGGGCGTTCTTGCCGCGGGCCGCGCTCCACACCGCGAGCACCACCAGACCCAGGGCGCGGACGGCGGCATACCCGAGGAGGGCCGGGGCCGCCCGGCGCAGCGGTGCTTCAAGATCGGTCACGGGCTTGATTATCGAGGGTGCACGGAACCGGCAGGCCCGGCGGGGCGTGGTCCACGGGAGGGGGAGTGGTGTACGCCACACGTGTTGTCCGGGGAGTGTGAGAGGTCCGCCACGTGGCATTGGCGTGAACTCGCGTACGCTGACGGCTCACTCGCCTTCGTTGCGCGGGTCGGAGACACCGCTCCTCTCCGACCGCAGTCCCGGGGAGTCCCCACCCCGTGAGCCCGCCGAACGCGAGGGAACATCTGGGAGGTAGTACATGTCCGGGACGACCACGGCCGCCGCAGCGCTGCGCCGTCGGGCGGCCGGGGCCGGTGCCAACCGCTGGGTCGTCCTCGTCGTCCTCTGCGTCAGCCTGCTGCTCGTCGCGCTCGACGCCACCGTGCTCCATGTCGCGGTGCCCGCCGTCACCGAGGACCTCAAGCCCGGCGCGATAGAGCTGCTCTGGATCGTCGACGTCTATCCACTGGTCTGCGCCTCGCTCCTCATCCTCTTCGGCACGCTCGGCGACAGAGTCGGCCGCAGGCGAATCCTGCTCCTCGGCTACGGCCTCTTCGGCATCGCCTCCGGGCTGGCCGCCCTCGCCCATGACGCCCAGGTCCTGATCCTCGCGCGGGCACTGCTCGGTGTCGGCGGCGCGATGATCATGCCGGCCACGCTCTCGATCCTCCGCCAGGTCTTCCCCGACCGGCGCGAGCGGGCGGTGGCGATCGGCGTGTGGAGCGCGGTGGCCGCGGTGGGCGCGGCGGTGGGCCCGTTGCTGGGCGGGTTTTTGTTGGAGCACTTCTGGTGGGGCTCGGTCTTCCTGGTCAACATCCCGCTGATGCTGATCAGCCTGCCGATCGGCCGGCTCCTGCTGCCCGAGTCCCGCGGCGACCGCAACGGCCCGTGGGACGTCGTAGGCGCGCTGATGGCCGCGGGCGGACTCTTCGGTGCCGTCCTCGGAGTGAAGCGGCTCGGCGGCGGGGAACCGGCGGAGAGCGCGTGGACCGTGGCCCCGCTCGTCGTGGGCGCGGTACTGCTGGTTCTTTTCGTACGACGACAACGGCGCCGTACGCATCCACTGGTGGACCTGACGATGTTCCGCAGGCCGGCGTTCAGCACCTCCGTCGGCTGCATCGTGCTGGCGATGCTGGCACTGGTCGGCCTGGAGCTGATCGCGGCGCAGTACCTGCAACTGGTGTTGGGCCTGTCGCCTCTCCAGACGGGTCTACGACTGCTGCCGCTGACGTTCGCGGCGATGGCGGCGGGGCTGTTCGGGGCGCGGATGCTACGGCGTTTCGGCCCGCGCCGGATGGTGTGCTTCGGCTTCTGCCTGACCGCGGTCTCGGTGCTGACGCTGACCGCGATGGGCGGGCGGGACAACACCGGGCTGCTGCTCTTCGGGTTCCTGCTGCTGGGCTTCGGCCTGGAGATGACGCTCTTCGGGGCGTACGAGTCGATGCTGAGCGAGGCACCGCCGGCTCAGGCGGGCGGCGCGGCGGCGATAGGGGAGACCTCCTACCAGCTCGGCGCCGGTATCGGCATCGCGCTCCTCGGCAGCGTGATGAACGCGGCGTACGCGCCCGGGCTGTCGTCCGTTCCCGGTGTACCGGCGTCCGCGTCGGCCTCGGCGGGGCATTCGCTGGGGGAGGCCTACGACGTCGCCGCGCGGCTGGGCGGGGTACGGGGCGCCGCCCTGCGCCACGCGGCACGGGACTCCTTCGTGCACGGCCTGCATGTGACGTTGCTCGTCAGCGCGGGGCTGTTGCTGCTGGGGGCGGTGATGGCGTTGCGGTTGCCGCGGGTCATGCAGTGCGAGGTGCCTGCGGCGGCGGTGGGGGTACCTGCCCCCAGAGAAGTCGCAGAGTCCCGCGTCTCAGCCTGAACAACACTCTCCCACCCACGCACCACCCGTTTACGGGCGATCGAGAGGTGAGCGTGTCCTGTGGGGGTGGCCCGCCGTCGGCGGCTGCGGGCTGCGGGCTGCGGGGCCCCGAGCACCGGGGGGCTGGGACGTGGTCGTGGGCGCGGTCGCCCGCGGCGGTCGGCCCCCGCGGTAGACGGTCACCCCTCGATCGCCCGTAAACGGGTGGGCGGGTGGGAGAGGTTTGGGGCTGTGCTGGACGTGCCCGAGTCGTCGTCGTAACGTCGAGCCCGTTGTCGTAACTAGCGGTGATAGTTTTTAGTGCCGGAGGCTGTGTCATGGCTGCGTCCCCGAAGTTGCCCCCCTTCGACCCCGCCGACCCCCTCGGCATCGACGACCTGCTCGACCCCGAGGACCTCGCGATCCGCGACACCGTCCGGGCGTGGGCCGCCGACCGGGTGCTGCCGTACGTCGCCGAGTGGTACGAGAAGGGCGAGTTGCCCGGGATCCGGGAGCTCGCGCGGGAGTTGGGGGGTATCGGGGCTCTGGGTATGTCGCTCAGTGGGTACGGGTGTGCCGGTGCCTCCGCCGTCCAATACGGGCTCGCCTGCCTGGAGTTGGAGGCCGCCGACTCCGGGATCCGGTCGCTCGTTTCGGTGCAGGGGTCCCTCGCCATGTACGCCATCCATCGCTTCGGGAGTGAAGAGCAGAAGCAGGCGTGGCTGCCGCGCATGGCCTCCGGTGACGTCATCGGCTGCTTCGGGCTCACCGAGCCCGACCACGGCTCCGACCCCGGCGCGATGCGGACCTACGCCAAGCACGACGGCGGCGACTGGGTCCTCAACGGGCGCAAGATGTGGATCACCAACGGGTCGGTGGCCGGTGTCGCCGTCGTATGGGCGCAGACCGATGACGGGATTCGCGGCTTCGTCGTACCCACCGACAGCAGTGGATTCTCCGCTCCGGAGATCAAGCACAAATGGTCACTCCGCGCATCCGTCACCAGCGAACTCGTCCTCGACGACGTGCGGTTGCCCGCCGATGCCGTGCTGCCGGACGTGGTCGGGTTGAAGGGACCGCTCAGCTGTTTGTCGCACGCTCGTTACGGAATCGTGTGGGGTGCGATGGGCGCGGCGCGTGCTTCCTTCGAGTCCGCGGTCGCGTATGCGAAGACCCGGGAGCAGTTCGGGCGGCCGATCGGTGGCTTCCAGCTCACCCAGGCCAAGCTCGCCGACATGGCGGTCGAGCTGCACAAGGGGATTCTGCTCGCCCATCACCTGGGGCGGCGCATGGACGCAGGGCGCCTGCGTCCCGAGCAGGTCAGCTTCGGCAAGCTCAACAACGTACGAGAGGCCATCGAGATCTGTCGTACGGCACGGACCATCCTCGGTGCCAACGGGATCTCGCTGGAGTACCCGGTGATGCGGCACGCGACGAACCTGGAGTCGGTGCTCACGTACGAGGGCACCGTCGAGATGCACCAGCTCGTGCTGGGCAAGGCGCTCACCGGACTCGACGCCTTCCGGTAGACCGGCGGCTCGGGAGCAACCCTGCGGGAGGCAGGGCCGGTAAGCGGCCCTGCCTCAGCTCTGGTTGAAGAAACCGTCCTCACGGCGCACGGCGGGGTCGCCGCTGACGATCTCCGTGTTGGCGGGGGTCAGCAGGAAGACACGGTTCGCGACCCGCTCGATCGTGCCGCGCAGGCCGAAGGTGAGGCCGGCCGCGAAGTCGACCACGCGCTTGGCGTCGGTCGCCTCCATCGCCGTGAGGTTCACGATCACCGGGACGCCTTCCCGGAACAGCTCGCCGATGGCGCGGGCGTCCCGGAAGCTGTCCGGGGTGACCGTGCCGATCCGGCGGCCCTTCACCTCGGCGACGTCCTCGGCCACCTTCACCCGCGGATCCGTGACCCAGGCATCCCCGGGCTGCTCGGTCCCTTCGGAGTAGTCGTCGTCGTAGTAGCGCTCGTCATCGTTGTCGTCGACGAGCCCAAGCCAGGCACTTGCCTTGCGTACCGATCCCATGGACGCCTCCTCTCACAGCGGTCTTTCTTGCTTTCCGCATCCCTATGGTCATCCATGATGCGGATCGCGCGCCAAGTGGATAGACGCCGCGCGGGGGGTTTGTGACGCTACTGGTGCACAGCCCATACGTCGAGGGCCCCTGTGTATCAAGGGTGTTGCTGGATAGGGCTGCTGACTGAGAGTGAAATATGATTCTTCCCGGCGTCCGGGTGACGGCTGGTGCGTACGGGTGAACGGGGTGGTCGAAACGACGCGGCTGCTCAACGCCCGGTCAGGTGCCCTGTCGAACTCCGAACGCCATGTCAGATGTCGTACACGCCACGGGGGGTTGTCGTGTTCGGAATGGTCCGGCCTTGCAGTCATCGGCTCGGAGAGAGCCTCAAGACGCAGTGGATGGCGCATTTGTGCGGGCTGTGTCTCGCGCTGCGCGGAGATCACGGGCAGTTCGCGAGGGTTGTCACCAATTACGACGGTTTGCTGCTCTCTGTCCTGACGGAGGCTCAGGTCGAGCGGGCGGGCGGTGGATGGCGCCGTACGGCCGGGCCCTGCCCGTTGCGCGGGATGCGGACCGCGTCCGTCGCGCAGGGCGAGGGGGCGCGGCTCGCGGCGGCCGTCTCGCTGGTGCTCGCCTCCGCCAAGGTGCGTGACCATGTCGCCGACGGGGACGGGCTGCTGGCCCGCGGGCCGGTGGCGCTGGCCGCGCGGCGGGTCGCCGGGAGCTGGGGGCGGGCCGGGGCGCGGACCGGTTCCGCCGTCGGGTTCGACGCCGCCGTGCTCGTCGACGCGGTGGAGCGGCAGTGCGGCGTCGAGGCGCTCGCCGGGCTCGGGACGCCGCTCCTGACCGTCACCGAGCCGACCGAGACCGCCACCGCGGCGGCCTTCGCGCACACCGCGATCCTGGCCGGACGGCCCGGCAACGCCGTACCGCTCGCCGAGGCCGGGCGCCTCTTCGGACGGCTCGCGCACCTCCTGGACGCCGTGGAGGACAGGGAGGCGGATGCCGCGGCCGGTGCCTGGAATCCCCTCACCGCGACCGGCACCCCGCTCACCGAGGCCCGGCGGCTGGCCGACGACGCGCTGCACGGGATACGGCTCGCGCTGCGGGAGACATCCTTCACCGACGGCAAGCTGGCGCATCTGCTGCTCGCGCACGAACTGGGGCGCTCGGTGGACCGGGCCTTCGGGACCCGGTCGTGCGGGCACGGGGCCGGGTATGGGCACGTGTCGCAGCCGCAGGGTGCCTTCGGGCCGCCGGGGACTCCTTACCTCCCGAGCGATCCGCGGCACGGCGGCAATCCCTACGGCGGTGAGCCCCCGCGGCCCGACAAGCGCGGCTTCCGGGCCGGGTGCGCCGCAGCTCTCGGGCTGTGCTGCACCTGCAAGGTGTGCTGCGCCGACGAGTTCGAGGGGCCGTGGTCGCGGCGGCAGCGCGAGGGGTGCTGCTCCGACTGCTCGTGCTGTGACGCGTGCGAGTGCTGCGAATGTTGTGAATGTCTGTCGTGCTGCGACTGCTGACCGTCACCCGCCGAACGTGACGGGCAGTCACCGCCGCTGTATACGTGCCGCATAGGGATCATGGCTGACCTGCCGGGTCCGGCGGAGCGTGTTTCGGCGCGGTAAAACAAAAACATGATCCGGTGACCGGTGTGCCGTGAGTGTCGTTGGGCGGGAGCAGAACCATTTCTGCCCCAGGTTCGATCCCCGATCAACTCCCGATCAACTCGCCACCCACTTAAGGCACTTCAGTGGACGTCACAACAAAAGCGACCACCAGCATCCGCGCCAGGCTGCTGAGGATTCTGATTCTCGCCCTCGTGGTCCTGCTCGCACTGCTCGGCGTCGCGGCCGCCGAACAGATCTCCGCCTATCGCAACGCCTCCGCGACCGCCGACAACGCCCGCCTGGAAATCACCCTCCAGGGACTCGTCCACGAACTGCAGAAGGAGCGCGGACTCACCACCGGATACGTCGGCGGCGTCAAGCAGTTCAACGCCAAGCTGCCCACGCAGCGCAAGGCCACCGACGCCGCGCGCGAGCAGTTGGACGTGACCCTGAAAGGGCGTGAGGACTCGGCCGCCGGTTCCGTGCGCGAGTCCCTCGGCCGGCTCGACGGCCTCGCCGGCATCCGCAAGGACGCCGACGACGGCACCGGCGTGGTGAAGGACACCTTCGACTACTTCACCACCACGATCACCGTCCTCGACCGGCTCGACCTCGGCCTCGAAGACGTTCACGACGGCAACCTGCGCGATGCCTACCAGGCGCTCCAAGTCCTCGGCAACGCCAAGGAGTTCACCGGCGAGGAGCGGGCCATCGTGCTCGGCTCCGTGCGCGCCGGGAAGTTCCGCGGCGACGACTACAGCCGGTTCATGGAGATCCGCGCCGGGCGCCTCGCCGCCCTCGACGCCTTCCCGCGGTCGGCCACCGCCGTGCAGGAACGGCGCCTGAACACCGCCCTGACCACGCCCGACGCCGAGCGCGCGCTGGCGTACGAGAGCAAGGCGGTGCATGGCACGGGGAAGCTGAAGTCGAGTGCCGTCCCGCCGATGGCCTGGTGGGACTCCATGACCTCCACCATCAACGGGATGCGGAGCGTACAGATCGGCCTCGGCACCGATGTCGAGAACCGCGCCGCCCAGCTGGAGAGTTCGGCCCAGCGCGACCTGCTGCTGTTCCTGGTGCTCGTGCTCGGCACGATGGCCGCGCTCGGCGCGCTGGCCCTCGACTGCGTACGGTCCGTGTCCTCGCCGCTCGTCGAACTCGCCCAGCAGGCACGGGAGGTGGCCGGGAGCCGGCTGCCGCAGGCCGTGGCCGCCGTACAGGACGGCTCGTCCGGGGAGGCACCGCAACCGCCCGCTCCGCTGTCCGTGGGCGACCGGGCCGGGGCCGAAGTCCGGGAGGTGGCCGAGGCGTTCGACCGGGTGCAGCGGTCCGCCTTCGAACTCGCCACCGAACAGGCCGTGTTGCGGCGCAACGCCACCGACTCCCTGGTGAGCCTGGGCCGTCGCAACCAGAACCTGGTGCGCCGGCAGATCAGCTTCATCAACAAGCTGGAGCACGAGGACGCCGACCCGGCGACCCTCGCCAACCTCTTCGAACTCGACCACCTGGCCACCCGTATGCGCCGCAACGCCGAAAGCCTCCTCGTGCTCGCCGGAGAGTCCAGCCCCCGCCCTTGGGCCACCCCACTGGCCATCAACGACGTACTGCGTGCCGCGCTGTCCGAGGTCGAGGAGTACCGGCGGGTCACCCTGCGCCGGATCGAGCCCGCGTTCGTCACCGGCTCCGTCGTCGTCGAAATCGCCCATCTGCTGGCCGAGTTGGTGGAGAACGCGCTGAGCTTCTCGCCGCCGGACTCCGATGTGGAGATCGAGGGGCGGCGCACCAGCGCCGGCTATCTGGTCGCGATCGTCGACCACGGCTTCGGCATGGACAACCAGGCCCTCGCCGAGGCCAACGTACGACTGTCCGGCACCGCCAGCTTCATGGCCGAACCCACCCGGTTCCTGGGCCACTTCGTGGTCGGCGCGCTCGCCCGCAAGTGCGGTATCGAGGTACGGCTCGGCGAGGCACCGGCGGCCGGTGTGGTCGCGCGGGTGCTGATCCCCGCGGGGCTGCTGACGGAGCAGGCGGTCGAGGCGAAGCCCTCGGTCCCGGCACCGAGGAAGGCGGAGACGGACGTGGCGCCGAAGCCTGAACCGGCGGTCGCCCCGGTGGCCGCCAAGGGCGGTTCGTCCGCCGCACGCACCCGCAACGGCCTGGTCAAGCGGCCGCAGCGGAGCGGTATCGCGGCAGCGGTGAGCGAGACCGACCGGACCGACCGGACCACCCCCACCGCACCGCCCAACCCGGAGCGGACCCCCGAACAGGTCTCCGGGATGCTCTCCACCCTGCGCAGCGCCCACATGCGGGGCGGGATCAGCGTCGAGAAGGAGAAGCAGCAGAACGCCGAGACGAACGAGGGTGCCGCCAAGTGACCGCCGTCGACACCCAACACGACTCGCAGACCTTCAACTGGCTGCTCGCCAACTTCGTCAAGAGCACCGACGGCGTACGGGACGCGGTCGCCGTCTCCTCCGACGGGCTGCTGATCGCCGTGTCGGACGGGCTCGGGCGGACCGAGGCCGACCATCTCGCCGCGATCGTCTCGGGGTTGAGCAGCCTGGCCCGTAGCGCGTCCAAGCGGTACAGCTTCGACGGGGTCAAGCTCATCATGATCGAGATGGGCCGGGGTTTCCTGCTCGTCTCGGCGATCCGGGACGGCAGCTGTCTCGGTGTCCTCGCCGACAGCAGCGGTGAACTGGGCCTCGTCGGCTACGAGATGGCGGTGCTCGCGGAGCGGGCGGGTGATCTGCTCACCCCGACGCTCATCGCCGATCTGCGGCAGGCGTTGCCACGGTGAACGGTGAACAGCCCAGGGACGTAGACCCTGTTGAGGACGCGACGTTCGTCCGGCCGTTCATCATCACCGGCGGCCGGTCCGAGCCTCTCCAGGCCGATCTGCGGCTGGAGACGCTGGTCGTCGCCGTCGGCGTGCCGGATCCGTCGCTCGCCTTCGAGCGGCGCCACATCGTCGCGGTGTGCGAACAGCCGACGACAGTCGCCGAGGTGGCGCACCGGGTCGGCGTGCCCCTCGGAGTGGCCAAGGTGCTGATCTCCGACCTCGTCGTCGCCGGGCAACTCGCCTGTCGGCAACCCGCGGAGCTGCCGCTCCCGATGCTCGAAAGGATCAGGGACCATGTCCGGGCGCTCTGACAAGATCGTGCCGCTGGCCGTGAAGATCGTGGTCAGCGGCGGCCTCGGGGTCGGCAAGACCACGTTCATCGGGGCCATTTCGGAGATCGAACCCCTCGACACGGAGGCGGCGATCACCCAAGTCTCCGTGGGCGTCGACTCGTTGGAGGGCGTCGAGGCGAAGACCACCACGACCGTCGCCCTCGACTTCGGGCGGATCACACTCGACCCGACGATCGCGCTGTACCTGTTCGGGACGCCCGGGCAGGACCGGTTCTCCTTCCTCTGGGACGACTTGGTGGAGGGCGCGCTCGGCACGGTGGTCCTCGTGGACACCCGGCGGATCGAGGACTGCTTCCCTGCGGTCGACTACTTCGAGTCGCAGGGCGCGCCGTTCGTCCTCGCCGTGAACCGGTTCGACGGGGCGGAGCGGTTCGATGTGGACGAGGTGCGGGAGGCGTTGGGGCTGGGCACGGATGTGCCTGTGCTGGAGTGCGACGCGCGTGAACGGGACTCCGTACGGGACGTGTTGGGGGCGTTGATGGATCGGGTGATCGGGGTTCGGGCCACACCACGACGTCGTACGGCCGCCCTGACGCGATAGGAGAGGGGGGAGGGGGCCGGTCCGCGAACTCGGCCCCCTGTACGCCTAGTTCTTCAGTTCCGGCGGCGAGATCTGCGACTTCGCTATCGCCGAACCCGTCGTCCCCCACTTCTTGAGGATCTTGTCGTAGGTGCCGTCCGCGATGAGCTTGTTCACCGCGGCCTGGAATGCCGGGGCCAGCTTCGTACCCTTCTTGAAGGCGAAGCCGACGTCGAGGCGGTGGAACTCGTTGAGGAACTTGACGCCGGTCTGCTGGGCGACGGCGTAGCGCAGGCCGTTGATCGTGGACATCACGACGTCGCTGCGGCCCTGTTGGAGGGACGACCAGATCGCGCCGGACTCGCTGTAGGTCTGCACGCTGTACGCCTTCTTGCCGGCGTCCGTGCAGACCTTCTTGTTCTCCTCAAGGGTGGCCTCGAAGGTGGTGCCCGCGCCGGTCGCCACGTTCAGGCCGCACAGCTGCTTGAGGTCGGTGATCTTGCCGAGCTTGCTGTCCTTGCGGGTGGCGAAGCCCTGGCCGTCGTTGATGTAGGTGACGAAGTCGATCGTCTTGCGCCGTTCGTCGGTCACGCCGAAGTTGCTGGCGCCGAAGTCGTACTTGCCGCTGTCGAGGGCCGGCAGGATCGCCTCGAAGCTGGCCTGTTCCGTCTTGAGCTTGATGCCGAGGACCTTCGCGACGGCGTCCGCGAAGTCGACGTCCTGGCCGGTCAGCGTCTTGCCGTCGTCCAGGTAGGTGGTGCCGGGTGGCGTGCCGCCGACGGCCACCGCCACGGTCAGGCTCGTGACGCCGGACGGCAGCAGCTCGGCCGCCGCCGCGTCCTTCGGGATGGCCGAGACGACGTCCGTGGTGGGGATCTTGGCGGCCTTGGCCGCCGCCGCGTTCGCCGTGGTGCCGCTCGCGTCGTCCGAGCCGGAGCCGCATGCCGTGAGGAGCAGGGCTGCCGAGGTAATCAGAGCAAAGGGTGCGAAATGCCGATAACGGGTGCGCGTGGGCGTACGCATCGTGTGCGGTCTCCTGAGAGCAAGAGTGAGCAGAACCCGAGGGGAGGGTGAGAGGTGAGGGGTGCGCGTGTGAAGGCGAAGGAGAGGGTGCGGGGGAGAACGCGAGAAGCGCCCGATCAGGCGGGAGAACCGGGGATCAGGGCGTGCAGTGGGTCAGCTCAACAGGAAGAAGACCACACGCGACCGAGGTCGATGTGGGAGCGCTTGACCAGCCACTGCTGTGGATGCATGGAGTAAGTGGAACAGGCATCCGGTTGGGCGTCAACCGACTTGAGACGTACCGCTCACAGTATGGACAGCCTTGACAGCAAGGGGAAACGGCGCCGTACCCTCGGTGGACGGCCCTGCTGAGGGGCTCGGCCGTACGGCGCCGAAAGGCGCCCTGTGTGAAGGCACCCACCCGTGTTCGACCTTCCCCCACTCTCGACTTCGCTCGAGCGGGGGGACCCCCACCACGGAGTTGTCTTCCCATGTCTTCCGACACCCTCGCCAAGTCAGCCGCCGCACCGGACATACCCGAGTTGGCCGGCTCCCCGCGGATCGTTCCGCAGCGCCGTCTCGGCCAGTGGACGGCCGCCGTTGCCGTACTCGTGCTGCTCGGACTCGCCGTCACCTCCGTCGCGCGCAACAAGGCGTTCCAGTGGGATGTGGTCGGCGACTACTTCACCTCGGACTCCGTGCTGCGCGGCCTGTGGCTCACCCTCTGGCTGACGGCCGTGGTGATGGTGCTCGGCTTTGTGCTGGGCGCGCTGCTCGCGGCGGCCCGGCTGTCCGCCAACCCCGTGCTGCGCGGCGTCAGTTGGGGCTACGTCTGGCTGTTCCGGTCGATCCCGATCCTGGTGCAGCTGCTGCTGTGGTTCAACATCGGGGCGCTGTACCCGCAGTTGCTCGGCGTGAAGACCGTCAACCTGTTCACTCCGATCGCGGTCGCGATCATCGGACTCACCCTGCACGAGGCCGCCTACGCCGCCGAGGTCGTCCGGGGCGGCATCCTCTCCGTCGACCGCGGCCAGGTCGAGGCCGCGCAGGCGCTCGGACTGAGCCGGTGGCGCCGCTGGTGGCGGATCGTGCTGCCGCAGGCGATGCGCTCCATCGTGCCGCCCGCCGGGAACATGCTGATCGGCACCCTCAAGGGCACCTCGATCGTCAGCGTCATCGCCGTCCAAGACCTGCTGTTCTCCGTGCAGTTGGTCTATCACCGCACCTACCAGGTGATCCCGCTGCTGATGGTCGCCACCATCTGGTACACCGTCGTCACCTCGGTGCTCAGCGTCGGCCAGTACTACGTCGAGAAGCACTACGCGCGCGGTTCGGAGCGCACCCGATGAGCGCGCCCAGGCGGACTCTTGTGATCGTCGGGGCCGGGCCGCGGGGGACCGGTCTCATCGAGCGCATCGCCGCCAACGCGGCTGAGCTGTACGGCGGTTCGGGCACCGCCGACGGTCTCGACATCCATCTCGTCGACCCCCATCCGCCGGGCGCCGGACGCATCTGGCGCGCGGCCCAGTCCCCGCTGCTGTGGATGAACTCGCACGCCGAGGACGTCACCATGTTCACCGACGAGACGGTGGTCATGGACGGTCCGGTACGCCCCGGGCCCACGCTGCACGAATGGGCCGCCATCGACGGCAGCGCCTTCGCCGACCGCCAACTCCAGGGTTCCTACCTGCGCTGGGTGCACGAGCAGTCCGTGGCCGCGCTGCCGCCGGGCATCACCGTCCACCACCACCCGCAACGGGCCCTCAGGATCAGCGGCCCGCGCGAGGGCCGTCAGCAGGTCTGGCTGGAGGGCAGCCCGAACCCGCTCCCCGCCGACCTCGTCGTCCTCGCCCTCGGCCACCTCGACGCCGAACTGGACGAGGACCAACGGGACTTGGCGGCGTACGCCCGCGCCCACGACCTGGTCCATCTGCCGCCCGACTTCACCGCCGACAGCGACCTGTCCTCCCTCGTCCCCGGCGAACCCGTCCTCGTCCGCGGCTTCGGGCTCGCCTTCGTCGACCTGATGGTGCTGCTCACGGAGGGCCGGGGCGGACGCTACGACGGCGACACCTACGTCCCCTCGGGGCAGGAGCCGGTGCTGTACGTCGGGTCGCGGCGCGGAGTGCCGTACCACTCGAAGATCGGTTACGAGTGGAGCGGTGAACGGCCGCCGCTGCCACGGTTCTTCGGGCCCGCCGAGGTCGACGCGATACTCGCGCAGCCGGGGGGCTTCGACTTCCGGCGGGACGTATGGCCCCTGATCGAGAAGGAGTTGGGGTTCGCGCACTACCACCGGCTGTTCGGTGTGCACCCCGAGCGGACGAGCATCGCCTGGACCGACTTCGAGGAGAAGTACGCGGCCGGGGAGGCGGCGGAGCGTGAGGCACTCGTGGCGTCGGCGGTGCCCGACCCCGCCGACCGGCTCGACCTCGCGGCACTCGACCATCCGCTGGACGGGGTGCGGTACGCGTCGCACGAGGAGTTCCAGGAGGGGCTACGGGCTTATGTGGAAGGGGATCTGAGTCGCCGTCACGATCCCTCCAACAGCCCGGACTTGTCGGTCTTCCTCGGACTGCTCTCCGTCTACGGGCAGTTGATCCGGCTCGGTGACGTCGGGCCCTGGTGGCACGGCTTCTTCAGCTATCTCGCCTCCGGGCCGCCCGGACCCCGGCTGCGCCAACTCCTCGCGCTCTCCCGGGCCGGCATCGTGCGGTTCGTCGGCGCGGACATGGCCGTAGCCGCCGAGGACGGGGTGTTCCGTGCGTCGAGTGCGACCGTGCCGGGTGTGACGGTCGAGGCGCGGGCGCTGGTGGAGGCGCGGTTGCCCGAGCCCACGGTCGGGCGGTCTGTCGATCCGCTGCTGCGTCAACTGCACGACGACGGGGCCGTGGTGGAGAGCCCCGAAGGGTTGCTGCGGGTGGACCGTACCGACGGCCGGATCCTCAATCGGGACGGGCAGCCGCATCCCCGGCGGTTCGCGCTCGGGCCCTACACCGACGTACGGACGCCCGGCGCGTTCACCCGGCCACGCACCGGCGGGCCGGCCTTCCGGCAGAACGACGCCACCGCGCGGGCCGTACTGGCGTTCCTGCGGGACCTCGCGTGTCCGGCTACCGCGTAGCCCTCAACCGCCAACTCCGCTGCCAGCACAAGGGATTCACACCATGACCGTCATGGTCGACATCAGGTCCGTCCACAAGAGTTTCGGGTCGCTCGAAGTGCTCAAGGGCATCGACCTCGCGGTGCGCGCGGGCGAAGTCACCGTGATCCTGGGCCCGTCCGGGTCCGGCAAGTCGACGCTGCTGCGCACCATCAACCACCTGGAGAAGGTCGACCAGGGTCTGATCAGCGTCGACGGCACACTCGTCGGCTACCGGCGTTCCGGCGACAAGCTGTACGAACTGCGCGAGCGCGAGGTGCTGAAGCAGCGCACCCGGATCGGGTTCGTGTTCCAGAACTTCAACCTCTTCCCGCACCTCACCGTGCTGGACAACATCATCGAGGCACCCGTCTCCGCGCTGAAACGCCCTCGCCGAGAGGCAGTTGAGCGCGCGCGCCGACTCCTCGACCGGGTGGGGCTCGCCGACAAGGCCGACGCCTACCCGAAGCAGCTCTCCGGCGGTCAGCAGCAGCGGGTCGCCATCGCCCGCGCGCTCGCCCTGGAGCCGAAACTGCTGCTCTTCGACGAACCGACCTCCGCGCTCGACCCCGAGCTGGTCGGTGAAGTCCTCGACGTCATCAAGGACTTGGCCCACCAGGGCACCACGATGATCGTCGTCACCCACGAGATCGGCTTCGCCCGCGAGGTCGCCGACACCGTCGTCTTCATGGACGACGGGCGGATCGTCGAGCAGGGCGCCCCCACCGACGTACTCGACCGACCCCGGCACGAACGCACCCGGACCTTCCTGTCCAAGGTGCTGTGACGTGTGCAGAAAGGGACTCCCCACATGACCTCCTCGCACGGCCGGGGCCTGCATCTGGCCGCCGCCGTCGACCAGCGGTCGGCCTACGACGCCGACTCCTACGTCGAGTTGGCGCGGCTCGCGGAGAGCGGCGGCCTCGACTTCGTGACGCTCGACGACACCTTCGCGCGCCCCGGACCCGACGCCCTCGCCGTCCTGTCCCGCATCGCCCCGGCGACCGGCCGGATCGGCCTGGTGCCCACCGTCACCACCACACACACCGAGCCCTTCCATGTGCAGGCCGCGGTCGCGACCCTCGACTGGGTCAGCCGGGGCCGGGCCGGCTGGCGGCTCGACGTGTCGACCACCGAGGGCGAGGCCCGCCTCTTCGGCCGCCGCCACGCCGCACCCGCCGACGCGCTGTGGGAGGAAGCAGGTGAAGTCGCCGAAGTGGCCGCCCAGTTGTGGGACAGCTGGGAGGACGACGCCGAGATCCGGGACACGGCCACCGACCGCTTCGTCGACCGCGACAAGCTGCACCACGTCGACTTCACCGGCTCCGAGTTCTCCGTCAAGGGCCCCTCGATCGTGCCCAGACCGCCGCAGGGCCACCCGGTCCGCGTGGTCGACGCCACCGAGGGCCAGGCCCGGCGGACGGCCGCCCGGTACGCCGATGTGGCGCTCGTCCGCGCGGCGAGTTCCGCGCAGGCCGGTGCCGTACGGGCCGAACTGCGCGCGTCCGCCGAGAAGTTCGGCCGTGATCCCGACGCCCTGCGGGTCCTGGTGAGCCTTGTCGTCGACCTCGGTGACGGCGAGCACGCGGCCGAGCCGGGCCACGGCGGGGGCGGCCCCCGGCAGACCGCGCACGGCCCGCTGTACCGGGGCGGCCCCGTCGACCTCGCGGAGCTGATCGCCACCTGGCACGGCGACCGTACCGTGGACGGTTTCCACCTCACGCCCGTCGAGCCCCGCCGCGACCTGGAGCGACTGGTCAACGGCACGGTGGCGCTGCTCCAACACCGGGGCCTGTTCCGCACGTTCTACCCGGGCAGCACGCTCCGGGAGCACCTGGGCCTGGCCCGGCCCGCCAACCAGTACGCCGTGACCGGGGGAGCGTCATGACCGTACGGAGGCCTTCCCGCAAGCAGATCCATCTGGCGGCGCACTTCCCCGGCGTCAACAGCACCACCGTGTGGGCCGATCCGCGCTCGAAGTCCCAGATCGGCTTCTCCTCCTTCGAGCACCTCGCCCGCACCGCCGAACGCGGCCTCTTCGACTTCTTCTTCCTCGCCGAGGGGCTGCGGCTGCGCGAACACAAGGGCCGTATCCACGACTTGGACGTCGTCGGACGACCCGAGTCCCTCACCGTCCTCAACGCGCTCGCTGCCGTCACCGAGCGGATCGGGCTGGCCGCCACGGTCAACGCCACCTTCAACGAACCGTACGAACTCGCCCGCAGACTCGCCACGTTGGACCACCTCAGCGGCGGCCGGGCGGCCTGGAACGTGGTGACCTCCTCCGACGCCTTCACCGGCGAGAACTTCCGGCGCGGGGGATACCTGGACCGAGCGGACCGCTACACACGGGCGGCCGAATTCGTTGCCGTAGCAAGGGAGTTGTGGGACTCCTGGACTCCGGACGGACTGTCCCGCCCCTTCGCCCACCGGGGCCAACACTTCGACATCGCGGGCGAGTTCACCGTGCCGCGCTCACCGCAGGGGCACCCGGTCGTCATCCAGGCCGGGGACTCGGGGGAGGGACGGGAGTTCGCGGCGCAGGCGGCCGACGTCATCTTCACGCGGCACGGCACGCTGGAGGACGGCCGCGCCTTCTACGCCGACGTGAAGGGACGCCTCGCCAAGTACGGCCGTAGCGCGGACGACCTCAAGATCATGCCCGGCGTCAGCGTCGTCCTCGGCGACACGGCGGCCGAGGCACAGGAGAAGGCCGCCGAGATCCGGCGGCAGCAGGTCTCCCCGCAGAACGCGATCCTCGCCCTGGAACAGATCTGGGGCGCGGACCTCTCCTCCTACGACCCCGACGGCCCGTTCCCCGACTTCGACCCGGTGCCGGACGCGTCGCTCACCCAGGGGCGCACCCGGCGCGGCGACACCGTCGCGACGGCCGAGAAGTGGCGGGCGCTGTCCCGGGAGAAGGGGCTGTCCATCCGGCAGACCGTGATCGAGGCGAGCGGCCGGCAGTCCTTCATCGGCACCCCGGAGGCGGTCGCCGCCGAACTGGAGACCTTCGTACGGCAGGACGCCGCCGACGGCTTCATCCTCGTACCGCACCTCACCCCGGGCGGGCTCGACGAGTTCGTGGACCGGGTGGTGCCGCTGCTCCAGGAACGCGGCGCGTTCCGCACGGAATACCGGGGCGCCACCCTGCGCTCACATCTCGGGCTCGCCGGCCCGGTATGGAAGGGTTGAACACATGACGACAGCCCCCTTGCCCTGACCGTGGACGGGGAACCCCTCACCGGTGCGATCCGCCTCGGCGTGGATACGGCGGACGGTGTCGAACGCGGGCTCGGGCTCGCGGGTGAACTCGCCTTCCGGCTCGACGGGTTGGAGGTGACATTGCAGGTGACGGTGCAGGCCGACGGGAAGTTGTGGGCGGTGTTCGCCGACTCCACGAGTGGGGACAGCAGTTACCGGTTCCGGTTCCTGTACCCGGCCGCGCCCGATGCCGAGGGGCGCACGACGGTCGACTTCAACCGCGCGGTGCTCCCGCCGTGCGCGTTCGCCGACCATTTCATCTGCCCTTTCCCGCCGCCGGGGAATACGCTGGGCCTCGCGATCGAGGCGGGGGAGCGCGTCCTTCGACAGGTAGGACGTTGACCTGCGGCGGGCCGGGTTTCGGGCCACTGCGTTCGGGAGATCAACTCGCGTAGCTCGTGGGCCAGTTGAACGCCGTACGGCCGAAAGGCGCCCTTGCGCCCATCGGTCGGGCGGCCGAATACTCCCCCACAGCGCTTGTCAGGGGCACGGCGTGTTCGGAAACCGGACGCCCGATCCTGACTGCGCCTCACGGGCCCCGACCCCACGCGGGCCCCCGAATTCCCCTGGGAGGGAACGAAACGTGAGGATCAAGCGCACCACCCCGCGCAGCGGAATCGCGAGACGGACCAGGCTGATCGCCGTGGCCACCGGATTCGTCGCCGCTGCAGCGTTCGCCGTCCCCACCGCGAGCGCCAGCGATGCACACACGTTCAGTGCGACCCAGCTCTCCGCGGCCAACTCGTCCGTGCTCAAGGCCGATGTCCCGGGCACCGCCTGGGCGGTCGACAGCAAGACGAACCGTGTCGTCGTCACCGTCGACAGCACGGTGTCCCAGGCCGAGATCGCGAAGATCAAGTCGCAGGCGGGCAGCACCGCCGACGCGATCACCATCAAGCACACGGCCGGCCAGTTCAAGAAGCTGATCACCGGTGGCGACGCCATCTACGGCGGCGCGTACCGCTGCTCGCTCGGCTTCAACGTGAAGAACAGTGCGGGCTCCTACTTCTTGACCGCCGGCCACTGCGGTCAGGTCGCCTCGACCTGGTACTCCAACTCGGGGCACACCACGACGCTGGGCACGAACGTGGGCTACAGCTTCCCGACCAATGACTTCGCGCTGGTCAAGTACACCAACACGTCGATCGCCCACCCGAGCGCGGTCGGCAGCCAGACCATCTCCAGCGCGGCCACGCCGAGCGTGGGCACCACCGTCTACCGGCGCGGCTCCACCACCGGCACGCACAGCGGCCGGGTCACCGCTCTGAACACCACCGTCAACTACGGCAGTGGCGACATCGTGTACCAGATGATCCAGACCACCGTCTGCGCCGAAGGCGGCGACAGCGGCGGTCCTCTGTACGCCGGCACCGTGGCCTACGGTCTGACCTCGGGCGGCAGCGGCGACTGCACCTCCGGCGGCACGACCTTCTTCCAGCCGGTCACCGAGGCGCTGAGCTACTACGGCGTGAGCGTCGGCTGACGTCCGCCTGAGTCTCCTCCGCTCCGGACTGCAGCCGGTAGCGGTGAGTCCCCGTACGCAACTGGCGTGCGGGGGCTCGCTCTTGTGCGTCGCCTGGAGTTACCGTCGTGGTATCGGAGAAGGCACCTGATGCGCCACGTCGGACCCTGGGGGGCCGTGATGGTCGAGGAGCTGGTGACGGCGGGAGTGACACTCGCGTCCGTCGGAGTGGTGTACGCGATGGCGGCTGCGCGGGTCGTCAAACAGTACGAACGGGGTGTGGTGTTCCGGCTCGGCAGGCTGCGGCCCGAAGTGCGCGGGGCCGGCTTCACGATGGTCGTCCCGTTCGTGGACAAGCTCCGCAAGGTCAACATGCAGATCGTGACGATGCCGGTGCCCGCGCAGGAGGGCATCACGCGCGACAACGTGACGGTGCGGGTGGACGCGGTCGTCTATTTCAAGGTCGTCGACGCGGCGGACGCGTTGGTGCAGGTCGAGGACTACCGGTTCGCCGTTTCACAGATGGCGCAGACGTCGCTGCGGTCGATCATCGGCAAGAGCGATCTCGACGATCTGCTCTCCAACCGCGAAAAGCTCAACCAGGGCCTGGAGTTGATGATCGACAGCCCGTCCGTCGGCTGGGGTGTGCAGATCGACCGGGTCGAGATCAAGGACGTGTCGTTGCCCGAGACCATGAAGCGGTCGATGGCCCGGCAGGCCGAGGCCGACCGTGAGCGGCGGGCCCGGATCATCAACGCGGACGCCGAGTTGCAGGCCTCGAAGAAACTCGCCGAGGCCGCCGGGGTGATGTCCGAACAGCCCGCCGCGCTCCAACTCCGGCTGCTGCAAACGGTGGTGGCGGTCGCGGCCGAGAAGAACTCGACGCTGGTGCTGCCCTTCCCGGTCGAGCTGCTGCGCTTCCTGGAGCGGGCGGCACCGGCACCGGCCGCTCCTGCCGCGCCGACAGCGCCCGCGGCACCCGTGGCGCCGGTTGCCCCTGCGGCCCCCGTGGCGCCGCAACCGGTGCAGGAGCAACTTCCGCCCGCCGAGCCTCAGTCGGATCCGGACTCCGAAGGGTCGATTTCAGGACAGGACTAGACCTCACCGGCTGATGAGCGTCACTCGCGCGCAGTGTTTGCAGTGCGAATGGCCTGGGGTGACCGTGGACAGTCAAGTCGAAGGGGGCGTGCAACCGCGTTCCGCGCACGACCTGAAGTCGACCTTGTGCGCTCCCTGTGCGATTCGGAAGAGTAGGCGCTCGTCAACCTACCTTTCGGCCGGTCGGGTCCCCATAACCTGGCGGGCCGACCCCCCACAGGAGGACACGAGTTGAAGCACCGACGCATACCCAGGCGACGGGTGGCCGTGGCAGGCGCGGGCATAGCCGCACTGGTCGTCGCGGGAGTCACCTTGCAGAGTGCGAACGCCAGCGAGACCACGCAGGCGGCCGCACCCCAGACCCTCTCGGCCCTGGCGGCCGGAAAGCTCGCCTCGACGCTCGGCAAGAGCCTCGGCACCAACGCGGCCGGCACGTTCTACGACGCGAAGACCAAGAGCCTTGTGGTCAACGTGCTCGACCGGACCGCCGCCGACACCGTCGAGGCGGCCGGCGCCAAGGCGAGAATCGTCGAGAACTCCCTCGCCGAGCTGACGAGCGCCCGTACGACCCTCAAGCAGGACGCCACCATCCCCGGCACCTCGTGGGCGACCGACCCCACCACCAACAAGGTCGTCGTCACCGCGGACCGCACGGTCTCCGACGCCGAGTGGGCCAAGCTCGGCAAGGTCGTCGACGGACTCGGCAGCAAGGCCGAACTCCAGCGCACCAAGGGGGAGTTCAAGCCCTTCATCGCAGGTGGCGACGCCATCTCCGGCTCGGGCGGGCGCTGTTCGCTCGGCTTCAACGTGGTCAAGGGCGGCGCGCCGTACTTCATCACCGCCGGGCACTGCACCGAGGCCATCTCCACCTGGTCCGACTCCAGCGGCAACGAGATCGGCACGAACGAGCAGTCCGACTTCCCGGACAACGACTTCGGCCTGGTCAAGTACACCTCGGACGTCGCCCACCCGAGCGCGGTCGACCTCTACAACGGCTCCTCGCAGGCCATCACCCACGCCGCCGACGCCACCGTCGGCGAGAAGGTGACCCGCAGCGGCTCGACGACCCAGGTGCACACCGGCACGGTCACCGGCCTGGACGCCACCGTGAACTACGGCAACGGCGACATTGTCAACGGCCTCATCCAGACCGACGTCTGCGCCGAGCCCGGTGACAGCGGCGGCTCGCTGTTCGACGGCAACGCGGCGATCGGCCTCACCTCCGGCGGCAGCGGCGACTGCACCTCGGGCGGCGAGACCTTCTTCCAGCCGGTCACCGAGGCGCTGTCGACGTTCGGCGCGCAGATCGGCTGAGGAGCGGCACAACTGTGAGGGCCCGCCCCCGCGCGCGAGGGGGCGGGCCCTTCGCGTACGGATGAAGCGCCGGGCTCAGCGCGTGGGCCAGTACCACAGCGGTTCGTCGAGCGGGCCCTCGCGACCCGCCACCGTCGTCTGCCCGAACTCCTTCACCAGCTCTATGGAGTTGACGTCGAGGCGATGCCGTATCGCGCCCTTCCGAAGAGCGTCCGCGAGCGGCCTGGCGTGGGTGACCACGACGATCTGGGTGTCCTTGGTGGCGGTGAGGATCAGATCGGCGAGCGGCGGGATCAGGTCCGGGTGGAGGCTCGTCTCCGGCTCGTTCAGCACCAGCAGCGACGGCGGCCGGGGCGTCAACAGCGCCGCCGCCCACAGGAGATAGCGCAGGGTGCCGTCCGACAGCTCGGCGGCGGTGAGTGCGCGCAGCAACCCGTGCTGGCGCAGGGCGAGCTGGAAACGTCCGCCCAGGTCGGCGATGTGGACCTGGCTGCCGGGGAAGGCCGCGTCCACGGCCGTGTCCAGCGCCTCGGCGTCACCCACCTCACGGATCGTCTGCAGGGCGGCGGCCAGATCGGAACCGTCGCCGCTGAGCACAGGCGTCCGGGTGCCGATCTGGGCAGCCCGGGCCGGCGCGTGCGCGTCGGTGCGGACATGGTCGTAGAACCGCCAGGACCTGATGAACTCCCGCACCGCCAGCACGTCGGGTGCGTGCTGCGGGTCGGCCAGTTCGCCGAGCATGCTGTCGTACGGGCGCAGGGTGCCGTGTGCCCGGGACCAACCGCCGCCCGCGCCGCGCAGTTTGACGGCGGCTCCCGCGCGGTCGGAGAGCATCGAGGCCGGGCGCAGGACGGGGCCGCTCCAGATGCACTCGCGCTTGATCTCCGGGTCGAGGTTGAACATCGACGGCCCGCTGTCCGACCCCAGGGACGGGCTGGGGTGCCCGAAGTCGATCGCGTACCCGAACTCGTCGCCGGCGAAGCCCAGTTGCAGGCTGACCGGGCCCGAGCGGACCGTGCCCTGCACGGGATGGAGGCCCTCGCGCACCGCGCGGCTGATCTTCTCCGGGCCCGCCCACAGCACCGACGGCAGCCCGCCCTCCTGCGCGAGCGCGGCGACGGCGCCGCCGCGCGCGGACTCGGCGAGCAGGCGCAGCGAGCGGTAGAGGCTCGACTTGCCCGTGCCGTTCGCCCCCGTGATCACGTTCAGTCGCGTCAGCGGGACGATCAGGCGGCGCAGGGAGCGGTAGTTCTCGACGGCGAGGGTGCTGATCATGTGTCCAGGGTTGCAGACGGGTCTGACAATCCCGGTCGGTCCAGGAGGTCCTCGTGCTTCCGGCGCAGTGTCGCCGCCAGCAGGGTGACCACGATCCCGGCGAGCGCCCACGCCGACAGGACCAGCAACGGGCCGGTCACGGCGTTGCCCTTGAAGTAGGCGATCGAGCGCGCCACCCAGGTCCCGGCGCCCGGTGGCAGCGCGGGCCCGATCGCGTTCCAGAACGGCGGCAGCAGCGGCAGCGGGAAGGCGCCGCCCGCGCTCGGGTTGCCCGCGATCACCACCAGCAGGATCGCAAGACCGATGCCCACGACCCCGAAGACCCCCTGCAGCCCGAGGGTCGCCGCCCCCACGGCGAACGTGATCAGCGCGCCGAGCCCCCAGAACGCCATCACACTGCCCGGCAGCGCACCCAGGATCGGCCCGACGATCACCGCGCCGCCGAGGCCGCCGACGATCGCGACCAGCGCCATGGTGACCAGCCGGATCACCGCGCGGCGCGGGTTGGCGGGCCGGGCGCCGGTGCTGATCGCCAGGATCGAGGCACACAGATAGCCGCCGACACACCAGCCGACGACCAGGTAGAAGGACGACAGCCCGTCGAAGTCCTGGGCGGAGGCCGGCGCCACGTCCACCGTCCGGACCGCGCGCTGCTCGGTCTTCTCCAGGGTGGCGGTGATGGTCTCCAGGGTGGTGGCGAGGACGGTGCCGCCGCCGGTGGCGACCAGGAGCGTGTCCGTGGTGCCGCGCGGGTCGATGACGAGAGCGCCGTCGATGTCCCGGTTGAGGATCTGCTTCCGCGCGGTCGCCAGGTCGGACACCGCGCGCGGGTCCAGCGGTGAGCCGGGCAGCTGCTTCAGCCGGGTCACCGTCTGCTCGGCCGCGACCTGAGGGGCGACGATCCCGAAAGGCACATCCCTGGGCTTCGGGTTGTGGAGTGCACCCACATAGGAGGCGATGAAGAGCAGCTGGAGGGCGACCACACCGATGACGAGCAGGGTGGCCCGCGGGGTGACGGCGTCCTTCACCTCACCGAAGAAGGACGTACGGGACGTACCGGCATCGGGGGTCTCTGTCATGTCCCCACGGTCTCGGCGACCGGGTGTTTGCGCAGGTGGGAAGGGTCCGAACGGATGTCGCACACACGTTCGAGAATGAGGGTATGGTGGGGGTGAGGTCATTGGGAACAGATGTTCGATAGCCCCTCGGGGCTCACGAGTGCGGGAGGTGCGTGTGCCGGGTTTCACGCATCTGCACACCGTCTCCGGGTACTCCCTGCGCTACGGCGCCTCGCACCCCGAGCGGCTCGCCGAGCGCGCCTCGGAGCGGGGTATGGACGCCCTCGCCCTCACCGACCGGGACACCCTCGCGGGCACCGTCCGCTTCGCCAAGGCCTGCGCCAAGGCGGGCATCCGTCCCCTGTTCGGCACGGAACTGGCGGTCGGCGAGCCGGTACGGGGGGAGCGGCGCCGGGTCCCGGTGCGCGGCGGTGCCTTCATCGACGAGTCGACACCCCGGGTGACCTTCCTGGCCCGGGACGGCGCGGCGGGCTGGGCCGACCTCTGCCGACTCGTCACCGCCGCCCACACCGCCGAAGGCACCCCTCTCCTGCCCTGGCCCGCCAACCACGGCGACGGCCTGACCGTCCTGCTCGGCCCCGCCTCCGACGTCGGCCGCGCCCTCGCCGCGGGCCGCCCCGACCGCGCCGCCAAACTCCTCGCCCCCTGGCGCGAGATCTACGGCGACGCCCTGCGCCTCGAAGCCGTCTGGCACCACCGCAAGGGCACCGGCCCCGGCTCCCTGCGGCTGGCCGCCCGCACCGTCGGCTTCGCCGCAGAGCAACGCGTCCGGCCCGTGCTCAGCAACGCCGTACGGTACGCCGACCCCGGCATGGGCCCGGTCGCCGACGTCCTGGACGCCGCGCGCCGGCTCGTCCCCGTCGACCCCACCAAGGGGCTGGACTCGGGCGAGGCCTGGCTCAAGGACGCGGGCACCATGCTCGACGCCGCCGAACGGATCGTCGAGGCCGCCGGCTACCGCCGCGGCACCGCCCACCGCCTGCTGGAACAGACGCAGGCGACAGCGGCCGAGTGCCTCGTCGACCCCGAGGACGACCTCGGCATCGGCACCGTCCACTTCCCCGAACCACACCTCGTCGGCGCGGGCCGCCGTACCGCCCAACGCGCGCTCGCCTCACGGGCGGCGGCGGGGATGGTGCTGCGCGGCCACTCCGGGAAACGCGTGTACTGGGAGCGGATGCACCGCGAGCTGGACATCATCGCCCACCACAACGTCGCCTCCTACTTCCTGACGGTCGCTCAAGTCGTCGACGACGTACGGAAGATGGGCGTCAGGGTCGCCGCACGAGGCTCCGGCGCGGGCTCGCTCGTCAACCACCTCCTCGGCATCGCGCACGCCGACCCCGTCGAACACGGGCTGCTGATGGAGCGGTTCCTGTCCAAGCGCCGTTCCGTCCTGCCCGACATCGACATCGACGTGGAGTCCGCGCGCCGCCTGGAGGTCTACCGCGCGATCATCGCCCGCTTCGGCACCGAGCGGGTCGCGACGGTCTCGATGCCGGAGACGTACCGGGTGCGGCACGCGATCCGTGACGTCGGCGCGGCCCTGTCCATGGACCCCGCCGACATCGACCGTATCGCCAAGTCCTTCCCGCACATCCGCGCGAGAGACGCCCGCGCGGCCCTCGCCGAACTGCCCGAACTCAAGCTGCTCGCAGGGGAGATGGAGAAGTACGGCAGGCTCTGGGAACTGGTCGAGGCCCTGGACGCCCTCCCTCGCGGAGTCGCCATGCACCCCTGCGGTGTCCTGCTCTCCGACGCCACCCTCCTCGCCCGTACGCCGGTCGTGCCGACGAGCGGCGAGGGCTTCCCCATGTCGCAGTTCGACAAGGAGGACGTCGAGGACCTCGGACTGCTCAAACTCGATGTGCTGGGCGTGCGGATGCAGTCCGCGATGGCGCACGCGGTCGCCGAGGTGGAGCGGGCGACGGGGGAGCGGATCGACCTGGACGCGGTACCGCCGGGCGACCCGGCGACGTACCAACTCATCCGTTCCACCGAGACGTTGGGCTGCTTCCAGATCGAGTCGCCGGGTCAGCGGGACCTGGTCGGGCGGCTGCAGCCGGCCACCTTCGACGACCTCGTCGTCGACATCTCCCTCTTCCGGCCCGGTCCGGTCGCCGCCGACATGGTGCGGCCGTTCATCGAGGCGCGGCACGGGCGGGCGCCCGTCAGATACCCGCACCCGGACCTGGAGGAGCCGCTGCGGAGCACGTACGGAGTCGTCGTCTTCCACGAGCAGATCATCGACATCGTCGACATCATGACCGGCTGCGGGCGCGACGAGGCGGACCGGGTGCGGCGCGGGCTGTCCGACCCGGAGTCGCAGGGGCGGATCAGGTTCTGGTTCGCGCAGCACGCGGCGGCGAGGGGATACACCGCAGAAACGATTCAGCGGACCTGGGAGATCGTCGAGGCCTTCGGTTCGTACGGCTTCTGCAAGGCGCACGCGGTCGCGTTCGCGGTGCCGACGTACCAGTCGGCATGGTTGAAAGCGCATCACCCGGCGGCCTTCTATGCGGGGCTGCTCACGCACGACCCGGGGATGTATCCGAAGCGGTTGCTGCTGGCGGACGCGCGGCGGCGGGGGGTGCCGATCCTGCCGTTGGACGTGAACCGGTCTGCGGTCGCTCACCGTATCGAACTGGTGTCTGAATCGCCTGGTTCTTTCCAACGCTGGGGCTTGCGGCTCGCCCTCTCCGACGTGCACGGCATCAGCGAGGCCGAGGCGGCGCGGATCGCGGACGGGCAGCCGTACGCCTCGTTGCTGGACCTCTGGGAGCGGGGGCGGCCGAGCCGTCCGCTGGCCCAACGGCTGGCCCAGGTGGGGGCGTTGGACGCCTTCGGCGCCAACCGGCGTGACCTGCAACTGCACTTGACCGAGCTCCACCGGGGCGCCCGGGGCGCGGGTGGCGGTCAACTCCCCTTGTCCGGCGGGCGGGAGACGGCTCCGGCCGGGCTGCCCGACCTGTCCTCGGCGGAGCGGCTCAGTGCCGAGCTGGGCGTGCTGTCCATGGACACCTCGCGCAATCTGATGGACGACCACCGCGCGTTCCTCGACGAGTTGGGCGTGGTGTCGGCGCGTCGGCTGCGGGACACCCGGCACGGGGAGACGGTGCTGGTCGCGGGTGCCAAGGCGGCCACCCAGACCCCGCCGATCCGGTCCGGCAAGCGGGTCATCTTCACCACGCTCGACGACGGCACCGGCCTGGTCGACCTCGCCTTCTTCGACGACTCCCACGACGCCTGCGCGCACACCGTCTTCCACTCCTGGCTGCTGCTGGTGCGCGGGGTGGTGCAGCGGCGCGGGCCGCGCAGTCTGAGCGTGGTGGGCGCGGCGGCCTGGGATCTTGCCGAACTGGTCGAACTGCGGGGCGAGGGCGGGCTCGACGTGGTGGCGGCCCGACTCGCGGAACCCGTACCGGAAGGCGCCGGTGACGGGTCCGGGGGGAGACGGATCCAACTGCCCACCGGATACGAGATGCATCCGTGGGCCGACCTGCGTCCGGCGGGCGAAGAGCCCGCGAAAGTACGGAAGTTGTGGCACCAGAGTCCGGGGAGTGCGGGATGACCATCCTCTGCGTACGTTTCCAGCTGCCGCCCATGGGCGAGGCTGCCCTGCCTCAACTCCTGGGCCTGCTGGAGGAGTTCACCCCCGTCATCGAGGCGTTGCCGCCGGACGGCGCGCTGGTCGATCTGCGGGGCGCCGAGCGGTACTTCGGGCGCAGCACCGTCGAGTTGGCGGCGGTGATCCGGGTGCGGGCGCTCGCCCTGTACGGCGTCGACTGCATGATCGGCGCCGGGCCCGGCCCGATGCTGGCCCGCATGGCGCTGCGCGATGCCCGGCCCGGGGTGACCTGTGCGGTATCCGCGGACGCCGTACGGGAGTTCATCGAGGGCAAGCCCGTCTCCGCGCTCCCCGGCGTCGGCACCGCGACCGCCCGCACCCTGTGCGAGTACGGCCTCGACACCCTCGGCCGGGTCGCCGCCGCGCCCCTGTCCACACTGCAGCGGCTGATCGGCGCCAAGGCCGGCCGCGAACTGCACGAGAAGGCGAACGGCGTCGACCGCGGCCGGGTCGTCCCCAACGCCGTCTCACGCTCCCTCGCGACCGAACGCCCCTTCACCCGCGACGAGTTGGACCCCGACCGGCACCGCCGTGCCCTCCTCTCGGCCGCCGAGGACCTGGGTACCCGGCTGCGTGCCCTGGACAAGGTCTGCGGCGGCCTGACCCTCACCGTGCGCTACGCCGACAGCTCCGCCACCACCCGCAGCCGCACCCTCAAGGAACCGACCGCGCACTCCGCGGCGCTGACCAGGGTGGCGTACGACATGTACGAGGCGCTCGGTCTGCAACGCGCCCGGGTGCGCTCGCTCACCCTGCGCGCCGAAGCCCTCGGCCCCGCCGAACAGGCCTCCTACCAGCTCACCTTCGACCCGGTGGACGAGAAGGTCCGCCGTGTCGAGGAGGTCGCGGACCGTGCGCGGGCGAAGTTCGGGCCGCGTGCGGTGATGCCGGGGGCGTTGGCGGCGTAACGCGCCTTATGCGTACGTCAGTTGGCCCATGGTGCGACGATGCGCGTGCCGTCGGCCAGCTCGGCCGTCAGGCCGATGGACGTGGTGACCCAGGTGGCGACGGTCCGGTCGGTGGGGTTCTCGGCGCCGAAGGTCGACCCGGGGTTGATGATCAACGTGTCGCCCGCGGTGACCCGCTCGGTGCGGTCGTCGAGCGTGATGACCAGCTCGCCTTCGAGGATGTGCAGGATCTCCTCGTGGTTGACGGTGTGCAGGGGAGCTTTGGTGCCGGCGGGTATCTCGCCCCGCCATGCGCACAGTTCCTTGCTGCCGGTGCCGGGATGGGCGTACGAGACGAAGCGGGCGCCGTGGATCTCGTGGACGACGGCGTCGGACGGGTGGACGACGGGCACGACTGCCTCCAGAAGTGGATAGTCAAGCTGCTTGACCATATCTCCCACATGGTCAAGCAGCTTGACCAATCCGTCAAGGGTGTTTCAATGCCGTCGTGGAGAACTCCGAGGCCATCGCCCTGACCGCCGCCCTGCTCACCGCTGCGGGTGACCTGACGAAGCGCATCAACGACGGGGTCGTGGCCCGCGGATTCGAGGCGCGCCCGGCGTTCGGCTTCGCCTTCGCGCGGCTCGCCCCGGACGGGGCGACGGCCACCGACCTCGCCGCCCATCTCGGCGTCACCAAGCAGGCCGCGAGTCAGCTCGTCGACGAACTCGTGCGCAAGGGCTACGTCGAACGGCACCCGCACCCCGGCGACGCGCGCGCCCGGCTGGTCGTGCTCACCGAGTTGGGCTGGGCCTGCACGCGGGCGGCGGAGGAGGCGGCTCTGGAAGCCGTGCAGCCCTGGGTCGAACTGCTGGGCGAGAGTGAAGTGCGCGTGTTGTGTGATCGTTTGCGGCGTATTGCGCCCTACGGTCCCATCAGGCCCACCTGGTGACTGGTTATCACTGGAAGTTTTTACTGACGCGTAACTTCACACTTCACCTACTCGCTCGTAACTTGACGAGTGAACAGCATTCTTGTGATCCGGATCACAGGGCGTAAGGCCGTCGCAACTCCCTTGAGCCGCAAGGAGATCACACGATGCTGCCCTGGAAACGAGTGCTCAGACCCCTGACCGCACTGCTCCTGACCGCCGCGGTCGTCGCCCTACCCGCCGCCACCGCCCAGGCGTCGACCGCGTCCAGCACCGGTTGGAACGACTACAGCTGTCAGCCCTCCACCGCCCACCCCGACCCCGTCGTCCTCGTGCACGGCACCTTCGCCAACGGCACCGACAACTGGCTGACCCTCGCGCCGTACCTGGAGGCCCGCGGCTACTGCGTCTTCTCCCTCGACTACGGCCAACTCCCCGGCGTCCCCCTCGTGTACGGCCTCGGCCCCATCGACGAGTCGGCGGCCCAACTCCAGGTCTACGTCGACAAGGTGCTCGCCGCGACCGGCGCTGCCAAGGTCGACCTGGTCGGCCACTCGCAGGGCGGCATGATGCCCCGCTATTACCTGAAGTTCCTCGGCGGAGCCGCCAAGGTGAACACCTTCGTCGGCATCGCGCCCGACAACCACGGCACCACCCTGGACGGCCTCACCAAACTCCTGCCGTACTTCCCGGGCGCCGAGGACGTGATCTCGTCGGCAGCCCCCGCCCTCGCCGACCAGATCGCCGGCTCGGCCTTCCTCACCAAGCTGAACGCGGGCGGCGACACCGTCCCCGGCGTCCACTACACGGTCATCGCCACCCAGTACGACGAGGTGGTCACGCCGTACAGCAGCCAGTTCCTGAGCGGGTCCGACGTGCACAACGTGTTGATCCAGAACCTGTGTTCAGCCGATCTCTCCGAGCACGCCCTGCTCGGGCTCACCGACCGGATCGCCTTCCACGAGGTCGCCAACGCCCTCGACCCGGCACACGCCACCACTACCAACTGCCTGTCGGCACTCAGCTGACCGTGCGCACACCGCGGGGCCTGTCCGACCTGAGCCGCCGGACAGGCCCCGCCCCCTGCACAGCCGGCTAACGGCCGTGCCGTCCGCCGCCGTTGGTCGCGCGGCGACGGACCGAGGCGAACAGGGCTGCGGCGCCGAGCGCCAGGGAGGCCGCGCCACCCACGACGAGATACGGCGAGCTGTTGTTGGCGCCGGTCTCGGCGAGGCGCTGTGAACTCCCCGCCGCCTGCGGCTCGTTGGCTTCGGAGGCGGCCTGGTTCGTGGCCGCGACCGGCTCCGCCGAGGTACTCGCGTCCGCGTCCCCGTGGCCGTGGTGCTCGACGGTCGACTTGTCGGCGCCGGCGGCGATCTGCTCGTCGGAGGGAGCGGAGGCGGAAGGCGCGGGAGTGGTCGGGGCGGCCGGAGCGGGTGTCGACTTCGAACTGCCCGCCGTGCCACCGCCGTTGGCGCCCGTACCGCTTCCGCCGAAGCTGACGTCCGAGCAGGAGTAGAACGCCTCCGGGCTGTCCGAGCGCTGCCAGATCGCGTACAGCAGCTGCTTTCCGGAGCGCTGCGGAAGAGTGCCGGAGAACGTGTAGAAGCCGCCCGAGGCGACCGGGTCGGTGGACGTCGCCACCGGGTGCTCCAGGTCCAGGTCCGCCCAGGCGAGCGGCTGCGAGGGATCGTAGCCGGACTTGGTGATGTACACCTTGAAGGTGCCCTTGTGCGGCGCGGTCACGCGGTACTTGAAGGTGTACGAGCCGCTGCTCACGCTCGTCGCCGGCCAGTCGGTGCGGGCCAGGTCGAGGCCCTTGAACTCCTCGTTGTTCGCGCTGCACAGCTTGCCGTCCGGGATCAGCGTCTGGTGCTGCCCGTTCGCGTCGCCGATCCGGATGCCGTTCCAGTCGTAGAGCGCCTGCGTGCCACCGGCCGCGACCACCGCCTTGCACGCCGCCGACTTGGGGCTCTCCGGGTTCTCCGCGTAGCACTGCGAGACCCGGCTGACCGGGTCGCCCATCGAACCGTGCGCCGCCGCGGGCGCCGCGGCGAGCGCGGTCAGTACGAGGGGGGTCATCCCGAGGACGGCGACAGCGGCGGCATTGCGGCGTGCGGGCATGGGGAACTCCAACTCCTCGGACGGTGCTCGGCGCGGGGGACGGATCCCGTGGGGTGATCAGAAGCTAGCCCCTGGAAACCGCGAAATCGCCTGCTGGAGACGGGAGAGGGAGATCCTTATGGTCGTGTTAAGGCAGGGCTAACTGAGGGCTCAGGGAGGGACAGTCCCCTGAGTCCGGAGAGGTGTTGCGGATGAGTGGATCGGAAGGGGTTCGCGTCGCAGTCGTCGCGGATGTGCCGACGGTTAAGGCCGTGACCGACATGGCGTATCACCACTACATCGAGCGCATCGGTGTGGTGCCGCAGCCCATGGAGGCGGACCACATGGCGAATGTGGCGGCCGGGCGGGTGTTCGTGACGGGGGACCCCGTGATCGGTCTTGTGGTGATCGAGGAGCACGACGATCACCTGTTCCTGGACAGCATCGCCGTCCACCCCGAGGCGCACGGCAGGGGCGTCGGGCGGCTGCTCCTGCACTTCGTGGACGCACGCGCGCGTGAGCTGGGGTTGACCGAGGTCAGGCTCTACACGAACGCGCTGATGTGGGAGAACCAGGAGATCTACCCGAAGTTCGGGTACGAGGTCGTGGAGCGGCGCACGGACGGGCCGTACGACCGCATCCACTACCGGAAGCGGCTGGAGTGACCGGGGTCAGCCGTCCGGCCACCAGGTGCGGGCGATGTCCTTGCGGATCTCCGGGCGCTCCGTGGGGCGCTCGTCGGGCTCCTCGCGCACACGGCGGGTGTCCGTCTTCTTCAGGGGCTTCTGCACGGTTACGCGGCGCATGGCTGCCTCCTTGTGTCCACCCGGGGTTCGTGTTCTCACGAGGTGGACCGTTCCCGGGAGGGTGACTCATCGGCGCCGGTCTGTCTGTGGCGGCTGTCACGATCGGACTGTCAGTGGTGGGTGTCACGCTGGGCGCATGAGTGAACCTGTGGCGAACATCGACTGGGACGCGGAGGCCCGCGCCTTCGACGAAGAACCTGATCACGGCCTGCGCGACCCCGAGGTGCGCCGGGCCTGGGCGGACCGGCTGCGCGCCTGGCTGCCCGCCGGTGCCGCCGACATCCTCGACCTCGGCTGCGGCACCGGCAGCCTGTCGCTCCTCGCGGCCGAGCAGGGACACCACGTCACCGGCGTCGACCTGTCCCCGGCGATGGTGGACCTCGCCCGCGCGAAGCTGGCCGGCCGTGACGCGGCGTTCCTCATCGGCGACGCGACGGCACCGCCGGTGGGCGAGCAGCGCTTCGACGTCGTCCTCGTGCGGCATGTGCTGTGGGCGCTGCCCGACCCCGCCCGGGTCCTGCGGCACTGGCGCGGGCTGCTGCGCCCCGGCGGGCGGCTCGTGCTGATCGAGGGGCGCTGGGGGACGGTCAGCCCGGTCGGCATACCCGCCGACCGGCTCACCGGGCTCCTGGCGCCCCTGGTGTCCGTCGCCGGGCACGTGCGCGTGGAGCGGCTGTCGGACGACTCGGTGCTGTGGGGGAAGACCGTGGACGACGAGCGGTACGCGGTGGTGGCGGTGCCGTAGCCCCGCCCGCCGTCACGCCAGCAGCGCGTCGAACCCGCCCTCACGGGCCAGCCTCTCCAGCTCGTCGAGCGCAGCCACGGCCGCCGCCGCGGCTGCGGGGTCCGACGCGGCCAGCCCGCTCTCCTCGAACTCGTCCTCGTCCAGCCGTCGTACGTCCGCGCCGTCGGCGGAGATCCACAGGTCCAGATCGAGGTCCTCCACGACGAGTTCGGCGCCGGAGAGCGTGGCGGGGCGGGTGATGTCGCAGTACCAGCCCTTCAACTCCCCGCTGCTGTCCCGGACTTCCTTCACCGCGTACCAGCGGTCCCGCCAGTAGTACTCGGTGAACACGTCGCCGCGCTCGAAGCGCACGAAGCCGAAGTCGCGGACGCCGTCACCGGCCCACGGGGCGCGGACGGCGAGTCGGGTGCCGTCGTCGAAGAGCAGCTCCGCCGCGTAACGGATCTTCGTGCGGCCCGCCTTGACGAGGACGACGTCCAACGTGTCTGCGGGGTCAGACGAGTTCGCGGACATAGCGCACCTCCGTGGCGCAGATCTCGTAGCCGAACCACTTGTTGATCGCGAGCATCGGCTCGTTTCCGGTGTCGTTGCCCGTGAACGCCTCCGTGTATCCGGTGGCGCGGGCGCGGTGCAGGGAGTCGTTCTTGGCGAGCTTGGCGAGGCCCCGGCCGCGGTGGGCGCGGGCGGTGCCGGTCATGACGGTGCCGTAGCGAGTGGCGTCGTCCGTGCGGGCGGCGCTGAAGGCCGCCGGGCGTCCGTCGACGAGGGCCACGGACGTCAACTCTGGGCTGAACAACGGGTGTTGCCAGGTCTCGTCCAGCCAGGCCTCGTAGTCCGTGAACTCGGTGTCGACGTCGCTGGGTTCGTCCAGCGTCGCCTCCGCGTCCAGGGCGAACAGGGGGCGTGGGTCGGCGGCGAAGTCCGAGCCCGGGCGGATCTCGACGCCCGGTGGCGGGTCCTGGAGCGGAGGCAGGTCGCCGTGCGCCAGGTCCAGGCGGAGGAAGTGCGCGGACCGGCTCGCCGTGTAGCCGAAGCCCTCGGCGAAGGCGCGGTTGCCCGGCTCGTCCAGGACCCAGGCGTAGAGCCTGGTCGCGCCCTGGGTCACCAGATGCTCTTCGGCGGTGCGGACCAGGAGGGAGCCCGCGCCCCGGTGTGTCCGCTCCGGGTGCACGTACACGTTGACGAAGCCCTGGCCGGGCTCCGGGCTCTCGTAGGCGATGCCCACCTGGGCGGTGCCGATGATCTCGCCGTCCTCCTCCGCGACCAGCCTGCGCAGCCCGGCCTCCGGGTGGGCGTGGGCGATGTCGTGGGCGACGGACTCCGAGGTGAACAGCATGTACGGGAGGGCGACGCGGCGGACCTGGACGAAGCCGTCCAGGTCGGCTCGGACATCGGGGAGGAGGTCGCGCACGATCACGGTCATGGAGTCGCACGCTACGGCGGAGCCGCGCCGGAGTGCCTCTCATTTTCCGGGGAGTGCGGGACAATCGGGCCGTGACTTTGAAGATCCACATCGACGACAGTGCGGCGCCGTACGAGCAGATCCGCGCCCAGATCTCGAAGCAGGCCCGGTCCGGAGCGCTGCCGGTCGGCTACAAGCTGCCCACCGTACGAGGGCTGGCCGAGTCGCTCGGGCTCGCCGCGAACACGGTCGCCAAGGCGTACCGGGCCCTGGAGGCGGACGGGGTGATCGAGACGCGCGGACGCAACGGGACGTTCGTCGCGGCTGCGGGCTCGGCGGCGGAGCGCGAGGCCGCAGCCGCCGCCCAGGTCTACGCCGAGCGGGTCCGGCGGCTCGGGCTGTCGGAAGCCGACGCGCTGGCCGCCGTACGGGATGCGCTGCGGGCGTCCTACGAGGCGTAGGGGAGGGGGTTACAGGTACAACCCCGCGTCCGCGCCCTCCCGTTGGTCCGGTACCGAGGTCGGCTGGGTGCCCCGGCGCAGCGCGTACAGCTCCGCCAGGGTCGCGCCCTCGCGGCCTACGCCCTCCTCCGTGCCGAGCCAGTTCACCGACTCCTTGCGGGTGAGGGGGCCGACCTCGATGCGGGCCAGACAGCGGCCGGGGCGGACCACGGCGGGGTGGAGGCGCTCCAGGTCCTCGTTGGTGGTGACGCCGACCAGGACGTTGCGGCCCTGGCCGAGCAGGCCGTCCGTCAGGTTGAGGAGCCGGGACAGGGCCTGGCCGGCCGTGTGCTTGGCCTCGCCGCGGATCAGCTCGTCGCAGTCCTCCAGGAGGAGGAGTCGCCAGCGGCCCTTGCCCGTCGTGTCGTCCTCGCCGATCGCGATGTCCATCAGATAGCCGACGTCGCTGAACAGCCGCTCCGGGTCCAGCACACAGTCCACCTGGCACCAGTCCCGCCAGGACCGGGCCAGCGTGCGCAGCGCCGAGGTCTTGCCGGTGCCGGGCGGGCCGTGCAGCAACAGCAGCCGGCCCGCGATGTCCTCCGGGGTCGTCTTCATCAGGGTGTCCATCGCGTCGGCCACCGGACCCGTGTAGTTCGGGCGCACCTCGTCCCACGTACCCGCCGAGATCTGCCGGGTCGTCCGGTGCGGGCCGCGCCTGGGGGAGACGTACCAGAACCCCATCGTCACGTTCTCCGGCTGCGGTTCGGGCTCGTCCGCCGCGCCGTCGGTCGCCTGGTCGAGGACCTTCTCGGCGAGTTCCTCGCTGGTCGCCGTGACCGTGACGTCGGCGCCGCGGTTCCAGCGGGAGATCAGCAGGGTCCAGCCGTCGCCCTCGGCGAGGGTCGCGCTGCGGTCGTCGTCGCGGGCGGCGCGCAGCACACGGGCGCCCGGCGGCAGCAGGGTCGCCCCGGACCGTACGCGGTCGATGTTCGCCGCGTGCGAGTACGGCTGCTCGCCCGTCGCGAAGCGGCCGAGGAACAGCGCGTCGACGACATCGGACGGGGAGTCGGAGTCGTCGACGTTGAGCCTGATCGGCAGAGCGTCGTGCGGGTTAGCAGACATGGGGCCATGATCCGGCACGAGGAGGCCCCGTGCACCCGCTTTCCGCAGTGCGCCCCCGAGTGTCGGGTCCGCCCGCCGCATCCGATGTGTCCGCTCCGTGTCCGTCGCGTATCCCCTCGGTCCTGTTACAAGCCTGTGCATGTGGAGGCCTGCCCCACCGCCGTGCACCGACGTTACTGTTGCCCTTGATGGGACGTCATGGGTGGAATTCGGGGGCACGACGGTGGCGGCTCACCGCGCTGCTCGGCGTGGGTGTGGCCGCACTGGCTCTGATCGTGACCCTGATCAACACGCTTCCCGGCGGCGGAAGCACCGCGGGCACCTCACGCGACGGCGACAAGGTGCACGGCACCCCGGCGACCCCACGTGACGAGGACAAGCCGGAGGTCGGCTGGGGCTTCACCCACACCCAGTACAGCGCCGACGAGGGCAGTGACACCGCGACCGAGCGCGTCGAGGGACTGCTGGCGAAGTCCCAACTGCCGCAGGACCAGGCCATCATGGGCTGGGGCGCCGACAACCCCGAGCCGGTGAAGGGGCGTTACGACTTCGGCGCCCTCGACCGCCGTATCGACTTCGTCCGCAAGTCGGGGGGCACCCCCGTCGTCACGCTGTGCTGCTCCCCGGACTGGATGAAGGGCGGCAAGTCCGGTGTCGACAACACCAACTGGAGCCAGGCCTCGTTGGAGACGGCGCCGAAACCGGACCACTACGCGGACTTCGCCGCGCTCGCCGCGACCGTCGCCAAGCGGTACCCGGACGTCACCCACTTCATCGTGTGGAACGAGTTCAAGGGCTTCTGGAACGACGCCAAACAGCGCTGGGACTACGAGGGTTACACCCAGCTCTACAACCTGGTCTACAAGGCGCTGAAGAAGGTCAACCCGAAGATCATGGTCGGCGGTCCGTATCTGGTGATGGACAGCGTGGACCCGCGCGACGCGAACGCCTCCAGCACCTTCAAGGGCACCTGGGGCGCGATGGACCAGCGGATCATCGACGCCTTCGACTACTGGAACAAGAACAAGGTCGGCGCGGACTTCGTGGTCGTGGACGGCTCCAGCTACACCAACGACGACGACCTGCTGCCGAACGAGTTCGGGGCCACCGACAAACTGACCGCCGTGAGCGAGTGGGTACGGCAGCAGACCCATGACCTGCCGCTGTGGTGGGCCGAGTACTACGTCGAACCCGCCGACGGCAACGACGACCGCAAGGGCTGGTCCGAGACCCACCGCGTCGCCGTCCAGGCCACCGGCATGATCGCCATGGTCAAGGGCGGCGCCACCTCCGGCTTCTACTGGAACCCGGAGGAGGAGAAGGGCAAGGAGTGCGCGGGCTGCCTGTGGACGCCGACCGACAGCTCCGACGGCGGGCAGCAACTGCCGATGTACGACCTGGTCTCCCGGTTCGACGCCGCGTTCGGACCCGGCACGACGTACACGACCGTGTCGGTCGCCGCCGACGACGTGCCCAACGTACGGGTCCTCGCCACCGACAAGACCGTCCTGGTCGTGAACACCCTTGACCGACAGATCAGCGCGCAGGTCGACGGGAAGCAGTTCGACATGGCGGCGTACGAGGTGAAGTGGCTTACGCGATAAGCCACTTCACCCCATAGGACCCCGCTACTTCATGGTCAGGAACCGCTGCACCAGCGAGGCCAGCAGCACCGCCAGCAGGGGCAGCGAGAACCAGAAACTGCTCTGCAGCCACCGCAGTTGACGCACACTCGGCCGCACCGCGACCCGGACGATCTCGCGGGCCGTCAGCATCAGGATCAGCGCGAGGGCGGCCAGCGCGCCGACCACCGACCACGGCGTCCAGGTGATCTGCGGTCCGATCGGCCCGGGATCGGGCTTCGGAACCGCACCGGCCGGCTGCTTGCGCAGCGCGTACATGGTCACGTCGTCGTTGACGAGGACCTTCTTCAACTCCTGCCGGTTGTCCAGGTTCTGGATGAGCCGGGACTCCCAGGTCGCCGAGTAGCCCGCGTCCAGCTGGAGCGAGACGACCTGACTCTTGTTGAGCATCAGATACGAGTTCGGGCCCGCGTCCTTGAGCGCCTTGACCAGACCGGACACCAGCACCGGGTCCGAAGGGGCCAGCGTCGGCACGTAGTTGACGCGTTCCATGTCCTTCGCGCCCCACGGCATCGCCGGTGTCACGTCGTTGACCGTGTCGTCGCTCAGCCACAGCAGCCGTACGGTCGGCTTGTCGTGGGCGTACACGTAGTTCATGGCGGCGACCTCGCCGGGCCGGACCCGCTCGAAGCCCTCGTTGCCCCAACGGGCCACCAGGAAGCCGCCCATGAGCAGCAGGCCCGCGAGCAGTGCGGCCAGGGGGGCGAGGCTCATCCGGTCCTTCTCGCGCTCCTTGGCGGTGGCGCCGGTGCGCGGGAAGAGGGCGAGACCCGCGAGCAGGGCCGCGCCCGGCACCGCGAACATGAAGACGCGCAGCGCCATTTCGCCGCCGTAGGACTGCATGCCGAAGCCCAGGAACGGGACGAAGGTGAGGACGAGGAGGGAGCGTTCGCGGTACTTGTGGTCGCGGCGGCGCCACCAGCCCCAGCAGGCGAAGGCCATGACGCCGCCGGCCAGCAGGACGCGGGTGTAGAGGACCAGCTTGTGGGTCGAACTGCCGCCCTGGATACGGCCGGAGACGGACGTCGAGACATTGCTGCCGACACCGCCCACCCCGCCGAAGAGGTCGTTGAAGTGTCCGGACCAGTACGGCTCGGCCATGAAGCCGATCCACACCGCGACCAGCACCGCGAACAGGATGGGCAGGCCGCGGAGTTCGGAGCGGCCGATCAGGACGAGGACCGTGAGGACGCCCAGCATCACGAACGGGGTGAGCTGGTGCGCCGGGACGCTCGCCGCGAACAGACCGATCAACACCAGGAGCAGGACGGCCTGTTGGCGCCGGTCGGTCGGTTCGACCTCGGCCTCGCCGGGCCGCATCTTCGTCCACAGGACGTGTGGCGCCCGGAACCAGACCAGGAGGATCGCCACGAAGGTCAGGTAGAGGAGGAAGGTGAAGCCCTGCGGGGAGAAGTAGTCCTGGCCCACCCAGCCGCTGAGCACGAAGATCCAGATGCCGGTCCACTTCGCCCGCCAGCTCGCCCGCAGGGAGCGCACGAGCAGGAACATCGGTGCGAGATAGGCGAGTTGGATGGCGGTGGGCCACCAGCGGATCACGTCGGACCAGTCGGTGATCCCGCACGCCTTGCCGACGAACGCCGCCACCGCGAAGAAGCCGGGCCAGCTCCAGCGGGCGTCCAGGTCGGGTACGGCCGACCCGGTGCGGTCGATGTAGTCGATGAACCCGAGGTGCTGCCAGGCCGTCGGGAAACGCGGCTCGGTCTCGATCACCGCGGGCAGTGCGTGCAGTGAGATCACGGTCGCGAGCAGGGTGATCAGGAGCAGTGCCTTGTGTTCGCGGCCCAGCCACAGCAGCGCGGCGAACACCGTGATCAGCAGCGCGGCGCCGACCAGCGTGGGTAGCGGCAGCACCGAGATCAGGCCGAGCCCGCCCATGCGGTCCAGATCGGACTCGCCGAGCCGCAGCGCGGGCACCCAGTACAGGAGCAGCGCGGCGACCAGCAGACAGCCGAGCACGACGCCGGGCCGCGTGGGTACGAGGCGCTCACGCAGGGACAACGGGCGGGCGGGCGGCGGGACTTCGGCTTCCCGGGCCTCCGTCTCCCGTGCTTCTGCCGCTACGAGCGCCGCCTCCGGTACGACCACGCGGTCGGAGCCGTTGGCGGGTTCGAACGGCGCGTCCACCTCCGGCTCCGCGACCGGGCTCACCGAGGACTCCGAGCCGGGTTCCCTCTCCTCCACCGGCAGCCCCACGACCTCGGACCGCTTGATGCCGAGCGCCCAGGTCGGACGCTGGTCGCCGGACACGATGGGCGTGCCGGTGGGCGGGGTGCCGGGGCCCGGGCGTACGTCGGGCCGTCGTTCCAGGTGGTCGAAGTCCACATGGATGCCGAGCGCGAGGGTGTCGGAGTCGAGCGCCCAGGCCGGGCCGCGCTTGCGCGGCGTGGCGGGGACCTCGCGCGCCCCCAGGTCGGCGAGGTCCCCGTCGGGTGCCGCGTCCTCGGGGAGTTCCGCCGGTGGCGCGGCCCTGAGCGTCCTGAACAGCTTGGGCGCGGCGATCGTCACGATCACCGTGAGGCTGGAGATCTCGGCGACGCCCGCGCCGGTCAGGCCCATGCGGGGGAGCAGCAGCAGTGTCAGACCGAGCACGAGGACGCACAACAGGCCCTGCAGCCAGGCGAGTCCACTGGTCCGGCTCTGTGCGCGCAGTACCGCGAAGTACGTCTCCATGACGACCCGCAGCAGGGCGCCCACCGCGAACCAGCGCAGCAGCGGGGTCGCCGCGTCCGCGTAGCCCGTGCCGAACACGCCCAGGATCCACGGGGCGCCGATGAACAGCAGCCCGCAGATCGGCAGCATGATCCGGGCCATCCGCTTGAGCGCGGCCCGGGTGTTGGCGGCGATGCGCGCCGGATCGTGCGAGCCCTCGACGGTCAGGGAGGCGCCCATGTTGATGGCGAGCAGGTTGACCGTGCCGCCTATCGTCGTGGTGATGTAGAAGTACGCGTTGTCCTCGGAGCTGACCTGCGAGGCGATGATCACCGGCACGAGGTAGACCACGGCGAGCGAGAACAGCGAGCCGGTGTAGTCCCCGGCGAGGAAACGCCCGATCTCCCGCAGCGTCGGCGGCTTCGCGTGCTCCGCGGTCGCCTTGATGTGCCGGGGCACCAGCCGCCGGAACACCAGCCAGCCGAGCGGCACCACGGAGAACGCGATCGCGGCGACCCAGGACACGAAGACACCGCTCGTGGCGAGCGCCGTCGCGAGCCCGACGAGCAGCGCCAACTTCACCGCCGAGAACACGGTGTTGCCCACCGGCACCCAGGGCGCGCTGCGCAGCCCGGTCAGCACCCCGTCCTGGAGCGTGAGCACGTTCCAGGCCACGACGGCGACGACGAAGCCGAGCGCGGGGATCGGCCCGTGCAGGAAGCGGTACGAGGGTCCCCAGTCGTTCAGGGTCAGCAGGAAGATCCCGGCCCCGAGCGCGACGACGAGCGAACTGCCCGCGTACGTACGGAAGATGAGGCGTCCGGTGGCGCGTCCGGCGACCGGGATGAAGCGGGCCAGGGCGCCCGTCAGCGTCACCGCGGTGAGCCCGGCGAGCAGCTTCATCGCGGCGATCGCCGCCGAACCCTGCCCGACCGCGGTGGGCGAGTAGTAGTGGGCCGCGATCAGCCAGTAGCCGAGGCCGAGCACCGCGGAGATCCCGGTGTTCAGCATCAGGGCGTAGGCGTTGCGGAACAGCGGGCTGCCGCCGGGGGACTTGCCCCTCCCCGGCAGGCGCAGTCGGCGCCCCGACTGCTGGGGCGCCGCGGGCTCGGGCGCTGCGGCCTGGGTGGTGGTCGTCGTGTCAGACACGGGAACGGCTGGCCTTCCGGCGGACCTGTCGAGCTCTGCGGACGATGGCGTAGCCCTGGGTGAGGGCACGGTCCCTGGCGAAGTTGCGGGCGATCGCACGGCCCTCGACGAGCCGCTCGAACTCCTCGACACCCGTACTGCGGCGCACAGTCACCCGGCGCAGCGCGTACGGCCCCTGCCGGCGCCGGGCGAGGTCGTTGCCGACGGCGAGCGCCTGCGCGAACCCCGCCTCCCGCACCGCGCCGCGCACCCGGCGGCTGGAGTAGCCGTACGGATACGCGAACGAGACCGGTACGGCGCCGAGTTCGTCGGCGACGATCTCCTTGCAGCGGACCAGCTCCGCGCGCAGGGAGTCGTCGTCGAGCTGGTCGAGCTGCGGGTGGGTGTGGCTGTGGCCGCCGATCTCGACGCCCGTGCGCGCGAGTTCGCGCACCTGGTCCCAGTCGAGCATGGTGTCCAGGCCGCCCCCGGTGTCGTGGGCGCCCCGGATCCAGCCGGTGGACACGAACAGGGTGGACGCGAAGCCGTGTTGGGCGAGGGCGGGCAGGGCGTGCCGGTGCACGCCCTCGTAGCCGTCGTCGAAGGTGATCAGGACCGGGCGCTCGGGCAGCGGTTTGCCGGAGCGCCAACTCGCCGCCAGATCGGCTGTGTTGACGGGAGTGAAGCCCCGGTCGCCGAGGAGTGCCAGCTGCTCGGCGAACGCCTCCGGCGCGACGGACAGGGCGCGGGTGGCGTCGTTCGGGGCACTGGCGACCGAGTGGTACATGAGGATCGGCACCGGTGTGTCACTCATGCGCGTCCCCCCGCTCGATCCCGACCACCTCGAAAGTGGCCCCGCCCCGCCGTGCCTTGACGCTCCCGACGACATACCCGCCCGCCGCCGTGAACACCCCGGCGACGATCGCGCCCGCCCGGCCCGCACCGCCCGGCCGGGCCAGGACGGCGTCGCGCAGCCCGCGGACCACCCCGGCCGGCAGGACCCGGGTCGTGTAACGGCGCTCGGACTCAAGTCCCTTGTCCGCGCCGACACTTCGGGCCACCAGCGCCTTGGACAGGCCCTCGGCGTAGGTGCGCGTACGGAAGTACCCGAAGTGCTCGCGCGCCTCGGGCACCCGGTGGTGGATCACCGCCCGGTCGTCGATCAGCAGGACCGCGTCCGGTCTGGCGCGGGCGAGACGGATGCAGAGCTCTGTCTCCTCGCAGCCCAGCGGACGCTTGTCGCCGTCGCGTCCGATGCCGGTCGCGAAGCCGCCGGCCGCGTCGAACGCCGTACGCCTGAACGAGGCGTTGCCGCCAAGGACGTTGCGCACCCGGACCCGGCCCGGCGGCAGGCCCTTGTACGTGCAGCCCACCACCCAGTCGAACTCCTCGGGGAACCAGGCCGGTCGGCGGCCCGACGCCCAGATCGGCATCGTACGGCCGCCGACGGCCATCACCTTCGGATCGGTGTACGCCTCGGCGAAGTGCCGCAGCCAGTCCCGCTCGGCCACGGCGTCGTCGTCGAGGAAGGCGATGACCTCGCCGCGCGAGGCGGCGATGCCGGTGTTGCGGCCCGCGGACAGACCGCGCGGGCCCGCGTTCGCCAGCACGCGGACCTCGCCCGTCTCCTCGAAGTCCTTGTACTCCCTGGTGAGTCGGTCCAGGAGAGCCGGGTTGTGGTCGACGACCAGCAACGTTTCCAGAGCGGGCCGTGACTGCGCCCGCACCGAGGAGACCGCCGCGAGGATGTCCTCCCAGCGGTCCTCGGTGTAGACGCAGATCACGACAGCGATGTCGGGACTGCTCAAGACACCTCTCCCCGGACCGAGGTGGGCTGCGGGTCGAGGGTGTCGATCATCGTGGAGTGCGAACGACGGCGCAGCGCACGCCGGTTGGAGCGCTCCTTGAGGATCACCTTGAGCACCCGGAGACCGTCCCGCACGGCACGCAGATTGCTCGTGCCGTGGATACGGAGGTACTCGTGGCTGGGGATCTCCTGCACCTTGAGGCCGGCCTTGACGACCCGGATGTTGATCAGGGTCTCGATCTCGAAGCCGGTGCAGTCGAGGTCGATCTTGTCGAGGCAGTGCCGCCAGAACGCGTTGTAGCCGTAGCAGAGATCGGTGTACCGGGCGCCGAACTTGCGGTTGACGATCGTGCACAGCGCCCAGTTGCCGAGCTTGCGGATGAACGTCATGTCGTCCGTGCCGCCGCCGTTGGCGAAGCGCGAGCCCTTGGCGAAGTCCGCGCCCGAGACGAGGGCGGAGACATAGCTGACGATCTCGTGCCCGTCGGCCGAGCCGTCCGCGTCGACCATCACGATGATGTCGCCGCTGCAGGCCTCGAAACCGGTGATCAGGGCATCCCCCTTGCCCTTGCCCTGCTGTTCGACGACCTTGACCCCGGGCCACAGCTCGCGGGCCACCTCGACGGTGTTGTCGGTGGAATTGCCGTCCACAAGAACCACTTCGTGTATCCACGCGGGAAGGGTCTTGAAGACGTAGGGGAGATTCTCCGCCTCATTCATGGCGGGAATCACCACGCTCACCGGCGGTGTAATCGCCAGGTGAGAGGAGATCGGCCGGTATGTGGCCGACATTAACGGATCTTGGCCCGATGCAGCTGGGCGCAGAACAGAACTCACGAGTCTGGTCCCTCTCGTCCGGCGGACCGCCCGCCCCTGGGCGGCCCGGCTCTGTGCTCCGGTTCGAAAGGGGGGTTCTCACGGGCGACACGGAGAAATGGATCTCCGTGCACGCGTGGTGAGCTGGCAAAGCTGGTCGACCCCCGGGAAAACATGAAAGCCGGCCGCGCGGCACGACTCGGTCACAAGTACGGTCACCGAGCACGGCACCCCCCTACCGCGCCCCGCCCCGGATCCATCGCGGTCCTTGAGCCCTCCCCTAGAGCCGCTCGATGATGGACCAGTGCGGGTGAGATGTACGACGGTATTGATGAATGAACCTGTATGGCAAGGCCTGGAACGAGGCCTCACGTTTTTGTTGGTTTGACCGTTACACTACTTTGTCTGCCGTTGTACGGCCACGCATATGCCGCGTGAATACCGATAGAGATATCAGGCCACTGATCACTGCCACCGAGATGATTCCACCGTCGACCGACCACCGGTGCACGGCCAGCATTCCCTGGGCCACCAGCATGTCGACGACCACCGCGCCCGCCACCGAGGTGAGGACACGGCTGAAGGGATCAAGTCCGCGCAATACCGCGGCAATTGCGGCAGCCGGTGCCGCGAACAGGAAGAACAGCGCGAACGGGCCGCGCAGTGGTGATCCGGAATCGATGAGCGCGAGAAGTGCGCCGACCCCTCCCACGGCAACCGCCGCGCCCGCGAGCAGTGGTGCCAGGTCCCTCCCCGGTCCTGACCGCGCACGCTCGACGCCGTCCGTGGGAACTCTCTTGGTACGTAAGGTCTGCATTGGCGACTTTGCCCCCCAGCGCGCCGGATGCCGGACTTCAATGTGACCCCGTCCGACCGGGATCGTCAAGGCGCGGAAGCCGCTTGTACCGGTTCTCGCGCATCCCCGAATGAATGTTCCCCGGAGGCGCCTGCTGCCTCCGGGGAACCGGTTGTTCGGGTGGGGCGGGTGAGCGTTACGGGACGAGCTTCAGGAGCTTGTTCGGCGAACCGGTGCCCGCGCTGGTCACGACACCCGAAGTGGCGCCGTTCACCAGGGCCGTGGCGACCTGGGCCGGAGTGGACGAGGTGTGGCCCGCGAGATAGACGGCGGCGGCACCGGCCACGTGCGGGGTCGCCATCGAGGTGCCCGACAGGGTGGCGGTGGCGGTGTCGCTGGTGTTGTAGCCGGCCAGGATCGAGGAGCCGGGCGCGAAGATGTCCAGTGTCGAGCCGTAGTTGGAGTAACTGGCCTTGGCGTCCGCGCTGGTGGTGGCGCCGACCGTGATCGCGGTGGAGACCCGGGCGGGGGAGTACGAGGAGGCGTTGGCGCTGCTGTTGCCCGCCGCGACGGCGTACGTCACGCCGCTGGATATGGAGTTGGCGACCGCCGTGTCGAGCGAGGTGGAGGCGGAGCCGCCGAGCGACATGTTGGCGACCGCCGGCGTGGTGTGGTTCGAGGTCACCCAGTCGATGCCCGCGATCACCCCGGCCGTCGTACCCGAGCCGCTGTTGTCCAGCACCCGGACCGCCACGATGTTCGCCTTCTTGGCGACGCCGTACGTCGAGCCCGCGATCGTCGTGGCCACATGGGTGCCGTGGCCGTTGCCGTCGGAGGCGGTGGTGTCGCCGTCGACCGCGTCGTAGCCGTACGAGGCACGGCCGCTGATCTGGGTGTGGGTGATCCGGACGCCGGTGTCGATGACGTACACGGTCACCCCGCTGCCCGCGGTGTCCGGGTAGGTGTACGTGCCCGAGAGCGGCAGCGCGGCCTGGTCGATGCGGTCCAGGCCCCAGGGCGCGCTGGACTGGGTGGTGTCGGTCAGGTGGACGCGCTGGTTCTGCTCCACCGCGGCGACGGCCGGGTCGGCGGCGAGTCTCTCGGCCTCGGTCGCGGAGAGGCTTGCCGTGTAGCCGTTCAGCACCGTGCCGAACGTCTTGGTGACCGTGCCGCCGTACTCCTTGACCAGGCCCTTGCCCGCGGCCGAGGACGCCTTGAGGCCGGCGCTCTTCTTGAGGGTGACGATGTAGCTGCCGTCGACGGCTGTGGGGGAGCCGGCGGCCAGTACCGTGCCCGTGGCCGGGGCGGCCTGGGCGGGGAGTGCGGTGAGCCCGCCGACGAGAGCGGCGGTGGCGGCGCCGGTGATCGCGGCGAGCCGGAGCTTGTTGCTACGCAGGAGTGCCATTACGAGGGAGTCCTCCTCCAGGCGGCGCGCGCCCGGGTCGGCGCGCGACTGTGGGGGTGCGCGCGTCGTCGTGCGCACAGCCCTGGAGCGTTGCGTTCCGCACCAAGGCTGAGTAAAGCGTGGGTCATGTACCGGTGTGGTTCAAGGGAGTTGACGGCCTGTCACAGAGCTGTCATGAGCACGTAATCAAACACGTCGCGGACTCTCTATTGGCATGGACACTTCCCGTCGATGCGCGTAGTTGGTACGACAGTTGTGGCAGAGATCCTGCTAAGGGAGGTTCCATGAGACGTTCCCGATTTACGGCATACGTGACCTCGCTCCTCCTCGCCGCCGCGCTCGCCCTCACCGGGGCGATGACGGCGCAGGCGTCCCAACTCGCCGCCACCGGCGGCTATGTGGCCCTCGGCGACTCCTACTCCTCCGGAGTCGGCGCGGGCACCTACATCAGCTCCAGCGGGTCCTGCGACCGCAGCACCAAGGCCTACCCCTACCTCTGGGCAGCCGCCCACTCACCCTCCACGTTCGACTTCACCGCTTGCTCCGGCGCCCGAACGGGTGATGTTCTGGCGAGTCAACTCGGCCCGCTCAGCTCGTCCACGGCCCTCGTCTCCCTCTCCATCGGCGGCAACGACGCCGGCTTCACCGACGTCATGACGACCTGCGTCCTCCAGTCCGACAGCTCCTGCCTCTCCCGGATCGCCACCGCGAAGGCCTACGTCGACTCGACGCTGCCCGGCCTGCTCGACAAGGTCTACTCGGCGATCAGCGCCAAAGCCCCCGCCGCGCACGTGGTCGTGCTCGGCTACCCGCGCTTCTACAAGCTCGGCACCACCTGCGTCGGCCTCTCCGCGACCAAGCGCACCGCCATCAACGGCGCGGCCGACTACCTGGACGCAGCCCTCGCCAAGCGCGCCGCCGACCACGGCTTCACCTTCGGCGACGTACGCACCACCTTCACCGGCCACGAACTCTGCTCCGGCAGCTCCTGGCTGCACAGCCTCAACCTGCTGAACATCACCGAGTCGTACCACCCGACCGCGGCCGGCCAGTCCGGCGGCTATCTACCGGTGTTCACCAGCGTGGCCTGACTTCTCACCCGCCCGAAGGTGATGCCGAGCTCGATACGGAGGCCCCGTCCGACGGGGTCTCCGTCAGGCAAGTCACCGAGAACGGCACCGAGTTGGACGTCGTCTCGACCGGGCTGCGGATCTCGACACTGATCTCGTTCGTGAACGTCCCGCTGTTCGAGTACGTCGTCAGGAACACCCTGTCCTGCTTGGTCTTTCCGCCGCCCGACGGGAACGACAGCGTCTTCCAGCCCGGGTTGGAGACCGAACCGGTCTTCGTCACCCACCGGTAGGACACCTCCGCGGGCAACTTCCCCACCGTGATGCTCGCCGTGAAGGTGGGCGCCTTCGCGTTCGGCGGCGGGCAAGTGCCGGAGTAGTCGGTGTTGGCGCCGGCCACCGTCGCCTTCACCGACTGCGGCGCCGAGGACGACTTGCTGCTGCTCGGGCTCGGCGTCTGACTCGCGGCCGTGGTCTGGCTGCTCGCGCTGGGCGAAGTCCCGTCCGAAGGCTGGCTCTTGGGGGTGCTGGTGCCCTTGCCCGCGTTGGCGTTCCCGTTGTTCCGGTTCAGCAGCGCGTACGTCAGTCCGCCGATCGCCAGGGCCAGCGCCAGGACACCCGCGATGATCACGGCGGCCGCCCGCCGATTGCGGTGCGGTTCGGCCGCGGCCGTCGGCGTCGAGTAGGAGGTGGGCGGCGGCCCGAAGCCCTGTACCGGCTGCGGCGGCGTCCGCGAGTCCTGCTGGGAGAAGTTGTCCTGCGGGTGCCCCGCCATCGTCGGCGTGTACGGCGTCGTGGGTCCGGTGCTCGCGCGAGGAGTGCCGCCCGCGGCGACCAGCCGTAGATCCTGCTCCGCCTGCTCGGCCGACAACCGCTCGGCCGGATCCTTGCGCAGCAGTCCCTCGATGACCGGGGTGAGCGGCCCCGCAAGCCGCGGCGGCGGCAACTCCTCGTCGACGATGGCGCGCAGGGTGCTCAGCGGGGTGTTCTGGCGGAACGGCGAGTGGCCCTCGACCGCCGCGTACAGCAGTACGCCCAGCGCCCACAGGTCGGACTCGGGCCCCGGTGTACGGCCCAACGCCCGCTCCGGAGCGAGGAATTCGGGCGAACCGATGACCTCGCCGGTCATGGTGAGCGCCGAACTGCCCTCCACCATCGCGATACCGAAGTCGGTCAGTACGACCCGACCGTCGTTCGACATCAGTACGTTGGCCGGTTTGACGTCCCGGTGCAGCACTCCGGCGTCGTGCGCGGCCCGCAGTGCGGCGAGCACCTCGGCACCGATGTGCGCGGTCCGCTGCGGCGTCAACGGGCCCTCGGCGTCCAGGAGATCGGCCAGGGAGACGCCCCGGACCAGCTCCATGACGATCCAGGGGCGGCCGTCCTCCGTGGCCACGTCGTACACCGTCACGACGTTGCGGTTGGCGACCCGCGCCGCCGCCCACGCCTCGCGCTCCAGCCGGGCGTACATCCGCTCCACGTCACCGGAGGCCAGTCCGGCCGGCGCGCGCACCTCCTTGACGGCGACCTCGCGTTGCAGCACTTCGTCGCGGGCCCGCCACACGGTTCCCATGCCGCCCTCACCGAGAGGGGACAGGAGCCGGTAGCGGCCCGCGATCACACGTTCAGTGCCCGGTTCTTCGGGCATGGGTGACTCCCATTCGCATCCGGGCCAATTCTCCACAAACCTAGCTCAGCCGAGTGCGGATGCCGCCCCCTTGAGCACCAATCCGACCCCAAGGGCCACGACGACCAGTGCCGATCCCAGCGGCAAGGTCCGGCGGACCAGGACTGCCATGGGGCTGGTGGTCCAGCGGGGGCGCCGGTCCAGCACTCGGTTCATCCCTGTACCCAGCTTGACGACGGCGAATCCGGCGGCGGTGAGGGTGAGGGCGAGCCCGACGCCGTACGCGACGACGAGCAGCAGCCCGAACCAGGCCTGGCCCAGTGCGGCGGCGCCCACGAGGACGACCACGGCGGAGGGGCTGGGGACCAGTCCACCGGCGAAACCGAGCAGAATCGTGCCGCGGACGGTGGGGGCGGTGTCGTGGGTGTGGGTGAACCCGCCGTGGGTGTGTTCCACGGTGCCGTCGTGGGCGTGGCCATGGTCGTGATCGTGCTCGTGGTCATGGGGGTGTTCGTCGTCGTGGCTGTGCGGGTGCGGGTGTGCGTGGGCCTCGGTGTGGGGGGACGCGGCTTCGGCGTGTGCGGAGACCAGGACCAGGGAGCGCTCCGGGGCCTCGACGGTCTCGTGCTGGTGATCGTGGGGGTGGGGATGGGGGTGCGGGTGTGTGTGTCCGTGCGGTCCGTGTCCGTGTGAAGGGGCTTGCGGGCGTGGGCGGTTGCGCCAGGCCCTGCGGAGGAGGTTGCCGCCCGCGAAGAGGACCAGGACGCCGCTCGCGATGCCCAGCCAGGCGATCACCGAGGGGGTCGCGGCGGAGCCGGCCGTGACCAGGAGGCCCAGGGCGATCACGCCGAGGGTGTGGGTGACGGTGACCGAGGCGGCGAGGGGGAGGACGTCCTTGAGGCGGGCGCGACCGCCGCGTGCGGCTGCCGTGGCCGCCATCAGGGTCTTGCCGTGACCCGGGGCGAGCGCGTGCATCGCGCCCAGGGCGATGGCGATGAGCAGGGAGAGGGCGGCGAACCCGACCGTGAGGTGGTGGCGGGCCACCAGGTTGTTCAGGGCCTGCGTCCAGCGGTCCGCGCCGCGCGGAAGCACGGAGGCGGCGGACGAGCCCGACGCGGACTGGTCGTCGTTCGTGAGGGCCGGGCCGCCGGGGCGGGCGTGCAGGGACGCGGTCGTGATGTCGGCGGGGGAGGAGAGCAAGTCCTTGGGGTAGCTGGTGAGTTCGTGCGACACCGACTTCTTCGGTACGTCCGACGCGGTGAGCGTCATCCGGTCGGCGCGCGCGGTGATCTCCCGCCAGCCGGGGCCGGTGGTCAGGCCCGCGCTGTGGAAGCCGACGGTGACCGTGCTGCCCTTGGGGAGCGCTGCGGTCGAACTGCACTCCACGCGCAGGGTGTTGAGCCCGGCCTGCCCCGGCCGCAGGCGCGCGGTACTGCTGCCGGGCGTGAGGGCGACCGTGTGGCCGTCGACGGTGACCTTGCTGCCCTCGGCGGCCTTGTCGCACCGCTGCCGGGCCCACTCCGTCATGCCCAACGTCTTGATGTCCGGCTTGACTTGGGTCGCCGGGATCTCGGCGAGGTCCTCGACGTGGGTGACGCGGAGCTTCCCGGGGGCGACGACGAGACCGTCGTAACGGTTGACGGTGAAGTTGCCGAGCGGGTGCGCGCTCGCGGCGGCCGTGGGGACCAGCAGGAGCGCGCCGGCGGCCGTGAGGACGGCCGCGGCGGAGGCGAACAGGCGGCGGGCGGGCCTCACTTGGTCGCCTCCAGCGCCTTACGGGCCTTGCTCGCGCCGAGCGGCGAGAACCCCGGGTTCAGCTTCAGGGCCGCCGTCAGGTGGGCGCGGCCCTCCGCCTTGTGGCCCGTGGCGAGCTCGATCGTGCCGCGGTGGTAGAGGAACGAGGCGTTGTGGTAGCCGGTGGCCGTGGCCTGCCGGGCGTAGGGGAGGGCCTCCTTGTCGAGGCCGTTGACGTGCAGGGCCCAGGCGAGGGCGTCGGCGGTGTGCACGGTGTGGCGGCGGGCCCACTCGGCGCGGGCGGCCTTGAGAGCCGACTTGATGTCTCCGTGGTCGGCGGCGGCGAGTGCGGTGTCGAGGTCGGCGTTGACGCCGTTGGCGCGGGCCAGGGCGATCCAGGCGTCGACGAGGGCGTACTGGTCGTCGGCCTTGGCCTTGTCGCCCGCGGCGCCCCGGCTCTCGTACAACTCGCCGAGTTCCACGAGGGGTTGGGGCAGTGGATAGCGGGAGACGACCAGCTCCATGCCCTTGATGGCGTCGGCGCGGTCGCCCAGGGCGGCCTGGGCGCGGGCGCGGCCCTCCAGGGCGGGGAGGTAGTTCTCGTCGGCGGCGAGGGCGCGACCGTAGTCGTTCAGGGCGGTCTTGTAGTCGCCCTGGTTCCAGGCGAGTTGGCCGAGCGTGCCGGCCACGTACGAGATGTCTCCGGGGGAGGTGGCGGCTGCGAGGGCCTGTTCCAGGACCCTGCGGGCCGTGGTGACGTCGCCGCGCAGCTCGTGGACGTACGCGTACCGGGTGAAGACCGGGACGCCGGGCTTGCGGGCGTCGGCGAGGTCGGCGGCCTTCGACGCCTGGTCGTAGTGGCCGAGTTCGACGAGCGCGTCGATACGGGAGCACAGGGCGCGCTCGCTGTACGGGTTCTCCTTCAGCACCTGGTCCGCGTAGGTCAGGGCTTCCTTGAACTCGTGCCGGGCGGCGGCGAGCGCGGCGCGGCCCTCAAGGGCGTTCTCGTTGTCGGGCGAGATCTTCAGCGACCGCTGGAAGGAGGCCTGCGCCTGCGGGTACCGGGACGGGTCGCCCTTGGTCCTGGCCTGCTCGACATACGCCAGCCCGAGCGTCGCCCACCCGTCGAAGTCCTTCGGCTGCGTGCGGAGATGAGCCTGCAGCGCGGCGATACTCGCGTCCAGACTCCCACTGGCCAACAACTCCGGCGACACGGCACTGGAGGCAGCCGCGACACCTGTGGCGCCACTGTCCTTCGACGCCCCGATGGCGATGGCCCCGGCGGTCATCGCCACGGCCAACAGGGCCGCGCAACCGGCGAGTTGGAGGCCCCGCCAGCGACGGCCCGCGGCGGCCACCCGGCGTACGGCGGCGATGCGATCGTCGTCGGCGTGGGGGAGGGCGGGAGTGGTGGCCGGGTCCTCGTCGGGGTGTGTGTGGCTGTGGGGGGCGGCTGATCCATCGTGGGTGTGGGGGACGCCCGGTCCGTCGGTGTTGTCATGGCTGTGGGGGGTGCCCAGTCCATCGGCGGTGGCGTGGCTGTGGGTGGGGGCCGGCCCGTCAGCGGGGGCGTGCTTGTGCGACGGGGCCGGTTCATCGGCACTGCCGTGCACGAGAGTTGGGGCTGGGGTCGCGTCGTCGGCGGTGGGGGTCGGCTCGGGGGATTCGGCGGCGGTGCGACTCGGAGCTTCACGGGTATCGGTGGGGGTGTCGCCGAGGGCGTCGGCCGTGGTCTCGGAGCTCTCGGAGCCCGGGGCCTGCGGTTCCGCGCCGCGAATCGAGCCGGCGGCCGGCGCTGATTCCGTCCTGGACGCCACCACGGCGGCTGTCTTCGGGGCGTCTGCGCTGTCGAGTCCGGTGGTCGGGTCCGAGTCCCGGCCACCCTCCGGCCGGGCGGTCGTCTTCGGGTCGCGCGCGCTGTCCGGTTCGGTGACGGTGTCCGCGCTCCGCCCGTCTCCCGGCCCGGTGCCCGCAACTCCGGCGTCCTCGTCCCCGCCCCCCGAATCCTCGCCCTGCTCCCACAGCCGCTCCCACTCCCGCTCCGACCCGGGCGTCGGCGTCTCGCCGTGATTGCCCTCCGTCGGCTCGTTGTCGTTCTCGCGCGGGGCCATGCCGGTTCCTCCATCGCCTGGGTGGATCAGTGGTTCCGTGGGTCTGCGGATCGGTGGACGCATGTGGATACGTGGGGCAAGTGCCGTACTGCTCAAGGAGGGTGAGACGTGGGGGTGGCGCGGCCCGCACCGTGGGGGAAGGTACTGTGCGGGCCGCGCCAGTCGGTGGGGGTCTAGTACGGGCGGTAGCTCATCCGGCGGCGCCACCACGCGATGCCCGCGCCGATCAGCAGGACTCCGGCCACGCCCGAGGCCGCCGACGCGACGATCAGCATCATGTTGTCGGTGCCGGAGGACGAACCGGCCGGCTGGAGTGCGTTGCCCAGCTGGTTCTTGACGTCGCTGCCGCTGGTCGTGCCCTTGGCGAGCGGACCGCGTGAACCCGAGGTCGGCTCGGCGACGTACGGGAAGTACTTCTCGAAGCCCTTGTCGTTCTTGTCGACCGCGTCGCCCAAGTCGTTCTTGGAACCGACCAGTTCACCCTCCATGACCTGGAGCGCCTCGTCGATCACGTCGTCGGTGAGCCGACGCCCGTTCGGGAAGCCGGCGTTGTCGCCGTCCAGGACACCGAGGCGCTTGGGGTGCGCGGTCGGCGGGATCGACGTGTTGAGGCGCAGCATCTCCGACGGCTTCGCGTACGGCTGCTCGGTGTTGAGGCCCTTGACGCCCGTGAGGAACACGCTGACGAGGTCGTTGCGGGGCTCGCTCGGCGCCTTGATCTTGTAGATCGACTCGATGAGCTTCGGGATCTCGGGCTCGGTCACGTTCTTCAGGAACTGCGCGTCGTCCTTGGGCTGGGACGCGTTGAACTTGTCCTTGTCCTTCTGCGGGTTGACGACCTCGTTGACCAGCGGGTTGCCCAGGCGCGAGACCTGCGTGTAGTAGCCCTTCGCGTTCTTGCGCTGGGTCGTGGAGTAAATGCCCACGGTCGGACGGGACTTGGACTGCCGGATCAGGTCGTTCGGCACCTGGAGGGCGATCGTGTTGACGTTGTAGCCCTTGAGGGTGTCGTTGCCGACCTCGCTCAGGTTGCCGCCGTACAGCAGGTCGAAGACGCGCAGGTCCGCGAAGAACGGGTCGTCGGCCTGGCCCGCGAAGGTCGCGCCGCCGTTCGACGTCTTGTAGATCGCCTGCGAACGCAGCTTCGCGTAGTCAGGCATCGACGCGTCGCCGACGTCGGAGGGCGCCGCCGGGATGTCGTCGGCGATCTTCGTCTCGCGGACGGCCTTGCCGTTCTTCAGCTTGATGAGCTCGATGTCGTACGACTGCGTGATGTTGAGGTCGGGGTCGGTGAGGCTGGTGACCGGACCCGTGTTGTAGAGGAACGTCTTCTTGTTCTTGATCTGCGTGTTGAAGGTGTAGCGGAAGATGAAGTCGTCCAGCGCGTCACCGTTGTTGTCGATGTGCACGTCGTACTGGGCGTCGTCCGCGAACTGGTAGAAGTTCGGGCCGCCGGCGGGCTCCTCGAACGGGATCCAGTTCGCCACGATCGTCGTGGTGTCCGGCTTGTCCGGACTGACGAACGCGTACAGGTCCGTGTTGTCGTACTGCGGGGTCCCCGAGATGAGGGGGGCTTCGCGGTGGGAGGAGGCCGAGGCCACTCCCGGTTCCAGCGCGGCCGTACCGGCGGCTGCGAGCCCCCCGGTGGCCAGCGCGCCGCATACGAGGGCCGCGAGCTTCCTGCGTCCCGCACCGCTCCTGGAGATAGGTGTCATGCCGTCCGTCCTCAGTGCCAACTTGCCTGACGCTCGGGGATTCGGAGCAGGTGCCGGGGCGGATTGGTCGAACCTGAAAAACTTTTTTGGTGCGCCGCAATCCGTCCCTTGACCCGCGTTTTGGGCGCGCTGATCCGTAACCCATCCGGAGGGGCGTTCGCTACGAACGCCTCGTGTGACGGGATGCGAAGTGACAGACCGCGTGCGGTCGAAGTGGAGGGGCCGCGTGCGGTCGACAAGAGGGGGACGGGTGGGGGCGGACGAACTCCTGGTGCAGGTGGCCGGAGGGGACCACCAGGCCTTCGAGGAGCTCTACGGACTGGTGTCCGGGCCGGTGTTCGGACTGGTGCGCCGTGTGGTGCGCGACCCGGCGCAGTCCGAGGAGGTGTCCCAGGAGGTACTGCTCGAACTGTGGCGGTCCGCCGCCCGCTTCGACCCCGGCCGCGGCAGCGCCCTGTCCTGGGTCCTCACCCTCGCCCACCGCCGGGCCGTCGACCGGGTGCGCAGCGCCCGCGCGGCCGTCGACCGCGAGCAGCGCGAGGCCCGCCGCTCCCACAACCCGGCCTTCGACCAGGTGACCGAGGAGGTCGAGGCAGGCCTGGAACGCCAGTTGGTGCGCCGCTGCCTGGACCGCCTCACCGCCCTGCAACGGCAGTCCGTCACCCTCGCCTATTACGACGGCTATACGTACCGTGAAGTGGCCGAGCGGCTCGCGCTGCCCCTGGGCACGGTCAAGACCCGCATGCGTGACGGACTCACCCGGCTGCGCGACTGCATGGGAGGTGTCGCATGAGCATCCTCGCCCGACTGTTCCGCCGGGGAGATCTTCACTCGCTCGCCGCCCCCTACGCCCTCGACGCCCTCGAACCCGACGAGCGCCGCCGCTTCGAGAAGCACCTCAAGAAGTGCGAACGCTGTGCCTTCGAGGTGCGCGCCCTGGCCGAGGACGCGGTCCGCCTCGCGTGGTCCGAGGCCGCCCCGCCGCCGTTCGCGATGCGCGACCGGGTGCTGTCCGCGATCCGCAACACCCCGCAGGAACCCGGGCCGCTGCGGGAGCACGCGCGGGAACAGACGCGGGAGTACACGCCCCGGCTGCCGGCCCACGTGTGGGGCACGGAGCCGGCCGCGTCACGCGCCCGCGCACCCCAACGTCGCCCGTTCTTCGTGCCGTTCGCCACCGCGACGGCCACCGCCGCGCTCGTCGTTGCCTCGCTGTTCGCCGTGCAGGCGAACCAGACCCAGGACAAACTGAAGGCCGAGCAGGCACAGGCACGTGAGATCGCACACGTTCTCGCAGCTCCCGACGCCCGCGCGACCACCGGAGCGGACACCCAGGGCCGGAGTATCGGGGTGATCGCCTCCGCGGCGGAGGGGCGCGCGGTCGTCACCCTGAGCGGATACGGCGCACCGCCGAGCGGGCGCGTGCGTCAACTGTGGCTGATGCGCCCCAATGTGCAACCACGCTCCCTCGGGCTCTTCAAGGACGACACGCCCTTGGTCACCACCGGACTCGACAAATCAGCAACATCACTCGCAGTGACCGTCGAGCCCGACGGAGGCTCACCGCAGCCCACAACGCAGCCAGTTGTCCAACTCGCCCTGAAATCGGTTGGATTCGGAGAGTAATCGAGGAGGCGTCGTCAACACCCTTACGGGGAAGGTGAATCCTGTGACCGCGATACACGAGTGCTCGGTTGGGGCGATAGGGTTACCCTGCCCGGGCCGGGTGGACTCGTACGGGTGGGGAGTGACATGGAACAGATAGTGCGCAGCAGGGCAAGGGTCCCTGCGATCACGTGCGGGAGCAGCGCGACGAGTTCGCGCCTCGACCGCCATCTCTCGGTGCTGGGCGGCCCAGTCGTCCCGCAGCGCGAGACGGCAGAGGCGACCTCGCTGATGCGCGAGCTGACCTCACGCGACACCACGCAGGAACGCAGCGCCACAGGTACCCGCGTGAGCCGAGTCAAGCTCTTCGCGCCACTGCGCAGACTGCGCCGTTCGCTGTTCGGCGGGCGCTGAGCAAGTCCTCGGCGTCCCCGGGGAGTTCCCGGGGGCCCGCGCTCAGGCGACCACACCGTCCCGGCGCAGTGCTGCGATCTCCACGTCCGCCATCCCCACGGCACGCAGCAGCGCCACGGTGTGCTCCCCGAGCGCGGGCACGTCACCCATCCGAGCCTCGCCCCCGCCCGGCAAGGTGATGGGTGGCAGCAGCGCCCGCAGCGGGCCGACCGGCGTCCCCACCTCCCGCCACCGCTCCCTCGCCGCCAACTGCGGATGCTCCGCCACCTCTTGTACGTCCCTGAGCCGCGCGCAGGCCACACCCGCGCGCTCCAGCCGCACCACGGCCTCGTCGGCACCCAGCCCACCCAGCGCCCCGCCGACGAGGGCGTCCGTGCGCTCCCGGTTCACCACCCGCGCCGCGTTCGTCGCGAAGTGGGGGTCGGTGCCCAACTCCGGCCTCTGGATGACCTGTTCGGCCAGCCGCCGCCATTCCCGGTCGTTCTGCACCGACAGCAGCACCCGCCCGCCGTCCGCCGTGGGATAGGCGTCGTACGGCGCGATGACGGCGTGCGCAAGTCCCGTGCGCGCCGGGGGAGTTCCGTCGTGCATCGCGTGGTGCAGCGGATGCCCCATCCACTCCGCCAGCGAGTCCAGCATCGACACCTCCACCGGTCCGCCCCGCCCGGTGGCACCCCGGCGCACGAGCGCCGCGAGCACGCCCGAGAAGGCGTACATGGCCGCCGCGATGTCGGCCGCCGGGATCCCCGCCTTCACCGGCCGCTCCGGCGTCCCGGTCACCGACACCAGCCCCGCCTCGCATTGCACGAGCATGTCGTAGGCCCGCTTGTCGGCGTACGGCCCGGACGCCCCGTACCCGGAGATGTCCACGGCGACCAGGCGCGGGTGCACCGCACACAGCGTGGCCGCGTCGAGCCCGAGCCGGGCCGCGGCCCCGTGCGCGAGGTTCTGCACGAACACGTCCGCGTCGGCGACGAGTTGGCGTACGACGTCCAGACCCCGCGGGTCCTTCAGATCCAGCGCGATCGACTCCTTGCCCCGGTTGCACCACACGAAGTGCGAGGCCAGACCGCCGGCCGCGGTGTCGTAGCCGCGTGCGAAGTCACCGCCGTCGATCCGCTCGACCTTGATCACCCGGGCGCCGAGATCGGCGAGCTGGCGGGTGGCGAAGGGGGCCGCGACGGCCTGTTCCACGGCGACGACGGTGACGCCCTCAAGGGGCAGCGGCAGAGGCTCCATGCCGGGGATCATGTCCCGCGCCCGGCACCTTTGTCATGCGGGGAGCTCACCCCTCGCCGTGCGCATACCGCCGTACGGCGAGCGGCGCGAACACGGCGATCAGCACGCCGCACCACACCAGCGACCCGGCGATCGGATGGGCCACCGGCCAGGCGGCGCCCGCTGGTACGGGGGAGTTGCCGAACAGGTACCGCAGGGCAGTCGTTACCGCGCTGATCGGGTTCCACTCGGCCAGTGTGCGCAGCCAGCCCGGCAGCCGGTCGGTCGGGATGTACGCGTTGGACAGCAGCGGCAGCATGAAGGTCGCACTGCCGAGCTGACCGGCCGCCTCCTCGCTGCGGGAGGCCAGCCCGAGCAGGATGCCGACCCAGGCGCAGGCGAACCGGAACAGCAGCAACAGGCCCACGGCTGCGGCGGCTTGGGCCACCGACCCCTCGATCCGCCAGCCCACGGCGAGGCCGACCAGCAGGAAGGGGACGGTGCCGGCCGCCGTGACGACCAGGTCCGCGGCGGCCTGCCCGAGAGGTACCGCCGCCCTGCTCATCGGCAGGGTGCGGAGGCGGTCCGTCACGCCCCGGTGCGAGTCCTGGGCGGCCTGGAACATGCCCGTCATGATCCCGTTGGCGGCGGTTGCGACCAGCAACCCGGGGACGAGGTAGGAGCGGTAGGCGTCACCCGGCATCGCGAGGGCGCTGCCGAAGACGTACCCGAAGAACAGCAGCATCGTGATCGGCATGCTCTGCGTGAGGATCACCAGCGCCGGGTTGTTCCGCACCCGTCGCAACTGCCGACCGAGCATCGCGCTGCCGTCGTACGCCAACGTGCTCATGCGGCACGCTCCTTGCTGTCCGTGAGGCGGAGGAACACGTCGTCGAGGGTCGGCGGTCGCATGCTCGCGTCGAGCAACGGCACGCCGGCCGCGTCGAGTTCGCGGACGAGCCGGGGAAGGGTGAGCGTCGGGTCGCCGGTGACCGCGCCGACGGCGTTGCGCTCGTGGTCGAACGACGGCTCGGCGCCGGTGAGTTGGTCGAGTACGCCGGCCGCCTTCGCCAGGGCGTCCGCGTGTGCGACGACGACCTCGGCGTACGTGCCGATGAGCGCCTTCAGTTGGGCCGGTGAACCGCTGTGCGCTACCCGCCCCTTGTCCACCAGGGCGATGTCGTCGGCGAGTTGGTCGGCCTCCTCCAGGTACTGCGTGGTCAGCAGCACGGTCGTACCCTCCCTCTTCAGGTCCCGTACGGCGTCCCAGATCTGGTTCCGGCTGGCCGGGTCGAGGCCGGTCGTCGGTTCGTCCAGGAAGAGCACGTCGGGGCGTCGTATGAGACTCGCCGCCAGGTCCAGGCGGCGGCGCATCCCGCCGGAGTAGGTGGACGCGGGCCGGTCGGCGGACTCGGCCAGGCCGAAGCGGTCCAGCAGCTCACCGGCCCGCTCCGCCGGACCGCGCACCCGGTGCAGCCGCGCGAACAGCCGCAGGTTCTGCCGGCCGGTGAGGTCGCCGTCGACCGACGCGTACTGCCCGGTGACCCCGATCCGACGCCGTACGGCCGAAGCCTCCCGGACCAGATCGTGCCCGGCGATCCGCGCGGAGCCCGCGTCCGGCCGCAGCAGGGTGGTGAGTAGCCGTACGGCCGTGGTCTTGCCCGCGCCGTTCGGCCCGAGGACTCCGCAGACCGTGGCCTCGGCCACCGCCAGGTCCAGCCCGCGCACGGCGTGCACAGCGCCGAAGCGCTTCTCCAGACCTTCACTAAGTACAGCGTACGTAGTAGTCGTGGTTCGACCATAGCGCACTACGTACGGCGTACGTAACTAGGATGGTGGTCGAGGTGATGATCAATGGCGGACCGAGCGGCCGTACCCGAAGTGATCTGGGCGCGCCCCGAGCGTGCGGGGCGGGGGCCGAAGCCGGCGTACCGCCGCGCGGACATCGCGGCGGCGGCCGTGCGGATCGCCGACGGTGGGGGGCTGGACGCGGTGTCGATGCGGCATGTCGCGGCCGAGCTGGGGTGCGGCACGATGTCGCTGTACAACTACGTCCCCCGCAAGGAGGACCTGTACGAGCTGATGGTTGACGCGGTCAGCGGCGAGCACGAGGAGTGGGAGCCGTCGGGGGACTGGCGGGCGGACATGGTCCGGGTCGCCCATCAGACGCGGACGCTGATGCACCGGCATCCCTGGCTGCCGCGGTTGATGTCACCGGTGTATGGGTTCAGCCCCAACGCGCTGCGGTATCTGGAGCATTGTCTGGCCTGTCTTGATCCGGTCGAGGCGTCCTACGGCACGAAGATGCAGCTCGTCGGGATGCTCAACGGGGTTGTGACGATGTATGTGAGCAATGAGTTGGCGACTGCTGAGCGGTCTCGGGCGTTGCCGTGGTCCGAGGAGCAGGAGAACGCGGTGCGGATCGCGTACTTCGGGAGTCAGATCGCCGGTGGGGCTTATCCGCGGATGGCTGCGGCGTTCATGGAGGATCCGGGGCCTATTGATCTGGACGCGGTGTTTGATATGGCGCTGGGGAAGGTTTTGGACGCGTTTGCGCCGCGGGGGGATGGGGCGTAGGCGGGTGCGGGGCTCGTTGTGGCTGGGCGCGCAGTTCCCCGCGCCCCTGGGGGGTTGCAGGTGCCGTCAGATCAAAGCGAACTGGCCTTCTGGGCCCTCTTCGTGGTGGTCCAGGACCGATGCGGGGTGGCGAGTCCATTCTGGTGCCGGAAGGACGCCTGCCTTGCGCAGTTCCGCCGCCGTGATCTGATCCGTCACCTCCAACTCCTCCTGCTGGGGCCGTAGTTCCGCCAGTAGTGCCAGTACGGTGATCAGCTCCAGGAGTTCCGACGTCCACGTCTGCTGCCAGGTCCCCGGGCGGATCGCCGCCAGCGTGCCCGGCTCCGCCTCCGCCGTCCGGGACGTGAACCACTGCTCCAGTACCCGCACCCCGCTCACCTCGAAGTCCCAGGACTCGGGCGGTACCGGGGAGATGCGGCCCTCGTCGAGGTGGAGGGTCTCCTCGTCGCGGTCGTAGTGGAGGGTGAGGGGGAGGGGTGGCAACGGGGCGCGGACGTACGGGCGTCGGCCGCCGGGGAGTTTCGGGCGGTCGCCGTTGCGGCGCATCAGCCAGAGGAAGCGGTGGCCCAACTCGACTCCGCGTGACCAGAGTTCGGGGTCCCGAGTGAGGGGTACGGCAGGTCCGGGGCGGGCCGTCGCCACCGTCCAGGCCAGGACGTCCGCCGGGGTGGGGGAGTGGCCGAGGTGCGTGGCGAGGTGGTCCAACAGGCCCGGCGCCAGGTTCGGTTCCTCGGCCGCGGGGCGGCGGTAGAGGGGGCGGACGCGGCCAGGGCGGAGCAGGGGGAGGACTGAGGAGGCGAGTAGGAGTGGGCCGGTGGTGCCCGCCACCACCGGGGTTTCCACCAGGAAGATCTGGCGCTCGTCCGCCACCCGCCACAACTCCGGCCTGGCCACGTCGATCAGGCGGTGGTCGGGGATCAGCCACTGCTCGTCGAAGGGGGCGTGCAGGACGCGGATCGGTTCCGGGCAGGGGCCCGTGGCCCGGATCAGTTTCTCCGTGCCGCTCGGCTGGCCGGGGAGCTGGGGCACCGCCGAGTGCAGAGTGCGTGAGCGCGTCGGTTCGAACAGGGCTTCCCGGTCCGGGACTTCGGCCTTCACCAGGGTGTCCCAGCGGGTTTTCAGGGTTGCCGCGTCGGGTGCCGTCGGCCACCCCCGGCCGAGCCGGATCGGTGCGACGGACCACGGCATGAGGTCCGCGAGCAGCGGAGCGTCGTCGTGCGTCACGCTGGGCATCGTACGACGACGTCAGTTCGCCGCGTCCAGGGTGACCGAGAAGGAGAAACGGTCGCCCCGGTAGTGGATGACTGCCACGTCCAGCACCCTGCCCTGTGTGTCGTAGGTGATGCCCGTGTAGTGCAGGATCGGGCTGAGGAGCGGTACTTGGAGGAGGCGCGCGGTCTCCGGGTCGGCGAGGCGGGCCTCCACGGTGTCCGTGATGCGGCTGATGTCCGCGCCGACGACATCCCGCAGCACCTTGGTCATCGGCCAGCGGACCAGGTCGTCCAGGTCGAGGAGGGCGGCCAGTTCGGGGCGGATGTGGTTGCGGGCGTGGTTGGTGGGCTCGCCCGTCTTCTCGTCGCTGCGGAGGCGGTGGTACGCCGCCACCTCGGTCAAGTCCGGGAAGTACTCGACCAGTTCGGGCGGCACGGTCACCGGTCCGTGGTCGAGGAGTTCCGTCGTCATGCCGGACTGCTGGGCGACGATCGCGTCCACTGAGCCCAACAGCCGTACCGGCGTGGCCCGCTGGACGTCCGGCTCGATGAACGTGCCGCGCCTGCGGTGCCGGGTGATCAGGCCTTCGTCCTCCAACTCCTTCAGCGCCTGCCGCATGGTGAGCACGCTGACGCCGTAGTGCCCCGCGAGTTGCTCCTCCGTGGGCAGCCGCAGTGGGTCCCGGGGTGAGCGGCCGAGTATCGAGGCGCGCAGGGACTGCGACACCTGGTACCAGAGCGGCAGCTTGCGGTTCAGGACGATCGAGTCCGGGGCGAAGGAGGTCACGGGGCCATCCGTACCGGTAGGGAGGGATCAGTGCAAGGGCCGTAAACCGGTGGGGAAGGGTCAGTGCGAGGGGCGGAAGTGCCGCTGCAGGCCCTGCCACACGCCGTCGTAGCCCTGCTGGAGGTGCTCGGCGGTCGCCGCCTGGGTCGTCGCCGTCACCGGCCACCGTGTCTCGAACATGAACGCCAACCCGTCGTCGATCTTCTGCGGGCGCAACTCGGCGGCGCTGGCGCGGTCGTAGGTCTCACGGTCGGGGCCGTGCGCCGACATCATGTTGTGCAGCGAACCGCCGCCCGGCACGAACCCCTCGGCCTTCGCGTCGTAGGCGCCCTCGATGAGCCCCATGTACTCGCTCATCACGTTCCGGTGGAAGTACGGCGGCCGGAACGTGTCCTCGCCCACCAGCCAGCGCGGGGCGAACACGACGAAGTCCACACCGGCCAGGCCCGGGGTGTCCGACGGGGACGTCAGCACGGTGAAGATCGACGGATCGGGGTGGTCGTACGAGATGGAGCCGAGCACATTGAACCGGCGCAGGTCATAGGCGTAGGGCACATGGTTGCCGTGCCAGGCGACGACATCGAGGGGCGAGTGGTCGTAGGTCGCCGTCCAGAGGTTGCCGCAGAACTTGTTCACCACCTCGACCGGGCCCTCCACGTCCTCGTACGCGGCGACCGGCGCGCGGAAGTCCCGGGCGTTGGCGAGGCCGTTGGCGCCGATCGGGCCGAGGTCGGGGAGTTGGAAGGGCGCCCCATAGTTCTCGCACACATATCCGCGGGCTGAAGCATCCAGCAGCTCCACACGCAAGCGCACCCCACGAGGGATCAACGCCACATGTCCCGGCTCCACATGGAGGAGCCCGAACTCCGTGCGCAGCAGCAGCCCGCCGCGCTCCGGCACGATCAGCAGCTCGCCGTCCGCGTCGCTGAAGACACGGTCCATGGAGGCGTCGGCGTGGTAGAGGTGCACGGCCATGCCGGTGCGCTGGGTCGCGTCGCCGTTGCCGCCCAGGGTCCACAGGCCGGCCAGGAAGTCGGTGCCGGGGGTGGGGTCGGGGAGCGGGTTCCAGCGCAGGCGGTTCGGGTCGGGCACCGTCTCGGTGAAGGGCGCCGTACGGATGCCGCCGTTTTCCGCGCGGGTGAACGCCGGATGCGCGGCCGAGGGGTGGATGCGGTAGAGCCACGAGCGGCGGTTGTGTGCCCTCGGCTCGGTGAACGCCGTACCGCTGAGCTGCTCGGCGTAGAGGCCGAGCGGTGCGCGCTGCGGGGCGTTGCGGCCCTCGGGCAGGGCGCCCGGCACCGCCTCCGAGCTGTGTTCGTTGCCGAAACCGGTGAGGTAGGTCAGTCCCTCGGCGGTCTTGCGTAGGTCCCCGCTCATGCCTGCTCCCTAGCCAGCTGATTCCTATGCATCACCGTAGGATTGCGGTTTCGCGGGCGCAAGGGGAAGGGGAGTGAGCGGCCGAAAATCCGGCCCACGGAGACGAAAAATCCGACTCGGGGAGACGAAGAACCAGCCTCCAGGGGGATCCGGCTGTCAGACCGGTGTTCTAGTCTCCCCGGCATGTCGTGGTCGCGCGCACTTCTCACCGCGCTCGCGGTCTGTGCCCTGCTGCTGGCCGGATCGGCGGGCTGCGGCTCCGGTGATGCCCATGCGCGGAAGGGCGACCGGGTGTCGCCGTCACCGGTCGGCAAGGTGCTCGACGACACGGACGAGCAGGGCCGGCACTACCGCGAAGTGGGCAAGAAGGGCGCCCCGGAGGTCGGCATCGAGGTGGAGCCCGACGCCGCCGACGACGGCTGGGACGTCACGCTGACGGTCCACGACTTCCGTTTCTCGCCCGTCGGCGTGAAGCCGGTCGCGGTCGCGGGCCGTGGCACCGTCCGCCTCCTCGTGGACGGCCGCACCGTCGCGCGGCTCCGCATCCCCGAGTACCGCCTCGCGGCCGACCTCGTCCCGCACGGCACCCATCACGTCACCGCGCGCCTGTACGCCGACGACGGCACCGTGTGGGCCGTACACGGCAAACCGGTGGAGAGCACGGCGGACATCACGGCGTCGGCGACCCAGGCCACGCCCGACGGCAGCAGCACCGGAGCGACCAACAGCGGTACCGGAGTGACGGACAGCGGGATCGGAACGTCGGACGCCACCGTCACCGGCATCCGCCGCGCCGCCGGAACGCGTGTCACGGGCGCCCGGACCGGGTCCGGAATGAGTGCTAGGGACACTCAAATCCGTACTGAGGTGCGAGCTTCACCTGATTGCGGCGGAAAGGCATGATGAGGCCCGTGCCCCACACGACATCGCTCCGGCGTGCGCCCGTGCAGCGGCGGAGCGCCGAACGGCTGACCAGGATTCTCGACGCCTGCGCCGACCTCCTCGACGAGGTCGGCTACGACGCGCTGAGCACCCGGGCCGTGGCCCTGCGCGCCGGTGTCCCCATCGGCTCGGTCTACCGCTTCTTCGGGAACAAGCGCGCGATGGCCGACGCCCTCGCCCAGCGCAACCTGGAGCGCTACACGGAGCGCGTCACCGAGCGCCTGAAGGAGACGGGTGAGGGGGGCTGGCGGGCGGCGGTGGACGCCGTTCTGGACGAGTACCTCGCCATGAAGCGCACCGCGCCCGGCTTCTCCCTCGTCGACTTCGGCAACCAGATCCCCATCGGCTCGGGCCACGCGGAACCCAACACCCGCGTCGCCGACCGCCTCACCGACCTCCTCTCCGGCTACCTCGCCCGCGAGCCCGACGAAGATCTCCGGCGCGTCTTCCTGATCGCCGTGGAGACCGCCGACGCCCTCGTTCACCTGGCCTTCCGGGTCGCTCCGGAGGGCGACGAGAAGGTCATAGGGGAGACGCGGGAGCTGCTCCGGGCGTATCTGGCCCGGGTGCTGGACTGACCGGCGGCCCGGCGTCCACGTGCCGCGAGTTTCCGACGTCACCCCCGGCACCCCCTCGCCACCGTCCATACCGGTCGGTATGCTCGCCGCCAAGAGGCAACGAAGCCCTTGGGAGGCCCCGTGTCCCGCACCGCCCTGCGCATCTGCCCCCTGTGTGAAGCCACCTGCGGGCTGACCCTCACCATCGAGGGCACCCGGGTGACCGGCGCCCGAGGTGATCGCGACGACGTGTTCAGCCGGGGGTTCATCTGCCCCAAGGGCGCGTCCTTCGGCGCCGTGGACGGCGACCCCGACCGGCTGCGCGGCCCCCTCGTGCGCAGGGACGGCGAACTGCGCGAGGCCACCTGGGAGGAGGCCTTCGACGCGGTCGCGGCCGGCCTGCGCCCACTCGTCGAGCGGTACGGCCCGAACGCCGTCGGTGTCGTCCTCGGCAACCCCAACGTGCACACCATGGCCGGCGCTCTCTACCCGACCGTCCTGCTCGGCGCCCTCGGCACCCGCAGCGTCTTCACCGCGTCCACGGTTGACCAGATGCCCAAACACGTCTCCTGCGGCCTGCTGTACGGCGACGCCAACGCGATCCCGGTGCCGGACCTCGACCACACCGACCACCTGCTCCTCATCGGTGCCAACCCCCTTGAGTCCAACGGAAGTCTGTGCACCGCCGCCGACTTCCCCGGCAAGCTCAAGGCCCTCAAGGCCCGCGGCGGCACCCTCACCGTCATCGACCCGCGCCGCACCCGCACCGCCAAGCTCGCCGACCGGCACGTCGCGGTCCGCCCCGGCACCGACGCCCTGCTGCTCGCCGCGATGACGTATGTCCTCTTCGACGAACACCTTGTGGAGCTGGGAGAGTTGGCCCCGCATGTGGCAGGGGTCGAGGAACTCCGCGCGGCCGTACGGGACTTCACCCCGGAAGCCGTGGCCGACGCCTGTGACGTGGACGCCGACGAGATCCGCGCCCTCGCCCGCGAACTCGCCGCCGCACCGACTGCCGCCGTGTACGGCCGTATCGGCAGCTGCACGGTCCCGCACGGCACCCTGGCCAGCTGGCTCGTCGACGTCCTCAACATCCTCACCGGGAACCTCGACCGGCCCGGCGGTGCCCTCTTCCCGCAGGCCGCCACCGACCGGACACCCCGGCCCGCCGGACCCGGCCGCGGCTTCGCGCTCGGGCGCTGGCACTCGCGGGTGAGTCAATACCCGGAGGCGAAAGGGGAGTTGCCGCTGTCCGCGCTCGCCGAGGAGATCGACACCGCGACCGCCGAGGGCGAACCGATCCGCGCGCTCATCGCCGTCGCCGCCAACCCCGTGCTGTCCGCACCGGACGGCGCCCGCCTCGACAAGGCCCTCGACTCACTGGACTTCATGGTCAGCGTCGACCCGTACCTGAACGAGACCGCGCGCCACGCCGACGTGGTGCTGCCGCCGCCCCCGCCGTCCCAAAGCCCGCACCACGACTTCGCGTTCAACACCCTCGCCGTCCGCAACCAGGTCCGCTATACCCGCCCCGCGATCCCCCTGGAGCCCGGCCGGATGGCCGAGACCGAGATCTTCGCCCGGCTGATCCTCGCCGCGACCGGCATGCACGGCGCCGACCCGGCCGCCGTCGACACGATGGTCATCGACCAGACCCTCGGCAAGGCCGTCAAGGATCCCAACTCGCCCGTCCACGGCCGCGATCCGCAGGAGGTCACCGCCCAACTCGTCGGCGACACCGGCCCCGAGCGACGGCTGGACATGATGCTGCGCCTGGGCCCCTACGGCGACGGCTTCGGCGTACGACCGGACGGGCTGTCGTTGGAGAAACTCCTCGCGCACCCGCACGGCATCGACCTGGGCCCGCTCGCCTCCCGCCTGCCGCAACCGCTCAAGACCCGCAGCGGCAAGGTCGAACTGCTGCCGCAGCCGATCGTCGACGACCTGCCCCGGCTCCGGCAGGCCATGAGCGAGCGCGCGGACGGACTCGTCCTCGTCGGCCGTCGCCACCTGCGCTCCAACAACAGCTGGATGCACAACGTGCCCGCCCTCACCGGCGGCACCAACCGCTGCACCCTGCACATCCACCCCGAGGACGCCGAGCGGCTGGGCGTGGTCGACGGGGCGCAGGTCCGGGTGAAGGGCGCCGGGGGAGAGGTGACCGCGCCCGCCGAGATCACGGACGCCCTGCGCCGGGGTGTGGTGAGCCTCCCGCACGGCTGGGGCCACGACCGTCCCGGCACCCGGCTCAACCACGCCGCAGCCGATCCGGGCGTCAACGTGAACCAGCTGCTCGACGGCAGCCAGCTCGACCCGCTGTCGGGCAACGCGGTGCTCAATGGAGTGCCCGTGGAGGTCGCCGCACTCACCGCACCGCTGTGACCTGGAGTTTTGCGCTTATTGCTCGCGCGTCAACATCTTGTTAACGCAGCTTTGCGCGACCTAACGTCATCGGACTGCCGTCCCTGGTGGGAGTTCAAAGGCGAACGTTAGGTGTTCCACTCATGCTGACCATCCTCGGCTTCACCATGATCGCGACCTTCCTGGTCCTGATCATGCTGAAGAAGATGTCGCCGATCGCGGCGCTCGTCCTGATACCGGCGCTGTTCTGCGTCTTCGTCGGAAAGGGCGGCAAGCTCGGCGACTACGTCATCGACGGCGTCACCAGCCTGGCGCCCACCGCGGCGATGCTCATGTTCGCGATCGTCTACTTCGGTGTGATGATCGACGTGGGTCTCTTCGACCCGATCGTGCGAGGGATCCTCAAGTTCTGCAAGGCGGATCCGCTGCGCATCGTGGTCGGCACGGCGGTTCTCGCCGCGATCGTCTCCCTGGACGGCGACGGCTCGACCACCTTCATGATCACGGTCTCGGCGATGTACCCGCTGTACAAACGCCTGAAGATGAGCCTCGTCGTGATGACCGGTGTCGCCGCGATGGCCAACGGCGTGATGAACACGCTCCCTTGGGGCGGCCCGACCGCCCGCGCCGCGACCGCCCTCAAGCTCAACGCCAGCGACATCTTCGTCCCGATGATCCCCGCCCTCGCCGTGGGCCTGCTGGGTGTCTTCGTCCTCTCGTACGTTCTCGGCCGCCGCGAGCGCAAGCGGCTCGGTGTGCTGACGCTTGACGAGGTGCTCGTGGAGGAGCCGGAGACCGAGACGGTGCTCGTGGGTGCCGGCGGCGGTGAGGGCAACAAGCAGGTCCGGAACGGCGGTTCGGGTTCCGGCACGGACGCCGAACTGCCCGACGAGGAGGACGACGAGGGCTTCCAGGGCCTCGACCCCCACCGCGCGACCCTGCGCCCCAAGCTCTACTGGTTCAACGCGCTGCTCACGGTCACCCTGCTCACCGCCATGATCATGGAGTGGCTGCCGATCCCGGTCCTCTTCCTGCTCGGCGCCGCCCTCGCCCTGACCGTCAACTTCCCCCACATGCCCGACCAGAAGGCCCGCCTCGGCGCCCACGCCGAGAACGTCCTCAACGTCTCCGGCATGGTCTTCGCCGCCGCCGTCTTCACCGGCGTCCTCCAGGGCACCGGCATGGTCGACCACATGGCGACCTGGCTGGTCGACAACATCCCCGACGGCATGGGCCCGCACATGGCCTTCGTCACCGGCGTGCTCAGCATCCCGCTCACGTACTTCATGTCGAACGACGGCTTCTACTTCGGCATCCTCCCCGTGCTCGCCGAGGCCGGCCAGGCACACGGCGTCTCCTCCCTGGAGATCGCCCGCGCCTCCCTCGTCGGCCAGCCGCTGCACATGTCGAGCCCGCTCGTGCCCGCCGTGTACGTCCTGGTCGGCATGGCCAAGGTCGAGTTCGGCGACCACACCAGGTTCGTCGTCAAGTGGGCGGCCCTGACATCGCTCGTCGTCCTCGGGGCAGGAATCCTGTTCGGCATCATCTGACCCACGTGGCAAGGGACTTCACCATGGCGCCCGGCAGGAACCGCGGCTGGCTGCTCCGCCTCGTCATCGCCTTCAGCTTCACGCAGGGGGCGGTGTCGATGGCTCGCCCCGCCGTCTCCTACCGGGCCCTCGCGCTCGGCGCCGACGAGCGGGCGATCGGCGTCATCGCGGGCGTGTACGCGCTGCTCCCGCTGTTCGCCGCCGTACCGCTCGGCCGCCGCACCGACCACGGCCGCTGCGCACCGCTGCTGCCCGTCGGCGTGGTCCTGATCTCCGGCGGCTGCGCACTGAGCGGACTCGCCAACTCCCTCTGGGCGATGGCGATGTGGAGCGGCGTGATGGGCCTCGGCCACCTCTGCTTCGTGATCGGCGCCCAGTCGCTCGTCGCCCGCCAGTCCGCCCCGCACGAACAGGACCGCAACTTCGGCCACTTCACCATCGGCGCCTCCCTCGGCCAGCTCATCGGCCCCATCGCCGCGGGCGCCCTGATCGGCGGCTCCGACATGGCCGGCACCAGCGCGCTCGCCCTCCTCGTCGCGGGCGCGGGCGCCGCCGTGTCGTTCACGTCGCTGTGGCGCATCGAGGACCGTACGACCGTCAAGTCCCGTACGGAGCAAGGCGACCGCGTGCCCATGCGCAGCATCCTGGGCGCCCGGGGCGTACCCGCGGGCATCTTCGTCAGCCTCTCCGTGCTGTCCGCGACCGACATCCTCACCGCCTACCTCCCGGTGGTCGGCGAGCACCGGGGCATCGCACCCTCCGTGATCGGCGTCCTGCTGAGCATCCGCGCGGCGGCCACCATCGCGTGCCGACTCGTCCTGACCCCACTGCTCCAACTACTGGGCAGGGCAGCACTGTTGACCGCGACCTGCCTCCTGGCGGGCGTCCTGTGCGCGGGCATCGCACTACCGGTCCCCGTCTGGGCCATCGGCCTGATGCTCGCCGTCCTCGGCTTCTGCCTCGGCGTCGGCCAACCCCTCTCCATGACGACGGTCGTCCAGGCCGCCCCCGACGGCGCCCGCTCCACCGCCCTCGCCCTACGGCTCACCGGCAACCGCCTCGGCCAGGTCGCCGCGCCCGCCACCGCGGGTCTCGTCGCCGGGGTCGCGGGTGTGGCGGCGCCGTTCGTGATGCTCGGCGCGCTGCTGATCCTGTCGGCCGGGGTCGCGCTGCGCTCACCGGGCCGATCGTCCGAGGAGCGTGCAGCTTCCGGCGGGGTGCGGCGGACCGGGCCGCCATTGAGCCGGAAGAGCGATATCTAGCGATATCTGACGGTGTGTACGGCGCTGCGCCCACGTTCGCCGAGTCGAACGTGACAAGGAATCAGGTCAAGGAGCAATTCGTACGATAATCCCCTGATTCGGAGGGCTGTTCATGCCGACCTCATTCCTGCCCCGTCGAGCCGCCACCGGGACGGTTCTCGCCGCCGCGGCAATCGTCGCCTTCGGTGCGCCCGTCGCCGTCGCCGCCCCCGGTGACAACGGCGACGTCAAGATCCACGAGGTGGGCACGCCCTTCACCGACGAGCGCGACCAGCCGAAGGTCTGCGACTTCTACCTCGACGCGTTCAACTTCGACACGGTCCAACAGGTCACCTGGTCCATCGAGACCCAGCCGTCGATGCCGGGCGGCGCGACCCGTTCCGGTTCCATCACGCTCACGACCGGCACCGGCCACACCATGCCCGTCGCGACCCTGCCGAACGGCATGTACAAGCTGACCTGGACCTTCGCCGGCGAGAACGGCGCGGGCAAGCACAAGGTCTTCCAGGTCGACTGCCCGTCGCCGCCGCCCGGCGGCACCACAGGCGGCACCGGCGGAGGCACGGGCGGCACGGGCGGCACGGGCGGCGGCACGGGCGGTCCCAACGGCGGTCCGCCCGCCGGTGGCGGCGGGCTGGCCCGGGACGCGGCCCTGTCCCCGCTCGCGGGTGCCGCCGCGGTGGGCCTGACCGCGGTCGGCGGGGTGGTCTGGTTCCGGCTGCGTCGCCGTCCCCATGGCGCGTCCTGAGCGGATGCGATGAACTCCAGCACCGCCCCGCGCCCCACGGGGGCGCGGGGCGCTGACACCGTGCGCCTGCGCCACGGGTCGCGACCGCCCACGGACGGTCAACGGCCCGCTGGTCGCAACTGCCGCGAGGCGCCCAGCCGCACCACCACCCGCATGGTGCGGCGCCGCCCGCCCTGGTACCGGACGCGCGCCTACCGGCTCACGCGGACCGTCGTGCTGACCGTCGTGGTGATGGTCGGCGGTGCCCGGTGCGCCGGAGGCGCGGACCCCTCCGGACCGACCCCGGCGGCTCCGTCGGCCCCGGACGTCCGCACGGACGCGCGCGGCGGCCAACAGCCGTCCCCGGCACGCCCCGTGACCCGCCGCGGCGGACCGCCACCCCCGCCCTCGGCGCACCCCGACCGCCCGGCACCCGCACCCCGCCCCCTCCCACGCTCCCGCGCGACCGCCCTCGCCATCCCCTACCTCGACGTCGACGCTCCGGTCATGTCCCTCCGGCTCGACCGCGGCCACCGCATGTCCGCACCGCCGGACGACGATCCGAAGCGGGTGGGCTGGTACGCGGACGGGCCCTCCCCGGGCGAGCAGGGCACCGCCGTCGCCGTCGGCCACCTCGACACCATGACCGGCCCCGCCGTCTTCGCCGGCCTCGGCGAACTCAAGCCCGACCACCTGATCGAGGTCCGGCGCGCCGACGGACGGACCGCCGTCTACACGGTCGACGCGGTACGGACGTACGAGAAGGCGCACTTCCCCGACCGGGAGGTCTACGGAGCCCGCGGGCGCCCGGAGTTGCGTCTGATCACCTGCGGCGGCAGTTACGACCGCAGGACCGGCTACGCGGGCAACACCGTCGTCTTCGCCCACCTCACCGCGACCCGTGAGCGTGCCCGAACCGGCTGAAGATGACCGTCCGTTTTCTCACCACCCGGACCGACACGCCCGATCCCGTCCGGTCTCTTCCCCCGGGTGCGCACATTCCGTTAGCTTCCGTGACTCACAAGCCTCGTACGGCCCGTGCGAGGCGATCGGACCGCGGAGCACCGTCGCCCAAGTGAGCCCCCGGGGGCACTCGTCATGACACGCGCCATCTCCCTGCACGATGTGAGCAAGACCTATGCGCGAGGCGCCCGTGTGGTGGACCGGCTGTCGCTGGACATCGCGCCGGGGGAGTTCCTCGTCCTGCTCGGGCCGTCGGGGTGCGGCAAGTCGACCGTGCTGAGAATGATCGCGGGCCTTGAGGGGATCACCGAGGGAGAACTGAGACTCGACGGCGAGTACGCCAACGAACTCGCCCCCTCCGAACGGGACATGGCGATGGTGTTCCAGAACTTCGCCCTCTACCCGAGCATGACCAGCCGCGACAACATCGGCTTCCCGCTGCGCATCGAGACCCCCGGCGAGGACCCGCGCGCCCGCGTGGACGCCACCGCCCGCATGCTGGGCATAGAGGACCTCCTCGAACGCTTCCCCAGCCAGCTCTCCGGCGGCGAACGCCAGCGCGTCGCCATGGGCCGCGCCATAGCCCGCCACCCCTCCGCGTTCCTCATGGACGAGCCGCTCTCCAACCTCGACGCCAAACTCCGCAATCACCTCCGCGCCGAAATCTCCTCCCTCACCCGCAAGTTGGGCGTCACCACGGTCTACGTCACCCACGACCAGGCCGAGGCCATGTCGCTCGGCGACCGGGTCGCCGTGCTGCGCGGCGGAGTCCTCCAGCAGGTCGGCACCCCGCGCTCGGTGTACGCCCTGCCCCGCAACGTGTTCGTCGCCGCCTTCATCGGCACCCCGCGCATCAACCTCCTGCGCGGCCTGGTCCGGGCCCCGTTGGACGGTGCGATGACCATCAGCCTCGGCAAGCAGTACCTCCGGCTGCCCGAACCCCTGTGCCTGGACCACCAGTTGCTCCGTGTGCAGCAGGGCCGCGAGGTCATCGTCGGCCTGCGCTCCGAAGCCGTACGCATCGCCAAGCCCGCCGCCGCCCGCCCCGGAGAGGTGGCGATCAGCGGCCTCGTCGAGCACGTCGAATTCCAGGGCCACGAGGTCCTCGTCCACTTCAACACCGGCTCCCGGCCCGCCGTCGTACCGGAGTTGGAGGCCCCGCGCCTCGCCCGCCCGGTCCGGCGCCGCCGACGCGAGGGCGGCGTCCTGGGCCGGCTGCGGGAACGCGCGGGCGTGCTGCGCGCCGGTCCGGTGGTCGTCCTGGACCACGCGGCGGACGCGGAGACCGACCCCGTGCCACCCGAGGGCCGCCTCCCCGGCGACCTCGTCGTCCGCACCACCCCCGACATCGAACTCCGCTACGGCATGCAGGTCCCGCTCCTCGTCGACATCGCCCACCTGTTCGTCTTCGACCAGCACGGCGAACGGATCTCCCCGGCCCCGGCGCGGCTGCCCGACCTGGAGGAGTGACGCCCGGTACGGATAGGTGCATGAACTTTCATTTCACCCGAAACCGGGCAGTCCTCGCCATCGCCGGCCCGCAGGAGGCGGCGGGCCGGGTGGACGACCGGACCCTGGCTGATTTCTGAGGTGTCCGCGCCCCGGCTTGTGCGGTCTCCGCGCGTCTGTGACCCGGGGTCTCTGGCGCCGGAAAACTAACATCGCTAGTTTGTGGGGCGGACGACGCAGCCACGCCCGGGAGGCAGCACGATGAAGGCACACGACGGCATGTACATCGACGGCGCTTGGCGCCCCGCCGCGAGCGGGGAGACCATCGACGTGGTGAACCCGGTCGACGAGCAGGTGATCGACCGTGTCCCGGCCGGTACCGCCGAGGACGTCGACGCCGCCGTACGGGCCGCCCGTGCCGCACTCCCGGGCTGGGCCGCGACCCCGCCCGCCGAACGCGCCGCACGCCTGGCGGCCCTGCGGGACGTCCTCGTGGCCCGCAAGGTCGAGATCGCCGAGACGGTCACCGCCGAACTGGGCTCACCGCTCGCCTTCTCGCAGGCTGTCCACGCGGGCGTACCGATCGCGGTCGCGGGCTCGTACGCCCAACTGGCCGCGACCCACGCCTTCGAGGAGAAGGTCGGCAACTCGACGGTCTACCAGGAGCCCATCGGCGTGGTCGGCGCGATCACCCCCTGGAACTACCCCCTCCACCAGATCGTCGCCAAGGTCGCCCCCGCCCTCGCCGCGGGCTGCACGGTGGTGCTGAAGCCCGCCGAAGACACCCCGCTCACCGCCCAGTTGTTCGCCGAGGCGATCGACGAGGCGGGCATCCCGGCCGGTGTCTTCAACCTCGTCACCGGCCTCGGCCCGATCGCAGGCCAGGCCCTCGCCGAGCACCCGGGCGTCGACCTGGTCTCCTTCACCGGCTCTACGGCGGTGGGCCGGCAGATCGGTGCCACGGCCGGTGCCGCCGTCAAGAAGGTCGCCCTGGAACTCGGCGGCAAGTCCGCCAACGTCATCCTCCCGAGCGCCGACCTCGCCAAGGCCGTCAACGTCGGCGTGGGCAACGTGATGTCCAACTCCGGCCAGACATGCAGCGCTTGGACCCGCATGCTCGTCCACCGCGACCAGTACGACGAGGCGGTGGAGCTGGCGGCAACGGCCGCCGCCAAGTACGGCGACCGCATCGGCCCGGTCGTGAACGCCAAACAACAGGCAAGGGTGCGCAGTTACATCGAGAAGGGGGTCGCGGAGGGCGCGAGGCTGGTGGCGGGCGGCCCCGAATCCCCGTCCAAGCAGGGCTACTTCATCAGCCCGACAGTCTTCGCCGACGTCACCCCCGACATGACGATCGCCCAGGAGGAGATCTTCGGCCCGGTCCTCTCGATCCTCCGCTACGACGACGAGGACGACGCCGTGCGCATCGCCAACGGCACGGTCTACGGCCTCGCTGGCGCCGTCTGGGCCGGTGACGAGGCGGAAGCGGTCGCGTTCGCACGGAGGTTGGAGACCGGGCAGGTGGACATCAACGGCGGACGCTTCAACCCCCGTGCCCCGTTCGGGGGTTACAAGCAGTCGGGCGTGGGCCGGGAACTCGGCGCGCACGGGCTGTCCGAGTACCTCCAGACCAAGTCCCTTCAGTTCTAGACCCGTCAGGAGGCCTCGCATGGTTCGCGCCGCCGTACTGCCAGCCGTGGGCGCTCCGTTGGAGATCGCCGAGATCGACCTCCCGGACCCCGGCCCCGGCCAGGTCCGCATCCGCCTCGCCGCCGCCGGGGTCTGCCACTCCGACCTGTCCCTCACCAACGGCACGATGCGCGTGCCGGTGCCGGCGGTCCTCGGCCACGAGGGCGCGGGCACGGTCGTAGCCGTGGGGAAGGGCGTCACCCACGTCTCACCCGGCGCCTCGGTCATCCTCAACTGGGCCCCGTCCTGCGGCACTTGCCACACCTGCACGCTGGGCGAGGTCTGGCTCTGCGCCAACGCCCTCAACGGCGCCGCCGACGTCTACGCCCACCGCACCGCCGACGGCAGCGACCTCCACCCCGGCCTGAACGTGGCGGCGTTCGCCGAGGAGACGGTCGTATCGGCGTCCTGTGTCCTGCCCCTCCCGGAGGGCATCCCCCTGACCGACGCGGCCCTCCTCGGCTGCGCAGTCCTCACCGGCTACGGCGCCGTCCACCACTCGGCGCGGGTACGGGAGGGCGAGACAGTAGCGGTCTTCGGCGTCGGCGGAGTAGGACTCGCCACCCTCCAGTCGGCCCGGATCGCGGGCGCCACGAAGATCGTCGCCGTCGATGTCTCCCCGGAGAAGGAGGAGTTGGCACGCGCGGCCGGAGCCACCGACTACGTGGTCGCCTCCGAGAACACGGCCCGGGAGATCCGCACCCTCACCGGAAAACAGGGTGTGGATGTCGCCGTCGAATGCGTCGGCCGGGCGGTCACCATCCGCACCGCCTGGGAGTCCACCCGCCGCGGCGGACGCACCACGGTCGTCGGCATCGGCGGCAAGGACCAGCAGGTCACCTTCAACGCCCTCGAACTCTTCCACTGGGGACGGACGTTGAGCGGCTGCGTCTACGGCAACTCCGACCCGGCGAAGGACCTGCCGGTGCTCGCCGAACACGTCCGGGCCGGACGCCTGGACCTGGGCGCGCTGGTGACGGAACGCATCGCACTGGACGGGATTCCGGCGGCGTTCGAGAACATGGTGGCGGGGAAGGGCGGACGGGCACTGGTCGTGTTCTGAACCCCCTTGGCTACGGCACCTGTTCGGGCTGCGGCTCTTCCACCGCCGCAGCCCGCCTCGCCCTCGCGCCCGGCCGGGACCGCGACACCGCCACGCCCGCCAGGCACAGCACCCCGCCCGCCAGCGTGAGCAGCCCCGGCACCTCGCCGAGCGCCAGCCACGACATCAGGACGACCAGCGCGGGCACGGCGTAGGTGGTCGCGCCCATCTTGCTCGCGGTCGTCCGGGCCAGGGCGTACGCCCACGTCGTGAAGGCGAGCGCGGTCGGGAAGACGCCCAGATAGACCATGTTGAGCGTGGCGGAGACGGGCGCGTCGGCCGCCTGGTGGACGAGCTGCCCGGCGAACGGCAGGCACATCACGGCCCCGACGAGACACCCGAACGTCGTCACCTGGAGCGCGCTCGCCCGTGCGAGGGCCGGTTTCTGGGCGACGACTCCACCGGCGTACGCGACCGCCGCGAGCAGACACAGCACCACACCGAGCACGGACGATCCGCCGCCGCCCGACATCGACAGCCCCACGGTCACCGCACCGGCGAACGACACCGCCATCCCGGCCAACAACCGCGGCGGCATCGCGTCACCGAGCAGCCGTGAGCCGAGCAGCGCGATGAGGATCGGCCCGATGTTCACGACGAGAGCGGCCGTACCGGCGTCGACCTGCTGCTCGCCCCAGTTCAGGACGACCATGTAGAAGCCGAACCACAGCACGCCCGAGATGGCGATCCCCCGCCAGGCGGACCGCGGCGGCACCCCTTCCCGCCGTACGAGAGAGATCACGCCCAGCGCCAGCGCCCCGCTCGCCAGCCGCCCCAGCGCCAGGGCCCCCGGCGAGTAGGCGGACCCCGCACTCCGGATGGACACGAACGCGGACGCCCACAGCAGGACGGTGACGACAGCGGCTGCGGCGGCTGCCCGTTCGGTACGGAGGAGGGGTTTCGTCATGTCCCGAGGCTAGGCGGCGACGGGTGTGCGGAGCCAGCGGAAATCGGACGCCACGTTCGGGGTGCCGGCAAGATGCCTATGGGGTTAAATTCATTGCCAATGAGGCTTGACGTCGGCTCGGTCGGAAGGGCAGAGTCCGGCACAGGTGCCGACAGCTCAACAGGTCGACAGGTGAGGACGGTCCGATGAGCCACCACTCCATACCGAAGCGCGTGCACCGCCTGTGGTCGTTGGAGCACGAGCCCGTGCTGGAGGTCGAGGACGGCGACACCGTGGCGTTCGACCTCACGGAGGCCACAGACGGACAGTTCGACGTGACGTCGACCGTCGGGGCGGTAGCCGGATTCGACTGGGACCGCGTCTATCCGCTCGCCGGCCCGATCATGGTCAAGGACGCCGAGCCGGGCGATGTCCTGGAGGTGGAGTTCCTGGAGCTCCGGTCGGTCGACTGGGGCTGGACGGCCGTACTCCCCGGACTCGGTCTGCTCACCGAGGACTTCCCCGACGCGCACCTCCACCTGTGGGATCTGACCACCGGAGACACGGCCAACTTCCTGGACGTGGCGGACATCCCAATCCGCCCTTTCTGCGGGGTAGTTGGGGTCTGCCCCGACGTCACCGAACCCCAAAGCGTCCTGCCCCCGGGCCACTTCGGCGGCAACGTGGACTGCAAGGACCTGGTGGTCGGCACAAAGCTCTACCTCCCGGTCCAGGTCCCCGGCGCCCGCCTCAGCCTCGGCGATCCCCATGCCGCCCAGGGCGACGGGGAGTTGTGCGTGAGCGCGATCGAGGCGTCCCTCTCGGGCGCGGCAAGGATCCGCCTGCACAAGGGCCGACGAATACCGGCCCCCCAGTTCGAAACAACGGGCCCCCTCCGCACGGACACCGACCGAGCGGGTCACTACGCCACGATGGGCGTAGCCCCCGACCTGATGCGCGCGGCCCAGGACGCAACCCGAGCAATGATCGACCACCTGGGCGCCCACTACGGCCTGGCCCCGATCGACGCCTACGTCCTGTGCAGCGTCGCCGTAGACCTGAGAATCACAGAGGTGGTAGACGCCCCCAACTGGATAGTCACGGCCCACCTACCCAAGGCGATCCTCCGGTCCCTTTGAAAGCATGGGGGCGTCTCGTAGGGGCGCGGGGAACTGCGCGACCAGCCACAACGCACCTGCACGCGGCACACCACAGAGGCCCCCACCCCCCCATAGCCGCCCTACCGACCGGCAACTTCCGAGAACTGCCCCGCCAACCCCTCCAGCAACGCAGCCAACCCCACCTCAAAAGCCCGCTCATCCACCTTCTCCTGCTGCTCAGCAAGAAGATGAGCCTGCCCAAGATGCGGATAGTCGGCCGGGTCATACGCACTCTCGTCGTCCACGAACCCCCCAGCGAACGACCCCAACGCGGACCCCATGATGAAGTACCGCATCAACGCCCCGATGGACGTGGCCTGGGCCGGCGGCCACCCCGCATCAACCATCGCCCCATACACCGCGTCCGCAAGCCGCAACCCCGCCGGCCGCCGCCCAGGCCCGGTCGCGAGCACAGGCACGATGTTCGGATGGTCACGCAGCGCGGACCGATAGGACACGGCCCAGTCATGCAGCGCCGTACGCCAGTCCCGCCCGTCCGAGAACATCGACAGATCGACCTGCGCGCTCACCGAGTCCGCGACCGCCTCCAGAATCTGGTCCTTCGTGCGGAAGTGGTTGTACAGCGAGGGCCCACTCACCCCCAGCTCGGCCGCGAGCCGACGCGTGGAGACGGCCGCGAGGCCCTCCGCGTCCACCAGCACGCGGGCCGTCTCGACGATCCGGTCGGTGCTGAGGAGGGGCTTGCGCGGTCGGGCCATGGCGCACATAGTAGGGCTGCGAGAGTCAAACTAGCAGTGCTAATTTAAATGTGCAGCAGTCGATGTACGGCCTTTCACTTGGGGTGACGCGCGATGAACCTGGGACTGAGCGAGGAGCAGGAGGCCGTACGGCGGCTCGCCAAGGACTTCGTGGACCGCGAGATCGCCCCGCACGTCATCGCCTGGGACCGCGCCGAGGAGGTCGACCGGTCGATCGTGAAGAAGCTCGGCGGCGTCGGCTTCCTGGGGCTGACCGTCGACGAGGAGTACGGCGGCTCGGGCGGCGACCATCTCGCGTACTGCCTCGTCACCGAGGAACTCGGACGCGGGGACTCCTCCGTGCGCGGGATCGTCTCCGTGTCGCTGGGGCTGGTCGCGAAGTCGATCGCCGGCTGGGGGAGCGAGGAACAGAAGCGGCGCTGGCTGCCGGGGCTCACCTCCGGCGAGTACGTCGGCTGCTTCGGCCTCACCGAGCCCGGCACCGGCTCCGACGCGGGAAACCTCACCACCCGGGCGGTCCGCGACGGCGACGACTACGTCATCAACGGCACCAAGATGTTCATCACGAACGGGACTTGGGCCGATGTCGTACTCCTCTTCGCGCGCTCGACCGACGCCCCGGGACACAAGGGCGTCTCCGCCTTCCTCGTACCGACCGACGCCCCCGGCCTGACCCGCCGCACCATCCACGGCAAGCTCGGCCTGCGCGGCCAGGCCACCGCCGAACTCGTCCTCGAAGACGTGCGTGTCCCCGCCTCCACGATGCTCGCCCCCGAGGGCAAGGGCTTCTCGGTCGCCATGTCGGCGCTGGCGAAGGGGCGGATGTCGGTCGCGGCGGGCTGCGTCGGCATCGCCCAGGCCGCGCTGGACGTGGCCGTCCGGTACGCCGGTGAGCGCGAGCAGTTCGGGAAGCCCATCGCACACCACCAGCTCGTCCAGGAACTGATCAGCGACATCGCCGTCGACGTGGACGCGGCCCGACTGCTGACCTGGCGGGTCGCCGACCTGATCGACCGGGGCCTGCCCTTCGCCACCGAGTCCTCCAAAGCCAAGCTCTTCGCCTCGGAGGCCGCCGTCCGCGCCGCCAACAACGCGCTCCAGGTCTTCGGCGGCTACGGCTACATCGACGAGTACCCGGCCGGAAAGCTGCTGCGCGACGCCCGCGTGATGACCCTCTACGAGGGCACCAGCCAGATCCAGAAACTGCTCATCGGGCGTGCGCTGACGGGGGTTTCGGCGTTCTGAGTACGTCAGCTGAGTACGCGGACGGATGTGGTGGCGGCCGTAGGAGCGGACGCTTGTCCCCATGAGCGAAGCATCGGGCAAACCGCAGAACACGGCCGCCTTCTACGGCCAGGCCGTCGCGTCCTTCTCCGTCGCCATCGCGGCGACCGCCATCGGCATCTTCAAGCTGCACGCCGACGCCTGGGTGCGGGCCTTCCTCGCGATCGCCGTCCTGTATCTGGTCACCTCCTCCTTCACCCTCGCCAAGGTGATCAGGGACCGGCAGGACGGGGCGCGCGGCACCTACAACCCGTTCGAAAAGCTCTGAGCGGGCAGACTAAGCGCTCGCTCACCTTCGGCGGTATGGTGGAGCTCTTGTCATCAAGGGTCATCGAGAGGGGTTCACGAGCGATGAGTACGGCGGAGGAGACGACCGCGGGCGACCCGCAGGCCTGGGCAGAGGTCACGCCCGACGCGGCCCGGCGACTGCTGATCGCCGCCGTGGAGGCCTTCGCCGAGCGCGGCTACCACGCGACGACCACCCGGGACATCGCAGGCCGCGCCGGCATGAGCCCGGCCGCGCTCTACATCCACTACAAGACAAAGGAAGAGCTGCTCCACCGCATCAGCAGGATCGGCCACGAGAAGGCCCTCGACATCCTGCGTACGGCGGCGGGGCGCGAGGGCAGTGCCGCCGAGCGGCTCGCCGACGCCGTGAGCTCCTTCGTGCGCTGGCACGCGGGTGGACGCACCACCGCGCGGGTCGTGCAGTACGAACTCGACTCGCTCGGCCCGGACGCCCGCGCCGAGATCCTCGCGCTGCGCCGGCAGGTCGACGCCGAGGTGCGCGGGATCGTCGAGGACGGGGTGGCGGACGGCTCCTTCGACGTGCCGGACGTGAAGGGCACCACCCTCGCGATCCTGTCGCTGTGCATCGACGTGGCCCGTTGGTTCAGTCTCGACGGCCCCCGGACGCCCGACGAGGTCGGCGCGCTCTACGCCGACCTCGTACTGCGGATGGTGGGGTCCAAGTAGTCGCCCTGCCAAGGGTGTTGGTCAGAGGTAGTAGCGGGACACCGACTCGGCCACGCACACTGGCTTGTCGCCGCCCTCGCGCTCCACGGTGAACGCGACGGTCACCTGGACGCCGCCCGGTACGTCGTCGACGCCGGTGATCGCCGCGGTGGCGCGCAGCCGGGAGCCGACCGGCACCGGCGCGGGGAAACGGACCTTGTTCGTCCCGTAGTTGACGCCCATCTTCACGCCCTCGACCTTGATCAGCTGCGGTCCGAAGAGCGGGAGCAGCGACAGGGTGAGGTAGCCGTGCGCGATGGTCGTCTTGAAGGGGCCTTCCGCCGCCTTCTCCGGGTCCACGTGGATCCACTGGTGGTCGCCCGTCGCGTCCGCGAACAGATCGATCCGCTTCTGGTCGATCTCCAGCCAGTCGGTGTGCCCCAACTGCTCACCGACCGCCGCCCGCAGGTCGTCGACGGAGGTGAAGATCCTCGGCTCTGCCATGTCCCGGCCTCTCACGTCATCCAGCACCACATGGCTGGCTGGTTATGTCTAAGCAACTGCTTAGCATGGTCGGATACGGGGCCTCTGTCAACGGAACACCGGCGCTGACGGATGGGTAGGGTTCGAGGGGTGCCCCAGATTCCCGAGAAGATCCACGAGCTCACGGTGGGACAGCTCGCCGCCCGCAGCGGCGCCGCCGTCTCCGCCCTGCACTTCTACGAGGCCAAGGGTCTGATCAGCAGCCGCCGCACCACGGGCAACCAGCGCCGGTACACCCGTGACACCCTGCGCCGGGTCGCCTTCGTGCGGGCCGCCCAGCGCGTCGGCATCCCGCTGGCCACCATCCGCGAGGCGCTCGCCGAACTCCCCGAGGAACGGACCCCCACCCGCGAGGACTGGGCCCACCTCTCCGAGACCTGGCGCTCCGAACTCGACGAACGCATCAAGCAGCTCAACCGCCTCCGCGACCACCTCACCGACTGCATCGCCTGCGGCTGCCTGTCCCTGGCGACCTGTGTCCTCTCCAACCCGGACGACGTGGTCGGCGAACGGGGCGCGGGTTCACGGCTGATGACGGAACCGGGAGAACGCCGGAAGGGCCGCACCCCTCGGGACCGGGGCTCGGATCCCGGTCCCGAAAGGTGCGGCTGAGAGCTCGGCACCCGGCGTGTCACTCGTACTCGGTGCCGCCCTTGCGCGTCAGATACGCCGGGCTGACGGCCTTCGCGACCGCCCTTCCCCCGGTCACGGCGCTGTACCGCTCCGTCGCCGGACGGATCACGACCCCCTCCCTCAAATGCAGCCCCCGCCCCGACACACTCTCCCGTCCGCTCGCGAGCTCCAGCACCCGCTCGATGTCGTACGGCCCCTCGTGCAGCCTCGGCACCAACGGCAGTTCCCCGTCCAGTAGTTCGGCCGCGTCCAGCCACCGCACCGTGCCGTCGATCTCGGCGGACACGTCGAACACGGCGTACCCGAGCGTGTCGTGTCGCCCGTCGGCGCCGTACGTCAGGTCCTGTACGCCCGCGCCGAACACCTCGCTGAAGATGCCCACTCGGCGCGCGCCGAGTCGTTCGGCGAGGCGGGCGGCGGCTTCGGGGACGCCGTGGCCGCGCACCGCCCGCCAGTACAGGTTGCGCGGATCCTCCTTCAGGGCAAGGGACTTGGCGCCGAAACCCTTCGAGGAGACCTGTACGCGGCCGTCCTCGGCGAAGTAGGTCAGCAGGCAGGCCGAGCCGTGCAGTTTCTCGGTCAGGACCACAGCCTCGCCCGGTTCGAATATGCCGGGAAACCGCTGGATGTTCTCGATGTCGACCCAGGGCAGCAGATCGGGCGCGGACTCCACGTCACCGTTCATCGTGGGCGGGATCGGTGGCACCCACTTGACGATGCCGAGCCGCTCCGCGAAGTCGGTGCCGTCCAGGGCGGCTTGGGCCAGATCGACGTCCGCGAGGGCCTTCGGCCGGCACACGATGCCCTGCGACAGCTCACCACGCAGCCGCACCGCCCTGACCCGGTCGGCCTTGCTCCCCGCGAGGCGTCCGGTCAGCCCCAACTCCTCGATCAGGTCGGCCGGGAGCACGGACTGCTCGGGGATGTAGACGGCGGTCTCACCGGTGCGGTACGCGCCCTTGGCGACGACGGCCCGGTACAGGCCGACCTGGGCCAGTTCGAGGGCGTCGGCGTTCGGGTGTTCGTGGACGGTCAGCACTTCGGCGGTGACGCGCAGCGTCGACATCGGGACTCCTCGGGTTCCTCAACGGTGTTTCATCGCCCCCAACTGTCCTGGTCCGAAAGGGGTGGAGCGACCGATTATGCGGCTGCTAGCTTCGGGATCCATGCCCCTGTCGCCGGCGCTCACCACCGCCCTCGCGGATATCGACACGGTCTTCAACGGCTTCGCCAGCCCCGGCGAGACGGGTTGCGGCTTCTGCCACGCGCCCGAGGAGACCGCGTATCTGCGCACGCCGTACACCCGCGTGCCCCTGGACGTGGTGCGGTACTACCTCTTCGAGGTGCCCGACCACTTCGACGACCACCCGGCCGTGCTGCGACGCCTGCTGCCGCAGGCCGCACGGGCGATGGCCGAGGGCACCCTGGGTACGGTCGGCCATGGAGCCCATGGGTTGAGCTGGGTGGACTGGCGTTCCTGGCCGGCCGACCAGGCCACCGCGATCGAGGCCTTTCTCCACACCTGGTGGCAGGACGCCCTCACGACTCCCGGGCCGCCCTACGGCATCCGCGACACCTTCGAGACCTGTGCCACGATCGCCCGCACGGTGACCCCCTTCCTGAACGGATGGGTCCAGGGCCCCGTCGCCGACACGCACCTCGCCGCCTGCACCGACACCTGGCTCGACGACCTGATGTCCGATGCCTCCCCGTTCACCTGGTGGTACGACGACAGCGAGGACACCGGTGTCGCGGACCTGTGCGCGTGGCTGGCCGGTCCCGGCGCCGCACGCCTCCGCGCCCACGGCCAACCCGACCTCGCCACCCGCGCCGAACTCCTCGCCCTGCCCTACGACGAGCGCTGGGCCCACCCGTACTGGACGAGCGCCTCGGCGACCAACTGAGCGTTGGACAAAGCCCGTTGCCCGTCCGGCAGGAGCAACGTGTCCTCCAGGCCTATTCGGGTCGCGAGCCCCAGTCGCCCCGCGAGCCGGAGTACCGGCCAGGCACCGCCGTCCTCGCCGTGCAGCAACACAGGGCGGCCGTGACCTGTGTGGAGGTCGGTGAGAAGCGCACGCGCGGACGCCTCGGCCGTGTCCGCATCCGGATCCGTCACCTCCGCCAGGACACGCAGCACTTTGGCGCGGAGCGGCGACACGGCGAACCGGGCGGCCCCGTCCGTCCCCGACCAGATGCCCGCCTCCACACCGACGCCCTGGTCCAGCAACGCCGCCGCGACCTCCTCGGCACCCGGCTCGTGCCAGTTGACCGAGGCGTGGTCGGGCAGCACCGTCCACCCACGTACCCGCTCCACCCGTGCCGCCGGCTCCGGTTCGGCCCAGGCGCCCGTGGTCACACCGACCGGCACGGACACCCTCGCCCGTATCGCGTCGAGGGTCACCGCGAGGACGCGCGGCGACAACGTGTCATGCCCGCAAGGGGACTTGGGATGAAGGTGTACATCAGTGGCCCCCGCCGCGACAGCCTCGACCGCGGCATCGGCCAACGCCCCCGGCGAGACCGGCACCATCCAGCCGTCGACGGCCCCACGGGCCCCGTTGAGACAGACCTGCACCATGCCTCGATGGTGCCACCCCCCACTGACAACGCCCCGTGCCCCGACGACCGTCCGCACCCACTCCCACCCACCCCGGGATCCGCCCCGGCCGCACAAAGGCCGAAGCCACCACTGACCACCGCCCACCAGCGGCGCCCGGGTTGGTATCGGGCGGGGCCGCCCGCCGCCGACGGCAGCCCCTCGCGTCGGCCGCCGCCCGGAGCCCCCGCATACGCCCCCACCCACCGATTCCCGAACCACAGGGACCCTGGCCGAGCGGAGGCGCCAGCCACCGAGGACGACGGCCCCCTCTCCTCGGCCCCCCAGTTGGCCCGCCTCTCACCCTCAGACCTGCCGATTCCCGAGCCGGAGTGGCCCCGGTCGGGCGGAGGTGCCTGTCGCCGGTGACGACGGCCGTTCCCGTCAGCCCTCGGCCGGTCCGCTCCTCACCCTCAGATCCGCCGATTCCCGAACCGAAGCGCCGCCGGTCGGGCGGAGGTGCCTGCCGCCGGTGACGACGGCCGTTCCCCTCAGCCCCGGTCCGGTCCGCCTCTCACCCTCAGATCCGCCAATTCCCGAGCCGGAGCGGCCTTGGCCGAGCGGAGGCGCCAGCCACCGAGGACGACGGCCCCCTCCCCTCAGCCCCCCCCCGCTGGCCCGCCTCTCCCCCTCAGATTCGCCGATCCCCGAGCCGGAGCGGCCCCGGCCGCGCGGAAGCGCCGCAGCCGATGACGAAGGCCAATCCCCTCAGCCCCCCGGCCGATCCACCCCTCACCCCCAAACCCACCGAATCCCAAGTCGACAGGGCCCCGCCCCCAGCGCCACCGCATGCACCGTCCCCGATGCGTCCAGTCGGAGCCGTTGTTCCCGGGGGCGTGGGGTGTTGGGGTGCGGGGTGAGTCCCGCCGTGCGGAAGGAGTAGCACGTGCGGGGCAGTGAACCCTTCGCGAAGCGGACCTCCAGGAGGTGTTCGCGCATCGGGACGTGGATGGTGGTCTCGGCGCGCTGGGAGTACGGGTGTGGGTCCCGGTGCTCGACCGTGTAGTCGACGATCACGGTCTCGCCGCGTGTCAGTCGGCGGTCGAAGAGCAGCTCGGCGGCGACCAGGCCCTCGGCGGGGAGTTCGATGAGCGTGCCGAGTCGCGCCGGTGCCGCCACGCGGAAGTGGGGCAACGGGCCGGGTGTGTCGAGGCGGTACAGGGCGATCCAGCGGTCCGCGCCGTCGGCCTCGGCGCGCAGCAGGCGGCGGCTGGTCATCGAGCGGATGCTGCGGTCGGCGTCCACGTCGACGCGGTTGTGGCAGCTGAGCCGGGTCAGGCTGTCGTCCCAGCGGGTGTCGAGCGCGGCGAAGGCGGTGGTGAGGTCGCGGTGGTCCGACCAGGCCTGGGCGAGGCCGGGGCGGTCGGTGTCCGGTGGGAGCCAGCGCCCCCGTGGCCGGGGCGGGCCGAGCAGTCCGGTGAGCGCGCCGGGCGGCAGCCGTAGGACGTCCTCCAGTACGGTCAGCGCTGCCAACGACCGTTGTCGTTCGGGCTGGTAGCGCCCGGACTGCCAGGAGCTGAGCGTCGCCGACGCCACCGGTGTCCCGCGGCGCAGCAGCCGGTCCTGGATCCGGTCCAGGCTCAGCCCGCTGGCCGCGATGGCCGCGCGCAGCGCCTCGTGGAACGGCATCGTCTCGGATCTGGAAGTCACGTACTCCAGCTCAAGTCAGGGCCGTCGTGGGGCGGAAGACCGCAGCCCTGAAGTTTGGTCAGTCTTTCCCGGCGATTGATCAATCTTGAATGAACCTGTCAGATTTCTCGGGTGTTGCGCCGCCAATTCCCTCAAGACTGAAGGCGCTTGTCCGTCTTGCCATGCCCATGAAGACGAGCGGAAGCTGCTGTGCACTGCCGTCACGGCAGTCCCCCCACCCCCTCGAATGACGGAGAGTCATGTCCCCGAGATCTTCCGCCGGGTTCGTTCTCGTCACCGCCGCCGCCCTCACCGCGGCCCTCGCCACCCCCGCGCTCGCCGCCGCCCCGAGCGCCGCCGCGCACACTCCGGCCCAGCTCACCCAGGCCATAGCGAGCCACGAGAGTCACCCGCTGCACGGGCTTGCCAAGCCCGGCAAGGTCAACGCCACCGTCTCGTCCACCAACTGGTCCGGCTACGCGGCCACGGGCTCGTCCGGCGCGTACACATCGGTGACCACGTCCTGGACCCAGCCGACCGTCAGCTGCGGCTCGGCCACCACGTACTCCTCGTTCTGGGTCGGCCTGGACGGCTACAGCAACTCCGCGCTGGAGCAGACCGGTACGGAAGCCGACTGCATCGGCGGCACGGCCACCTACGGCGCCTGGTGGGAGGTGCTCCCCGCCTCCGAGAGCGCGTACTCCGGCGTCACGGTCAAGGGCGGCGACAAGTTCACCGCGACGGTGACCTACACCGGGTCCACCTTCACCATGACCCTCGCCGACTCCACCCAGGGCTGGACGAAGACCACCACGCACGCCGGCTCCTCCGGCTTCAAGAACGCCTCCGCCGAGGTCGTCGCCGAGGCCCCCGAGGTCGGCGGCTCGGTCGCGAGCCTCGCCAATTTCGGCACCGTGAACTTCACCGGCGCCAAGGCCAACGGCAGCAACCTGGACACCTACTCGCCGACCGAGATCGTCATGACGAAGAGCAGCAGCTCGACGGTTCGGGCCCAGCCGGGCTCGATTTCCGGCGGCAGCTTCTCCGACGTCTGGAAGGCCAGCTGAGCGCTGACGCGTAGATCCCCGGGGCTGTCGACGGAGTGCCGTCGGCAGCCCCGGCCGTTGCGGCGGCAATCGTGAACGCACATGTCATGGAGGGGGTGCGGCATCCCCGGCGCACCCCTGGCGCCCTTCTTCGATTGCCCCGGTTCAGGCCGACATCAGCAGCCGTCCGCGCCTGGCGTAGGCCAGGGCCTCGGGCGTGAGCACCGGACGCGGTACGACGATTCCGCAGTCCGTGCAGACCGGGCCCGAGGAGGGTTCGTGGGCCAGGTCGTACTTCCACAGGAGGCGCTCCCCGGCGCACACCGGGCACACGGAACCCGGTTCGCGCTCCAGGGCGGCGATCAGCCGTCGCAGCACCTCGGCCAGTGGTTCATGGGGGTGGAGGCGTGGGTCGTCGCACCAGGCGACCCCGAAGCCGCCCCAGGTCAGCCGGTGCCAGTCGTCCACGCTGCCCGGGCGGCGCAGCCCGTCGTGCTTCTCCTTCTTGCGGCGTTCGGCGAACCCGACCTCGTAGGCGAGCCAGACCTTGCGCGCTTCCTCCAGCTCGTCCAGTGCGGCCACGAGCCGCGCCGGGTCGGGGGAGCGGTCCTCGGGTCCGAAACCGGCCCGGGAGCTCAAGTGGTCCCACGTAGCCCTGTGCCCATAAGGGGCGAACCGCTCAAGGCACTTGCGCAGCGAGTAGCGCCGTAGCGCCAGATCGCACCGAGGGTCTCGCACCTGTCTCGCCAGACTCCGGAAACCGGCCATCGCCCTGCACCTCCGTCACACCTGCACCTGTACTTCGGTCACCTCGGCGTCGTCGTACGGACGTCGCCGAATAGACGTATCGACAAGCGATTTGGCTCCATCCGATTTCCGATGACCCCCATAAGCCGCTCGTGCCGATCCAAAACTTGACGCATGTTCATCTTCAATCCCGGGGATACCGGCGGTAACGTCCGGCAACACCCTCGTCGGTAGGAGCTGCCATGCCACGGCGCACCCCGCGTAACTTGCTCGACAGACTGAGAACTCCCGGCAGATTCCCCGGGTTCCTGAAGGCCGCATCCGTATGCGCCCTCATTGCCGCCCTTTTGTCTCCCCTTGCCCAGGGGACGGCCGCGGCGGCGACCGCCTCGAACGACTACTGCGGCGGCCAGTGCTCGGACATCCTCCCGGCCGGGGAGAACGGCAACGCGACCCTCGCCCAGATCCTCCTCAACCAGGCCTTCGGAGTGGAACCCGCACACGCCGAGGACCAACTCGGCCCCTACGCCAACCTGGCCACGGGCGCCTCCACGCTGACCGACGCGAAGATCAACACCTTCTTCAACGACGCCTCGTTCGGGGTCCCCGCCGCCAACGTCGCCTCGACCGAGAGCCCGAGTGGTCGCACCGACGTGACGATCGTCCGGGACAAGGCGACCGGTGTGCCGCACATCACAGGCACCACGCGCTACGGCACCGAGTACGGCGCCGGGTACGCAGCCGCCGAGGACCGGCTGTGGCTGATGGACGTCTTCCGGCACGTCGGACGCGGCCAGCTGACCACCTTCGCGGGCGGCGCGGCCTCCAACCAGGGACTTGAGCAGGAGTTCTACCGCAACGCCCCCTACACCGAGGCCGATCTGCAGTCCCAGATCGACAACGCCGTCGCCAACAACGGCGCCCGCGGCCAGCAGGCCCTCGCCGACGCCAACGCCTATCTGGCCGGCATCAACGCCTACATCGACGCCTCGGACAGCGGTCGTTACTTCCCCGGCGAGTACGTCCTCACCGGTCACAAGGACTCGATCACCAACGCCGGCACGATCGACCACTTCAAGATCACCGACCTGGTCGCGCTGGCCTCCGTCATCGGCACCCTCTTCGGCTCCGGCGGCGGCGGCGAGGTCAACAACGCCCTGTCGCTGATCGCCGCCCAGTCCAAGTACGGGGTGGAGGAGGGCACCAAGGTCTGGGAGTCGTTCCGCGAACGCAACGACCCCGAGGCCGTGGTCACCGTCCACAACGGCGAGAGCTTCCCCTACGCCACCAAGCCCACCACCGCCGTGGGCGAGGCCATGCCGGACGCGGGCTCCGTGGTCCAGCAGCCACTCGTCTACGACGCCACCGGCACCGGAGCCAGCGCGAGCGCGACCGCCGCGTCCAAGGCGGCGGCCACCACCGCCCTCAGCTCGGCCAAGCGCGGCATGTCCAACGCCCTTGTGGTGAGCGGCAAATACACGGCGAGCGGCCACCCGATCGCCGTCTTCGGCCCGCAAACCGGTTACTTCGCACCGCAGTTGCTCATGCTCCAGGAGATCCAGGGCCCGGGCATCAGCGCCCGCGGCGCCTCCTTCGCGGGCCTGAGCATGTACGTCGAACTCGGCCGCGGCCAGGACTACTCGTGGAGCGCGACCACGTCCGGCCAGGACATCATCGACACCTACGCCGTCGAACTGTGCACGGACGACTACCACTACCTCTTCCACGGCACCTGCACCGCGATGGACGAGGTCCAGCAGGCCAACGCCTGGACGCCCACCACCGCCGACGGCACCGCGGCGGGGTCGTACACGATGAAGGTCTGGAAAACGAAGTACGGGCCGGTCGAATACAGAGCGACGGTCGGCGGGAAAAAGGTCGCCTACACAACCCTGAGATCGTCCTACATGCACGAGGCCGACTCGATCATCGGCTTCCAGATGCTCAACGACCCGGACTACGTGAAGAGTCCGCAGACCTTCCAGACCGCGGCCCAGCACATCAACTTCACGTTCAACTGGTTCTACGCCGACTCCCAGCACACCGCGTACTACAACAGCGGTGACAACCCGGTCCGCGCGAGCGGCGTCGACGCCGAGTTCCCGGTGTGGGGGCAGTCGGCCTACGAGTGGAAGAACTGGGACCCGACCACCAACACCGCCGACTACACACCGGCGTCCGAACACCCCAACTCCATCGACCAGGACTACTACATCTCCTGGAACAACAAACAGGCCGACGACTACACCACCGCCTCCTGGGGCGACGGTTCGGTCCACCGCGGCAATCTGCTGGAAGACCGCGTCAAGAAACTGGTCGCGGCGGGCGGTGTCACCAGAACCGCGCTGGTGAAGGCGATGTCGGACGCCTCTCTTGAGGATCTGCGGGCCGAGGACGTCCTGCCCAAACTGCTCCAGGTCATCAACAGCTCGACGGTGACCGACACCACGGCAGCCGCGGCGGTCAGCAAGCTGTCCGCGTGGGTGACGGCCGGTGCCAAACGCACCGAGACGTCGGCCGGTTCGAAGACCTACGCCAACGCCGACGCGATCCGCATCCTGGACGCCTGGTGGCCGGCGCTGGTGCAGGCCGAGTTCCAACCGGGCCTCGGCACCGACCTGTACACGGCCTTCACCAACAACCTGTACATCGACGAGACACCGTCGGCCGCACACGGGCCGACCGGCGCCCATGCCGGCAGCTCCTTCCAGTACGGCTGGTGGAGTTACGTCGACAAGGACATCCGGGCGGTGCTCGGGCAGACCGTGAAGGGCGGCCTCGACCAGGAATACTGCGGCGGCGGCAGCCTCAGCGCCTGCCGGGACATCCTGATCAGCACCCTGAAGACCGCGGCGGGCACGAGCGCGTCCACGGTCTACCCCGGGGACACCCTGTGCTCGGCGGGCGACCAGTGGTGCGCCGACTCGATCGTCCAGCGGACCCTCGGCGGCATCAAGCACTACAACATCAGTTGGCAGAACCGGCCCACCTTCCAGCAAGTGGTGGAGTACACGTCACACCGGTGACGCCGGCGCGGCGGCGGGCCGGACGATCCGGCCCGCCGCCAGCACCACCCGGGCGAGTTCGGGGTGCACGATGTCGCTGTGCGCCCCCGTCGGCGGATCGCCGTGGCACACCACCGCACAGGCGTCGACGTTCACACAACCCGACGTCGGCAGCGGGGAGTTCAGGGCGTCGGCCAGGCTCAGCGAGCGGGTCCCCGGCACCGCCTGCACCCCGTCGTGGCCCATCGCGCCCCACCTGGCGCCCAGCACCCGGCCGATGTCGAAGGGGGAGAACGAGCGGTCGTCGTCCGCCATCCGCGAGGCCAGCGGGTAGATCGTGGCGAGAGCCGAGTCGAAGTGCGAGTAGCAGCACACCAGCGGACCGTCGACACGGTTCTGCTGGCCCTGCAGGACACCGCCGGTACGCGGGTCGTCCGGCAGCCGGGCCGCGAACGCGTAGTGGGAGAAGGCCCCTTGGAGCAGCGTCACCGACTTGACCGAGCGCACTCCCTCGGGCAGACCCCGTAGCGCGAACGACACCAGCCGCCCGCCGAAACTGTGCCCCACCAGATGCACCCGCACCTCCGGCGCCACCGCCGCGAGCTGCCCGACCACCGGACCGAGACCACGCTCGCCGACCGTGCCCGCGCGTCTCTTCATCGCGTAGTAGGCCGCCTGCCGCAGCAGTTCACGCGCCCCCTTCCACGGGTCGGGCAGCGCCAACTCCGTTACAGGGCCCGGAGATTGAGGGGCCGTGAGATGCGCCAGCGCCTGCGCGAACTCGTCGCAGACCTCGGCCGTGCAGCCGACGGCGAGCATCCGCGGCTCGCTCTGCGGTACTCCCTCCGCCAGCGTGTCCGCGCCGAACAGCGCCTGCGGCCCGGGCGGCACCACCTCCACCAGCGTGCGCACCAGCCGCCCGAACTCCTCCAACTCGGCGTCCTGGGACGGCCGTTGGTCCAGCATCCGGGCGATCTGGTCGATCACCGTCGCCTTGCCGGGGAAGGTGTCGAGGAGCGCGTGCCGGGTGTCGCCGTCGAGTGCCGGAGGCGTCACGGGTTCGGCCACGGCTACGGCCGTTCGCGGGAAGTTCGGAATCGGCTGGTCCGGGAACTCCATGGATGGCCAGATCACGCCCACGTACCCGATCTTCGCCTTCTGCGCGAGGTGCGGAATCGGGGCGAAGAAGCGGCTGTAGAGCCGGGTCGCGCCGGCGCGTTGGCTGTTCCACCCGTGCGAGAAGACGATCAGGTCACCGACCCCGCGCTGCCGCACCTCGTGCAGCAGCCGGTCGCGTTCACCCTGGTCGACGTCCCCGTCGGCGTCGAAGGTCAGCTCCCAGTAAGGGCTCACGCTCATCGCCGGATCCGCCATGACCGGCCTCCTCGTCCCCCGTAGTGGTGCGATGTGGGCGCATCGTCCCGCTACCGGTGAAGATTGGCCATACGTCACGACTCACTTGTAGAGGAGGTATTCAGTTCGAACCCGCCGGAAGGCCCTCAACTCCTCCTCCCAGCCCGCCACCACCTCGTCGGTGCCCGCGCCCGAATCGATCGCCGTACGCACCCGGGCCGACCCCGTGAGCTTGTCGATCCAGTTGTCGGAACGCCAACTGAAGCCGCTCCAGACCTTCTTGGCGGTCACCAGCAGCGCGATACCGGTGCGCACGGGGTCGTACGCGGCCCGGTCGTGGAGGTGGATCTGGACCCCGCCGACGGTCTTGCCCTGGAACTTGGAGAAGGTGGGCGCGAAGTACGCCTCCCTGAAGTGCACGCCGGGCAGCCCGAGTTGATTCACCTCGGCGGCCCAACGCCCGTCGATCCCTTCCGCGCCGAGCAGTTCGAAGGGGCGGGTGGTGCCGCGGCCCTCGGACAGGTTCGTGCCCTCGAAGAGACACGTCCCCGAGTACACGAGTGCGGTGTCCGGCGTCGGCATGTTGGGGCTGGGCGGCACCCAGGGGAGCGACCGGGCGTCGTAGAACTCCGACCGCTTCCAGCCCGTCATCAGTACGGTCTCCAGCGGCACGGGTGCTGTCAGGAACTCCCCGTTGAACAGCCGGGCCAGCTCCGCGACCGTCATGCCGTGCGCCTGCGCGATCGGCTGCCGGCCGACGAATGTCGCGAACTCCCGGTGCAGGACCGGACCTTGGGCGGCGCGGCCGGTCACCGGGTTCGGGCGGTCGAGCACCACGAAGCGTTTGCCGGCGAGCTGGGCCGCCTCCATGCAGTCGTACAGGGTCCAGATGTACGTGTAGAAGCGGGCGCCCACGTCCTGGATGTCGAAGACGACGGTGTCCACGGCGGCGGTCTCGAAGATGTCGGCGAGTGGCTGACCGCTCTTCAAGTACGTGTCGTAGACGGGGAGTTTGGTTGCCGGGTCGGTGTAGTGGCCCTCGGAGCCGCCTGCTTGTGCGGTGCCTCGGAAGCCGTGTTCGGGGCCGAAGACCGCGGTGAGGTTCACGTGGGGGCTCGTGTGCATGACGTCGACGATGTGGTGGGCGTCTCTTGTGATGCCGGTGGGGTTGGTGACAATGCCGGTTCGCTGGCCGCTGAGCTGGGCGTAGTCGTGTGCGGCCAGTTGTTCGAAGCCGGTGCGTAGGGTGCGGGGTTTGGTGGTTGCTGGGGTGAGGGTTGCCGCCGGGGTTGCTGCCAGGAGGGTTCGTCTGGTGAGGGGCATGTCGGCACGGTATGGGCTGCCGCGGGTGGTTCGTAGGGTGCCACTCGGTCGTGGTTGCTCGCGCCGTTCCCCGCGCCCCTACGGCAATCTGGTCTTTCGGTGTTACATACCGACCGGTTAGTCTGGTGGGGCAGTGGAGCCGCAGTCGAAGGAGACCGATGGTGGAAGCCGTTCAGGGTGCCGGGGTAGTCGTCACGGGGGCCGGGGGTGGCATCGGGGCTGCGCTTGCGCGGCGGTTCGCTGCCGAAGGGGCCCGGGTCGTTGTGAACGACCTTGATGCCGATCGTGCGAAAGCCGTCGCCGATGAGATCGGGGCGATCGCCGTGCCGGGGGACGCCTCTGCCGTCGTCGGTGCGGCCCGGGACGCCCTCGGTGGGACCGTCGACATCTACTGCGCCAATGCCGGGGTCGGTTCCGGTGGGTCGGAGGCGGCCGGGGAGGACGTCTGGGCGCTGGCCTGGGACGTGAACGTCATGGCTCATGTGCGGGCCGCGGAGGCGTTGATCCCGGGGTGGCTGGAGCGGGGCGGCGGGCGGTTCGTGTCCACCGTGTCGGCGGCCGGGCTGCTCACCATGATCGGGGCCGCGCCCTACAGCGTCACCAAGCACGGGGCGTACGCCTTCGCCGAGTGGCTGTCGCTGACGTACCGGCACCGGGGGATCAAGGTCCACGCGATCTGTCCCCAGGGCGTCCGCACCGACATGCTGGCCGCCACCGGCAGCGCGGGTGACCTGGTGCTCCAGCCGACCGCCATCGAGCCCGACGCGGTCGCGGACGCGCTGATGAAGGGGATCGAGGAGGAGCGCTTCCTGGTTCTGCCGCATCCTGAGGTCGCCGGGTACTACCAGGCCAGGGCCGGTGAACCCGACCGCTGGCTGACCACCATGAACCACATCCAGCAGAAGTGGGAGGCCGGAGAGTGACCGACTCCCTGTACGCCACCAAGCCCTGGGTGGCGCTGCTCAACGAGGCCCAGCGTGGGGCCATCCGTCCGGACGACTCGCTGGTGCACGCCTTGCGTCGGGTTGTGGGCGAGACTCCTGACCGCACCTTCCTCACCTACTTCGACGGCCGGCTCAGCTATCGCGAGTTCGACGAGCTGAGCGACTCCGTCGCCGGGTATCTGGCCGCGCGGGGTCTTGAGCGCGGTGACCGGGTCGCCGTCCTGCTGCAGAACTCGCCGCACTTCGTGATCGCCCTGCTCGGCGCCTGGAAGGCCGGCGCGATCGTCGTGCCGGTCAACCCGATGTACAAGTCGGGGGAGGTCACCCATGTCCTGCGGGACGGCGAGGTGGCCGCGCTGATCTGTACCGACCGGGCCTGGGAGTCGTATCTGCGCGAGACGGCCACGGCGGTCGAGAAGAGCGGGTCTCCCGTGCGGATCGTGCTCACCGCGTGCGAGCTGGATTTCCAGACTCGCGACGACGCGCGCGTGCTCACCTTCGAGCGGCTCCCGCAGGCCGCCGACGCCGAGGACCTGGTGGCCGTCGCCAAGGCGGGGCACAAGGCGCCCGGCGGGCGTGAACCGGCGCCTGCGGACATCGCGTTGATCAGTTACACCTCGGGGACGAGCGGTGCCCCCAAGGGCGCCACCAACACCCACGCCAACATCCTGTACAACGCCGAACGGCAGCGCACCGGGCTCGGGCTGCCGGACGCGCCGGTGTACTTCGCGATGGCGCCGCTGTTCCACATCACCGGGATGGTGTGCCAGTTGGGCGCGTGTCTCGTCAGTGGGGGCTCGCTGGTGCTGGTGTACCGGTTCGAGGGCGGGGTCGTGCTCGACGCCTTCGCCGAGCACAGGCCGCAGTACACGGTCGGCCCGTCCACCGCCTTCATGGCACTCGCCGCGCACCCGGGCGTCACCCCGGACCACTTCGCGTCCTTCCGGAACATCTCCTCCGGCGGCGCCCCGGTGCCGCCCGCCCTGGTGGAGAAGTTCCGGGCCGGCTTCGGGTCGTACATCCGCAACGGCTACGGCCTCACCGAGTGCACCGCGCCCTGCGCCTCCGTACCGCCCGACCTGGAGGCGCCCGTCGACCCGGCGTCCGGGACGCTGGCCGTGGGGTTGCCGGGGCCCGACACCGTCGTACGGATCGTCGACGACCTGGGTGCCGAGGTGCCGTTCGGTGAGCAGGGCGAGATCGTCGTGCGCGGGCCGCAGGTCGTGCCCGGGTACTGGCGGCGGCCCGACGCCACCGCCGAGACCTTCCCGGACGGCGAGCTGCGCACCGGTGACATCGGCTTCATGGACCCGCAGGGCTGGCTGTACGTCGTCGACCGCAAGAAGGACATGATCAACGCGTCCGGCTTCAAGGTGTGGCCGCGCGAGGTCGAGGACGTGCTGTACACCCACCCGGCGGTGCGCGAGGCGGCCGTCGTCGGGGTGCCCGACGGGTATCGCGGCGAGACCGTGAAGGCGTACATCAGTCTCCGTCCGGGCGCCGAAACCGACCCCGATGAATTCGCCGTGTACTGCAAGGAGAGACTGGCCGCCTACAAATACCCGCGCCAGGTGGAGATCCTGCCGGACCTGCCGAAGACGGCAAGTGGGAAGATCCTCCGGCGGGAACTGCGTTCCCGGTCGTACGACAGCGAGTGAACACCTAGGAAAGGCAGGTGGCGGCAGTGCCCAGGACGACCGACGGAGACGGGGCTCCCGTCCCGCAGCGGCTCCTCGCCGCCGCCACCCGGCTCTTCGCCGAGCAGGGTTACGACCGCACCTCGGTGCAGGAGATCGTCGAGGCCGCAGGCGTCACCAAGGGGGCGCTGTACCACTACTTCGGCTCCAAGGACGACCTCCTGCACGAGGTGTACGCGCGCGTGCTGCGCGTCCAGCAGGAGCGCCTGGAGGTGTTCGCGAACGCCGACGAGCCGGTCGAGATGCGGCTGCGGGCCGCCGCCGCGGACGTCGTCGTGACGACGATCGACAACCTCGACGACGCGTCGATCTTCTTCCGGTCCATGCACCACCTCAGCCCGGAGAAGAACAAGCAGGTGCGCGCCGAACGCCGGCGCTACCACGAACGCTTCCGCGCGCTCGTCGAAGAGGGCCAGCGCGAGGGCGTGTTCTCCACCGCGACCCCGGCGGACCTCGTCGTGGACTACCACTTCGGCTCGGTCCACCACCTGTCCACCTGGTACCGCCCCGGCGGCCCGCTCACCCCTCAGGAAGTCGCCGACCACCTCGCGGATCTGCTGCTGCGGGCGCTGCGGCCGTAGTAGCCCTCACGCGTCCGGGGGTGGGGTGAGCCCCGCCTCCCGCGCCCAGGCCGCCGCCTCCGCGCGGTCCGCGACGCCCAGTTTGGCGAGCACCGCGGACATGTGGTTGCTGACCGTCTTCGGGGACAGCCCCAGCCGGGCGGCCACCGTCGAGTTGGGCCGGCCGTCGGCGATCAGGGCGAGTACGTCCCGTTCGCGCGGGGTGAGTGTCGGGCACGGGTCAGGGCGGTCCGGGGGCCTGCTGAGCTGCCCGAGCACGCGCCTCGCGACACCGGGGCCGAAGATGGCCTCACCGGCGGCCACCGCGCGGATCGCCCGGACGATCTCGTCCTGGCCCGCACCCTTGAGGACGTAGCCCATAGCGCCCGCCCGCATCGCGGCGAACACGGAGTCGTCCTCCTCGACCATGGTGAGCATCAGCACGGCCACCCGGGGCGCCACCCGGCCGATCTCCCGCGTCGCCTCGATGCCGTTCAGATCGGGCATCCGGATGTCCATCACCACCACGTGCGGACGCAGGGTCACCGCCGCCCGTACCGCCTCCCGGCCGCTCGCGGCGACCCCGACTACTCGCACCCGCGGGGTCCCGTCCCGTACGGACTCCAGGAGCGCGGCCAGTCCGGTACGGACCACCGGGTGATCGTCGGCGAGGACGACCCGTAGCGCGTCCGCATCGTCCTCGGCCACTTCGGTCACAGGGTCTCGCCCCATCACATCGGCCCTCCCAACGGCAGCGTCGCCACCACCCGCCCGCGCCCCGCCACACACCGGCCGCCCAGTTCGGCCGCGCGCTCCTGCATCGACGTGATGCCCACGCCCGGCGTCCACGCGGTCTCCTCGTCCGTCGGCGAACCGTCGTCGGACACCTCCAGGCGCAGCCCGTCACCGATCTCGATGCGCAGGTCCACATGCGAGGCGCGGGCGTGTCGGGCCGCGTTCGTCAGCGCCTCGATCGCGATGCGGTACGCGGCCACCTCGACGGCGGCGGGCAGCGCGGGCAACCGCTCCGGTGCCCGGACCCGGACCTGGATCGGGGTGCCGTCCGCCCGCCAGGACAACCGCACCGCACGCTCCCGCAACGCGCCCAGCAGCCCCAACTGGTCCAGATCCGGCGGCCGTAGCCCGTCCACCAGTCGGCGCACCTCCGCGACCGCGCCCCCGACCTCGGACCGCAACTCGGTGAGCAGCTCCGCGGCCCGCTCCGGATCGAACGTCAGCAGGTTGCGTACCGCGTCCGCCTGGAAGGCCGCCCCGGCGAGTGTCGGCCCGAGCCCGTCGTGCAGATCGCGGCGGATCCGGCGCCGTTCCTCCTCGCGCGCGGCCACGATCCGCTCCCGGGAGTGCTGCAACTCCCGGGTGAGGTCGGTGGCGTGGAGTGCGGCGGCCAGCGGTACGGCGAACAGCTCCAGGACCGCCAGGTCGGCGGTGTCGGGCTGTTGTTCGCCGGGACGCAGCCCGATCACCAGCGCACCGACGGTCCGGCCGTCGTAGTCGAGCCGTATGGCGTGGATGTGTTCCCCCGGCTCGCCCCAACTCCCGTCCGTCACCCCCGACTTCGACTCCACGCACACGTACGGCAGTCGCAGTGCCTCGCCCACCGCCTCCGGGACCGCGCCGACGCCGGTGCCGGCCAGCCGTTCGCCGATGCGGGAGACCGCGCGCACCGGGTCGTGCCGGTCGCCGTACAGGGCGCGCTCGACCATGCGTTGGAGGAGCCGGCGGGCGGGTTCGAAGGCGAGGGCGAGGGTGACCGCGATCAGTGCCGGGCCGAGCAGCGCGGGGTCGGGGTTGAGGAGGGACTGGACGGAGGTGACGAGGCCGACGTAGGCGACGATCACGCCGACCGTGAGCGCGCCGTAGAGCAGGCTGCGGGAGACGACGAGACGGATGTCGAGCAGTTCCTCGCGGACCACGGCGATCATGATGGCGGTCGGCAGGAACAGCGTGCAGCACGACGTGTAGACCGCCGGGAAGCCGAAGATCTGCAGGGCCACGCTCAACGCCAGCGGGAGCATTCCCGCGATCAGCCACAGCAGCCGGCGGCGGTCCTGCTCTCCGGCGCGCCGGTGGCGCACGGCCATGACGGCGAACACGGCGGCCAGCACCAGGCAGGCCTTGGCGGTCTCGATGTCCCGCAGGGCGGGCATCCAGCCGTCCGGCACCGGGAGGTACGACGGCTGGGCCGGTGTGCCGCGGAACAGCCCCCAGTCGTCCCGCGCCCAGATGGCGAAGTCGAGCGGGGAGGAGAGGAGTTGGGCGACCAGGGCCCAGCGCCAGCGATGGTCGGGCAGCCGGCCGTCGGGGAACAGGAAGAACACGAGGACGAACGCCGTGGAGCTGCCGAGGATCCAGGTGTGACGGCCGGCGGTCGTCAGCGCGTGCAGCAACTCCGGGGACCAGCCCAGCCGTAGGCCCTCGACGGCCAGCCCGATCGACAGACCCGTGAACGCGTGGCCCAGCCCGTAGGCGATCAGCAGCCAGCCGATGGGATTGCGCGGCCGGTGCAGCGCGATCACCGTGCCGCAGACCGGGTAGGCGAGACCGACCGCCAGGTCGACGACCATGTCGTAGTGGATCACGTCCGCGGCGGAGACCCCGGCCGCCGCCAACGCGACCGCCCCGACCGCCACTTGGAGTGCCGCCAGCCCCAGCAGCACGTACGCCGCCGCCGTGCGTAGCGGTGTGCGCCCGTCGCGGTCGTCCATGCACTCCATCGTGGGGGCGCGGCGCCCGGGTGTCCTGGGAACGCTTCCCGGTCCACCCGGGAGAAGTCCCCGGCGCCGCCCGAGGGCTTCCCCTCAACTCCCGGCCCCCGTCGCCGTGATGCTCGTAGCAGCGGAACGGCGGGCACACCGCCGGACCGACCGACAGGAACCAACGGGGGAAACACCATGCTGTCAACGAAGCGGCGCCTGACCGGCGTTGCCCTGGGCTCCCTACTCGTCCTCGGCGGTACGGCGGCGGTGCCGGCCGCGGCGCAGACACCCGCCCGGGCCGCGTGCTCCATCCCGGTCAACGAGTCCCACATCAACCAGCGTTGGAACGCGCTCGGCGGAGCCTCCGGCTGGCTGGGCTGCCCGACCAGCGGCACCAGGGACGTGTACCTGGGCAACGCGTACGCCGGGAAGCGCCAGTACTTCACCTACGGCACCGCCACCTGGTCACCGCGCCAGGGCTCGAACATGGTTGTCGCCGCGTGGCAGGACCGCGGCTACGCCTACTTCAACTGGGGCACGACGGCCCCGGAGCACGGTTACGACTCGTTCCTGGTCCGCTGGACGAGCGCCTCCGACCCCGGGGGCACCCAGCGCGAGTTCGGCGGCGGGGTGTCCGGCCGGATCCGGGTGCTGGAGCGGAACACCGGCGCCTACGTCTTCACCGTCGAGGGCTGCGACATCGGCACCTTCGGCCACACCTGCCGCCAGGGCTGGACGCTGAGGGCGAGCACGCCCAACTGACCATTCACCTCGGGGGAAACGGGGGCTGGAAGGGTGCGACCACCCTTCCAGCCCCTCGTGGTGCTACAGGTACTTCTTCAACTCCCGGCGCGCCAGCGACCGTTGGTGCACCTCGTCCGGGCCGTCGGCCAGCATCAGGGTGCGGGCGCTCGCGTACAGCTCGGCCAGCGGGAAGTCCTGGCTCACGCCGCCCGCGCCGTGCAGCTGGATCGCCTTGTCGAGGATGCCGACGACCGTGCGCGGGGTGGCGATCTTGATGGCCTGGATCTCCGCGTGGGCACCCTTGTTGCCGACCGTGTCCATCATCCAGGCCGTCTTCAGGACCAGCAGCCGCAGCTGCTCCACGGCGACCCGCGCGTCCGCGATCCAGTTGTGGACCACGCCCTGTTGGGCCAGCGCCTTGCCGAACGCGACGCGGGACACGGCCCGTTGGCACATCAGCTCGATCGCCCGCTCCGCCATGCCGATCAGCCGCATGCAGTGGTGGATACGGCCCGGACCGAGCCGCGCCTGGGCGATGGCGAAGCCGCCGCCCTCCTCGCCGATCAGGTTCGTCACCGGCACGCGCGCGTGGTCGAAGATCACCTCGGCGTGGCCGCCGTGGGAGTGGTCCTCGTAGCCGAAGACCTGCATCGCCCGCTTGACGGTGACGCCCGGGGTGTCGCGGGGGACCAGGATCATGGACTGCTGGCGGCGGATGTCGGCGCCGTCCGGGTCCGTCTTGCCCATCACGATGAAGATCTTGCAGTCCGGGTTCATCGCCCCGGAGATGTACCACTTGCGGCCCGTGATGACGTAGTCGTCGCCGTCCCGCTCGATGAGCGTGGTGATGTTGGTGGCGTCGGACGAGGCCACCTCCGGCTCGGTCATCGCGAACGCCGAGCGGATCTCACCGGCCAGCAGCGGCTCCAGCCACTGCTTCTTCTGCTGCTCGTCGCCGAACTGGTACAGCACCTCCATGTTGCCGGTGTCCGGCGCCGCGCAGTTCAGCGCGGTGGGCGCCAAGTGCGGGGAGCGGCCGGTGATTTCGGCGAGGGGTGCGTACTGGAGGTTGGTGAGCCCGCCGCCGTACTCGGCGTCGGGAAGGAAGAGGTTCCACAGGCCCTGCCTGCGGGCCTCTGCCTTCAACTCCCCTACGATCGCAGGGGTGTCCCAGGGGGACGAGAGCTGGGCGCGCTGTTCCTCGGCGACGGGCTCGGCCGGATAGACGTACTCGTCCATGAAGGCCAGGAGCTTGGCGCGCAGTTCCTCGGTGTGTGCGTCGTACGCGAAGTCCATGGTGGATCAGCCCTCCTGAAGGGTGGTCAGGCCGTGCTCGATGAAGACGGGAACCAGTTCGCCGATGCGGTCGAAGCCGCGGCCGACCGTCTGGCCCAGGGTGTAGCGGTAGTGGATGCCCTCCAGGATCACGGCGAGCTTGAACCACGCGAACGCCGTGTACCAGGCGACCGACGACACGTCGCGCCCCGAGCGCGCGGCGTACCGCTCGATCAGCTCGGCCGGTGCGGGGTGGCCGGGGGCCGAAGCGGTGGTGGAAATGGGGGAGTTGGGCAGCTTCAGCGGGATGCTGTACATGACGAGGAGGCCCAGGTCGGTGAGCGGGTCGCCGAGGGTGGACATCTCCCAGTCGAGGATCGCCTTGATCTTGTCGTCCTCGCCGATGAGCACGTTGTCCAGGCGGTAGTCGCCGTGCACGACCGCCGGTGCGGGGGAGGTGGGGAGGCGGCGGCCGAGGGCCGCGTGCAACTCCTCGACGCCTGCCAGCTCGCGGTTGCGGGAGGCGTCCAACTGCTTGCCCCAGCGGCGGAGTTGACGGTCCAGGAAACCCGCGGGCCGGCCGAAGTCGGCGAGGCCCACCTCGGCGGGGTCCACCGCGTGCAACTCGACCAGCGTGTCGACGAGTTCGAGCACCGCGCCCCGGGTGCGCTCCGGGCCCAGCGGGACCAGCTCGTCGGCGGTGCGGTACGGCGTGCCCTCCACGAACTCCATGACGTAGAACGGCGCCCCGAGCACCTCGTCGTCCTCGCACAGGAGGATGGGTCTCGGTACCGGCACGTTCGTCGGGTGCAGGGCGTTGATCACCCGGTGCTCGCGCTTCATGTCGTGCGCGGTCGCCAGCACATGGCCCAGCGGGGGGCGCCGTACGACCCACTTCGCGGTGCCGTCCGTGACCGCGTAGGTGAGGTTCGACCGTCCGCCCTCGATCAGCCGGCCGGACAGGGCGCCGCTCACCAGACCGGGCCGCTCACGGTCGAGCAGACCGCGCAGCCGGTCGAGATCGAGTCCGGGCGGGTGGTCGGGGCTCATACATCACTCCTACGAATGGAGGAACACGTCTCGACCCATCATGCCGACCGGTCGGTATGTCGTCCAGTAGGGGAGTGAAACGTGACCGGGGCCACCATAGGCCGACAGCTCCCCGCGCCGGGCGACGGGGAGCTGTGTGTCAGTGCGTCCAGGCCGTTCCGGGCCATGGGTGTCGGCTCAGTGGTCGTCCCAGTGGCCGTCGTGCTGGGCGTGCCGGTGGCCGTCGTGCACGTAGTCGACGTGGTCGCCGTGCAGGACGCTCTCGTGTCCGCAGTCCTGGCCGTGCTGGTGCGCGTGCTCCTGGTGGGCGACGTGGCCGCCCGGTTCGCACTCGTCCCAGTGGCCGCCGTGCTCGCGGTGCAGATGACCGTCGTGCGCGTAGTCGACGTGGTCGCCGTGCGGCACCGTGGTGTGTCCGCAGTCCGGGCCGTGGGAGTGGGTGTGGGAGGAGTGCTCCAGGTGAAGGGTGGTCATGGTGCTCACCTTCGGAAGTGCGGGCGATGACGACGCACAGGCTGCCACGGGAATCGCCCATATCGGGTGATCCGGGGTGCGTGGCGTGCGGGTGCGGGGTGGAGGTGCTTTGCCCGCGGTGTGTGGTGGGGTCGGGGTCGTGGCGGTACGGCGAGCCCGCCGCTGGTTGCGCCCCTCCGGTGTTGTCACAGTTGAAGGGGTGGGGACCAGCTACGCGGCGGGCTGCGCCGTACCGCCACGACCCGCTCCCGTGCGTTGGCGGGTGCGGGTGCGTGGTCCATCCCGAGGCTCTGGCTCCGCGTCTCAATACACGAGTACCGCCGCGCACACCGCCAGGGCCGCCGTGCACAGCACCGCCGTGGTGGCGTGCCGGGGGGCCAGGGGCGGGGGGATGTCGCCGGCCGCGAGGGTGCGGATGCGGCGGTGGGCCACGGTGAGGAAGGCCAGCCAGAGTGCGCAGCACAAGGCGCAGATGATGATGCCTTCGGCTTGTACGCCGTTGTGCAGTGAGGCCTTCGCGGCCAGTACGGCGGCGACCGTGCTCGACAGGGTCGTGCGCCGCCAGGCCAGTCGGGTGCGTTCGGGCTGGAGGCCCGGGTCGCGGTCCTGGGCCGGGGGCCGTGTCATCCCGCCCATCCGGCGAGTACGACGACGACCATCGCCAGGGCCACCACTGCTACGGCGATGCTCAGGAGCGCCGGGAAGCGGGACACCGGCAGATCCTCGCCCCGGCGCATCGCCCGCTCGCAGCGCACCCAGTGGTTGACCGCGCGCAGTGCGCACAGCACGCCCGCCGCGAGCAGCGCGAGCGCCAGACCGGCCCGCCAGGCCCAGCGCAGGTGCGGCAGGAACTGGTCCACCGCGAAACCCCCGCCGATCAGCGCCAGCGCGGTGCGCAGCCAGGCCAGGAAGGTGCGCTCGTTGGCGAGTGAGAAGCGGTAGTCGGGGGTGGCGCCCTCCTCGCTGATCTCCTGGGGCGCGAACCACAGTCGGACGTTCCGTGCAAAATCGATCACGGGCAGGACCCTATCCGGCCCTTTCTTCCCGGTGCGCCTTGAGTCGGGTGTAGGCCGCCACGCCGTCCGGCACCCACTCCCAGTCATTCAGCCGCCGCTCGATCTCCCGCTCCTCCAGGAAGTCGTGCCACGCGACCTCCTCGACCTGCGGGCTGACCGGAAGCTCGCAGCGGACCTCGTACACCGCCGACCACCAGGTCTGCCCGGCGCCGTCGTCGTACAGGAACTTGAAGAGGAAGGAGGGGTGGGGCAGGCCGTCGACGCCGAGTTCCTCCTCGGCCTCGCGCAGCGCCGCTTCGTCGTAGGACTCGCCCGCGCCGACCACTCCGCCGACGAACATGTCGTAGAGGGACGGGAAGACGAGTTTGGTGGGGGTGCGGCGGTGGACGAAGAGGCGGCCTGCGGCGTCTCGGGCCTGGATGAAGACGGCGCGGTGGCGCAGGCCCTGTGCGTAGGCCTCGCCGCGGGGGGACTGGCCGATGACCCGGTCGTTCTCGTCGACGATGTCGAGGATCTCGTCAGCTGGATTCATGCCCCCATGAAACAGGGGCCGGCGAGCGGTGGGGCCGAGGGCCTCAGTGCGGCTGGAGGGCCGGTGCGGGCCTCGGCTTCGTCGTGCCGCGCGGCATCGCCGGGTGCATGCCCAGGAGCAGGATGCCTACGACGATCCCGGCGAGGCCCACCGCCTCCCAGGCCAGCGCACCCGTGTCGGCGCGCAGGCGGTCGCCCAGGAAGCCCACCCCGCAGATGATCCCGGCGAGTGGCTGGGCCGCGGTGAGGGCCGGCAGGGACATGCGTAGGGGAGCCGTCTCGAAGGCGCTCTGGACGAGGACCAGGCCGGTCACGCCGAGCGCCAGCACGCCGTACGGCTGCCAGCCCGTGACCAGTTCGGTGAGGCCGCCCTCGGTGAAGCGCTGGCCGCTGACCCGGGTGAGCGCGTCCTGCACGCCGTAGAGGAGGCCTGCCGCCAGGGCCAGGAGGACTGGGCCCGAGCTGAGGCGGGAGCGTTTGGCGTACGTCGTGAGGAGGAGGGCCAGGCCCACCATGACGCCGATGATCAGCCAGTGGCGGAAGGGGTCGGTGACGGCTGTGCCGCTCCGTGGTTCGCCCGCGACGATGAAGGTCGTGACGCCGCCCGCCAGGAGTGCGAGGCCCGCCCAGCCCTGCCGGCCCAGGGGCTGTCGGGTCTGCTTGCGGGAGAGGGCCAGGGCGAAGAGGAGGTTCGTCGCGAGGAGGGGTTCCACGAGGGAGACCTCGCCGTTGCTGAGCGCTATCGCGCCGAGCACCATGCCCGCGATCATCAGGCCGATGCCGCCGAGCCAGCGGGGTACCCGCATCAGGTCGAGGAGCAGCCTGGGGGAGAGGAAGTCGCTCAGGGGTGCCTGCTGGGCCACGTTCTGCTGGAGCACGAACCCGAAGCCGAGGCAACAGGCCGCACTCACGGCGAGCATCAGAACCAGAAGGGACACGCTGCGTACCTCGATCGTCAGGCCGGGCTACGGGATGCGTTTGGGCGACTGTAGCGCCCCAGGGCCCGGCTTGCCCCTGGGAGTACCCGGAAGCGGGTGGTCGATCCGGTCACGATGCTCCGACGACCTCGGGCACGATCGGAGGCTGCGGCGGGACCGTGCTGCCATGGTCCGCCGCCGCGCGCCCGAGCGCCATGGCGTACGCCACACCGATGACCCGCGAACGCTTGGGAGCGTACCGCCCCGGGTAGGGGATATGGCCACAAGTGCCTTTTGCGTAACGGAAGTTGACAGGCGTAACAGCCGTACGGCACTTGACGTGAAGTATTGGTGGAGGGTTTGCTGTGCGTGATCGGCCGATAGCGTGCCGATGTCCCGCAGCGTCGCGTGAGGAACGTGAGGAATACCCGGGTGTCCCCACCCCCGCCACCCCTCGGACGCCGCCACAAGCGTGCGTCCCAGGCATTCGACGCGGCGCTCGACGACCACGAACTCGTCGCCGCACGTGCCGCGTTGGCCCAGGGTCGCTGGCAGGCGGCGCGTGTTCTGCTCGCCCGGACGGGCGACGACTGGGACGCCCGCGCCCACCGCGTCACCGTCCTCGCCCTGGAGTCGTACACCACCGCCTGGGCCCGCGACTGGCTGCTCGCCGAACCCGAGTCCGGCGACGCCTCCGTCCTGCTCGCCCTGGCCCTGGTCCAGCGCACGCTGGCGGGCAAGGAGAAACCGGTCCGGGCCCGCGAGGCCTGCCGTACGGCGTCGGCCCGCCTGCCCGACGATCCGACACCGTGGCTCGGACTGCTCCTCCTGGAGCACAGCCTCGGCACCGACGAGGGCGTGGTCCAGCTCTTCGACGAGGTCCGCCACCGGCACGCCGACCACCACCACGCCCACCATCTGATGGTCGCCCGGCTCGCGGAGCGCCGGGCCACCGCGGGCCTCGACCCGCTGCACGAGGTCTACGACTTCGCCTACTGGGCCGCCGAACAGGCCCCCGCCGACTCCCCGCTCGCGATCCTGCCGGTCGTCGCGCACGCCGAGCGCTACCGCGTGCTGGCCGCGGCCGGCCTGGAACCCGCCGACCCGGCCGCCTCCGGACACTGGGCCGGACGCCGGGCCCGGCAGGTGATGAAGGCCGCCTTCGACTGGTGGCTGGAGTGGGAGCACGAGGGCCATCCGCGCCGCCTGGTCGACCTCAACTTCCTTGCCCACGCCAAGTCCTGCGAGGGGCGCGGCGCCGAGGCCGCCGCCCTGTTCCACCGCATCGGGGAGCACCCGACCCCGGCCCCGTGGTCCTACCCGGACCGAGACCCGCTCACCGCCTTCCGTGCCGCACGCGACTGCGCGCTCGGTACGTCGTAACGCCCCCGTAGCGACCCCGAAAGGACGTTCCCGCCATGACGACGGGCAGTTCCAGCACGAGCAGCGCCACCGCGGACGACGGCGGTATCAGCACGTTCAGGGGGCAGGAGCGCGCCCTGCGCGCCGACCGCCTCGGCACCGGGGGCCTGCTGCTCTCCGTGCTCGCCGCGACCGCGCCCCTCATGGTGGTCGCGGGTGTCATGCCCACCACATTCGCGGTGATGGGCATCGAAGGGCAGCCCCTGCTCTTCGTCCTCCTCGGCATCGTCCTGGTCCTCTTCAGCGTCGGCTACGCCGAGATGAGCCGGCACGTCCACAACGCGGGCGCCTTCTACGCCTACATCTCCCGCGGCCTCGGCGGCACCGCGGGCGCCGGCGCGGCCATGGTGGCGCTCGTCGCGTACAACGCCCTCCAGGTCGGCATCTACGGCATCTTCGGCTTCGAGGTCTCCGGCCTGTTCTCCACCTACGCCCACCTCCAGGTCGCCTGGTGGATACCGGCCCTGGCCGCCGTGCTCGTCGTCGGCATGCTCGGCTGGCTGAAGATCGACGTCAACGCGCGCGTGCTCGGCGTCCTGCTGGTCATCGAGGTCGCGCTCGTCGTCGTCTTCGACATCGCGGCCGTCGCCGACCCGGCCAAGGAGGGCCTGTCCCTGCACGCCTTCAACCCGGACACCCTCAGCGGCGCCGGCGTCGGCACCGCCCTGTGCTTCTGCATCGCCGCCTTCCTCGGCTTCGAACAGGCCCCGGTGTACGCCGAGGAGACCAGCCGCCCGCACATCCTTGTGCCGCGCGTGATGTTCCTGGCCGTGAGCGGCGTCGCCGTCTTCTTCGCGCTCAGCTGCTGGGCGCTCACCGTCGCCACGGGGCCCTCGCAGATCATCGGCGTCTCCCAGAAGCAGAGCGCCGGCCTGCTCTTCTACCTCACCGAGTCCCGCCTCGGCGGCACCTTCACCGACGTGCTCCACGTCCTGTTCGTCACCGGCATGTTCGCGGCGATGCTCAGCTTCCACAACGTCGTCGCCCGGTACGCCTTCGCCATGGGCCGCGAGGGACTGCTGCCGTCGGCCTTCGGCCGTACGACGAGCACGAGCGGCGCCCCCGGCACCGGCTCGCTGCTCCAGACCGCGGTGTCCGCCGTGATCGTGATCGTCTTCGCGGTCGTCGACGACAAGCCCACCGGCGACCCGACCGAACCGGTCCTGCACCTGTTCACCTGGTTCGGCAACATCGGCGCCCTCGGCGTGATCCTGCTGATGGCCGCCGCCTCCCTCTCGGTGATCGTCTTCTTCGCCCGCCGCGGCGCCGCCGGCGCCCAGGCCTGGCGGCTGGTCACCTCCGCGCTGGCCGGTGTCGCGCTCGTCGTCATCGCCGTCTACACGGTCAAGGACTTCGACGTCCTGGTCGGCGCGGGCCCCGGCTCGTCCCTGAGCTGGATCCTGCCCGGCATCATCGGCCTCGCCGTCCTCGTCGGCCTGGCCCAGGGCCTGCTCCTGCGCTCCCGCAACCCCGAGGCGCACGCCGGCATCGGGCTCGGCAACGAGGCGTTCCAGCTGGAGAAGGCGGCCGGGGAGACGCCGTAGCGAGCCCGCGCTTGTTTGTCGGTGGCGCTCGCTCTCTGAGAAGCACGTAAGAAGTGGTTACGGAAGTCTGACGGGCACCCGCGATCTCTGGTCGCGCCGGGGTCGCGGGTGTTCGAATGACTGCGTGAACCCTGAACAACCCGAGCCCGAGGTTCCGGAGAAGGCGGAGGGCCGGCCACTCGGCCGCCGTGTCCTTCTCGGCACCCTCGGCCTGGGCGCCCTCGGCGTCGTCACCGCGCCCGTGCTGCAGAGAGGCATGGACGGTGTCCTCGGTGCCCTGTCCGGCAAGGACCCCACCGGGCTGACCGGACTGCTCCCGAACGGCGGCGGCTTCCGCTACTACTCGGTCACCGCGTCCGTGCCGCACAAGAGCGCCGAGAACTACCGGCTGACCGTCGACGGCCTGGTCGACAGGCCGACGTCCTACACCCTGGCCGACCTGCGCGCCCTGCCGCAGACCCGGCTGGTCAAGGACGTCCAGTGCGTCACCGGCTGGCGGGTCCCCGGGACCCCCTTCGAGGGGGTGCGCCTGTCCCGGCTCCTGGACGCCGCGGGAGTGCGTGCCAAGGCCGGGGCGGTGCGCTTCACCTGCTTCGACGGCGCCTACACGGAGAGCCTCACCATCGAGCAGGCCCGGCGCTCGGACATCCTGGTCGCACTGCGCATGCAGGACAAGCCCGTGAGCCACGACCACGGCGGCCCGGTACGCCTCTACGTCGCCCCCATGTACTTCTACAAGTCCGCCAAGTGGCTCTCCGGCATCACCGTCACCGAGCATGTGAAGCCCGGCTACTGGGAGGACCGGGGCTACGACGTCGACGCCTGGGTCGGCAAGTCGAACGGACGCGGCGATGACCCTACGAGCTGAAGCCCACGCCCCGCAGACGGAGCCGTCGGCCCGCGTCCGCCGCTTCGGCCGCACCGAGCGCTGGGTGCACCGGACCACGGCCGCGCTGATGGGCGTCTGCGTGGCGACGGCGGCGGTCCTGTACATCCCGGAGTTCGCGGTACTGGTCGGCCGCCGCGCCCTGGTCGTCCGCATCCACGAGTGCGCGGGACTCGCCCTCCCCGTGCCCGTCCTGATCGGCCTCGTCTCCCGCGGCTTCCGCGTCAACCTCGGCTTCCTCAACCGCTTCGGCCCGCACGACCGGGTCTGGCTGCGCGGTGCCGTGATGCGCGACAAACGCCGATCGGCCCGCCCGGCAGGCAAGTTCAACGCCGGCCAGAAGATCTACGCCAACTGGATCGCCGGTGCCACGCTGGTGATGCTCGGCACGGGCCTGATCATGTGGTTCACCCACCTCACCCCGATCCAGTGGCGCACCAGCGCGACCTTCGTCCACGACTGGCTGGCCCTCACGATCGGCATCGTCCTCGGCGGCCACATCGGCATGGCGCTGGGGGACCCGGAGGCGAGGGCGGGGCTGCGCACGGGTTCGGTGAGCCGGGACTGGGCGAAGCGCGAACACCCGCTGTGGAAGCCGTAGTTGTTGCAAGCTTTCGTCGAAGTGCCGGTCGCCGTGCTCAGCCCCCGAAGTCCAGCAACACCTTGCACGACCGGCTCCGGTCAGCCGCCAGCGCGAACGCCGACGCCGCCTCCCGCACCGGCACCACCGCACTGACCAGAGCGTCGAACGACGGCTCCACGGCGAGGAGTTGGAGCGCGTCGTTGAACTCCGTGTCGAAACGGAACGCGCCCCGCAGCTCGATCTCCCGGCTGACGACCAGGTTCCCCGCGAAGGGACTCTGCCCCGGCGGCAACATCCCGAGTTGCACGACGACCCCGCCCCGCCGCACAAGCCGCAGACAGGTGTCGAGCCCGGCTGCCACCCCGGACGCCTCGATGGCCACGTCGACCTCGGACGGCCACCCGGAGTCGTCCAGGTCATCGGCCCGTACGACGGTGTCGGCGCCGGCCGCGGTGGCGTAGCGCAGGGCCGCCGGGAGCAGGTCCGTGACCGTCACGCGTGCCGCGCCGGCCGCCTTCGCCGCCGCGACGACCAGGCAGCCGATGGGACCCGCGCCGGTGACCAGCACATGGCGTCCGGTCACGTCCCCGGCTCGCCGCACGGCGTGCAGGGCGACGGAGAGCGGTTCGGCGAGGGCCGCCCGGCGCAGCTCCAGGCCCGCCGGGACCGGCCTCAACTGCTCGGCGGGGACGACGACTTGGGCCGCGAATCCGCCCTGTACGTGCGGGAAGCGGGCCGCGCTGCCCAGATAGGCGGTGTCCCGGCACACGTTGCGCCGACCGTCCACGCACTCGGGGCACACCCCGCACGGAGTCGCCGGGTGCACCGCAACCGCCGTACCGGCGACGGGACCTGTGGCCCCGGGGCCGTAGGACACGACCGTGCCGACGACCTCGTGGCCCAGCAGCATCGGTTCCTTGAGGCGGAAGTCGCCCACCCCGCCGTGGCGCCAGTAGTGGAGGTCGGAGCCGCAGACGCCGCCGTAGCGGACGGCGACGAGGGCCTGGCCGGGGCCGGGCTCCGGGACCGTCAACTCCTCGACCCGGAGGTCGTCCTGACCGTGAATCACACAACCCAGCATGTCCGGACTCCCTTTTTCTACAGCACGCTCGTCATGCCGCCGTCGACATACAGCACCTGTCCGCTCACGAAGTCCGCGGCGGGCGAGGCCAGGAACAGCACTCCGCCGACCAGGTCGTCCGTGGTGCCCCAGCGGCCGGCCGGGGTCCGCTTGCGCACCCAGGCGCTGAACTCCTCGTCCGCGACGAGGGGTTGGGTCAGTTCCGTCTCGATGTAGCCCGGCCCCAGACCGTTGACCTGCACTCCGGACGGACCCCAGTCCGCGCACATGCCCTTGGTGAGCATCTTCAGGGCGCCCTTGGTGGCCGCGTACGGCGCGATGCCGGGGCGGACCACCTCGCTCTGCAACGAGCAGATGTTGATGATCTTCCCGTGGCCGCGTTCCGTCATCCGGCGGGCCGTCTCACGGCCGACCAGGAACGCGCTGGTGAGGTTGGTGTCGATGATGCGGTGCCAGTCGGAGTCGGTGAACTCCAGGAGCGGGGCGCGCAGTTGCATGCCCGCGTTGTTGACCAGGATGTCCAGCGGTCCGATCCGGTCCTCAACATCCGCGATACCGGCGGCCACTGACGGACCGTCGGTCACGTCGAAGGCGGCGGTGTGGACATCGCCGGACAGCTCGGCGGCGGCCTTGGTGAGCCGTTCGCCGTCCCGTCCGTTCAGGACGACCGTGCAGCCCGCCTCCAACAGGCCCCGGGCGAGGGCGAGTCCGATGCCCCGGCTGGAACCGGTGACCAGGGCCGTACGGCCACTGATGTCGAACAGAGGATGACTCATTCCCGTACCCCTAGATGATCAGCGAGAGGAGGAGGACCAGCCCGCCGGCGACCACCGAGATGATCGTCTCCATGACGGACCAGGTCTTGAGGGTCTGGCCGACGCTCAGGCCGAAGTACTCCTTCACCAGCCAGAACCCGGCGTCGTTGACATGGCTGAAGAAGACCGAGCCCGCGCCGATCGCCAGCACCAGCAGGGCGGTGTGGGTGCTCGACATGTCGGCGGCCAGCGGGGCGACCAGACCGGCCGCCGAGATCGTGGCCACCGTCGCCGAACCGGTCGCGAGACGGATCGCCACCGCGATCAGCCAGGCCAGCAGCAGCGCCGGGATCGACCAGTCCTTGGAGATGTCCAGGATCATCTGGCCGACACCGGAGTCGATCAGCGTCTGCTTGAAGCCGCCGCCCGCGCCGACGATGAGCAGGATGCCCGCGATCGGCATCAGCCCCTTCTCGACGGTCGAGGACAGCCGCTCCTTGGTGAAGCCGGCCGGGCGGCCGAGCGTGAACATGCCCACGATGACGGCCGCGAGCAGTGCGATCAGCGGCGACCCGATGACGTCGAAGACGCGCTGGACGGTGTGCGTGGGGTCGTCCACGACGATGTCCACCAGCGCCTTGGAGAGCATGAGCACAACCGGCAGCAGGATCGTGGCGAGGGTCGCGCCGAAGCCGGGGCGGTTCTCCAGGTCCTCGGAGGGGCGCTGCGGGATCATGCGGTCCGGCGCCTGGACGTCCACCCAGCGGGCGGCGACCTTCGAGAACAGCGGGCCCGCGATGATGACGGTCGGGATGGCGACCAGCACGCCCAGCGCCAGTGTCAGACCGAGGTTGGCCTTGACCGCGTCCACGGCGACCAGCGGCCCGGGGTGCGGCGGAATGAGGCCGTGCATGACCGACAGGCCCGCCAGCGCCGGGATGCCGATCCGCATGAGCGAGTAGTTGCCGCGCTTGGCGACCATCAGCACGACCGGGATCAGCAGCACGATGCCGACCTCGAAGAACAGCGGCAGCCCGATCACGGAGGCGATCAGCACCATCGCCCACGGCATCGACCGGGGACTCGCCTTCGCGAGGATCGTGTCGACGATCTGGTCCGCGCCGCCCGAGTCGGCGAGCAGCTTGCCGAGGATCGCGCCCAGCGCGATCAGTACGCCCACACCGGCGACGGTCGAACCGAGCCCGCCGGTGAAGCTGGTGATGACCTTGTCCAGCGGCGCCCCGGCGAACGCGCCGAGCGCGAGCGAGCCGATGGTCAGCGCCAGGAAGGCGTGCATCTTGAACTTGGTGATGAGCAGGACGATGACGGCGATGCCCGCCAGTACGGCGATGCCCAGCTGAGCGTGGCCGGCCGAGGTGATGGGCTCGACGGGGTCCGCTGCCAGCATCTCGACGCTGAGTCTGGTCACGGTGGATTCCTTGCGGATACGGGGAGTTGGGGTGACAAGCGGTACTAGGAGGTACTAGGAGGTCGGCTCGGGAACCTGCGCGAGCGCGGCCGTGGCCCGCTCGGCGATCTGCTCCGGACTGCCGCTGACGTCCACGGCGACTCCGGCCTCGTCGGCCTCCAGTGGCTGGAGCGTGGCGAACTGCGAGTCGAGCAGCGCGGTCGGCATGAAGTGCCCGTGCCGATGCGCCATCCGGTCCTCGATGAGCGTGCGGTCACCGGTGAGGTGGACGAAGACGACCCCGGGAGCCGCGGCCCGCAACCGGTCGCGGTACGACCGCTTCAGCGCCGAGCAGCTGACGACCCCGCCGAGCCCCGCACGCCCGTGCGCCCAGGAACCGATGGCGTCCAGCCAGGGCCACCGGTCCTCGTCCGTCAGCGGGTGCCCGGCCGACATCTTGGCGATGTTGGCCTGCGGGTGGAAGTCGTCGCCCTCGGCGTACGGAACGCTGAGCCGGGCCGCGAGCAGGGGACCGATGGTGGTCTTCCCGGTGCCCGCTACGCCCATGACCACGACGACATGGGGGGTACGCATCGCTGCCTCACTGTCTCGGTCGACACCTGATGTCGAACCCACTGAAACCGATTAGGTACGACGAATTCAAGAGTCTGTGACATATAAGTCTGACTTTTTGGTTCCGTGACGCGCCCCGTACGCTGAGTGCATGACCACTCCGGGCCGCGGCCTGCACGGCCGCGTACTCGACTCCCTCGGCCCCGCCATCACCGCGGGCGAGTACCCACCGGGCAGCGTCCTGCGCACGGACGAGCTCGCCAAGGACTTCGAGGTCTCCCGCTCCGTGATGCGCGAGGCGGTCCGCGTCCTCGAATCCATGCACCTGGTCGAGTCCCGCCGCCGCGTGGGCGTCACCGTACGGCCGAAGTCCGAGTGGAATGTCTACGACCCCCAGGTCATCCGCTGGCGTCTGGCCGGCGCCGACCGCCCGCAGCAACTGCGCTCACTCACGGTGCTGCGCTCCGCGGTCGAACCGATCGCCGCGGGCCTCGCCGCCAAGTTCGCCACGGCGGAGCAGTGCGCGGAACTCACCGAGTGCGCGATCGGCATGGTCGCCAACTCACGCGGCCACAAACTGGAGGCCTACCTCGTCCACGACGTGGCCTTCCACCGGGTGATCCTCGCCGCCTCGGGCAACGAGATGTTCGCCCGTCTCGGCGACGTCGTCACCGAGGTTCTGGCCGGCCGCACCCACCACGAGGTCATGTTCGAGGACCCCGACCCGGCCGCCGTCACCCTGCACGTCCAGGTGGCGGAGGCGGTCCGCGAGGGCGACGCGGTCCGCGCGGAGACGCTGACCCGGGAGATCACGGTGGGCGCCCTCCAGGAACTGGACATCCTGGCGCCGTAGCACCTCAGTCCTCGATGAACTCCCCGTCGAGGTACACCCACGCCCCGTCGACCCGCTCGAACCGGCTCCGCTCATGGACCGCGCCGCCCCGGTACGAGGCCCGGAACGTCACGGTCCCCGCGGAGTGGAACGCCGACCCGCCACTCGTCTCCAGGACCTCCAGCCCGGTCCACCGCATCCCCGGGTCGAGGTCGAGGGGCTCGGCGGGCCGCGTCCGCGGATGCCACGTGCGCAGGAGGTAGGGCGCGTCCAACCGCACGAAGGCGCTGTAGCGGGAGCGCATCAGTGCCTCGGCGGTGGGAGCGGGGGTGGTGCCGGAGTGGTAGCGGCCGCAGCAGTTGTCGTAGGGGTCGGGGAGGCCGCAGGGGCAGGTGGTGGATCGGGACATGGGGAACATTGTGCCGGGGCTGAGTGCGTGAGTTCCTCGGGGGCGACGACGAGCGGCAACCGGACGTGGGCGTCCACAGGCGAACGGGTGCCCCACGGGATCCACTTCTTTCCGCGCGTGAACGTCGCACAGGCCAGGAGGTGCCGCTCGCTGCTCCCCTGGGGACCGTTGCCCTCGTGCGCGGGTGCGGCCTCGACGAACTGCACAAGAAGGGCACCGGTGACCCGGATGCCGATCTGCTTGACGAAGCTCGGCGGGAGGACCCACTTGACTCCCTGGCACAGGGCCCCATCAGGACTCCCGTGGACTCTCTTGACGTACCACCCGTTCTTCCGTGCCTGAGGCGCGCTTCGCGCATTCAGATGGGCGGTGGCGGCCGCCGCGGCGTTGAGTTCGGGAAAGCCGGTCAAGTCGGCCGTGACTTTGCCGGCGACCTCCAGCACGGGTGCCGCCGTCCGCAGGTCCTTGGCCAGTGCGGCTCGCCACCTCCGCTCCTTCTGTACCGGCGGCAGGTGGTACACGACGGCCTGGAGATCCTTCACCTGCCAACTGCCTGTGGCAGGGAACAGCAGTGAGACCTCCATGCGCGGCGCATCCCCCTTGTACCCGAGCGTCCAGACGTACAGATACGCCGTGAAGGGGTGCGCCGCGTCCGGTCCCGTGGCGAAGAGCCGTTCCAGCGGGATGCACAGAGGTTCGGTCTCCCCGTAGACCTCCAGCCAGTGCTCATCCTTGTCGGCGGACCAGCGGGCCCACTTGGATGTCACGCGGCCCGTCACTCCGGTTCCCCGGGCGCCAGTCGGTTGACCATCGCCGCCCGGGACGACACCTCCAACTTGGTGAAGATGCGGCGCAGGTGGGAGGCGACCGTCCAGGTGCTGATCTCCAGGACCGAGGCGATGGTCTTGTTGGGATGACCGCAGGCGACCATGCGGGCGATCTCCCGCTCCCGGGGGCTCAACAGGGTCATCGGGCCGGCCCGGTCGCTGCGGATGACCAGACAGCGAATGTCGTCGACCGCGAGGTCGAGCAGTACCCGTTCTCCGGACTCGGCCAGAATGCCGATCAACTTCAGGGCCAGCGCCTCGACTTCGGAATCGATGCCTTCCCTGGCCAACAGTCCGGTTGCTGCCCCGTCGGTCATCGCCGGCCCCCTTGCCTCAGCGGACCGGCGGCTCGCCGGTTCCACACTCACGGCATGGAGCGCACTCTAACAGCGGGGCCGACCACTCCGGGCCCGGTTCGCGCGTAGCACGTCCGAGCGACACACATCCGAACGCGACCGGACCGATCGACCGCTGGATGTGCGACTGGTACCTCAACGTCAGCCCGCGCAGGGTGAGTTGTCCGAGCGCGCGTTGAGGGAGGCGGCCATGCAGATGCGCCAGGCCGAGCTGGAGTACGAGGACGAAGCTGCCCTGGAAGGCGAGTTCGAGGGCGTCGGCGAGGAAGAGGGCGAGTACCTCTACGAGGATGAAGGCGAAGGTGAGGGCGAGGGCGAGGAGTTCCTCGGCCGCATCATGGGTGCGGTGGGTGGCCTCCTCGGCCAGGGCGAAGGCGAGTTCGAGGAGGAGGACGAGTACGAGGGCGAGTTCGAGGGCGAGTTCGAAGACGAGGCCTTCTTCCGCCGTATCGGCGCCTTCGTCCGGCGGGCCGCCCCCATCCTGCGCAGGGTCGCCCGCACCGCCGCGCCCATCGTCGGCAGGATCGTCGGCGGCCCCCTCGGCGGTATGGCCGGGGACCTCGCCGCCCGCGCGCTGAGCGAGGGCGAGTTCGAGGAGGAGTACCTCTACGAGGAAGAGGGCGAGGACGAGTTCGAGGCGGAGGCGGAGGAGGAAACGGCCCGCCCCCTCAACCAGCAGGAGGCCATGGCCGAGATGATGGCGGCGGTCGCGGCGCAGGCCCGCTCCGAGGCCGAGGCCGAGGGCATGATCGGTGCGGCGACGGTCACCGCGCTGTCCGCCCAGGACCGGGCCGCCCTGCGCCGGCTGCTCCCGCAACTGGTCCGCGCGACCTGCGTACTGACCAGGATCCTGCGCCGTCGGCGGATCACCCGCCCCGCCGTACGGGCCGTGCCGTTGATCGTCCGGCGTACCGCCCGCGTGCTCAGCAGCCGCGCCGCCGCGGGCCGGCCCGCTGACCGGCGCACCGCTGCCCGTGTGATGGCGAGCCAGACCCGCCGCGTCCTGGGCAGCCCGCAGCAGACCACCCGCGCCCTGCAGCGCAACGTCCGCGCCACCACCGCGGTCCGCCGCGCCGCCGGCCCCGCCATGCGCGCCGGCGCGCCCCGACGCCCCGCCCCGGGGACGCGACCGCGGCGCCCCGGATACGCCGGCCTGCGCTGACTTCGGCGCCCGCAGCAGAAAGGAACAGCGGCCATGAGCGTGAGCACGAACGGCGCGAGCCCCAGGACGTCCGGCGCATCCCCGCTTCCCGAGCTGGAAGGCGAGTGGGAGTCCCTGCACGAGGAGGAGGGCGAGGGGGAGGAGTTCCTCGGCTCGCTCGCGGGTCTGGCGCGCCGGGCGGCCCAGTCGGCCCTCGGTGGCGTCACCGGCGGCGGCCAGGACCAGGAGTGGGAGTGGGAGACGGAGTTCGAGACCGAACTGGAGGGCGAGTTCGAGGACGAGTCCCTCTACGAGGAGGAAGGCGAGGGCGAGTTCGAGTTCGAGGGCGAGTACGAGGACGAACTTGAGGGGATGGCCAACCCGCTCCGGAGGCTCGCTCCGGACGCCATGATGGAGCACCTGGGCCACGCCGCCGCCGAGACCGAGAGCGAGGCGGAGGCCGAGGCGTTCGTCGGAGCCCTCGCCCCCATAGCCATCGGCCTGGCCCGGCGCGCCGCACCCGCGCTCATCCGGACCGCACCGCAACTGGTGCGCGGGCTCGCCAACGTGACCCGTACGCTGCGCCGCAACCCCGCCACCCGCCCGCTGGTCCGCACCCTGCCCACGATCGCCGCCCGCACCGCTCGCAGCCTTGCCCGGCAGGTCGCCGCCGGCCGTCCCGTCACCGCGAGGTCGACCGTGCGGACCCTGGCGGGCCAGACCGCCGCCGTACTGTCCGATCCCCGGCGCCGCGCCGCGGTCGTACGACGATCCCGCGCGCTCGACCGCCGCTACCACCGAGCCATGCGCCCCGGCGCTCCGGCGGGCGCGGCCGTCGCCCCCGCCTCGACGCGGGCCGTACGGACCGTGGCGGCGGGAGCGCCGTCCGCACCGGCACGGGCGTACCGGCGGCCGTACGGGCCCCGCTCCGTCGCGGTTCCCCGCGGTGTGCCGGGCCGCCCGGCCGGTCTGCCGCCGATGTCCGTCGCCTGGGTGCCGGTGCCCGCCTACCGTCCGGCAGGCCGGCGCGCCGCCGACGGCCCGTACGGCTACTGACCGGCGGCCCGCCATGACCGTACCCACGGCCCGCGCCGAGCCGACCGTCACACCGGACCCGGGCACCGCGACCGCCCGGGCCGGCCGGCCGGTGCCCCGACCGCGCACCACCGCCCCGGTCCGCGGGCCCTGGATACGGGCCCAAGGGCTCAACGTCACCCGGCACGCCGCCGCCCTGCGGCCCTTCCGCGCCGACGAGTTCGGCACCGGGGCCGCCGCACCGTCCGCCGGCCATCTGCAAGCGGTCAACGCCCTGATGCGGCAACTGCGCGGCGAACTGCTCCGGCTCAGCGGCCGGGTCGACGAGGAGGCACGGCGGGCCGTACGGCAGCCCGACACCCGGCGGTTGCAGGCTCTGGTCAGTTCCAAGGAACGCGCCCACACCTGGGTGCGCGAGGTCGAGCGCATCTGGGACTTCTACTTCGAACTCTTCGGGCAGCGGCAGTCCGTGTTCGCCGACGCCCTGCTGTCCTGCGACCGGATCGCCCTCTCCTGCTACCAGGCCGCGTACCTGGGCATCGGCGAGGCCAAGCCACTGCCTGCCCCGCCCCCGTTCTCGTTCATGCGCACCGGGTTCTCCCCGGCGACCTTCCGGCGCGGCATCCCGCTGCGCCGGCTGGGCCGCCGGCTCAACCCGTTCCCGCTGGTCCAACTCCCGTACCACCGCCTGGTCAACCCCTGGACCCTGGGCGCCGTCCTGCACGAGGTGTCCCACAACCTGCAGAGCGACCTCGGCCTCAACGAGGCGGTGCCGCGCGCCGTCGCCCGCCGTCTCCTCGACGAGGGCTGCCCACCCGCTGTCGTACGGACCTGGGTCCGCTGGAACCGCGAGGTGTACGCCGATCTGTCCGCCCTGCTGCTCGGCGGCCCGGCGGTGGTCGGCTCCCTGCTCGACGTGGTCGGCCGCTCGCCGGAGGCCGTTCTCACGTACAACCCGCGCGGGCCGCACCCCACCCCCTGGTTCCGTGCCTGGATCTCCGTCGAGCTGCTGCGCCGGATGGGTTTCCCCGAACAGGCCGACCGCTACGGCCGGTTGTGGCGTTCCATCTATCCCGACCCGAGGGCCGGGAACCTGCCGCGCGAGCTCCTCTCGACGTTCGCCACCGCATACCCGGCGGTCGTCGACGCCCTCTGCTTCCGGCCCTTCGCGGAACTCGGCCGGCGCAGCCTCGCCCAGGTGATCCCCTTCGGCGCCAAGGAACACGCCATGCAGACGGAAGCCGCCGAGCGCCTCGCGGCCGGCACCGACCCCGGCATCATCCCGGCCCGCTTCCTGATCGGGGCCACCCGCTCCGCCCTGGACCGCCGGCTGGCCCGCCCGGGCGTGATCACCCGCAACTTCTACACCGAGTTGGCGAGGCGATGACGGTGACGGTGCAGTCCGCGTACGCCGAACTGGCGGCGGCGGTACGGCGGCTCCGCGACATCACCCACGAGCTGGAACTGATCGCGGTCTCCGACCACCCGCGGGGCGGCGACGTCGCGCTGGTCGACCAGGTGGCGAACGCCGCGCTGGAAGTGTCGGGCGCGGCGGAGGAAACCGCCACCGCCTTCCACGACCCCACCACCGGCGGCGCGTCGACGGTGGCCCTCTGCCAGAAGCACGTCCTGACCCTGGGCCAGATCCTCGTCGGCCGCCTGGCCGCGCCGGAACGCCTCGCCGAACTGGACGCACTCGGCGCCGAACACGGCCGCGAGGCCGGTGCCTGGGCGAGTGAGGTCGTCCGGTCCGTCCACTCATGTCAGCAGTCGCTCTGGAGCGATGTGCTACCGGCACTCTTCGCCCACGGGCAGGAGACCGCCGCGCTGAAGAGCCCATGCTCCACGTCCGGCGTCCGCCGCTGACCTGGAGAGGAAGGAGAGCACGATGCCGAAGCTCACGATCCGGGTCTTCCTCTGCCCCCGACGCGTGGTGAAGGATCCCGAAAGGTGGCAGACGGACTGGCCGACGCCGTCCGGTGTCGTACTCGAACTGAGCAAGCAGAACGGGACCGGCAAGGGCGACTACGATCCGCCGCTCACACTGGATCCGTCCGACGACGAGGGACTCGTCCGGCACGACAAGGTCCCGGCGGGCACCTACCGGGTCCGCGTCGTGGACGGCCCGCCGGAATTCGACATCCCGCGGCTCGCCCACGGCGGGCACTGGAGGGAACTCCACATGTCCGGCCATGAACTCCCGGACGCGGAGATAGTGTTGCTGTCCGGCGGCGGCAAGCGGCTGTTCCTGCTCAACACGCAGTACGAGAGCGGCCAACCGCTCCCCGGCGTCAAGGTCGAAGTGGCGGACACCGACTTCACCAGCAGGCCCGACGGCGATGTCTACGCCGCCTGCAAGGACGAACTGGTCATGGTCGGCCCGCAGAGCTGCCCCAGGACCAGGGCCACCCCGAAGAACGGCCGCTTCGTGACCGACAGGGGCCGGCACCCACTGCCCGAGGACATGGTGAAGGTGATCTACCGCGCCGCCACCGCCCGGATCGAGATCGCGCCCGAGCTGCACCGCCAGCCGGTTTCCGGTGCGGTCTTCGAAGTGACCCGGGCGGACGGCCGCGACCTCCCCGCGCAGCGCCGGACCACTGACGGCCGGACGCCCGCCTGCTTCGACGACGTCCCGGCGGGACTGGTCGACGTCGCCGTCGTGGACACCTCCCAGGCGACGTACGGGAAGGCACGATTGCGGGTCGCCGCGGTCCCCGGGAAGAACCGCATCAGCTCGCAACTGAATCCCGGTGACAGCCTGGACCTGTCCGCGTTCTTCGACTTCAAGCCCGTGTCCACCGATTCCGGAGACCTCTACGGCCTGGTCGTGGACGACAGCGACACCCCGTTGGAGAACGTGGACGTCGTGGCCCGCCAGAACGACCGCGAGGCGTACGACACCACCGACGCCGGCGGCAACTACAAGATGCGGGGACTGCCGACCGGTGACTGGAAGGTCTCTCCGAAGGTGACGCCCGTGTACGTCGGCGGACGACGGCTGATCCTTGATCCCCCCGGCGACCACATGGTGACCGTGACGGACCAGGGCTCCGCCCAGGTGGCCGACATCGTGCTGAGCGAGGAGAAGCACGGCATCCGGGGATTCGTACGCGACGAGGAGGAACAGCCGGTCGCGTTCGTGACGGTGGAGATCCACGACATCGACGGAAGCGTGCTCCTGGGCCGCACACAGACGAACAAGGACGGCTTCTACGAGTGGTTCTCGCCCACGGCCGGGAGCTTCCTGGTCAGTGTGCTGACCCAGGACGGCAAGGCCGTGGAACGATTCCCGGTGGTGGTGCACTCCGTCACTGTCAGCAACATCCGGTTCCCGCGGGGGCCCGCACCGGGCGCGCCCGCGGGAGGGAACCCGCCGTCCGTCACCAACCAGGCATTCACGGACTTCTCCGCCTTCCCCGTACTGACCGAGGAGGTCGGTGGCAGTACGGGCCGCGCACCGGCACCCGGTGGTGACCGGTCGGCCTCGTACGGACAGACGGTCGAGGGTGCCCTGCGTGACGTCCTCGGCTGGCGGCCCGGCTCCAACACCTCAGGATTCCAGGCGGCGTTGACCGGAGCCTTCGAGCTGAGTGAGGTGCAGGGCCACACCGAGTTCACCTGGCGTCCGCGCGGCTACGCCGTCCAGGCCGACCTGGGTGCGCTGACCGGTGCGCAGGCCAGCATCTACCAGCGCGCGAAGAACGCGCTGGAACAGATCACCCCGCTGCTCGACGCTCTGACGCCGCTCGACCCCGCCGCCGACCTCCAGGACACCGAGGCGATCCGCACCATCGTGCGGGCCGAACTCGGCGAGCTCGTGGATGAGTTGGCGGTCGAGGGCGGACCACGCGTCCAGCGTGTCGACGAACTGTTCGTCCTGCTGCTGGGCCCGAGCACCCCCGCCACCGGGCTCGACCCCGACACGGTAGGAGGCCAACTCGCCCAACTGCGCGACCGGTTCGGGCTGACCATCAGCAGGGTCGGCAGGCTCGACGAGGAACGGATCGTCACCAACTTCCGTATCGTCGTCGACCATGTGCAGTCACTCGCCGCCGGCTGGAACAGCGACCGCACGCTGTTCCTGGGCACCACCGGGCAGACCTCGCTCGGTACCGTCCTGATCCAACTGTCCCGCAGCCTCGACGTCGTCGCGCAGTCCGTCGAGGAGACCGCCTCGGCGCTCGACTCGGTCTTCGTGGACGCAGCCCAGCGTCAGACGATCCAGCTGCGCTTCGGCGGCCTGGCCTCACAGCAATCGGCCCTGTCCCCGCAGAAACCGGCTCTGCTGCCGATTCTGCTGTCCGACCTGCTCGACTGGATCGTCCGCGTCTCCACCGCCGAGGGGCCGCGGCTGGTGCAGGACGCCGGCAAGGACGGCGTGATCGCGCTGACCCCGGTTCTCGGGCAGCTGGCCGACCTCGTCCTGGCGACCGAGCAACTGGCCGTCAGCGACCCGACGTTGCCCGACGGCGTCCGCACCCCGCGCGTCCTGCGCGCCCTGCGGGAGCTCCGCACCCAGCTGGCCGACGCGGTCCGCCTGGCCCGGGCCGTGCAGCGGACCGAGGCTCCGGTGATCGTCTTCGTCGACAACGTGATTGACCGCCAACCCGGCCTGGACGCCACCCTCTTCGGCCGGGGCTTCCTGACCGGCGCGAAGGCCGTCATGTCGGCCATCGAGCGTCCCGAACTCGGCGAATTCCAGGCGACCCTCGTGATCCTGCTCGGGATCGGCCGTGCGGACACCACCTTCCCCACCCTGCCGACCACCCTCGCGGGCCTCACCTGGCAGGTGACCCTCATCAACCCCGACGGCACACGCAGCAACACGGTCGAGGCACTGCGGACCTGACGGAGGAGACCCACGATGGCGAACGAACAGGACTACCAGGCCTTCCTCGACCGCATCGCGGCCCTCCGGGAGACCGTCACCGACCGGCTGTCCTCACAACTGGTGGCCGATCCTCAACTCGCGGACGTCCTCACGAAACAGATCGACGACCTGCTGCAGTCCGCGGTGCAGACCGACCTGGCCCAGAAGCCCCCGCCCGACAAGGGCCTGGCCCAACTCGTCGGCATCGGCGAGCAGGCGGCCGACGCCCTCGGGCAGACCCGGCTGCCGCAGGCCATCACGCCGTACGACGAGTCGGTGTCCTCCGAACGCCTGGTGGCGATGGGGGACCTCTACTACATCTACCAGCACGAGATGATCGGCGTCTTCCGTGCCGTGCAGAAGCTCCAGGAACTGTTCCGCGCGGGCGCCGTCTACCTCTCCAGCGGCGCGGGCGCATACGCGCTCTACCAGTTCGACCGGCGCGAGGTGCTGCGCTACACCCGGCGGGACCGACTGGCCGCGTACCGCAGGGCGTTCGGCTACGGCCGAGCACCGGTGCCCACCGGCTCGCGGGCGAACAGCGACTTCCACGGCCAGTTCGAGCACTTCGTCAACCAAGTCGCCCTGTTCCACCGGGACAAGCGCATCGCGGACGTGGTGCGCGAGCGGGCCTACGACCCGAGTTTCGGCAGCATCGCGGTGGTCCGCCGGGCCGGGCTCGACCTTCGCAACAACCTCAAGTTCACTTCCTACGGCCACGTCAACGTGCTGCGCGTCGAGGTCATGCAACTGCTCGACGAGGCGTACCGGATCCTCGGCTCGGACGACATCCGGCGGCTGTACGGCGCGGACACCGCGTGGGACGTCGTCGAGATCGTGCTGGCCCAGTACTACGGCGAGCGGCTGGTCACCTCGCCACGCCAGCGGATGGCCATCGCAGGCCGCGAGGTGCTGCGCTGGCTCGCCCAGCCGCACCTGCTGAAGACCCAACGGGCGCAGTTCGAGACGCTGTTGCTGGAGATCGCCGAGTCCGCGGAGGAATGGCTCACCAGCGCCCAGTCACTCGGGCTCGCCAACCGGCAGGACGGGCCGCGCGGTCTGCCGTACGACCGTCCGGCCGCCCCCGTCGCCGGCGCTCAGCGGATCGCCCGTCGGCCGCCCGCCCCGCCCATGACCCGCGGCGCCGGCACGCGCGGTCGGGTGCCCGCCCAGGTCAACGGGACCCGCATGTGACGCTGCGCTCCCCGGTGAGGACGGCAGCCGCGCTGAGCCGGGCCCGCGCCCGCCGCCCCGCCACGCTCGGTCTGCTCCGCGCGCTGCTGCGCCACCCCACGGTGAGCGCGGAGGCCGTCCACCGCGCGGACCTGCGCCGGTGCGCCGAGCGGCTCGCCGGGCGGCTGCGCGCCATGGGCCTCGACGCCGTGACCGTCCGGCCGGGCCGGGTCGCGCCTGTCGTCACCGCCGAGTGGCTGCACCGCCCGGGGGCGCCGCTGCTCCTGGTCTACGGCCACTACGACGTGCAGCCCGCCGGGCCGCGCGAGAGCTGGGCGACGGATCCCTTCCGCCCGGTGCTGGACGGTCCGTTCCTGTACGGACGCGGAACCAGCGACGACAAGGGCCAGTTCACCGCCCATCTGGCCGCCGTGGAGGCGTGGTTGACGTCCACCGGCACCCTGCCGGTGAACCTGCGCCTCGTGCTGGACGGCGAGGAGGAGATCGGCAGTCCGACCCTGCTGCACGAACTGAGCGACCGGCGACGGGTGCCGGAGTATCTGCGTGCCGATCTGGCGGTCGTCTCGGACAACCGGATGCGGGACGAGCGGACCCCGGTACTGGTGAGCGCCCTGCGTGGATCGCTCGCCGCCCGCCTTGAGGTGACCGGAGCGGCGGCCGAGCTGCACGCCGGCGCCTTCGGCGGCGCGGTCCCCGAACCCGCCCGCGTGCTGTGCGAGTTGGTGGCGAGCCTGCACGATTCCGACGGCCGGGTGGCGGTCCCGGGCTTCTACGACGCCGTACGATCGCCGACCGCGACCGAACGGCGGCAACTGGCCCGCGACGGCCCCTCGGCCCCGGAGCTGCTGGCGCCCACCGGCGTCGCCACCGGCCACGGTGAGCCCGGTTACTCCGCCTTCGAACGGACCACGATCCGCCCGGCGATCGTCGTCACGGGCCTGACGACCTCGGGTCCGGGCCGCTCGGCGATCCCCGCACGGGCCGCCGCCGACCTGAGCGTCCGACTGGTCCCCGCGCAGGACCCGGCCACTGTGGCCCGCGCTCTGCGCACCCGTCTCGCGGAGCACACCCCGCGGACCGTGAGCAGCCGGCTGGTCGTCGTCGCGAGTTGCCTGCCCTACGCGCTCGCTCCCGGCAGCACGGGCGTCGAGGCGGTCGGCCGCGCCTGCACCCGGGCCTTCGGGCGCGCACCGGTCCTGCTGCCTTCGGGCGGCTCGATCCCGTTCGTCAGCACGCTCGCCGCCACCTGCGGCACCGAGGTCCTGCTTCTGGGCTTCGGCCTCCCGGACGACGGGATGCACGCACCCAACGAGCGCCTGTTCCTGCCGAACCTCCACCGGGGCACGGACACGTGCATCGAGCTGTACGCCGAGCTGGGCCGGTCCGGTTGAAGTCGCCGTCCACGAACACCCGAGCGCCGTCCTGCTCTCAGACCGCGATCCCCGTCTCGGCCGAAGGCATCGGCGGCAGCCTCGTCCCGTACACCCACGCATCGAAAAGCTGATCCAACGGCTCGGACGTGAACCGGGACGCGTGAGACGTGAACGTCGCTGTCGTCACCGTCCCGTTGCGGTGCTGGCCGGCCCACCCCCGCAGCATCCGGAAGAACGCGATGTCGCCCAGCGCGCAGCGCACCGCGTGGACGGTGACCCCGCCACGCTCGTAGAGCCGGTCGTCGAACATCGACTTGCGGCCGGGGTCGGCGAGCCGTAGGTCCTGGGGGAGCGTGGAGAGCAACCGGTGCGCGGCGGCGGCGTGTTGGTGGGCCGTACGGCCGCCCGAGCGCTCGGACCACAGCCACTCGGCGTACTTGGCGAGCCCCTCGTTCAGCCAGATGTGGCGCCAGTCGGCGATGGACACACTGTTGCCGAACCACTGGTGGGCCAGCTCGTGCGCGACGAGCCGTTCCGAACCCCGGGCCCCGTCAACGTGGTTGGCGCCGAACAGCGACAACCCCTGTGCCTCGACGGGCACATCGAGTTCCTCTTCCGTCACCACGACCGCGTACTCGTCGAAGGGGTACGGCCCGAACAGCTCCTGGAACAGCTCCATCATCGCGGGCTGCCGCGCGAAGTCCCTTGAGAACTCCGGGAGTAGGTCGGAGGGGATGTGCCCATGCTGCGGGACCCCACCCAGACCCGGGTCACCCAGCAGCACCGTCTGGTACTTCCCGATCGACAGCCCGACCAGATAACTGGACGTCGGCGCCGACTGCTCGTACACCCAAGTCGTCGTGGAGGCCTTGGTGGTTCGCGTGAGAAGTCGACCACCCGCCACCACCGCGTACGCCGACGGCGTGGTGATCGAGATCTGGTACGAGGCCTTGTCGGCGGGCCGGTCGTTGCACGGGTACCAGGACGGCGCCCCGATCGGCTGGCTCGCCACCAGCGCCCCGTCGGTCAGCTCCTCCCAGCCGAGGCCGCCCCAGGGGCTGGCGACCGGCTTGGGGTTGCCCGACCAGTGGACCTCCACGGTGAACGCGGCACCGGCCCGCAGCGGCTTCGCGGGCCGGATACGCAGTCGGCCGCCGCGGTGCGTGTAGTGCGGCTGGCGGCCGTCCACCCGGATCCGGCCGATCTTGAAGTCGCCCAGGTTCAGCTGGAATTCGGGCAGCGGAGCACGGCCCGCTATGGCGTTGATACGCGCCGTGCCGGCCAGACGATTGGGGCCGGGGCGGTAGTCCAGCGCGAGTTCATAGCGGTGCACCCGGTAGCGGGCATCGCCGTTTGCCGGGAAATACGGGTCCGGACCCGCCGCCTGCTGAACGGTCACTGCTGCGTCTGCTCCCTGCGCTGTGCTCGTATCTCGTACCCGGGCACCGCCCTCCGAAGCCGACATCGCGTGACCTGTGTTCAGGGTCGCCATGACTCGATCGGATTGCCCAGCCAGCGGGTGTCGTCCGGGACGGACTCCGCCGCCATCACGAGCGATGCGGGACCCAGAGTGGTACGGGCCCCGACCACGCTGCCGGGCAGGACGATTCCGCCAGGACCCAGCGTCGCGCCCTCACGGAGGACCACAGTATCCGTCCGCAAGATCCGGTCGTGGAAGAGGTGGGTCTGGAGCACACAGCCGCGGTTCACCGTCGAGGCGTCTCCGAGGGTCACCAGGTCGGTCTCGGGCAGCCAGTAGCTCTCCACCCACACACCCTTGCCGATGTGCGCGCCGAGCCCGCGCAGCCAGGCCGTCAGCACCGGAGTACCCGGCACGGAACCGGCCAGCCACGGCACCGCCACGACCTCGACGAAGGTGTCCGCCAGCTCGTTGCGCCACACGTAACCGCTCCACAGCGGGTGCTCGGCACCGCGGTGCCGCCCCACGAGGGCCCACTTGGCCACGATCGAGACGAGCCCGGCCAGCGCACCCACGGCCAGCAGCACGAGCCCCGACAACAGCGGCGCCCACACCCCCAGCGCGCACAGCGCCGCCACCGTCAGCACGGCCAGCCCGGCCGAGCAGAACACCGGCACGATCCGGCACAGCTCGACAAGACCGCGCGCCCACAGCAGCTTGGCCGGCGGGTCGTACGTCCGGCTCTGGTCGCCGCCGCTCGTGCTGCGCGGCAGCTTCACCGGCGGCAGCCCCAGATACGACGTGCCCTTCTTCGCCTTCTTCGGCGTCGCCGACAACACCCCGACAAGCCCGCCGTCCGGCACGCTCCGCCCGGGCGCGGTCATCCCGGAGTTCCCGAGGAACGCCCGCCGCCCGATCTCGGCCCGCCCGATGTGCACCCAGCCACCACCGAGTTCGTACGGCGCGGTCAACGTGTCGTCGGCCAGGAACGCCCCCTCACCGACAGTGGTCAGGCTCGGCAGCGCGAGGACGGTCGACACCTCGGCGCCCCGCCCGATCCGCATCCCGAGCAGCCGCAGCCACACCGGCGTGACGAGCCCGGCGTACAGCGGGAACAAGGTCTCGCGGGAGAGGTCCATCAACTGCGTCACGGTCCACGCCTGCCAGCCGATCCGGCTGTGCGTCGGGTGCGTACCCTCGCGCAGCCGCACGCTGAGCAGCCGTACACCGATCAGAATCAGCAGCGCGTACGCCAGCCCGAAGGCCAGCGTGGCCGGGACCAAGGCGATCGCCGCACCCCGCAGGGCCTCGCCGAGACCGTCGCCCGGTGCCACGAACAAGCTGGTCGCCAGGAGCGCGACGGCGCCCGCGACCACCGGCAGCATGGTGAGCGCGAAGCCCGTCACGCCGTACATCACCCGCCAGTACGTGCCCCGCTGCGGGCGCTGCTTGGGCCAGTTGCGCTTGGCCTTGCCGAGCTTCACCGCAGGCGCGCCCGCCCAGCGCTGGCCGGTCGGGACCGTACCGGTGACGGCCGAACCCGGCGCCACCTCGGCCCGCTTGCCCACCCGGGCACCGGGGAACAGCATGCTGCGCGTGCCGACGACGGCGTGCGCGCCGACCTTTACCGGGCCGATCTCAAGACGGTCGCCGTCCAGCCAGTAGCCGGAGAGGTCCACCTCGGACTCGACCGCGGCACCGCGGCCCAGCTTGAGCATGCCGGTGACCGGCGGGAGGGAGTGCAGGTCGACGTCCGGGCCGACCTTGGCGCCGAGGGCGCGTGCGTACCGCTCCAGCCACGAGCCCGTCAGCGCGGTCGCCCCGCTGAACTCGGCCAGCCGCTCCGCCGCCCACAGCCGCAGATGCACGCTGCCACCACGGTCGTAGCGACCCGGCTTCACCCCGCGCAGCAGCAGCCGCGCACCGCCCGCGGCGATCGCGAGCCGACCGGGCGGGCTGAACAGCAGCAGCGCACCCGCGCCGACCAGCCACCACGAGGCGGTCGGCAGCCACGCATAACCACTGAGTACATTGCCGAGCGCGGCCAGCGCCACCGTCCAGCGCAGGCCGACCAGCGTGAACAGGGGGACCAGCGCGAGGAGTTGGATCACCTTGGCGCGGGTCGGCACCGGGGAGATCACCCGCGCGGTGCCGTCGCCCTGCGCCGAGTCTTCGAGGTGCCGGGCCAACTTGCGCAGGGTCGGCTGCTGGTAGATGTCGAGGACGGCCGCGCTCGGGTAACGAGTGCGCAGCCGCGTGGTCAACTGGGCGGCAGCCAGACTGCCTCCGCCGATCGCGAAGAAGTCGTCGACCGCACTGCTCACGGGGATACCGAGCACCTCGCCCCACTGCTCGGCGAGCCAGGCCTCCGTGCCGTAGAGCTGCTCCTTCGCGCCAGCGGTCTCCAGGCCTTCGAGCGGCCAGGGCAGCGCGTTGCGGTCGACTTTGCCGGAGGTGCGGGTGGGGAGATCCTCGACCGGGGCGATCAACGGCACGAGGGCGGCGGGCAGTTCGGCGCGCAGCTTCTCGACGGCGGCAGCCTGGTCCCAGCCTTCCTGGGTGACGACATAACCGACCAGCAGCTGATTGCCACTGCGCGCGGTCCGCACGGCGGCAGCCGCACCCGCGACTCCGGGCAGGGCCTGAAGCGCCGCGTCGACCTCGCCGAGTTCGATCCGGCGTCCGCCGAGCTTGATCTGCTCGTCGGCGCGCCCGAGGAAGATCAGCCCCTCGGGCTCGGCCTTGACCAAGTCACCGCTGCGGTAAGCCCGTTCCCAGCCGAGGGACTCAAGAGGCGCGTACTTCTCGGCGTCCTTCTCGGGGTCGAGGTAGCGGGCGAGCCCGACGCCACCGATCACCAACTGGCCGCTGCCACCCATCGGTACGGGCACCCCGGCCTCGTCGACGACGGCCAACTCCCAGCCGTTCAGGGGGAGTCCGATACGGATCGGCTCGTCGCCGGTCATCAGGGAGGCACAGGCCACGACGGTCGCCTCGGTCGGCCCGTACGTGTTCCAGACCTCACGCCCCTCCGTGACCAGCCGCTGCACCAGCTCGGGCGGGCAGGCCTCGCCGCCGAAGATCAGCAGGCGTACGTCGTTCAGCGCCTCGGGCTCCCAGAGGGAGGCCAGCGTCGGCACCGTCGAGACGACGCTGATGTCCTGCTCGACCAGCCAGGGGCCGAGGTCGGCGCCGCTGCGGACCTGGGAGCGCGGCACGGGCACCAGGCAGGCGCCGTAGCGCCAGGCCAGCCACATCTCCTCGCAGGACGCGTCGAAGGCCACGGACAGCCCCGCCATGACCCTGTCACCCGGACCGATGGGGTCGTCGGTGAGGAAGAGGGCCGCCTCGGCGTCGACGAAGGCCGCCGCGCTGCGGTGCGTGACGGCGACGCCCTTGGGCTTGCCGGTGGAGCCGGAGGTGAAGATGATCCAGGCGTCCTGCTCGACACCGGGCCGGGCGGCCGGGGCCTCGCTGCGTCCGAGGACGGTCAGCGCGTGCTCGGCGCCGATGACGGCTCGCACGTCGGCCTCGCCGAACACCAGCTCGGCCCGCTCGTCCGGGTCCTCGGCGTCCACGGGGACGTAGGCGGCACCGGCGGCGAGTACGGCGAGGATCGCGATGTAGAGGTCGTTGGTCCCGGAGGGGACGCGCACGCCGACCTGGTCGCCGAGGCCGACACCGGCCGCGGCCAGGGTGCGGCGCAGGGTCTCCACCTCGACGGCCAGCGCACGGTAGGTGAGGCGGACGGTGCCGTCGTCCAGGGCGAGTTCGTCGGGATACGACCGCACCGACGCGTCGAGGATGTCGACAAGGGTGCGGGCCGAGGCGGCGGGTGCCGCGGAGAAACGTGCCGTATCGCCGAACTGTGTGCGGATCTCATCGTCGAGCGAGCCGAGAGCACTGCTCTCGTGTATGGCTGCCATCGGTCCTCGCGTCTCAAGCCCGGTAACTTCCGGGGCGCTGGCGGGCCCGCAGGTATGCCTGGGGTTGTCCAGCTCCAGCTCCGTTCCGTAACAAGCCGGAAATTTTAGTACGACGCTAGGCTCCGGGCCTGCCGACGGCCACTCGGGGGAGCCGAACGGGGGCGCTCCGTGAGCGTCCGGCAACGCTCTGACCTGGTGATCTTCAGGCGGAAGGAGACATCCCCCACAAATGCGGCGAGGGCCGCGACCTTGGCGGTCGCGGCCCTCGCCTGCGATGTGTCCGAGGGGGGACTTGAACCCCCACGCCCGATAAAGGGCACTAGCACCTCAAGCTAGCGCGTCTGCCATTCCGCCACCCGGACAAGGTGTCTGTCGCGCGTGGTTTCCCCCGCGGCGACGAAGGAGACATTACCAGGCTTCCAGGGGTGGCCGATCACCCCCTGTTCCCACCCCCGTCCCGCGTGAACGGCGTGTGACGGGCGCGGACCGCCCTTGGGGCGGGGGCCGGGGAGAGGGAGGATGAGGGGGAGGACCACCAGCAGTGACAGTGGGAGGAAGCAGCGTGAGCGACACGGACACGGCCAAGGGCGTCACCGGCGAGGACGAGGTCGTGGACCTCTGCCGCGAGCTGATCCGGATCGACACCAGCAACTACGGCGACCACTCGGGCCCCGGTGAGCGCAAGGCGGCCGAGTACGTCGCCGAGCAGCTCGCCGAGGTGGGTCTCGAACCCAAGATCTTCGAGTCGCACCCGGGACGCGCGTCCACGGTGGCCCGGATCGAGGGCACGGACCCCTCCCGGCCCGCGCTGCTCATCCACGGGCACCTGGACGTCGTACCGGCGAACGCCGTCGACTGGACCCACCACCCCTTCTCCGGCGAGGTCGCGGACGGGTGCGTGTGGGGGCGCGGCGCGGTCGACATGAAGGACATGGACGCGATGACCCTGGCGGTCGTCCGCGACCGGCTGCGCAGCGGGCGCCGGCCTCCGCGCGACATCGTGGTCGCCTTCCTCGCGGACGAGGAGGCGGGTGGTACGTACGGTGCGCGGCACCTCGTCGACAACCACCGCGAGCTGTTCGACGGCGTCACCGAGGGCATCAGCGAGGTCGGCGGGTTCTCGTTCACGGTGAGCGAGGAGCGGCGGCTCTATCTGATCCAGACGGCCGAGAAGGGCATGCACTGGATGAAGCTGACCGTGGCCGGTATCGCCGGGCACGGGTCGATGATCCACCGGGACAACGCGATCACCGAGTTGTCGGAGGCGGTCGCCCGTATCGGCCGGCACAGGTTCCCGGTACGGGTCACCAAGACGACGCGCGCCTTCCTCGACGAACTGGGCGACGCGCTCGGCACCCAGCTCGACCCCGAGGACATGGAGGCCACGCTCAAGCGGCTCGGCGGCATCGCCAAGCTCATCGGCGCGACGCTGAGCAACACTGCCAACCCGACGCAGCTGAACGCCGGTTACAAGGTCAACGTCATCCCCGGCGAGGCCACCGCGCACGTCGACGGGCGGTTCCTGCCCGGGTACAAGGAGGAGTTCTTCGCCGACCTCGACCGGATTCTCGGCCCGAACGTGAAGCGTGAGGGCACGCACTCCGACAAGGCCTTGGAGACCTCCTTCGACGGGCCACTGGTCGAGGCGATGCAGTCCTCGCTGCTTGCTGAGGACCCGACCGCGAAGGCGATCCCGTACATGCTCTCCGGCGGCACTGACGCCAAGTCCTTCGACGACCTGGGCATCCGGGGCTTCGGCTTCGCACCGCTCAAGCTGCCGCCGGAGCTGGACTTCGCGGGCATGTTCCACGGGGTCGACGAGCGGGTGCCGGTGGAAGGGCTGAAGTTCGGGGTGCGGGTGCTGGACCGGTTCATCGACGCGTCGTGAAAACGCCGGTCGGCGCCCTTTGATGCCGGTTGACGCCGGAATTCGACCGCGCGTACGGAAGCCACTGGGACGGGTGAATGTGCTCATAAGCTCGTAGCTCCATTACTCCCTCCTCGTTACAGGTGATGCGATCGGCAACACGAGATCGCTTTTGCCAACAAGGAGGAATAATGATCAAGAAGGTCGTCGCCGCTGCGGCTGCCACCGGTGGCCTGGTTCTCGCGGGAGCGGGCCTGGCCGTCGCCGACTCGGGCGCTCAGGGTGCCGCTGTGCACTCCCCGGGCGTCGTTTCCGGCAACGTCATCCAGGTTCCCGTGCACGTCCCGGTGAACGTGTGCGGCAACACGATCTCGGTGATCGGTCTGCTGAACCCCGCCTTCGGCAACACCTGCATCAACAAGTGACGTCGCCCCTCTGAGGGGTGACCACATCCTCGGCCCCGGAGTGCGCGCCATGCGCTCCGGGGCCGACGGGTCTTCTCGTGCCTTTTCGCGAGGAATGGCGCGAGGAATTCAGTCAGGATTGAAGGCAGGGGGGAATTCAGTAATGCGACAGGTTACCCGCAAGAGTTTGATGACCATGGCGGCCGCGACCGGGGTGATCGCCGCCGCGGGCGGTGTCGCCCACGCCGACTCGGGCGCCATCGGCTCAAGTTCGGACTCGCCCGGCGTACTGTCCGGCAACACCGTGCAGGCACCGGTGCATGCACCGGTCAACGTCTGTGGCAACACCGTGAACGTCGTCGGGGTCCTCAATCCGGCGGTCGGCAACAGGTGCGCCAACAAGGGCGGGGACTCCGGCGGTTACGGCGACTCGGGGGGCTACGGGGACTCCGGGGGGTCGGGCGGACACGGTGGCTCCGGTGGGCACGGGGGTTCCGGTGGGCATGGAGCGCACGGCGGCTCAGGGGGCGCGCACGCCGGCGGACACGCCTCCGGCTCGCCCGGTGTCGGCTCCGGCAACCACGTCCAGGTACCGATCGACGCGCCGGTGAACGTGTGCGGCAACAGCGTCGACGTCATCGGCATCGGCAACGCCGCCACCGGCAACGACTGTGCCAACGGGGGGAGTTGGAACGGCGGCGGTCACGAGGGGGGCGGTCACCAGGGCGGGGGTCATCACGGAGGTGGTCACCATGGGGGCGGTGGTCACCATGGCACGCCCCCGGGCGGCGGTCACGGGACGACCCCGCCGGGAACGCCGGGCCACCCCGGGACTCCGGGGTACCCGGGCACTCCCGGGCATCCCGCCTCGCCGAGCACCTCGCCCGTGAAGGGCGGTCAGACGCCGACCGGTTCCTCGCACGTGAACCAGCCCGGCGCGCAGTCCGCCGTCCAGTCCCAGGGCGTCGCCCAGCTCGCGCACACCGGCAGCGACCTGCCGCTGGGCCTCGCCCTGCCGGTCGGAGCGGGCGCGCTGCTCGCGGGCGCGGTGCTCTACCGCAAGGCGAAGGCCATGGCGTAGCGCCTGGGAACATGTGATCTGCGCAACGGAGGGGCCCCGCGCTGTCGGGGCCCGCTCCGTTTCGCCCGACTCAGCTCACCACGTGGCACGCACCTGGCGGATGATCCGCCGGCGCAGCCGCACCCTACGGCTGCCGTCGCGCAACAGGCTCAGTCGGTCCAATTCCCAGTGTCCGTACTCGGCGTGGTCCGTCAGCAGACGTGTGGCGTCCTTGCGGGAGACCCCGCGCGGTACGTACACGTCGACAAATTCGTATTCCGGCATCGCATCTATTGTGCGGGCAGAGCCCCGGTACGGATAGCGTCTGCACTATGTCTGATGCTGCGCAGCCCACCGCTGCCGAGGTACGCGCCGCCGCCGAGGCGGTCAAGACCGCGCTCGACCGCCACCTGGCCGCGGTCGAAGGCCGGTCGGGGGAGGACGACCCGGCCGTCTACGAGGCGTTCAACCAGCTCGCCGCGGCCGCCGAGGTCTACGACGAGCTGCTCTACGACCGTTATGACGAGGTCACGCCTTTCGAGATCCCCGGTACCGACGACTCCCTGCCGCCGTACACCGGCCCCGAGGAGCCGAACGCGGTGAGCGTGCTGATCCGCCGTGACTACGCCGTGGCGGAGCCGCAGCGGCTGCTGGCGCAGGCACAGCGGGTCGAGGCGGCGGTCGGCGACGGCACCGGCACGGAGGCTTCTGCCACGATCCACGGCGCGCTCGGCATCCTCTTCGACGAGTTCGAGGCCGACGAGATCGCCTCCCGGCCCAAGGAGTTCGGCCTCGAAGAGGGCGACTCCACGCTGTGGGTGACCGCCGCCGATGAAGCCGCCGAACCCGGGGCCTGGCTGGAGGCTCCCTTCGAGGGGGTCGATCCGCAGCGGGTGGTGTGCCGCTTCGACGTCAGCGCGGTCTTCGACGACGAGATCACCGACGAACTGGACGACATCGACGAGGTGGACGAGGCCGAGGAGGAGATCGAGGACGAACTCGATCCCGACCTCGACGCCGATCTCGACGAGGACGAGGACCTGGAGTCGCTGGAAGCGGATCGCTGAGACGCGCCGCGCCCGGCTGTTGCGACGGCAGACGGCGGTGGTCACGGAGGCAGCCCCTCCGCGACCACCGCCGTCTGCCGTCCGGCTCAGACCTCCGTGACGTGACCGCAGCTGCCCGTCGTGCTGCTCAGACCTCCGCCGGGACCTGCGGTCGCAGCAGAACCGGCAACCGGGTCGTACGCGGCTTGGCCGGGACCTCGGCGACAGCCCGAGGCAGTGCCTGATCCACACCGTGGACCACGGACAGATGACGGTCCGCCCGGCTGAACGCCGTGTAGACCCAGGGCCGGCTGAGGGCCTGCGCCGCGTCCCCGGGCAGCACCACGACCACCGCGGACCACCTGGTCCCGACCGCCTGGTGCGCGGTCAGCGCCCACCCGTGCCGCACGGACTGCTCGACCCGCTCCTTCGGTACGACGACGGGGCCGCCGGGGCACGTCAGGTGCAGCCCCTCGGCGTCGGCGTTCACCACGTGGCCGGGGACCGTACGGCCCGGAGCGGGGGAGTACGCGATCCGGTCGCCGGGGTCGAAGCCGCCGAAGCGGCCGGGGCCGGGGTTGAGCCGCTCCTTCAGCGCCACGTTGAGGGCACGGGTGCCCGCCGCGCCACCGTGACCCGGCGTGATCACCACCGTCTGCTCGGCCGGGACGCCGATCACGCGCGGCACCGAGTCGGCGACGAGCTGCACGGTCCGGTGCACGGCCTCGCCGGCGTCCCGCACCGGCACGATCACGACCTCCTTGCCGGGGGCCTCCACCTGGTTCAGCTCACCGATGCCGATGCCCGAGACCAGCTCGCCCACGGGGCCGAGATCCGGTCGGCGCGAGACGACCTGGGGGCAGGCCTTCGACGCGAGCAGATCGGCGAAGACCCGTCCGGGCCCTGCCGACCACAACACCGCCGGGTCCCCGGCCAGCACCAGCCGGGCGCCGTCCGGCAGCGACTCGGTGAGCAGGGCCGCGGTCTCGACGTCCAGTTGGGGCGCGTCGAGGACGACGAGGAGATCCAGGTCCAGGGCACCGTCCGTGTCCCGCCCGGGGCCCTCGGCACCGGACAGCAGCCCGGCGACGGTGGCGGCACGGGGGCCGTCACCCGGGGCGACACCTTCCGGCTCGGCGGACGACGGGCTGTCGGATTTCGTGGACCGCGTCAGCAGGGCGGCGAACCGGTCCCGGCCGACCGGGCTGTGGGCGGCGGCCCAGGCACGCAGCCCGAAGCCCGCCGCCGCGTGCAGCAGCGCGGCCGGTTCTTCGAGGGACGCCTCGCCGCCGGTGTGGAGCACCAGGCCGTGCCCCGCGACCGCGCGGATCAGCTCGCCGGTGGACCCCTTGGCGGCACCGGCCCGCTCCCAGTCCGCCGCCGAACCGTCCTCCTTCGGCACCGAGTTGATCAGCTTGGCCAGTCCGTCGGCGAGGCTCTCCTCGGCGAGCGCGTACCGCTCCAGGCCGATCAGCACCCGGACCGGACGCTCCTCGACCTCTTCAGTCTCATCAGTCTCGTCGTCCGTGCGCTGCACCGGGACCGCGGGCTCGTCCAACGCGTCCTGGAACACCAGCACTTCACCCTCCGCGATGGCGCTCTGCGTCGCCGCGTCCGGGTCGGGCACGCCTTGCTTGACCAGTGCGGCCATCAACGCCGACGCCTCCAGGGCCGTGTGCCCGGCCAGGGCCGCCTGCTCCAGCAGCCAGCCGGTGACCGCCCGGCCCCGCCGCTCGTCGTCCGGCGCGCACTCGGCGCCGAGCAGCGCCCGCGCGAACCCGTCGGCCTGCTCGGGCCGTACACCCGGGACGCGCAGCAACTGCCAAGGATCCTCGCGGAGTTCGGCGTCCGCACTCTCACCGAGCGCTGCCGCGACCTGTGCCGCGAGCGTCTCGGGCGCGCCGCCCTCGGCCAGCACACGCCGTACGGACTCGACGGTCTCGGTCGCGGGGGCGCCGGGCTCGGACGGTACGGGCTGGGGCCGGCGCGCGGCTTCGGGGGCGGCGGGCCGGCGCGGGGCGGGCGCCGGCTCGGTGAACGCGCTGGTCGCGGGCTTCTCGCCGCTCTCCACGGCCCGCACCGCCGCGAGCAGATCGGCGGCCGTCCCGCTGAGCTTGGTCCCGGCCACGATGGGCCCGGCCTTCTCCGCCTTCCGCCGCTCGATCCGCTCCCGCTCCAGCTTCTGCGCCAGCAACTCGGCGGCGGCCTCGGACAGTTCGGGGGCGGCGGCCTCGGCCTTGGCCTCACCGGTGCCCTCGGCGTTCTCCGTGGCTGTGTCCTCCGCAGGAGTGTCCTCGGCGCCCTCCGCGGCGTCCGTGCCCGTGCCCTCGGACGGCGAGGTCTCCGTGGTCTCCGGGTCCGTGCTCACAGCGTGCTCCAGTCGTGATCGGGATAGCGGTGCAGAGGCGCCGACACATCGTCGAGCGCTCGGCAGATCTCGTCAGGAAGACTAAGGGCCTCCACTGACAATGCGGCCGTGAGCTGGTGCGCGTTGCGCGCGCCGACGATCGGGGCGGCCACCCCGGGACGGTCGCGGACCCAGGCGAGGGCGACCTGGAGGGGCGTCACGGCGAGCCCGTCAGCGGCGATGGTCACCGCGTCCACGATGCGCGTCGCCGCGTCGTCGAGGTACGGCGCGACGAACGGCGCCATGTGCTCCGAGGCGCCGCGCGAGTCGGCCGGTGTCGCGTGCCGGTACTTGCCGGTGAGGACCCCGCGCCCGAGCGGCGAGGAGGGCAGCAGCCCGATGCCCAGGTCGAGCGCGGCCGGCAGCACCTCGCGCTCCACGCCCCGCTGCAGCAGCGAGTACTCCAACTGCGTGCTCGCCAGCCGGGTCCGCGTGCCCGGCGCCGCCAGCTGCCAGGTCGCCGCCTTGGCGAGCTGCCAGCCGCAGTAGTTGGAGACGCCCGCATAGCGCGCCCGGCCGCTGCTCACCGCCAGGTCGAGGGCCTGGAGGGTCTCCTCCAGCGGGGTGAACGGGTCGAAGGCGTGGATGTGCCACAGGTCGACGTAGTCCGTACCGAGGCGGGCCAGCGAGGCGTCGAGCGCGGCGAGCAGATGGCCGCGCGAGCCGTCGAAGCGGCGGTCGGGGTCGGGCACGCTCCCCGCCTTCGTCGAGATGACCAGGTCCCGGCGCGGCACGAGCCCTTCTATGAGCTGTCCGAGCAGGTACTCGGCCTCCCCGTCGCCGTACACGTCCGCCGTGTCGACGAGGGTGCCGCCGGCCTCCCAGAACGCCTTCAAGAGGTCCGCGGCGTCATGCTCGTCGGTGTCGCGCCCCCACGTGAGGGTGCCGAGTCCGATCCGGGACACACGAAGGCCGGTACGGCCGAGATGCCTCTGCTCCATGAACGCCGAGATTACTGGCCTGAACCTGCCCTGTGGTTGCCTGTGGATAACCGATTTCCACGATGATCCACAGTCCCTCGCACGGCACGCTCCGTGATCACTCACCGGCACCCGTCCTGTCCGCCCGGAGCACCTCGCGCTAGGGTCGGCACAACAGCGACGTTACTGATCGGTAAGGGGTCTGCCATGCAGCTCGGGATCAACCTCGGCTACTGGGGTGCCGGAATGGACGGCGACAATCTGGCCGTGGCCCAGGAGGCCGACCGGCTCGGCTACTCGGTGTGCTGGGCTGCCGAGGCCTACGGCTCCGACGCGGCCACGGTGCTCACCTGGGTCGCCGCGCACACCGAGCGCATCGACGTCGGCTCGGCCATCTTCCAGATCCCGGCCCGCCAGCCCGCGATGACCGCGATGACCGCCGCGACCCTCGACTCGCTCTCCGGTGGCCGCTTCCGCCTCGGCCTCGGCGTCTCGGGCCCGCAGGTCTCCGAGGGCTGGTACGGCGTCAAGTTCGACAAGCCGCTGGCACGCACGCGTGAGTACGTCGAGATCGTCCGCAAGGCGATGACCCGCGAGCGGCTGTCCTACGACGGCGAGCACTGGACGCTGCCGCTGCCCGGCGGCCCGGGCAAGCCCCTCAAGCTGACGGTGCACCCGGAGCGCGAGCACATCCCGCTGTACATCGCGGCGATCGGCCCGAAGAACCTGGAGCAGACCGGCGAGATCGCCGACGGCGCGCTGCTCATCTTCCCGTCCGCCGAGCACCTGGAGGACACCGCCATCAGGCACCTGCGGGCCGGGCGCGAGAAGGCGGGGAAGACCCTTGAGGGTTTCGACATCGTCCCGACGGTCCCGCTCGCCTTCGGCGAGGACAAGGACGTGGAGAAGCTCGCCGACACCTTCCGCCCGTACACCGCGCTGTACGTCGGCGGCATGGGCAGCCGGCAGCAGAACTTCTACAACAAGCTGGCCCAGCGCATGGGCTTCGAGGCGGCTGCCGCCGAGATCCAGGACAAGTACCTGGCCGGCGACAAGGGCGGCGCCGCGGCGGCCATCCCGCACGACCTGATCGACAAGACGACGCTGCTGGGTTCCGTGGACCGCATCGCGGACCGGATGAAGGAGTACGCGGCGGCCGGTGTCACCACCCTGACGCTCGCCCCGGCGGGCTGGACCCTGGAGGAGCGGCTCGCCGCACTCCGCGCCGGAACCGAGGCACTGGAGCGCGCGGGACTCGCGTAACGCGGCTCTACAGTACGGAAGTTTTCTACGGCCGTGGTGGGGGCTCGGGGGGTCTTCCCCGCCACGGCCGTCACGGGGAACAACGCGTGGCAGCCCGTGCGGTTACGCCCTCGGCGGGACATCCGTAGTCCTCCTTTTGGCGGAGTTGTCCGACAGTGCTGTTGCGGCACCTCTGACGTCGCATTTGACTCGTTCTTTGCGGAATGCGGCGGAATCCTGCATGGAGGTGCCTTCAGATGCTTTCGGTCAAGAGCCTGTTCCAGGAGATCCTCGATGACGACGAGTCCTTTCGGCTGTTCTGTTCCATCGCGGCCAGCGGCGAGTCCCAGGGCGGCTGGGAGAACGGGCGCATCGCCGCGCTCGCCCCGCCGAGCGCACGCGACCTCGCCCCCAAGATCAGCCGGCACGGCGCCGACGAGGACAAGCACGGGCGCATTTTCAACGCCCTTCTGAAGAAGCGTGGCCTCGAACCCGTCCAGGTGCCCGCCGACACCGACTACACGATGCTCCTGGAGCGGCACGGCATCGGCCTCGCCCACGAGAAGCTCAAGGGCGACCAGGCGCTGACCGTCCAGGACGTCGTCACCTACCTCGCCCACAGCCGCGTCACCGAACAGCGCGCCTCCGAGCAGATGGACCTACTGCGCAAGCACTTCGCCGACCACCCCGACCTCGGCCGCGCGGTGCGGATGATCTCCAACGACGAGGACAACCATCTCGCCTACTGCCACGAGGAGTTGCTGCGCTTCGCGGCCACCGGACACGGCCGCGCCATCCAACGGACGCTGCGCGAGTGCGCGTTGGCCGAGATCCGGATCTACCGGGACGTCAGCCTCGCGGTGATGGCCCACATGGGACGCCTCCTCGACTGGCCGCGCGCCAAGTCGGCGACTCTGGCGGCGGGCATCCACGCCGTGTACGCCTACGAACGGCTCGGCGGCTGGCGGCGGATGGTCTCCCTGAGGATGCCGGAACGACGCGACGCGCTCGGCGGACCGGCCACCGCGGCACCCGAGTTCGCGTAAGCCCTACAGCCAGCCGCGCCGCTTGAACGTCCGGTACAGCACCACCTCAAGGGCGGCCATCAGCAGGATCACCGCCGGATACCCCCACAGCCAGTGCAGCTCCGGCATGTGGTCGAAGTTCATGCCGTAGATCCCCGCGATCATGGTGGGGACGGCGGCCATGGCGGCCCACCCGGAGATCTTCCGCATGTCGTCGTTCTGCCGGACGCTGGTCTGCGCGAGATGCGCCGACAGGACGTCCGAGACCAGCCGGTCCAGGCCCTCCACGGACTCGTTGACCTTCATCAGGTGGTCGTTCACGTCACGGAAGAACGGCCGCGACTTGTCGTGCACGAACGGCACCCGGTCGCCGGCGAGACCGACACCCGCGAGCCGGGCCAGCGGCTGCGCCAGCGGCCCGGTGGCTCTGCGGAACTCCAGGATCTGCCGCTTGAAGGTGTAGATCCGCGACGCCGTGGTCCGCGAGCCACCTCCGCTCGGCGAGAACACCGCCGCCTCCAGCTCCTCCAGGTCGGTCTGCAACTCGCCCGCCACGTCCACGTAGTGGTCGACCACGGCGTCGGCGATCGAGTACAGCACCGCCGTGGGCCCGTGCCGCAGCATCTCCGGCTCCTCCTCAAGACGGTGCCGTACGGCCGCCAGAGGGGCCTCCTCGCCGTGCCGGACCGTCACCACGAAGGAGTCGCCGACGAAGACCATGACCTCACCGGAGCTGACCACGTCGTCGTCCGCCTCGTAGCCCACCGGCTTGAGGACCACGAACAGCGAGTCGTCGTAGACCTCCAGCTTGGGCCGCTGATGCGCGGTCAGGGCGTCCTCGACGGCCAGGGGGTGCAGGGCGAACTCCTGGGTGACGCGGTCGAACTCCTTCTCCGTGGGCTCGTAGAGGCCGATCCAGACGAAGGCGTCACCCACACGACGACAGTGGTCCAGGCCGTCGGAGAAGTCGCCGGGCCCCTCCGTCCGGCGTCCGTCACGGTAAATGGCGTAGTCGACGATCACGGTGCGTATTCTCCCGCCGTCCGGCCGAAGCCGCACCCGGACATACGCCTACCCTTGGCGGCATGCCCACGTTGATCCTTGTCCGGCACGGACGTTCGACCGCCAACACCGGGGGAGTGCTCGCCGGCTGGACGCCCGGAGTCGCCCTCGACGAGCGCGGCAACGCCCAGGCCGCAGCGCTCCCCGGACGGCTCGCCGCGCTGCCGATCGCCGAGGTCGTCACCAGCCCGCTGCAACGCTGCCAGGAGACCCTCCAGCCCCTCCTCGACGCCCGCCCCGACCTGCGGGCGCACACCGACGAGCGGATCGGGGAGTGCCACTACGGCGACTGGTCGGGCCGCAAGCTCGCCGAGCTCATGGACGAGCCCCTGATGGAGGTCGTCCAGGCGCATCCCTCGGCCGCCGCGTTCCCCGGCGGCGAGTCTCTGCGGTCGATGCAGACCCGCGCGGCCGAGGCCGTACGCGAGTGGAACGCGCGCGTGGAGCGCGATCACGGCGCCGACGCCGTCTACCTCATGTGCTCGCACGGCGACATCATCAAGTCCCTTGTCGCGGACGCACTCGGACTTCATCTGGACCTCTTCCAGCGGATCTCCGTAGAACCGTGTTCCATCACCGCGATCCGTTACACCCGTCTCAGGCCATTTCTCGTACGGCTCGGGGACACCGGCGATTTCGCGTCCCTGGCGCCGCGCGAGGAGCACCCGGGCGACGAGGCCACCGTCGGGGGCGGCGCGGGCGCACCGTGATCGTCGGCCGCAGTAGGGTGAAGCGGTCGCAGTAGCGCCGCACTTGTCAGCAGTCGATTCCAATGGAGACAGGACGTGTCCCGTCAGGTGTTCCTCTACGATCCGCCGGACCGCTTCGTAGCCGGTACGGTCGGTCTGCCCGGGCGCCGTACGTTCTTCCTCCAGGCCGCCTCCGGTCCTCGGGTGACCAGCGTGGCCCTGGAGAAGACGCAGGTAGCCGCGCTCGCCGAGCGCATGGACGAGCTTCTGGACGAGGTCGTACGCCGCAGTGGCGGCAGCGCGGCCGTCCCCGCCGTCACCCCCACCGAGATCTCCGACACCCGCCCGCTGGAGTCCCCCGTCGAGGAGGAGTTCCGCGTCGGCACCATGGCGCTCGCCTGGGACGGTGAGGAGCAGCGCATGATCGTCGAGGCGCAGGCCCTCGTCGAGCTCGACGCCGACACCGACGAGGACCTCGCCGAGGCCGAGGAGCGGCTCCTCCAGGACGAGGAGAACGGGCCCCCGATGCTGCGGGTCCGGCTCACCGGAGCCCAGGCCCGCGCCTTCGCCAAGCGGGCCCTCGACGTCGTCAACGCCGGCCGGCCGCCGTGCCCGCTGTGCAGCCTCCCGCTCGACCCGGAAGGACACGTATGTCCGCGCCAGAACGGATACCGCCGCGGAGCGTGACCACGGCCGAGCTGCTCGCCAAGGGCGAGCTGAAGGTACGCGGACGCATCCGCGAGGCCTCGAACGCGGTGCTGTTCTGCTCCGTGACGTACGAGGGCCGTGAGGCGTCCTGCGTATACAAACCCGTCGCCGGGGAGCGCCCCCTGTGGGACTTCCCGGACGGCAACCTCGCCCAGCGCGAGGTCGCCGCGTACGAGGTCTCCGAGGCGACCGGCTGGGGCCTGGTGCCGACCACCGTGCTGCGCGACGGGCCGTACGGCGAGGGCATGTGCCAGCTGTGGATCGAGGCGGCGGCCGAATCCGAACTGCTCGCCCTGGTGGACGCGGAGGAGCCCGAGCCGGGCTGGAAGGCCATCGGGTTCGCCGAGGTCGGTGAGGGCAAGACCGCCCTCCTGGTGCACGCCGACGACGAGCGGCTGCGGCGGCTCGCCGTCCTCGACGCGGTCATCAACAACGCCGACCGTAAGGGCGGCCACCTGCTGCCCGCCGACGAGGGGCGCCTTTACGGCATCGACCACGGTGTCACCTTCAACGCCGAGAACAAGCTGCGCACCCTCCTGTGGGGCTGGGCGGGCGAGCCGCTCACTCCGGAGGCTATCGAGGTCCTCCAGGCGCTCAGAGAGGCGCTGGAGGCCGGTGGAGGGCTCGCGGAGAAACTCGGCGAGCTGATCACCGTCGTAGAACTCGATGCCACGCGCGTGCGTGTCGACGCGTTGCTGGTGGCCGGTAAGCATCCCGAGCCGAGCGGGGAGTGGCCGGCCATTCCGTGGCCGCCGGTCTAGCAGCACGGGAACGGGGCGGCGCGCAAGAGCGCCTCACCGGCCATACGGCCTGGTCCGGTTCGTAAACGGATTATCCGTCCGGTTACGCTCATGACATGTATGCCTGGCCCGCTTCTGAGGTCCCCGCCCTGCCCGGCAAGGGCCGCGACCTCCGGATCCACGACACCGCGACCGGCGGTCTGGTCACCCCTGACACCGGTCCCGTCGCCCGTATCTACGTATGCGGCATCACGCCGTACGACGCCACCCACATGGGGCACGCGGCGACCTACAACGCGTTCGACCTCGTGCAGCGCGTGTGGCTCGACACCAAGCGGCAGGTTCACTACGTCCAGAACGTGACCGACGTCGACGACCCGCTCCTGGAGCGCGCCGAGCGCGACGGCATCGACTGGGTGGCCCTCGCCGAGAAGGAGACCGCGCTCTTCCGCGAGGACATGACCGCCCTGCGCATGCTGCCCCCGAAGCACTACATCGGCGCTGTCGAGGCGATACCCGGCATCGTGCCGCTCGTCGAGCGCCTCAGGGACGCCGGTGCCGCCTACGAACTCGAAGGCGACATCTACTTCTCCGTCGGGTCCGACCCCCACTTCGGCAAGGTCTCGGGCCTCGACGCCGCCGCGATGCGGCTGCTGTCCGCCGAGCGCGGCGGCGACCCGGACCGCCCGGGCAAGAAGAACCCGCTCGACCCGATGCTGTGGCTCGCCGCCCGCGACGGCGAACCGAGCTGGGACGGCGGCTCGCTCGGCCGCGGCCGGCCCGGCTGGCACATCGAGTGCGTGGCCATCGCCCTGGACCACCTCGGCATGGGCTTCGACGTGCAGGGCGGCGGCTCCGACCTCGCCTTCCCGCACCACGAGATGGGCGCCTCGCACGCCCAGGTCCTGACCGGCGAGTTCCCCATGGCCAAGGCGTACGTCCACGCCGGCATGGTCGCTCTGGACGGCGAGAAGATGTCCAAGTCCAAGGGCAACCTGGTCTTCGTCTCCGCGCTGCGCCGCGAGGGCGTCGACCCGGCCGCCATCCGGCTCGCCCTGCTCGCCCACCACTACCGCGCCGACTGGGAGTGGACCGACGGGGTGCTGGCGGACGCCGTCGCCCGGCTCGGGCGCTGGCGCGCCGCCGTCTCCCGCCCCGACGGCCCGTCCGCCCTGAAGCTCGTCGAGGAGATGCGCGAAGCCCTCGCGAACGACCTGGACGCCCCGGCCGCGCTCGCCGCGGTCGACCGCTGGGCGGCTCTCCAGCGGGACCGGGGCGGCAGCGACGAGGGCGCCCCCGGCGTCGTGTCCCGTGCCGTGGACGCCCTGTTGGGCGTGGCCCTGTAGTCGGTCCTGTAGTCCGCTAGTCCGCCCTGTAGTCATCGGAAGGGGGCGGTTCCTCCCCGCGGGAGGAACCGCCCCTGTCTCATGCGCCGTTGTGCGTCAGAGCTTCTGCACGCGGACGCTGCGCAGGATCGCCGGTGTCTGGCTGTCCCAGACACCGATCACCTGGTGGCCGAACGCGAAGGCCTGCTCGATCTCCTGATGCGCCTGCGGGGCCGGGTTGTTGAGCACCCGGAACCCGTCCTGGAAGCGCAGGAAGATCTGCTGCGGCTGGCCCGGCAGCGGCTGCACGATGTCGATGTAGCCGTTGGCCACGCCGGCGTGGAGGGGCTGCGCCGAGACCTGCTGGATCGCCGCTTCCGTCACCTGCTGGAGCTGCTGCTGCACCTGCTGGTCGCCCTGCTGCTGTTGCTGCGGCTGGCCGAGTTGCTGGAGCAGCTGCTGGAACGGCTGTTGCTGGCCGAGCTGTTGGAGCTGAGGCATCAGGCCGACGCCGGGCCATCCGGCGGTCTGCTGGCCGAACCCCTGCTGCTGGAACGGCTGTTGCTGCTGCTGGCCGAACGGCTGCTGCTGGTACGGCTGTTGGTACGACTGCTGTTGCTGCGGTGACGTGCTCGGGAACTGCTGGCCCTGCTGTTGTCCTTGCGGTTGTCCCAGTTGGCTCATCTGCGGGGTGGTGCTCATGCGGGTGCCACCTTCCGTCGATCGTTGAGCGAGGGTTGGGTCGGAGTTGGTTTTTGGGACGTCAGCCCGTGACGACCAGGCCGACGATCTCGTCGTCCGAGAACCACACTCGGACGTCGGGCCGTCCCCCCGCGAAGGCGGAGTGGACCGCCTGGCGGATCTCGGGGGACGGGTGGTTGAGGTTGCGCCAGGAACCGGCCACGAACAGCCGTAGCCTGGGCGGGAGTTCACGCGGATACGGCAGCAACTCGTCCCAGTACCGCTCGGCCTGGCCGGAGCCGACCGCGTGCGGGAGCAGTTGGTTGACCGCCGCCCTGATGTCGGGCCGGTTGCCGATCCGCTGCGAGGCGGGCCGGTCCGGCGCGTCCTGTTGTGCGGAACCCGTGGCGCGCAGTACCTCGCGGGCCCGTTCCGGGGACATGGGCTGTTGTTCGGCCGCCCTCAGCATGCCCTGGAGCGCGGCCAGCGCGCCGACCACCACCGGCGAGGCGGAGGAGGTGCCGGAGAACGTGTCCGTGTACCAGGCGATCTCCTCGGGCCCGGCCTGCAGATCACCGGGCCGGTCCCAGAAGCCGCCGGTGGTGGTGACCTCGCGTCCCCAGCCCTGGGCGTCCACGCGGGCGCCGTAGTTGGAGAACGCGAGCCGGGACCGGTCCGGGCCGTGGTCGCGGCCGTGGGTGCCGGGCGGCGGGGCGCCCGCGCCGACGAGGACGGCGCCGGACGACTGGTTGGAGGCGTTGAACGGGTTGCGCCACCACTCCGGGAACTCGTCCGGGCGCCGCTCGTAGACCGCGTCGTCCAGCGACTCGGCGCCGTTGCCCGCCGCCTCGACCACCAGGACGCCCCGGGCGGTCGCGTACCGGACGGCCGCGAAGTCGTCCGGCCACCACTCGACGGCGACGTAGCCCTGCTGGTCGTCGCGCTGCTCGAAGTCGAACTGCGGTCCGGGGCGGTGCAGTTCGACCAGCAGGACGTCGCCGGGTCCCAGTCGGTCGGCTGCCGCGTGGATCGCCGCCGCCGTGCCGATGCCCTGGAAGGACGCCGCCGCCGTCACGGCCTCCGGCACGATGCCGGTGACGCCGTGCTCGCCCCGGTCGCCGCCGATCACACCGATTACGGCGGTGCCGTGGTTGCGCCAGGCGACATCGGTCAGCGGGGTGCCCACGACCACACCGGCGAGCTTGCCGGCCAGGTCCTCGTGCCCCAACTGCCAGGCGCCCTCCACGTCGATCACGGTCACCCCCTGACCCGAACCGCCGGGCCGCTGCCAGGCCCAGTGGGCGTCGATGCCCTCGGGCGCGGGCCGCAGATAGCCCTGGCGGCTGCTGAAGTCGGGCGTGACCGGCGCCCCTTCCTTCACCCGGCGGTCGTCGTCCGCCAGCGTCGCGGGTACGGCGCCCGGTTTCACGTACGCCGTGTCGATGCCCGGCAGCGCCGCGATGCGTGAGCGCAGCTCCTGGGCCCGGCTTCCGCCGCCGCTCACCCGGTAGAAGAGCGCCAGGTCGGGCACGTTCTCCGTGCTCGCGAGGGTGGACTGCTGGAGCCGTTCCTCACTGCCGAACAGCGGTTGCAGCGCGAGCTGTTCGTCACCGAGGAACATGTTGAGCGCCGTGACGTCGGCGCCCGACGCCGAGCGGACGCCCTCGGCCCGGGCGCGCAGCCTGGCCTCGGGGCGTGCGACGACGATCAGTTCCTGCTCGGCCCCTCGATAGGTGAATCCCGCTCCGTCGGGCCCCGGCCCGGACGTTCCCGGGCCCTGCGCCGGCTGTGCCTGGTCCGTCATCGGATCTCGCTCCCTTCGGTGCCTGGGTGCCTCGGCCCCAACCAAGCACTCATAGGGGGAGCCGTAAACCCCCATCACCGACAACTCGGTTTGAAACAAGTTGAATTGGGCAACGTGTGCAATCCGGCCGGAAACAGATGTCACGCCCCAATCAGGCCAAAGATGAAGAAGCCAAACACAAAGAAGGCGGTACGCATCATGCGCACCGCCTTCTTCCGCGCCTCACTCACTCCTCGGAGGAGTCCTCGTCGTCGGAGTCGGGTCCGGCCTCGGGGCCGAGATCGGGCTCCGCATCGGTCTCGGGTTTCGGGGGTCTCTGCGGCTTCGTACGGCCGCCGCCCGGGTTGTCGCGCAGATACGACGCGCTGTCGCTGCCGTCCGCCGTGGCGTGCCCACCGGGCGGCGGGCTGCCGCCACCGTCCCTGCGTCGCAGATAGCGCTCGAACTCGCGGGCGATGGCCTCGCCCGACGCCTCCGGCAGCTCCGCGGTGTCGCGGGCCTCCTCCAGCGTCTGCACGTACTCGGCGACCTCGCTGTCCTCGGCGGCCAGCTGGTCCACGCCGACCTGCCAGGCGCGCGCGTCCTCGGGCAGCTCGCCCAGCGGGATGCGCACGTCGATCAGGTCCTCCAGGCGGTTCAGCAGCGCCAGGGTGGCCTTCGGGTTGGGCGGCTGCGACACGTAGTGCGGCACCGCCGCCCACAGCGACACGGCCGGTACACCCGCGTGCGTGCACGCCTCCTGGAGGATGCCGACGATCCCGGTGGGACCCTCGTACTTGGTCTCCTCCAGGTCCATCCGCTGCGCCAGGTCCGAGTCGGACGTGGTCCCGCTGATCGGCACCGGGCGCGTGTGCGGGGTGTCGCCGAGCAGCGCGCCCAGGATCACCACCAGCTCCACACCCAGCTCGTGCGCGAAGCCCAGCAGCTCGTTGCAGAACGAGCGCCAGCGCATCGACGGTTCGATACCTCGGACGAGTACGAGATCACGCGGCTTGTCGCCGCCGACCCGGACCACCGAGAGGCGGGTCGTGGGCCAGGTGATCTTCCGCACCCCGGCGTCCATCCACACCGTGGGCCGGTTCACCTGGAAGTCGTAGTAGTCCTCGGCGTCGAGCGCCGCGAACACCTCGCCCTTCCACTCCCTGTCCAGATGCGCGACCGCGGTGGAGGCGGCGTCGCCGGCGTCGTTCCAGCCCTCGAACGCGGCCACCATCACTGGGTCGATCAGCTCGGGAACCCCCTCCAGCTCGATCACCCAGCGCCTCCTTCCGATCTGCCCTCGCGTACGCCCCAACCTTACGGCGTCCGACGGGGGCGCCCGCAGCCCCCTTGCACGGGGGAGTGACCCCATGCCTGCCCCGTCCGAGACACTCGAACACACAAGATCGCCATCCTGTGCGCACCCGTCCCGGCCGGTCACTCCTCCGATGGATCAGCGGGCCCGCCCACTCGATCACAGGGTCGAACGCAGCCACTGCTCCACACTCGCGATGTGCACCGTCGCCCACGACCGCGCCGCCTCCGCGTCCCGGTCGCGCAGCGCGCCCAGGATCGCCCGGTGCTCGTGCAGGGTCCGGCTGACCGCGTCCTCCTGGGTCAGACCGCGCCAGATCCGGGCCCGCGTGGTGGGCCCTGACAGACCGTCGAGAAGCGAGCACAGCACCGAGTTGCCGGAACTCTGCACGATGCCCCGGTGGAACTCCAGGTCGCAGGCGACCAGCTCCTCCACCGAGGGAGCCCTGCCCAGCGCGTCCAACTGTGCGCTGAGCGCGTCCAGTTGCTGCTCGCTGATCCGCAGGGCCGCCATCGCCGTGGCCGCGGGCTCCAGAATCCGCCGCACGGCCAGGAACTCCAGCACCGTGTCGTCGCGGTGGAAGTCCACCACGAAACTCAGCGCCTCCAGCAGGAGTTGAGGATCGAGACTCGTCACGTACGTGCCGTCGCCCTGCCGCACATCCAGGATGCGGATCAACGACAGGGCGCGCACGGCCTCCCGAAGGGAGTTGCGGGACAGCCCAAGCTCGGCCGCGAGTTCGCTCTCCTTGGGCAGCCGGTCCCCGGGACGCAGCGCGCCGGAGACGATCATTCCCTTGATTTTCTCGATCGCCTCATCGGTGACTGCCATGGCCGGCCTCCTTGTTGCTCAGACATCCGATGTATCAGGCACATTATGCGGGTTCAGTGGGCTGAACGGGAGGGAAATCCACAGCTCAGGCAAGTGCTTCGAGATCCGCGATCACGGCTTTCTCGTCCAGCGTGCCGAGCGTCCGGTCCCGCATCAGCACCCGGCCGTCCACGACCGTGTCCCGTACGTCCGCCGAGTGCGCGGCGTACGCGAGCGTCGACCACGGGTCGTGCAGGGGCCGCAGATGCGGTGCGCCCAGGTCGAGCACGATCAGGTCGGCCCGTTTCCCGGCCTCAAGGGAGCCGAGGTGATCACCCAGGCCCAGCGCCCGCGCTCCCTCGATCGTCGCCATCCGTACGGCCTGCTCGGCGCCGACCGCGGTCGGGTCGCCGCCGGCCTTGTGGACGAGCGCGGCCTGCCGTACGGCGCCCAGCACGTCGAGCGTGTTGCTGCTGACGGCCCCGTCCGTGCCCAGGCCGACGGTGACACCCGCGCTGAGCAGCCGGGGCACCGGTGCGATCCCGCAGCCCAGCTTCAGGTTCGACACCGGACAGTGCGCGACCGACGTGCCCGTGCGGGCCAGCGCCGCGATCTCCGGGCCGGTCAGGTCCACGGCGTGCGCGAGCAGCAGATCGGGGCCGAGCAGCCCCAGCGAGTCGAGCAACTCCACAGGACGCTTGCCGTACTTGACCTCGACGGTGGCGACCTCGGTCGGGTTCTCCGCCGCGTGGATGTGCAGCAGGGCGCCGAACTCCCGTGCCAGGGCGGCGATTTCGACGAGCTGGTCGGGAGCGAGGGTGTACGTCGAGTGCGCGAACAGGATCGGGCGCATACCGGGGCGTGCTCCACCCCGGGCCGCCAAGTCCCGTCGCGCCCAGTCCAATCGGTCCTCGTACGCGATGCCGTCCGGCGGTTCCGGTACGTCCATGAAGGTGGGGCCGGTGTGCAGCCGCCAGCCCGCCTCACGGGCCGCCTGCTCGGCCGCCTCGTGGAACCAGTACATGTCGAGCGCCGAGGTCACCCCGGCCCGTACGCTCTCGGCCACCGCGAGCCGCACCGCCGCCGCCACGTTCTTCGGCGCGAGCAGCTCGGCCTCCCACTTCAACACCCGCTCCAGGAAGCCCTGGAGAGTGACGTCGTCGGCACGGCCGCGCAGCAGCGTCATCGCGAGGTGGGTGTGCGTGTTGATGAGTCCGGGCAGGACGAGACAGCCCGACGCGTCAATGGACTCCGTTGCCGTGAACCGAGTTGTCAGCTCCTCGCTCGGCCCTACGGCGACGATCTCACCCTCGTGGACGGCAACTGCCCCGTCCCGTACGACAGTTCCGGCCTCGTCGACGGTGAGGACGTCACCGCCGTGCACCAACAGGTCGATGCTCACGCCTCGTTCCCTTCCGCCAGCAGCCGCAGTGCCTCCAGCGAGACCACGGCGCCGCGCTCGACACCGGCCGCGACGACCTCCCGGTGCGGGTCGTACCCGCCGGTGGTCTCCGCGTCGACGAGTTCATCGGCGTTGGCGCCATCGATGACCAGCACCCCGCCCGCGACAAGACCTCGCAGCGAGGCCGTCACCAGCAGTGCCGACAGCTCCATCTCGATCGCCGCGAGCCCGGCGCCGTCGTAGGAGAAGAGGGGGAGGAGGCCGGGCTGGAAGGCCGCCCGGGTCCAGACGATGCCGCGGTGGTGCGGGGCGTCGGCCGCGCGGGCCGCGCGCTGGAGGGCGAGGACCGCCTCGGGGGCGGCGACCGCCGGGTACTCGGGCGGCAGCAGTTGCTGGGTGACGCCGTCGTCTCGTACGGCCGCCTCCGCGATGACGAGGTCGCCGTCACGGATGCCGGGCTTCATCGCACCCGCCGTGCCGAAGCGCAGGAAGGTGCGGACCCCCGCGTCCGCCAGCTCCTGGAACAGCAGGATCGCGCCCGGTCCGCCCACCCCGTGCGAGGCGACGGTGACCGGCAGGCCCTTCCAACTCCCGCTGAACACACGGTATTCGCGGTGGTACGACACCTCCTCGGCACCGTCGAGCAGCGCGGCGACGGCGGCGGCGCGCGCCGGGTCGCCGACGACGACCGCGTGCGCGGGAAGTCCGGTGCGCGGTATGCGGGTGATGGGCAACAGGTCCTGCGTCATGTGGCGGCTCCGGAAGGGGAGTTGGCGGTACGGCGACGGCGGCGGGCCGTCGAGAGGAAGAGGGCGACGAGGGTCACGACGTACGGCGCGGCATCCGTGGCCTGTTGGGGCAGGCCGACGCCCTGGAGGCGGAAGCCGGCGGCCTCGGCGAGACCGAAGAGCAGCGCGGCGAGCAGCACGCCGACGGGTGCCGCGCGGCCGAGCATCACCGCGACGACCGCGATCCAGCCTCGGCCCGCCGTCATGTTCTCGGAGAACAACGTGACGTTGCCGAGCGCGAGTTGGGCCCCCGCGAGCCCGCACAGGACACCGGAGATCAGCACCGCCGCGTACTTGTACTTCACCGGGCTCACCCCGAGCGTGGCCGCCGCGTCCGGCGCCTCGCCGACCCCGCGCAACCGCAGCCCCCACACATGCCGGGACAGCATCACCGTGGCCACCGCGACCGCCACGAAGGCCAGATACGCGAGCGGGGTGAAGCCACCGATCAACGGCAGCCCGGCGAGTGACGGATCGTCGAAGGTGTCCTGCACACCGAAGACCGTACGCAGCAGGAAGCTGGTCAGGCCAACTGCCAGGAGATTCATGGCGATTCCGAGAACGACCGCGTCCCCGCGCAGAGTTACCGCGCCGACGGCCAGGATGAGGGAGTAGGCCGCAGCCGCGAGGGCGGCGGCGAGCACGCCGAGCCAGGCGCTTCCGGTGAACCAACTCGTGGCCACCGACGTGAAGCAGCCCATCAACATCATGCCTTCGAGGCCGACGTTGAAGACTCCCGCACGCTCGCACAGGGCACCGCCGAGCGCGGCCAGCAGGATCGGGGTCAGCGCGCGCAGCGCCGACATCAGCAGATCGGAGTCGAAGAACATCACACGGCCCCGTTTTCCTGAGTACGCCTGCTGAATCTGAACCACTTGGTCGGGAAGCGGAGTCGGGCCGCCAGGAACACGATCACGATGGCCTGCAACACCTGTGTCAGCTCGCGCGGCACCTCGGTCGTCCGCTCCATCGCCAGGCCGCCGACCGCGAGGACGGCGAAGAAGAAGGAAGCGATGAGTGTGCCGAGCGGGGCTGCGGCTGCGAGCAGGGCCGCCGTAAGTCCCGTCCAGGTGTAGCCGGGTGCGGTGAGCGAGCCGTCCACGAAGCGGTACGGGAAGCTCAACACCCCGATGGCGCCCACGAGTCCGGCCAGCGCGCCCGAGACGGACATCAACTTGAGGGTCAGGCCCCGGCGTTCGACGCCCGCGTAGGCGGCGAAGCGGGAGTTGAGGCCGGTCATACGGATCTCGTAGCCGAACGCCGTGCGCTTGTCGGTGAACCAGTACGCGGCTGCCGCGAGGACGACGAGGAGGAGCCCGATGGTGACCGTCGAGTCGCCGAACGCGGGCAGCGCCACGCCGTCCGGCATGGCCCGGGTCTGGGGGAGGCTTGAGCCGGGTTCCTTCAGCGGGTAGCGCGCCAGGTAGGAGGCGAGGGAGACCGCCGGGTAGCTCAGCAGGAGGCTGCTGACCAGGAGCGGAACGCCGAGGCGGTTCTCGCACAGGGCGGCCAGCGCGGCGTACGCGGCGCCCGCCGCCATGCCCGCGAGTAGCGCCAGTACGACGGTGAGCGGTGCCGACAGCGGGGAGTACAGGCCGGTCACGGCCGCTGTGATGCCGCCGAGCACCATCTGTCCGTCGCCGCCGAGGTTGATCAGCCCGGCCCGCAGCGGGATCGCCAGCGCGAGTGCCATGCCGAGCACGCTGGTGCCGGTGCTCAGCGTGGAGCCGATGCCGTCCGCGCCGAGCGAGCCGGTGAGGACGGCGCCGTACGCCGTGAACGGGTCCGCGCCCGTGCCGACGAGGAACAGGGCGCCGATGACCAGGCCCGCGAGGACGGAGAACGTGATGGGGGAGCGCAACACCCCTGATATGCGCGGTATCTGAGTGTGCGCCATGTCAGTCGACGGCCTCCGTCGGCGTTACGGCCCCGCCCGCCATGGCGAGTCCCAGTGGCCGTTCGTCCGCCTCGTCCTTCGTGTACGTCGCCGTGACCCGGCCCTCGTACATGACCAGGACCCGGTCCGCGAGGCCCCGGATCTCGCTCAGTTCGGCAGAGACGAGGAGGACGGCGTGACCGGCATCGCGGTAGGCGACGATCTGGTCGTGGATGTTCTGGATGGCGCCGATGTCGACCCCGCGCGTGGGCTGTTCGACGAGCAACAGCGGTGCCTCGTGGGCGAGTTCGCGGCCGATCAGCAGCTTCTGCAGATTGCCGCCGGACAGCGCCGAGGCGGGTACCTCGGGGGTGGCTGCCTTGATGCCGAAGCGCTCGATGAGCCGCCCGGCGTGGGCGCGTACGGACGCGGGTGGCAGAAGTCCCTTTGTGGAGAGGGACGTTCGGTGGTGGCCCATCGCGAGGTTGTCCGCGACGGAGGCCGCCGGTGCCGTACCGACCGCGTGCCGGTCCTCGGGGACGTAGGCGAGACCTCGCGCGCGGCGCTCGGTGGCCGAGACGTGGGTGATGTCCTGGCCCTTGAGCGTGACCCGACCGGAGGCGACCCGTCGTAGCCCGGCCAGGGCCTCGATCAGCTCGCTCTGGCCGTTGCCCGCCACACCTGCGATCCCGACGATCTCCCCGGCGTGGACGGTGAGTCCCACTCCGTGGACGGCGTCGGTGGTGAGGTCGGTCACGTCCAGCACTACGTCAGCGGGGGTGCCGGGCGTGTGCACGCGGTCCAGGTCGACCGCACGGCCGGTCATCGCGGCGGCGATCTCATCCGCCGAGGTGTCCGCGGTGACCAGGCGGGCGACCACCCGGCCGTCCCGCAGGACGGTCACGTTGTCGCTGCCTTCGAGGACCTCGCGCAGCTTGTGGGTGACAAGGATCACCGTACGACCCTGCGCGGCCAGCGACTTGAGGACCGCGAACAGGGCGTCCGCCTCGGAGGGTGTGAGCACGGCGGTCGGCTCGTCGAGGATCAGCGTGCGGGCGCCGCGATGCAGCAGCTTGAGGATCTCCACGCGCTGCCGCAGCCCGACCGGCAGTTCGCCGACCCGGGCGTCCGGATCGACGGCGAGCCCGTGCTCCGCGGCCAGCTCGCGCACCCGGCGGCGGGCCGCGGCCCGGTCCACCAGGCCGAAGCGGCGTGGCTCGGCGGCGTAGACGACGTTCTCCGCGACCGTGAGCGAGTCGAACAGCTTGAAGCTCTGGTGGACCATGCCGAGTCCGGCGGCCATCGCCGCGCTCGGGTCGCCGAAGGTGACCTCGCGCCCGTCGATCCGGATGGACCCGGCGTCGGCGCGCTCCATGCCGTAGAGGATCGACATGAGGGTGGACTTGCCGGCGCCGTTCTCGCCCATGAGGGCGTGGATCTCGCCGCGGTGGACGGTCAGGTCGACGGCGTCGTTGGCGAGGGTGCCGGGGAACCGCTTGGTGATTCCCCGGAGCTCGACCGCGACTTCGACATCAACTGGCTGCGGGGTCATCGACCTTGAGCTTTCCGGAGACGATCTGGTCGCGCAGCGCCTTCACCTTCACGAGGACGTCCTTGTGCTGGGCGATCACGCACTTCGACGAGTCGACGCCGGCTTCGAGGCCGGTGAGGCTGATGCCGCCCTCCTTCAGGCCGTACGACACCGAGGTGCCCGTCTTGCCCGCGAGGACCTGCTCGACGCCCTTCTCCACGGCGACGTCCGTCTTCTTGATCACGTTGTCGACGACCGTGCCGGGGGAGGAGACGCACTGGTTGACGTCGACGCCGTACGCGAACACGCCCTTGGCCTTCGCGGCCTCGAAGACGCCGTAGTTGCCGGCCGCGGCAGCCGCCATGATCTGGTCGGTGCCCTTGGAGAGAAGGGAGTTGGCCTGCTCCTTGGCGCGCGCCGAGTCGTCGAACGGGGACTGGCCGCCGACGAAGCGCGTCGACGCGGACGTCTTGGCGGCGACCTTCTTGGCACCGGCCGCGAACGGGTCGCTGTAGCGCCGGAATTGGGGCGTGTCGAGCACGTCCACCGCGCCGACCTTGCCACTCTTGCTCAGCAACCCGGCCTCGGCGCCCGCGAGATAGACACCCTCGTGCTCACGGAAGACCGCGCAGGTGACGTTCGGATACGTCTTCGTCGTGCACGCGTCGATCATCAGGAACTGCTGCTTCGGGTGCGCCTTGGCCTGCTGCGCCACGAGGTCCGCGAACTCGAAGCCGACCAGCACGATCACGCTCGGGCCCGCGTCCACGGCGGCCTGCACGTTCTGCTGCTGGGACGCGGTGTCCGTGGACTCGTAGACCTTCTCGGTCCCGTTGTGCGTCTTCGCCGCGGCCTTCACACCGGTGACAGCGAGCTTCAGGAACTCGTTCTGCCCGACCGCGTCCGGCGTGACCAGCGTGAACGACTTACCGCTGCTGCCGCTCGCGCTGTCCGAGGCGTCGGTCTTCGCGGCGGCGTTGCAGGCGGTGGCGGCGGTGACCATGAGCGTGGTGGCGGCGACGAACTGCAGGGTACGACGTGATCTGCGGAGCATGGGGACCTTCCGGGGTACGGCAAGGGGCGCTCCGGCGGGAGCGCGTGCGACCAGATGGTGAGACGGGATGGGCGAGGGGTGGACGCGAGAGGGACAGGTCAGCGTCGACAGCAGTCGCTCGCGCAGCGGCCGTGATCGAGGAAACGGCGCATGGTGAGCAGCACACGTCCTCCTTCGTCTCGGCCTTCGGGCTGCGGGTGGTGGACTTTAACATTCGTTTTGAGACACCTGCTCGACTGTCTCGAACTGTGGTTCTCCAAGGTCATGTACGGTGTCCGACACCATTGGAACGGCAGGAGTGTCCCGTTATGTCTCAGGAATTGCGTGCGGTCCACTGGACCGGGAGCAGCCTCGCGCTCATCGACCAGACCCTGCTTCCGCACCGCAACGAGACGATGGATGTCCACGATGTGGACGCTCTGGTCGACGCGATCCAGCGCCTCGTGGTGCGTGGCGCGCCCGCGATCGGAGCGGCGGGCGCGTACGGCGTCGCGCTCGCGATCATCGAGGGCGAGCGGGAGGGCTGGACCGAGGCCCAGGTACGCGCGGCCGTCGCCCGCGTCCGCGAGGCCCGGCCCACCGCGGTCAACCTCATGGTGTGCGTGGACCGGGTCATGACCCGTTTCGACGAGGGCCTCGACGCGGTCCTCGAAGAGGCCGCCGCCGTCCAGCGCGAGGACGTCGCGGCCAACCGTGCGATGGGTGCGTTCGGCGCGGACTGGCTCCTCGAAAAGCTTCAACAGGCCGGTGTGGAAAGGCCGTTGCGCATCCTGACGCACTGCAACACCGGCGCGCTGGCCACCGCCGGCTGGGGCACCGCACTCGGCGTCATCCGCGAACTGCACGCGCGCGGGCTGGTGGAGATCGTCTACGCCGACGAGACACGCCCCCTGCTCCAGGGATCGCGCCTCACCGCCTGGGAGTTGGTCCAGGAAGGCATCCCGCACTACGTCCAGGCCGACGGTGCCGCCGCCGGCACGATCCTGCGCGGCGAGGTCGACGCGGCCATCGTCGGCGCGGACCGCATCGCGGCCAACGGAGACACCGCGAACAAGGTAGGCACGGTGGGCGTCGCCCTCGCCTGCGCCGACGCCGGTATCCCGTTCCTGGTGGCGGCCCCGACGGCGACGGTGGACCTCTCCACCAAGACAGGCGACGAGATCCACATCGAACTCCGGGGCGAGGCCGAGGTGTTGGAGTGGTCGGGAGTGCGGACGGCTCCGGCAGAGTCGCGCGGCCACAACCCCGCCTTCGACGTGACCCCGGGCCGCCTGGTGACCGGACTGGTCACGGAGCGGGGCGTGTTGGAGGTGTCGGCGGGCGAACTCCCCGGTGACCGGCTGAAGTAGCGGAAAGGGGACCCCGGAAACCAGGGGTCCCTTTTCACGCGGATCAGCGTCCCGTGAGTTCCAACTCCAGCAACCACTCCACCACTTCGGTGTGATGCCGCGCCTGACGCGGATTCGCGCCCCACACGTACAGTCCGTGTCCGGCCACGACCACCGCCGGCATCCGAGGATCACGCGCCGCCTCCAGCCGGTCCCCGAGGACCGTCATGTCCTGGCTGTTGGCGATGACCGGCAGGGTCACCTCGACGTCGTGCGCGGGCTGGCCGATGCCCTTGAGCATCTCGATGTCCTTGAAGACGATCCCGCGCGGCTCGCGCCGACCCATCGCGACGGACGCCACGGTGTGCACGTGCACCACCGCACCGGCACCCGTCAGCGCGGCGACGCGCGCGTGCAGTTCGGCTTCGGCGGACGGCTTGCCGGCGCCGACGGCTGTGCCGTTCGCGTCGATCAACACCGCGTCCGCGGGCGTCAGTTCACCCTTGTCGTGTCCGCTCGCCGTGACGGCCAGCAGCAGCGGGTCACGGGAGAGCACCATGGACAGGTTCCCGGACGTGCCCCGCATCCAGCCGGAAGAGGCGAAACGGGCGGACTCGGCGGCGAGTCGGGCCCCCGCCTCCCTCAGGTCGAGGTCGCTGATGTCGATGGTCACGTGGTGCTCCTTGAACTGGTGATGCCGATCTCGTCGAACGCCCCCGCCTGCGCGTGGTCGCCGACGCCCTGCTCGAAATACGGTTCTCCCGGCCGCCGTACGCCCACGGCATGCCAGCCCGCGGCCACGGCCGCGTCCAACTCGCCCGGCCGGTCGGAGAGGAACAGCAGCCGGGACGGCTCGACGCCGGTCGCCGCGGCGATACGGCGGTACGACTCCGGCTCCTGCTTCGGTCCCGCGTTCTCCGTGTCGTAGAGCCCGGAGACGAGCGGCAGGAGGTCGCCCTCCGGGCTGGAGGTGAACCACGCCCGCTGTGCGGCCACCGAGCCGGACGAGTAGACATACAGCCGCAGGCCCGCCGTGTGCCAGGCGCGCAGGGCCGGTACGACGTCGTCGTAGAAGTGCGAGACGAGGTCGCCGCGGGCGAAACCCTCCGACCAGATGATGCCCTGGAGGGTCTTGAGGGGTGTGGCCTTGCGGTCCTCGTCGAGCCAGGTGTTGAGGGTCTTCTCGATCTGTGCGGCGTCGGCGTCCGGGGCGCCGGTCAGCTCGCGGACCTGTGCGATCGCGCGGGCCACCGCCGGTTCGTCGGCGCGCTCGGACAGCAGTGTCGCGAAACGCGAGCGCGAGTACGGGTACAGCACGTCGACGACGAAACCCGTGGCGCTCGTGGTGCCCTCGATGTCGAGCACCACGGCGTCCACGGCGAACCGCAAGGTCACGCGGCGGCCTTGTCCTGCTGGTAGCCCGCGTCGATCGTGTCGTAGTCGGGGAAGCGCGAGGCGATGGTCGAGCCGGTGAAGTTGCCGACCCAGCCGTCCTCCTCGTGGAAGAAGCGGATCGCGGTGAAGGCGGGCTCGGTGCCCATGTCGAACCAGTGCGTGGTGCCGCGCGGGACGCCCAGCAGGTCGCCCTTCTCGCAGTAGACGGCGTGTACTTCGCCGTTGACGTGCAGGTAGAAGATGCCGGAGCCGGAGACGAAGAAGCGGACCTCGTCATCGTCGTCGTGCGTGTGCTCCTGGAGGAACTTCGCGCGGGCGCCCGCCGCCTTGGCCGGGTACTCCGGGTCGTCGCTGGGGTGCAGGCCGAGGACGTCGACGGTGGTGAAGCCCTCTTCGGCGTTCAGCTTGTCGATCTCCGGGCCGTAGGTGGCGAAGACGGTGTCGCTGTCGGCGTCGGCCGGGACGTCCTCGCGGATCGGCCACTGCTCGTAGCGGACGCCGATGGGGGCGAGCGCGGCGGCGATCTCGACGGGGTCGGCGGTGCGGCGCACGAGGGTCTCGGGGCCGGACTCGGACCAGGTGGTGAGCAGGGTCATGGGAGCAACTCCGGGAAAGTGGGAGGGATGTCCGGATAGCGAGACGACAGCCGGACGGGCGGAGAAGAGCAGCTGGGGCGAAGGGCTGGTCAGCCGCGACAGAGCGCGCCGGGACAGCACCGCATGCAGAGCATGCTCAGTGCCGTCGCGCGTCGTGTCGTCATCAGGGCCTCACTGTGCCGGGGCGGGTGCCGGTTCTGTGATGCTAACTCGCGAATATGCGCCGACACCCCGCCGACCTGGTGTGATGTAGTCGTTGTCTCAGATAATGAGAAACTTGTCCCATTCCTTTGACTGGTGGCTGAAATCGTTCTCATGATCTGGTCATGAAGACGCTGCTGCTCGTGCGGCGGCTGTACGTGGACTTGTTCCGGTCGACCACAGCCCGCTGTCGCTGACCTCGCCCGGAGCCCCCACGCGCCCTTGACGCCGTGGGTCGCCACCCTCTGCCCGCGGTGGCCGGTTCTTTCCCCTTGCTCCGGGTCATGCGCTTTCCACCATCATCTTTGCGCCACCCTGCACCTGGAGCTCCACATGTCCCGCACCCGCGTCCCCCTCGCCGCGCTCTCGCTGGCCTCCGTCTCAGCCCTCCTCCTGGCGGGCTGCTCCCAGTCCACGGACGCGTCGAAGAACACCGCCGACACCGCCGCCTCGGCCTCGGCCGCCACGGGCAAGAAGCCGGCCCCCTTCAGCAAGGGCACAGTCAAGGTGGCACTCGTGCGGCAGAGCGGCGCCGGCGACTACTTCGAGCAGTGGGGCAACGGCGCGAAGGCGCAGGCCAAGGCCCTCGGCATCGACCTGACCGTGTACGACGCCCAGGCCGACAACGCCAAGCAGGCCACCGACCTGTCCTCGGCCATCAACTCCGGCGCGCAGGCGATCATCGTCGACCACGGCTTCCCCTCGACGATCCAGCCCGAGATCGACCAGGCCGTGAAGAAGGGCATCAAGGTCGTCGTCTACGACGTCGACCAGACCAACAAGGCCGTCGTCAGCACCGAGCAGGACGACGCCAGCATGGCCAAGGCCGTCCTCGACGTGATGGCCAAGACGGTCGGCAAGAACGCCAAGGTCGGCTACGTCAACGTGGCCGGCTACGCGGCCCTCGACAAGCGCAACTCCGTCTGGAAGACCGCGGTCGACACCAACGGCTGGAAGCAGCAGTTCAAGGTCGGCAAGGTCACCGACTCCACGGCCACCGACAACGTGCCCCTGGTCTCCGCCGCCCTGACCCAACACTCCGACGTGGCAGGCGTGTTCGCCCCCTACGACGAGTTGGCCAAGGGCACCGTCCTCGCCGTGCAGAACAAGAAGCTCCAGAGCAAGGTGAAGGTCTTCGGCGCGGACGTCTCCAACGCCGACATCCAGAACATGACCGCCGCGAACAGCCCGTGGGTCGCTACCGCAGGCACCGACCCGTCGGCCGTCGGTGCGGCCGTCGTCCGTACGGCAGCCCTTGAGCTGGCAGGCCAGTTGAACAAGACCTCGGTCGACTTCCCGGCCGTCGCCATCACCCAGGACTTCCTGCGCAAGAACAAGATCGAGAACATGGACCAGCTGCGCACGGCCCTGCCCGCGCTGAACCTCTCCAAGGTGAGCACCGCGGACTGGATCCCCAATGTCGCCCACTGACACGGCAGTTGACGTCGCGGTCAGCCTCCGCGACGTCAGCATGGCCTTCGCCGCCAAGACGGTGCTGGAGTCCGTCTCGCTCGACATCGCACCGGGCAGCGTGGTCGCGCTGCTCGGCGCCAACGGCGCGGGCAAGTCCACGCTGATCAAGATCCTGTCGGGCGTGCACACGGACCACGGCGGGGAGGTGCGGGTCGCAGGGGAGCCCGCAGCTCTCCAGTCGCCGCTCACCGCCCGGCAGTTGGGCATCCAGACGGTCCACCAGCGGATCGGCGAGGGCATCGTGCCCGGTCTCACCGTCGCCGAGAACCTGGTCTTCGAGGAGCTGGCCCAGCGCCGCGGCAACCCGTTCCTGAACGGCCGCCGCGTCCTGGCCCGCGCCCGCGAGATCCAGGCCGCGCTCGAACTCGACTGGAGCGACGCCGTGTTGCGCCGCGACGTCACCGAACTCGGCATCTCCGACCGCCAGTTGCTCATCCTGGCCCGCGCCCTCGCCACCCGCCCCCGCCTGCTCATCCTCGACGAACCGACCTCGGCACTCTCCGCCGCCGAGGCGGAGCGGCTGTTCGCCCTCGTCGAGAAGATGCGCGACGACGGCATCGCGGTCCTCTACGTCTCCCACCGCCTCGGCGAGATCGACGCGCTCGCCGACCGTTTGGTCGTCCTGCGGGACGGCGGTCTCACCGACGACCAGGTCAAGCCCTTCGACTGGGACAGCGCCCTGCGCGCGATGCTCGCCCAGGCCCACGAGGCGACGAGCGCCCGCCCGCAGCACACGGGCGAGCACGGGGACGTCATCCTCGCCCTGCACGGCGTCCACCTCTTCGAAGGCCGCGCGCCCCTGGACCTCGACCTCCGCGCCGGTGAAGTCACCGGTGTCGTAGGCCTGTTGGGTGCAGGTAAGACAGAACTCGCCCGTGGCCTGTTCGGCGCCGAGCCCTTCTCCACCGGCACGGTCGAGCTCGACGGCAAGCGGTACGCGCCCCGCCGCCCGGCCGACGCGATCCGCGCCGGCGTCCACCTCGTCCCCGAGGACCGGCACGCCGACGCGCTCGTCCCCGGCTGGACCGTGGCGCAGAACATCTCGCTGCCGTTCCTCAAGTCCCTGTCCCGGGGCGGACTCGTGAACACGGCGAAGGAGGACGCCCTCGGCCGCGACACCATCGACGCGCTCGGGGTCGTCGCCCGCGACGAACACAGCACCGTCGAGGAACTCTCCGGCGGCAACCAGCAGAAGGTCGTCGTCGGCCGCTGGCTCGCCGAGACCCCCCGCGTCCTCATCCTGGACGAGCCGTTCCGAGGCGTGGACATCGGCGCGCGCCGGGACATCGGCCGCCGCGCCCGCGCCCTCGCTGCCGAAGGCGCTGCCGTACTCGTCCTCTCCGCCGACGTGGACGAGGTCCTGGAGATCGCCGACCGGGTCGTTGTCCTGGCGGCCGGCGAGGTGCATCTCGACGCGTACGGCGAAGACGCGGAACGCGACCGCGTGATCCAGACCATCTCGGCGTCCGTGTGATGCCGGCCCCTTCAGGAAGCACCCGATGACCACCACCCTGAGCTCCGAGGCCGCGCCGAAGGCACTGGCCCCGCCCGCCGTCTCCACAGCCGTGCTCGTCCAGAACGCCGTCATCAAGTACGGCTTCATCTTCGTCACGGTCGCGCTCTTCCTGTACTTCGCGCTGACCGAGGGCTCCTTCCGCGAGTCGGCGACCATGCTCGACACCCTCCGGTACGTCTCCGTCGCCGCGATCCTCGGCCTCGGCGTCACCCTCACCATGGCCGTCGGCGGAATGGACATGTCCGTCGGCGCGGTCGCCGGGCTCGGTGTCACCGTCGCCGCGAAGACGATGGTGACGTACAACCAGGTCGGCACGGTCGCGATCCTCGCCGTGATCGCGGCGGGTGCGCTGGCCGGGCTGCTGAACGCCCTGCTGATCGTGGTCATGAAGATCCCGGACATGCTGGCCACCCTCGGCACCATGTTCGTCATCCAGGGCACCAAACTCATCCTGGTCGACGGCCAGTCCATCTCCGCCGGCATGACCCAGTCCGACGGCACCACCGCCCCCGGCAAGTTCACCGCCGGCTTCCTGCGCATCGACCGCGGCACCATGCTCGGCATCCCGATCTCGGTACTGATCTTCGGCGCGCTGACGGTCATCGCCTGGGTGTTCCTCGCCCGCACCCGCTGGGGCCGCGTCCTGTACGCCATCGGCGCCAACCCCGAGGCGTCGCGGCTGGCGGGTATCCGCGTGGGCGCCTACCGGGCTCTGGCGTACGTCCTGTCCGGCATGCTCGCCTCGATCGGCGGCCTGATCCTGGCGTCCCGTATCGGCCAGGGAGACGTGTCCGCCGGTACGTCACAGCTGCTGGAGGCGGTGGCGGTCGCGCTGGTCGGCACCTCGGTCCTCGGCCGGGGCCGCCCGAACGTCTGGGGCACAGCCCTTGGCGCGGTGTTGATCGGCATCATCACCACCGGTCTGACCATCAAGGGTCTGCCGTACTACACGCAGGACGTCGTCGAGGGCGCGGTCCTCATCCTCGCCCTGGTCTTCAGCTTCACCCTGTCCAAGCGCCGCACCGCATAAGGAAGTTCGAGGAGTTCGTACGATGGGCTACCGCATCCTGGAGACCGACGACATCCCGGCCTACCTGCACGAGCGCGGCCACTGGGAGGACGTGACCGACATCCACGTCCGCGAGGTGTCGGACGGCAACATGAACCGGGTGTTCCTCGCCTCGAACGCCGACGGCAGCCACAGCCTCGCCGTCAAACAGGCGCTGCCCTGGGTGCGGGTCGCGGGCCCCTCCTGGCCGATGAGCCCGGAGCGCGCGGATGCCGAGGCCCGAGCCTACAAGCAGGTCGCACGCGTCGCCCCCGACAAGGTCCCGGCGATCCACGGCTACGACGCCGACAACTACGCCCTCGTCATGGAGGACATGTCCGACCTGGAGGTCCTGCGCACGGTCCTCAACGAGGGGGCGTCGTACGGCCCGGACACCTCGGCCCGGATCGGCGAGTTCGTCGCCCAACTCGCCTTCGCGACCAGCGACTTCGGCATGGACTCCGCCGACCGAAAGGCGCTCATCGCGACCTCGGTGAGCCCCGAGTTGTGCAAGATCACCGAGGACGTGGTCCTTTCCGAGCCGTACATCGAGCACGAACACAACCACTGGCTCCCGGAGTTGACCGACCTCGCGGTCTCCTTCCGGGCCGACACCCGCCTCCGCACAGAGGTCGCCGATCTCCGGTACACCTTCATGACCAGCGCGCAGGCCCTCCTCCACGGCGACCTGCACACCGGCAGCGTCATGGTCGGTGAGCGCGAAGGTGCCCCGGTGGTACGGGTCTTCGACCCGGAGTTCTCCTTCGTCGGCCCGGTCGGCTACGACCTCGGCCTGTACTGGGCCAACGTGCTGGTGTCGGAGGAACGGGCGCGAGCGCTGGGCACGTTGTCCGACCACGGCGACCAACTCCGCCTCTCCTGGGCGGCGTTCGAGACCGAGTTCCGCCGCCTCTGGCCGACCCGCGTCGACACCTTCTTCGACGACGCCTTCCTCGACCGCTTCCTGTCCCGCGTCTGGACCGACTCGGTCGGCTACGCCGGCACGGAGATCGTCCGCCGCATCATCGGCTTCGCCCACCTGACCGACCTGACGACACTGCCGGATCCGGTACCGGCGTCGCGCAGGGCACTGCTGCTGGGACGTGAACTGATCGTGCGTAGGGGCGAGGTGAGCAACCCGAACGATGTAAGGGCGCTCAGCTCACTCACCTAGGGGCGCGGGGAACTGCGCGACCAGCCCCCACGACCTGCAGACGACATACAACCTCTCGGCAAGCGAAAGGGGCGGCTCCTCCACCAAGGAACCGCCCCTTCAACGTCGTACCGCCTACTTCTTGTCGAGCAGGTCCTGCACCTTCGCCCGCACCTCGTCCGTGGCAAGCCCCCGGATCGTCAGCGTCGTCCGCCGCCGCAGCACGTCGTCCTGGGTCTCGGCCCACTCGTGGTCGCGGGCGTAGACGACCTGCGCCCAGATCTCGGGGGCGTCGGGGTGGACACGCTGGCCCAACTCCGGGTTCTCGTTGGCGAGTCGGGCGATGTCGAAGGCCAACGAGCCGTAGTGCGTGGCCAGGTGCTTCGCCGTGTCCGCCGCCATACGCGGGCCCGGTGCCGGGTTGTCGACCAGGAGGCGGTGGGCGACCGCACGCGGGTTGGCGACGCCCGGCAGCGGGAGCTTCTTCGGGAGGGAGGAGATCGGCTCGAAGTCCTCGCCGAGCGGACGGCCCGGCAGCGCCTCCAGCTTCTGCATGACCGTACGGCCGATGTGCCGGAAGGTCGTCCACTTGCCGCCCGCGACGGACAGCATGCCGCCCTTGCCCTCGGTCACCACCGTCTCGCGCTTGGCCTTCGCGGTGCTGCCCGGGCCGCCGGGCAGGACGCGCAGACCGGCGAAGGAGTACGTGATCAGGTCACGCGAGAGCTGCTGGTCGCGGACCGAGAACGCGGCCTCGTCCAGGATCTGGGATATGTCCTTCTCGGTGACCGAGACGTCCGCCGGGTCGCCCTCGAACTCCTCGTCGGTCGTGCCGAGCAGGAGCATGTCCTCCCAGGGGAGGGCGAAGGTGATGCGGTACTTGTCGATGGGGGTGGCGAGAGCGGCCTTCCACGGGGACGTGCGCTTCAGGACCAGGTGCGCGCCCTTGGACAGGCGGATGGAGGGGGCCGCGTTCGGGTCCTCCATCTTGCGCAGGTGGTCGACCCACGGGCCGGTCGCGTTGAGCACCAGGCGGGCGCTCACGCCGAACTCGTCGCCGGAGGTGGTGTCGCGCAGCTCCGCGCCGGTCACCCGGCCCTGGGTGAAGCGCAGGCCGGTGACCTCGGCGTGGTTGAGGACGACCGCGCCCGCCTCGACGGCCGCGCGGACCGTCATCAGCGCCATGCGGGCGTCGTTCATCTGGTCGTCGCCGTACACGGCAACGGCCTTGAGGTTCTGGGTACGCAGCTCCGGCACGTCCTGCGCCGCCTTGGCGGGGGACAGGAGGTGGCCGACGCCGTCGCCGAACGCGGAGAGCGCGGAGTAGGCGAAGACGCCCGCCCCGAGCTTCGCCGCACCGTGCGGACCGCCCTTGTACACGGGGAGGTAGAACGTCAGCGGGTTCGCCAGGTGAGGAGCCACCTGGCGAGACACCGCACGGCGCTCGAAGTGGTTCTCCGCCACCAGCTTCACCGCGCCGGTCTGCAGATAGCGCAGACCGCCGTGGAGAAGCTTGGAGGAGGCGGAAGAGGTGGCGCCGGCGAAGTCGCCGGCGTCGACCAGGGCCACCCGCAGCCCGGACTGCGCGGCGTGCCAGGCGGTGGAGATGCCCAGGATGCCGCCGCCGATGACGAGGAGGTCGTACGTCGCCTTGGAGAGCTGCTCCCGGGTCTCGGCCCGGCTCGGGTTCGAGCCGGAGGCCGGGTGCGTACCGAGGGCAGGCACGGACTGCAGGGTGGACTGACTGGTCATGTGGGGTTCTTACTCCTCGTCGTCGAGCCAGCCCATGGTCCGCTCCACGGCCTTGAGCCAGCTCTTGTACTCACGGTCGCGCTTCTCCGCGTCCATGTTGGGGGTCCACTCGGCGGCCCGGCGCCAGTTGGCACGCAGGTCGTCGGTGCTGGTCCAGAAGCCGACGGCGAGACCGGCGGCATAGGCGGCGCCGAGGCAGGTGGTCTCGGCGACCATCGGGCGCACCACGGGGGCGTCCACGAAGTCCGAGAGCGTCTGCATCAGCAGGTTGTTGGAGGTCATGCCGCCGTCGACCTTGAGCGCGGTGAGCTCGACGCCGGAGTCCTTCGTCATGGCGTCCGTGATCTCACGGGTCTGCCAGGCGGTGGCCTCCAGGACGGCGCGCGCGAGGTGCGCCTTGGTGACGTACCGGGTGAGACCGGCGATCACACCGCGGGCGTCGGAGCGCCAGTACGGGGCGAACAGACCGGAGAAGGCCGGCACGAAGTAGGCGCCGCCGTTGTCCTCGACCGAGAGCGCGAGCGTCTCGATCTCGGCGGCGGTGGAGATCAGGCCCATCTGGTCGCGCATCCACTGCACCAGCGAACCGGTGACGGCGATCGAGCCCTCCAGGGCGTAGACCGGCGCGTCGTTGCCGATCCGGTAGCCGACGGTGGTCAGCAGGCCCGAGTAGGAGTTGATGATCTTCTCGCCGGTGTTCATCAGCATGAACGTGCCGGTGCCGTACGTGGACTTGGCCTCGCCCTCGGCGAAACAGGTCTGGCCGAACAGGGCCGCCTGCTGGTCGCCGAGCGCGGAGGCGACCGGGATGCCGCCGAGCAGGTCGCCGAGGCGTCCGCCGGTGACCTCGCCGTAGACCTCGGCGGAGGAGCGGATCTCGGGCAGCATGTTCAGCGGGACGCCGATGGACTCGGCGATCTTCTCGTCCCACTCCAGGGTGTGCAGGTTCATCAGCATGGTGCGGGAGGCGTTGGTGACGTCGGTGTAGTGCTTGCCGCCGTTCACACCGCCCGTCAGGTTCCAGATGACCCAGCTGTCCATGGTGCCGAAGAGGATGTCGCCCGCCTCGGCGCGCTCCCGCAGACCCTCGACGTTGTCGAGCAGCCAGCGGGCCTTGGGTCCGGCGAAGTAGCTCGCCAGCGGCAGGCCGGTCTCGCGGCGGAAGCGGTCCTGGCCGACGTTGCGGCCGAGCTCCTTGCAGAGCGCGTCGGTGCGGGTGTCCTGCCAGACGATGGCGTTGTGGACGGGCTCACCGGTGTTCTTGTCCCAGAGGAGAGTCGTCTCGCGCTGGTTGGTGATGCCGATGGCCTTGATGTCGTCGCGGGTGATGCCGGCCTTCTCGATGGCGGAGGCGACGACCTCCTGGACGTTGGTCCAGATCTCGGTGGCGTTGTGCTCGACCCAGCCCGGCTTCGGGAAGATCTGCTCGTGCTCCTTCTGGTCGACGGAGACGATACGGCCGTCCCGGTCGAAGACGATGCAACGGCTGGAGGTCGTGCCCTGGTCGATGGCCGCGATGAACGGTCCGGCGGTGTGCGCGTCGGTCACTGTGTGCTCCTGAGGGGTTCCGTGGTCATGAGGACTGGTTCTACTGCTGCTTCAGTGCTCGGAGTTCCGGTTCTCATCCGGTTCTAAGCAAAGGCGACGTTGTAGAGTCCCGCAGCGATCGCGCCGCCGATCAGCGGACCGACCACCGGGATCCACGCGTAGCTCCAGTCGGAGCCGCCCTTGTTGGGCAGGGGCAGGAGCGCGTGCACGATGCGCGGGCCCAGGTCACGGGCCGGGTTGATGGCGTAACCGGTTGGGCCGCCGAGCGACAGACCGATGGAGACGACCACGAACGCGGTGATCAGGGCGCCCAGGGTGCCGAGGCCGTTGCCCTTGTCGTTCAGACCCTGCGTCAGGATGGCGAGGATCAGGACGACGGTGCCGATGATCTCCGTGGCGAGGTTCTGCACCACGTTCCGGACCTCGGGACCGGTGGAGAAGATGCCCAGGACAGGTCCGGCGCCCTTCTCCTCGGCCTCCACGGACTTGGCCGTCGGCTCGCCGACGATCTCCTTGTCCGTGAGGTGGGCCTGGAACTGGCCGTAGTAGGCCACCCAGACGAGCGTCGCGCCGATCATGGCGCCGAGCAGCTGCCCGGCCCAGTAGATCGGGACGTTGTCCCAGCCACCGTCCTTGATCGCGAGTGCGAGTGTCACGGCCGGGTTGAGGTGGGCACCGGAGAGCGGTGCCGAGATGTACACAGCCGTCATGACGGCGAAACCCCACCCGAAGGCGATGGCGAGCCAGCCGGCGTTACGGGCCTTGGAGGCCTTCAGCGTGACGGCGGCGCAGACGCCACCGCCCAGCAGGATGAGTACGGCGGTACCTATGGTCTCGCCGATGAAGATGTCGGAGCTGGACACCCGCGACTCCTTTGTCCTTCGTCCAGGGAAGCCGAACCCCGGGTCCCACCGGGGGTTCGTGCGCCCTCGGGGGTGAGAGCGATGCCGGCCTTTGGCGTTGCCACACTCTAGCGCGTATTGCCGGTAGGTGTTCGACAATGCCGACCGATGGACGGGAGTCTTGCTCCGGGGTTACAGGCGCGTCAAGAGTGCTGTTATTGAAAACACGATCGTTATTGATTGCTGTGGGCTATCGATCTTGCGGGCGATGCGCACGGCTATCGGGTGGACACCGTGTGTGGTGATTTGGCGTTTTGGCCGACTTTGTCGTTCAGCGTACGACTAAGACCGGAACGTTCCCTAGGGCGTTCCGGTCTTTTTGCTGTGAATCCGGTGCGGTCAGAACCGCCCGGCGCCGAGATCCCGCGACACCGCGCGGGCGCAGTCCCGTACCGCGGCGATCAGCTCGGGGCGCAGCGCGCCGTCCTCGTCGGGCCGGCACAGCCGCTCCACCGCGCCGGTGATGCCGACCGCGCCGACCGGCATGCGCCGCCGGTCGTGGATGGGCGCGGCGATGGACGCGACGCCCTCCCAGGTCTCCTCGACGTCGGCCGCGTACCCACGCGCGCGCGTGACGTCCAGGACGTGCTCGAAGTCGGCCAGCTCGGACACCGTGCGCTCGGTGAAGGGCTTGCGGTCGGCCTCCAGGACCTCGCTGTGCGCGACCGGGTCGTAGGCCGACAGCACCTTGCCCAGGGCCGTCGAGTGCAGCGGCTGCATGGCCCCGATCTCCAGGACCTGCCGGCTGTCGTCGGGCCGGAAGACGTGGTGCACGATGAGCACGCCCTGCTGGTGCAGGACCCCCAGGTGCACGCTCTCCCCGCTGGAGCGGGCCAGGTCGTCCGTCCACACCAGGGCGCGTGCCCGCAGTTCGTGCACGTCGAGATAGGTGGTGCCCAGGCGCAGCAGCTCGGCCCCGAGCTGGTACCGCCCGGAGGCGTCGTCCTGCTCGACGAAGCCCTCCTGCTGGAGGGTGCGCAGGATGCCGTGGGCCGTGCCCTTGGCCAGGCCGAGCGACGAGGCGATGTCCGAGAGGCCGAGCCGTCGCTCGCCGCCCGCGAGCAGGCGCAGCATCGCGGCCGCCCGTTCGAGCGACTGGATGTTCCGTGCCATCGCCGTACTGCCTCCGTCCCGTTCGACCGCCGATGCGCGACGCTGCCGCCGCCGTTCGGCAATGTCGAACACTACCGTTCCATGTCGACCTCCCGCCAATGGTCGGTCGACACCTGTTACGTCACCCGTCGCGAGAACCTAGACGGGGTTGATCCGCCCGTCACCCCGGTCCGCCTCATGGACGCATCGAGCATTCTCCCGCCCGACCCCGTTACCCTGGCGGCGTGCAAGCTCCCCGGGGAGTTCCGTGAGAGGTTCCCGGGGAAGCCGCAAAGCCGACAGCCGTCGCACTCCAGGGAGCCCCTTCATGGCCTCGTCGCCACTGACCCCTTCTGCCGACAGCCGGACCCGTGTGTCCGCGCTCCGAGAGGCGCTCGCCACCCGCGTGGTGGTCGCCGACGGAGCCATGGGCACCATGCTCCAGGCACAGGACCCCACGCTCGACGACTTCGAGAACCTCGAAGGCTGCAACGAGATCCTGAACATCACCCGCCCGGACATCGTCCGCTCGGTCCACGAGGAGTACTTCGGCGCGGGTGTCGACTGCGTCGAGACGAACACCTTCGGCGCCAACCACTCCGCGATGGCCGAGTACGACATCGCCGACCGCGTCTACGAACTGTCGGAGTCCGGCGCCCGTATCGCCCGCGAGACCGCCGACGACTTCGGCGCCCGCGACGGCCGCCAGCGCTGGGTCCTCGGCTCCATCGGCCCCGGCACCAAGCTGCCCACCCTCGGCCACATCGGCTACGCCACCCTCCGCGACGGCTTCCAGGCGAACGCCGAGGGCCTGCTGGCCGGCGGCGCCGACGCCCTGATCGTGGAGACGACGCAGGACCTGCTCCAGACCAAGTCGTCGATCCTGGGCGCCCGCCGCGCGATGGAGGCGACCGGCGCCGACGTACCGCTGCTGGTCTCGATGGCCTTCGAGACCACCGGCACCATGCTCCTCGGATCCGAGATCGGCGCCGCGCTCACCGCGCTCGAACCCCTCGGCATCGACATGATCGGCCTGAACTGCTCGACCGGCCCGGCCGAGATGAGCGAGCACCTGCGCTATCTGGCCCGCCACTCCCGCACCCCGCTGCTGTGCATGCCGAACGCGGGCCTGCCCATCCTCACCAAGGACGGCGCCCACTTCCCGCTCGACCCCGAGGGCCTGGCCGACGCGCAGGAGCACTTCGTACGCGACTACGGCCTGAACCTGGTGGGCGGCTGCTGCGGTACGACCCCCGAGCACCTGCGCCAGCTCGTCGAGCGGGTCCGCGAGGCCACGCCCACCGAGCGCCACCCGCAGCCCGAGCCGGGCGCCGCCTCGCTCTACCAGACGGTCCCGTTCCGCCAGGACACCGCCTACATGGCGATCGGCGAGCGCACCAACGCCAACGGCTCGAAGAAGTTCCGCGAGGCCATGCTGGACGCCCGCTGGGACGACTGTGTGGAGATGGCCCGCGACCAGATCCGCGAGGGCGCCCACATGCTGGACCTCTGCGTGGACTACGTGGGCCGCGACGGCGTCGCCGACATGGAGGAGCTGGCCGGCCGCTTCGCCACCGCGTCCACGCTGCCGATCGTCCTCGACTCCACCGAAGTCCCGGTGATCCGGGCCGGGTTGGAGAAGCTCGGTGGCCGCGCGGTCATCAACTCCGTCAACTACGAGGACGGCGACGGCCCCGAGTCCCGCTTCGCGAAGGTCACCAGGCTGGCGCAGGAGCACGGCGCCGCGCTCATCGCGCTGACCATCGACGAGCAGGGCCAGGCCCGCACCCCGGAGCACAAGGTCGCCATCGCCGAGCGGCTGATCGAGGACCTCACGACGAACTGGGGCATCCACGAGTCGGACATCCTCATCGACACCCTGACCTTCACCATCTGCACCGGCCAGGAGGAGTCGCGGGGCGACGGCATCGCCACCATCGAGGCGATCCGCCGCCTCAAGGGCCTCCACCCGGACGTCCAGACCACCCTGGGCCTGTCCAACATCTCCTTCGGCCTCAACCCGGCCGCCCGCGTCCTGCTCAACTCCGTCTTCCTCGACGAATGCGTCAAGGCGGGCCTCGACTCGGCGATCGTCCACGCCTCGAAGATCCTCCCGATCGCCCGGTTCACCGAGGAGGAGGTGCAGACCGCCCTCGACCTCATTTACGACCGCCGTGCCGAGGGCTACGACCCCCTCCAGAAGCTGATGGCCCTCTTCGAGGGCGCCACCACCAAGTCCCGGACGGCGGGCCGCGCCGAGGAGCTGGCCGCGCTCCCGCTGGACGAGCGGCTCAAGCGGCGGATCATCGACGGCGAGAAGAACGGCCTGGAGGCCGACCTCTCCGAGGCCCTGCAGACCCGCCCCGCCCTCGACATCGTCAACGCGACCCTCCTGGACGGCATGAAGGTCGTCGGCGAGCTGTTCGGCTCCGGCCAGATGCAGCTGCCGTTCGTGCTCCAGTCCGCCGAGGTCATGAAGACCGCGGTCGCCTATCTCGAACCGCACATGGAGAAGTCGGACGCCGAGGGCAAGGGCACCATCGTGCTCGCCACCGTGCGCGGCGACGTCCACGACATCGGCAAGAACCTCGTCGACATCATCCTGTCCAACAACGGCTACAACGTCGTCAACCTCGGCATCAAGCAGCCGGTCTCCGCGATCCTGGAAGCCGCCGAGGAGCACCGCGCCGACGTCATCGGCATGTCGGGCCTCCTGGTCAAGTCCACGGTGATCATGAAGGAGAACCTCCAGGAGCTCAACCAGCGCAAGATGGCCGCCGACTACCCGGTCATCCTGGGCGGCGCCGCACTGACGAGGGCGTACGTCGAGCAGGACCTGCACGAGATCTACGAGGGCGAAGTCCGTTACGCCCGCGACGCGTTCGAGGGCCTGCGCCTGATGGACGCCCTGATCGGCGTCAAGCGGGGCGTGCCCGGCGCGAAGCTGCCCGAGCTCAAGCAGCGCCGGGTGCGGGCGACCGCGGCCGTGGAGGTCGAGGAGCGCCCCGAGGAGGGCCACGTCCGCTCCGACGTCGCCGTCGACAACCCGATCCCCGAGGCGCCGTTCCGCGGCACCCGGGTCATCAAGGGCATCCAGCTCAAGGAGTACGCCTCCTGGCTGGACGAGGGCGCCCTCTTCAAGGGCCAGTGGGGCCTCAAGCAGGCGCGTACGGGCGACGGACCGACGTACGAGGAACTGGTGGAGACCGAGGGCCGCCCGCGACTGCGCGGCCTCCTGGACAAGCTCCAGACCGACAACCTCCTCGAAGCGGCCGTCGTCTACGGCTACTTCCCCTGCGTGTCCAAGGACGACGACCTGATCATCCTGGACGACCAGGGCAACGAGCGCACCCGCTTCACCTTCCCGCGCCAGCGCCGCGGCCGGCGCCTCTGCCTGGCCGACTTCTTCCGCCCGGAGGAGTCCGGCGAGACCGACGTCGTCGGCTTCCAGATCGTCACCATGGGCAACCGCATCGGCGAGGAGACCGCGAAGCTCTTCGAGTCGAACTCCTACCGCGACTACCTCGAACTGCACGGCCTGTCCGTCCAGTTGGCCGAGGCGCTCGCCGAGTACTGGCACGCGCGCGTGCGCTCCGAGCTGGGCTTCGCCGGCGAGGACCCCGCCGACGTCGAGGACATGTTCGCCCTCAAGTACCGGGGCGCCCGCTTCTCCCTCGGCTACGGCGCCTGCCCCGAGCTGGAGGACCGCGCGAAGATCGCCGCCCTGCTGGAGCCGGAGCGCATCGGCGTCCACCTGTCGGAGGAGTTCCAGCTGCACCCGGAGCAGTCGACCGACGCGATCGTCATCCACCACCCCGAGGCGAAATACTTCAACGCACGTTGATCGGATAAGTCGTACACTGGTCGGTCCACAGCAGGCCGGTCGCCCTTGTGAGCATCAGGGGTGGCCGGCCTGATCGTCCCTCCAGGAGGTGCGCCAGGATGACCAGCACGGTCCCCGCGCTCGGAACCCGTACGGCCGAAGGCTCAGCCCTGCAGGCCGTACTCCTCGACATGGACGGCACCCTGGTGGACACCGAGGGCTTCTGGTGGGACGTCGAGGTCGAGGTCTTCGCCGCCCTCGGACACGCCCTCGACGACTCCTGGCGCCATGTCGTGGTCGGCGGCCCCATGACCCGCAGCGCCGGGTTCCTGATCGAGGCCACCGGCGCCGACATCACCCTCGCCGAGCTGTCCGTCCTGCTCAACGCGGGCTTCGAGGACCTCATCGGGCAGGCCCTGCCGCTGATGCCGGGCGCCACCAGACTGCTGGCCGAGCTGGCGGAGTACGAGATCCCCACGGCCCTGGTCTCCGCCTCGCACCGGCGCATCATCGACCGCGTCCTGACCACGCTCGGCCCCCAGCACTTCGCGCTGACGATCGCCGGCGACGAGGTGGCGCGCACCAAGCCGCACCCCGACCCGTATCTGCTGGCCGCCGCCGGACTCGGAGTCGACCCGGCCCGCTGCGCGGTCGTCGAGGACACCGCGACCGGTGTCGCCGCGGCCGAGGCGGCGGGCTGCCTGGTGGTGGCCGTGCCCTCCGTGGCGCCCATCGCCCCGGCCGCCCGGCGCACCGTCGTGACCTCCCTGGAAGTCGTCGACCTGGCATTTCTCCGCGGTCTGATGGCCGACCGATGACGGAAATGCGCCAGGTGTTCACCGAGCGTGCAAAGTCCAATGCGAAAGGAATTCGGGCGCGGTCGACCGGTCGAATTCCGGTGCTCTCCAACTGAGTTGATGTGTGTGAGGTTCGCCACGTGCCGGAGGGTCGACATCGTCGTCACCCTGTGCTGTTCACCCCATTTCTGAGGCCGATCACGCACCCTTGTGTCCCGATTGGTGAAACGCTGCACTAATCCTTCCCTCGGCGGGTTTCCGGTCTGTCCACAGCCGGTTCCGCTGCGTGATGGGAACTCAACTACGGTGGCCGCGAACCCCCGTGTGGGTCCGGACTAATCTCAACGCGAGAACATCGCCCTTACCCCCGTGATCGACATCACCACCCCATGTATGTCAGGTACACGGACTCGAACAGCTCTGGAGAAACTCCCGCATGAACCGCAAGACTTTGGTGCTGCCGGCTGTCATCGGCCTGCTCGCACCGGTGCTCGCCGCGTGTGGCGGTTCCGGCAGCGGGAGTTCCGGCGGCGGCACGATAGTCGTCGGCACCACGGACCAGTTCGAGGCGACGAAGGAGGCTCCGGCGCCGCTCGACCCCGCCTACGCGTACGACGTCGGCACCTGGAACATCCTGCGCCAGACCGTGCAGACCCTGATGATCCAGCCCAAGGGCGAGGGCGACCCGGTGCCCGAGGCCGCCGAGAAGTGCGGCTTCACCGACACCGGCAACGAGCGCTACGCCTGCACCCTGCGCGAGGGCCTGAAGTTCGCCAACGGCGACAAGATCACCGCGTCCGATGTGAAGTACTCCATCGACCGCGCGATGCGCATCAAGGCCGACAGCGGTGTGTTCGCCCTTCTGTCCACCGTCGACACCGTCGAGACCCAGGGCGACCGCGAGGTCATCTTCCACCTCAAGACGGCCGACGCCACGTTCCCGTACAAGCTGTCCACCCCGGTCGCCGGCATCGTGAACCCCGCCGACTACCAGAAGGACAAGCTGCGCGACGGCTTCGACATCGACGGCTCCGGCCCGTACACCCTCTCGGCGTCCAAGAAGGGCGACGCGATCACCACGGCGACGTTCACCAAGAACCCCAATTACAAGGGGATTCTGAAGGTGAACAACGACAAGGTCGAGATGCGCTCCTTCTCGGACGCCACCGCCATGGGCAGCGCGCTGTCCAAGGGCGACATCGACGTCATGACGCGCACCATGTCGCCGGAGCAGATCCAGAAGCTCGGCGACAACACGGACGGCAACATCGACCTCGTCGAGATGCCCGGCCTCGAAATCCGCTACCTGGCCTTCAACACCACCGCCGCGACCGTGAAGACGAAGGCCGTACGCGAGGCGATGGCCCAGGTCATCGACCGCGGCGAACTCGTCTCCAAGGTCTACGGCACCGAGGCCGAGCCGCTCTACTCCCTGGTACCGGCGACCATCACCGGTCACTCGAACTCGTTCTTCAACAAGTACGGCGACCCGAGCGTCACCAAGGCCAAGTCCCTGCTGACCCAGGCCAACATCACCACCCCGGTGAAGCTCACGCTGCACTACACGACCGACCACTACGGCCCGGCCACCAAGGACGAGTTCGAGCAGCTGCAGAAGCAGCTCAACGCGAGCGGCCTCTTCGACGTCTCCATCAAGGGCACGCCCTGGTCGACGTTCCGCCAGGCCGAGCAGAAGGGCAAGTACGACGTCTACGGGATGGGCTGGTTCCCGGACTTCCCCGACGCCGACAACTACCTCGCCCCGTTCCTCGACAAGGACAACACCCTCGGCTCGCCGTACGCCAACTCCGAGATCATCGGCACGCTGATCCCCGAGTCCCGCCGCGAGGCCGACCGGCTCGCCGCGTCGAAGAGCCTCACTGCCATCCAGGACATCGTCGCCACCGACGTCCCGATGATCCCGCTGTGGCAGGGCAAGCAGTACGTCGCCGCCCGCGACGACGTCACGGGCACCGCGTACGTGCTCAACTCCTCCTCGACCCTCCAGCTCTGGGAGCTGGGCCGAGGCACGGGCAGCTGACAGCCCCGTGTGCCCGGGGCCGGGACGCACCGCCCCGGGCTTCGCAGTGACAATGACAAGGCACACGCAGTGATCAAGCTCAACCAGTGGCCAGTCCTGCCGATCGTGGCGGGGCTGGCCTCCGGCCTGTTGACCGGATGCGGCACCACGACGGGCGGCTCCTCGGGCACCGGCTCCTCCGTGGTCATGGGAATGTCCGACGACGTCCTGGCCACCGACCCCGCCTCGGGCTACGACCCCGGCTCCTGGCTGCTGTTCGACAACGTCTTCCAGTCGCTGTTGAGCTTCCCCAAGGGAGGCACCGAACCGCAGCCGGAGGCCGCCAAGAAGTGTTCCTTCACGGACACCCGCGCCCAGGTCTACCGCTGCACCCTGAAGGCCGGCCTGAAGTTCAGCAACGGTGACGCGCTCACCTCGAAGGACGTCAAGTTCTCCTTCGACCGCATGCTGAAGATCAACGACCCCGCCGGTCCCGCGATCATGTTCCCCATGCTCGACAAGGTCGAGACCCCGGACGCGCACACGGTCGTCTTCCGGCTCAACACGTCCGACGCCACCTTCCCGAGCAAGCTCGCCTCCGGCGCCGGCTCGATCGTCGACCACACGCAGTACGACGCGAACGGGCTGCGCGAGGACGGGGGAGCGGTCGGCTCGGGCCCGTACAAGCTCGACTCGTACGGCGATGACGAGGCCGTCTTCTCGGTCAACGACAACTACAAGGGCACCGCCGAGGTGAAGAACTCCGGCGTCACCCTCAAGTTCTTTCACGGCGACCAGAGCGCCCTGAAGAAGGCCCTCCTCGACAACAAGGTCGACATCGCCTACCGCGGCCTGACCGCCACCGACATCGCGGGCATCGAGAACTCCGACGACAGCGACGGCGTCGAGGTCGTCGAGGGCAGCAGCGCCGAAGTCCAGCACCTGGTCTTCAACATGGACGACCCGGTCACCGGCCGACTCGGCGTCCGCAAGGCCATCGCCTACCTCCTGGACCGCGACGCCCTCATCAGGGACGTCTACAAGGACACGGCCACCGCGCTCTACTCGATCATCCCGGCAGGCATCGCCGGTCACACCACGTCCTTCTTCGACACCTACGGCGCCCACCCCTCCAAGGCCGCGGCGCAGGCCGCGCTGGAGGCGGACGGCATCACCGACAAGGTGAAACTGACCCTCTGGTCCACCCCGTCCCGCTACGGCCCGGCCACCGACCAGGAACTGAAGGCCATCGCCAAGCAGCTCAACGCCGGCGGGCTGTTCGACGCCGACGTGAAGTCCGTGGCGTACAGCCAGTACGAGAAGGACATCGCCAAGGGCAAGTACGGCGTGTACGTGAAGGGCTGGGTGCCCGACTACCCGGACGCCGACAACTTCACCGCCCCCTTCTTCGGCAAGGGCAACGTGCTGAGCAACAACTACACCAACAACACGATCACCGACACGCTCATCCCCAGAACCGCCGCCCAGAGCGACCGCGGCGCCACCGACAGGGACTTCGGCAAACTCCAGGACATCGTCGCCGACCAGCTGCCCGTCCTCCCGGTCTGGCAGGCCAAGCAGTACGCGGTCACCCGCGACAACGTCTACGGCCTCGAATACTGCCTCGACGCGTCGACGGTGTTCCGCTTCTGGGAACTCAGCAAGGGCTGAACACCAGGGCCCGGACACAAGGAGAGGCGCCCCTGTCAGGAAGGGGCGCCTCTCCGCACGACTGCTGCGGCTACTGCGCGCCGGGGCGCACCAGCCCGCTCTCGTACGCGTACACCGCGGCCTGCACCCGGTCACGCAGCCCCAGCTTGGTCAGCACATGCCCCACGTGCGTCTTGACTGTGGTCTCACTGACGAAAAGATCGGCGGCGATCTCGGCGTTCGACAACCCGCGCGCCACCAGCTTCAGCACCTCGACCTCGCGCTCGGTCAGCGTGTGCAGGGCGTCCGGGACGGGCTCGTCACCCGACGGCAGATGGCTGGCGTACTTGTCGAGCAGCCGCCGCGTGATGCTGGGCGCGAGCATCGCCTCGCCGGAGGCCACCACGCGGATCGCCTGCACGAGTTCGTTCGCAGGCGCGTCCTTGAGCAGGAAGCCACTGGCACCGGCCCGCAACGCCTCCACGACGTACTCGTCGAGGTCGAAGGTGGTCAGCACCAGCACCTTCGCCGGGCCGTCCCGCCCGGGACCGGTGATCTGCCGGGTCGCCTCCACCCCGTCCATCCGCGGCATACGGATGTCCATCAGCACCACATCGGGCTGCAGGGCCCGCACCTGGTCGAGCGCCTGCAGACCGTCACCGGCCTCACCGACGACCGCGAGATCCTGCTCCGCCTCCAGAATCATCCGGAACCCGGTTCGCAGCAGCGGTTGGTCATCGACAAGTAGGACGCGGATGGCCACGTGAGTCTCCTTCGCTAGCCCGGCCCCATTCTGCCCTGCGCAACGCCGACCGACTCGACCGCCCTGACGGGCAGACCCCGGCTCACGTCGATGACGGAGACGGGGGCCTCCGGCGGGAAGGCCGTTTGCCGCGCCGGGGCGATGACGGGAAGGTCGTTTGCGCCGCCGAGCCGACGATGGGGAGACCGTTTGCCGCGCCGGGCCGACGGCGGGAAGACCGTTTGCCGCACCCGGGCTGGCGGCGGGAGGGGCCTGGGGAATGTGGGCACTGGGCGGAAACTTCGCGGGCAGCCTCAGGGGTCTGGGTGGAAGAAGCGTCCGTTAGTGCCGGGTGCCGGGTTTCGGCTCTGGGTGGGAGGCGTGTTCGCCAGTTCCGGCGGCCCCGGCGAGACCATGATCGGTGGTCTCTGGCCTTGGCGGAGACGCCCGTCCATCGCTTTCGGAACTCGGGCGGAAAGTGCGCCGGCTGTCTTCGGGGCCTGGGCGGGGAGTTCGTCGGCTGCGCCTGACTGGTTGGTGGAAGGGAGATCCGCGGCCCTTGGACCCCCGGCGGAAGGACCGCTGGCCGCCCTCTGCCTCTGAGCGGGAACGTGGTCGGATGTCTCCGGACCGGGGCGGTAACACCATCGGGTGCCATGGGCCCCAGGCGAAGAAACCGTCGGCGACCCCGACCCGCGAGCAGAAAAGCCCTCGGGTACCCGGCCCCCCCCGAGTGAAGAGACCGTAGGCCACCTCCGCTGCCCGTGCGGAAACACTGCCTGCTGCCCTCCGGCCCGGGCAGAAAGTCAGCCCGTCGCCTCTGACCTCCTGGCGGAGAGATCGTCCGCTGCTACTGACTCCCCGCCGGAAACGCCGTCCGACGCCCTTGCGTCACCGGCGGGGACACCGTGTCCTGCTCCTGCGTCCCTGGCAGGAACGCCGTCCCTTGCCTCCGCGCCCCCGGCGGAAACGCCGTCCCTTGCTCCCGCGTCCCCAGCAGGAACATTGACCCCCACTCCCGCGCCCCCGGCAGAAACGCGGTCCCTTGGTCCCGCGTCCCCGGCAGGAACATCGACCCCCACTCCCGCGCCCCCGGCAGAAATGCTGTCCCTCGCCCCCACGCCCCCGGCAGGAACACCGACCCCCACCCCCACACCCTCCGCAGAAACGCCGTCGGCACCCCGTACCGGCAGTGGATACGGCGGGGGAGTGCCGCCGAACTCCGGGCACACCGACTGGTGGTCGCACCAGCCGCACAGTTTGGTCGGCCGGGGCCGCCACTCGCCCGTCTCCGTGGCCAGCCGGATCGCCTCCCACAGCGCCAGCAGTTTGCGCTCCACCCGCTCCAGGTCCGCGAGGACGGGGTCGTACGTCACGACGTCCCCACTGCCCAGATACACCAGCTGAAGCCGCCGCGGAACGACCTGCTTCAGCCGCCAGACCACCAGGGCGTAGAACTTCATCTGGAACAGCGCGCCCTCGGCGTACTCCGGCCGGGGCGCCTTGCCCGTCTTGTAGTCGACGATCCGCACATCACCCGTGGGCGCCACGTCGACCCGGTCGATGATCCCGCGCAGCTTCAGGCCCGAGTCCAACTCGGCCTCGACGAACATCTCGCGCTCGGCGGGCTCCAGCCGCGTCGGGTCCTCAAGGGAGAACCAGCGCTCGACCAGCCGCTCCGCCTCCCCGAGCCAGCGCGTGAGCCGCTCGCCCTCCGGATCGTCGGCGAACAGCTCCACGACCTCCGGCCGCGACTCCCGCAACCGGTCCCACTGCCCGGGAATCAACGACTTGGCACGCGGCGCCGTACGCTCCGCCGCCGGGGCGTCGAAGAGCCGCTCAAGGACCGAGTGCACCAACGTCCCCCGGGTCGCCGCCTCGCTCGGCTTCTCCGGCAGCCGGTCGATCACCCGGAACCGGTACAGCAGCGGGCACTGCATGAAGTCACTGGCACGCGAGGGCGACAGCGAGGCGGGCGCTATGGCGACGCGCTCGACCACGCCCACCGTCCCCGCCTCCACTGTCGCTGCCGCCGTCGGCCCGGCCGCCGTGCCCTCGTCGCCGGCTGCCCCTGCGACGCCCTCGGTACTCGTCTCCATGCCCACAGACCTTACGGCCCGCCACTGACAGTGACCCGCTCCCGGCCACCGCCTGCGCGACAGCCGGGGAAACGCGGGGGGTGCCGGGGCGGAACGCGTCGCGACCGCCGCATACCATCGACCCGAGACCCCTCCGCCCGGTTGGCGCGGAGGACGCTTCGAACGAGGGGACACCGTGGACGAGAGCGGGCAGCCGCGGTCCGGCAACGACGAGCCGACCGAACACGCCACGGGTGCCACGACCCCGGCCGCCGAACCCGGCACTCCCGAGCCGAAACACGACGATTCCGACCACAGTGGGGCCGAGGAGCTCACTCAGGACCAGGACCAGGACCAGGAGCACGAGGACACGGTCACGTTGTCCGAGTCCGCCGCAGGGGATCGTACGGAGGCAGGTCTGCCGTCGGGACCGGCCGCTGACGACCGCACGGACACCGGCACCGCGTCCCACGACACCGCGCCCGACACCACCCCCGCGCACGATGTGACTCCTGCGGCCCCGGCCCCCGCCGACCCGTCGCACCCCCGCCTCAACGGTGAACCGAAACCCGGCGACGAACCCGCGGCCGGTGAGCACGTCGGCGACCACACGAGCGACCACGACCGGGCACCCGACCGCACCCACGCCCACACGGACCCCCACGCCCACACCGCCGACACCGGTATCGCCAAGGGACGCCCCCCGCAGCGCCCCAAGGAGCCCGGAGGCGGGCTGCTGATGGGGCGGCCCTTCGGGGTGCCCGTCTACGTGGCGCCCAGCTGGTTCCTCGTCGCCGCGCTCATCACCTGGGTGTTCGGCGGCCAGCTCGACCGTGTCCTGCCCGAACTCGGCGCCGCCCGCTACCTCGTGTCCCTCTTCTTCGCGGTCGCCTTCTACGCCTCCGTGCTGGTCCACGAACTCGCCCACACCGTCGCCGCCCTCCGCTTCAAACTCCCGGTCCGCCGCATCCAGTTGCAGTTCTTCGGCGGCGTCTCCGAGATCGAGAAGGAGGCCGAGACCCCCGGCAGGGAGTTCGTGCTGGCCTTCGTCGGCCCACTGCTCTCGCTGATCCTCTCGGGCATCTTCTACCTGGCCATGCTGCCCACCGAACCCGGCACCGTCCCCGGCGTCCTGCTGGCCGGCCTGATGGTCTCCAACCTCATCGTGGCCGCCTTCAACCTCCTGCCCGGCCTGCCCCTCGACGGCGGCCGCATGCTCCGCGCCGTCGTCTGGAAGATCACCGGCAGGCCCATGAGCGGCACCATCGCCGCCGCCTGGGTCGGCCGCGCCCTCGCCGTCTCCGTCCTCATCGGCCTCCCGCTGCTCACCCAGACCGGCGCCCTCGGCACCAACACCGAGGACATCAGCGGCATGGACACCGTCACGGACGCCCTCCTGGCCGCGATCCTCGCCGCGATCATCTGGACCGGCGCCGGCAACAGCCTGCGCATGGCCCGCCTGCGCGAACACCTCCCGGAACTCCGCGCCCGCAACCTCACCCGCCGCGCGGTCCCCGTCGAGACCAACACCCCGCTCTCCGAGGCCCTGCGCCGCGCCAACGCCGCCGGCGCCCGCGCCCTGGTCGTCGTCGACGCCGACGGCCAGCCCCTCTCCCTCGTCCGCGAGGCCGCCATCGTCGGCGTACCCGAACACCGCCGCCCGTGGGTCGTCGTCAGCGGCCTCGCACAGGACCTCACCGACGGCATGCGCGTCTCGGCGGAACTCGCGGGCGAGGACCTCCTCGACGCCCTGCGCGAGACCCCCGCCACGGAATACCTCGTCGTCGAGGAGACCGGCGAGATCTACGGCGTCCTGTCGGCGGCCGACGTGGAGCGCGCCTTCGTGAAGGCCATGGCCCGGCCCAGTTGAGGCACGCACGCGTGGTCGGCGGCCCCCGCAAACGCCGGTAGGCTGGTCACATGTCCGAACCGACCGGTGCCGCCCGCAGGCGCGGGCCCTTCAAGGTCGGGGACCAGGTTCAGCTGACCGACCCCAAGGGCCGCCACTACACGTTCACGCTCGAAGCGGGGAAGAACTTCCACACCCACAAGGGTTCCTTCCCGCACGACGAGCTGATCGGCGCACCCGAGGGCAGCGTTGTCCGCACCACCGGAAACGTCGCCTACCTCGCGCTGCGCCCCCTGCTCCCCGACTACGTCCTGTCCATGCCCCGCGGCGCCGCCGTGGTCTACCCCAAGGACGCGGGGCAGATCCTGTCCTTCGCCGACATCTTCCCCGGCGCCCGCGTCGTGGAAGCGGGCGTGGGCTCCGGCTCGCTCAGCAGCTTCCTGCTGCGCGCCATCGGCGACCAGGGCATGCTGCACTCCTACGAGCGCCGCGAGGACTTCGCCGAGATCGCCCAGCAGAACGTGGAGCGCTACTTCGGCGGCCCGCACCCCGCCTGGCAGCTCACCGTGGGCGACCTCCAGGACAACCTCAGCGACACCGACGTCGACCGCGTCATCCTCGACATGCTCGCCCCCTGGGAGTGCCTGGAGGCCGTCTCCAAGGCGCTCGTGCCCGGCGGCATCCTCTGCTGCTACGTCGCCACCACCACCCAGCTCGCGCGGACCGTCGAGTCCATCCGCGAGATCGGCTGCTTCAACGAGCCGACCGCCTGGGAGACGATGCTCCGCAACTGGCACGTCGAGGGCCTGGCCGTCCGCCCCGACCACCGGATGATCGGCCACACCGGCTTCCTCCTCACCGCCCGCCGCCTCGCGGACGGCGTCGAGCCCCCCATGCGCCGCCGCCGCCCCGCCAAGGGCGCCTACGGCGACGACTACACCGGCCCGAACGCCGAAGGCGGCGCCGCCGGCCGCTGAGCCGACTCCCCTCGACAGCGGCCCTGTGCCGCACTCAACGCACGAACGCCGTGGCCGAGTTCCCGGAAGTCCTCCGGAACTCGGCCACGGCGTCTTTGCTCTGACGTACTGCCATACCGCATACCGCCACCAACGGCCCGTCCCGTCCGACCGTGCGAACGAACAGTCGACCCCGCCGTTCCCCCGCACTGTGACGTGTGGCACCATGCAGGCCACCCCCACCGGCACAGCCCTCACAGGAGACACTCCTAGTGCAGCACTCCGCCGTCCCGGAACTGGAACTGGCACACACGAACACCCGGCCCATCCACTGGGTCGCCACCGCCACGGCTCTCGCCGGCGTTGTGGCCCTCTCCTCGGTCCTGCAACCCGGCTCGGCGCGCGCCGCCCAGGCCTCCGGCCCGCGGACGAAGTCCGCGCCCGCCACCGCCTCGGCCCCCGCGACCACCGGGGTCGACTTCCCCATCCAATGCGGCCCGCTGAAGGCCATCGTCCAGAAGAAGGCCTCCGGCGACCTGGACGGCGACGGCAGGCCGGAGACGGTCGCCGTGGTCCACTGCGACGCCGGCATGGGCACCCCGCCCGACGGCGTCTACGTCCTGACCCAGGGAGCGGGCGCCGCAAAGCCGCGCGTCGTCGCCACCCTGGTCGCCCCGAAATCCCGCGAGACCGTCACCGACTTCGCCGTACGCGACGGCGCGATACGCGCGACCCTGCTCGGCTACTCGACCGAAGACGTGCCCAGTTGCTGCCCCGACGTGAAGGAAAGCGCGAAGTGGCAGTGGCAGAACGGCACGTTCATCCGCTCCACACCGGGCAACGCGCAGAACGTCTGACCACCCGCCGGTCCGCCGCCCCTCAGGCCGCGTCGGGCCCGTACACCTCGACCCGGTCCGCGACCCGCCGCACATGAATGCAGTCGCCGGGGCACTCCTTGGCGGAGTCCACCACGTCGACCAGCAGCGTCAGCGGTACGGGCGTCGTGGCGCCCTTGTCCTGCAACAGCTCGTCGTCCGGGCTCTTCACATAGGCCAGACCGTCGATGTCCAGCTCGAAGACCTCAGGGGCGTACTGGGCGCAGATGCCGTCGCCGGTACAGAGGTCCTGGTCGATCCAGACCTCCAACGCCTCGCCGTCGGCCGCGGCCTCGTCCTGCACGGTGATGTCTCCTGCTTCCGCCGGGTGTTGAACACTTCGACCCTACCTCCGCCCGCTTTCCGATTACGTTCGACGGGTATTCACACGGCGTGAGGGAGCGCGCAGGATGAAGATCGGACACACCGGGACAGTCTTTGTGATCGACAGGTTTCAATCGAAACCAGCCCAGGTAGCCTCCGAAGCGTCCAGCTCCCCCGGAGTGGAGCGGACATAACTGAGGCCCGGCCGACTGCTTTGGCGGGCGACGGCCGGACCTCGCAAGGCGACCCTGTGGAGGTACACCCACCGTGAGCATACCCATCGCAAAATGGACCAAGCGACTCCGCCCGAAACTGCTGGCCGCCTGGCTGATCGCGTCGGTAGCCGCCCCGACGGGCCTGGTGGCCGCAGGCGTCCTCTCGACAGACCAGGGCAGCTTCGCGCTCGCCGCATCCGGTGCCCTGTCGCTGGCAGTCAGGCAGGGCGGGGCAGCCCGGGACCGCCGACCCCGAAGCTCCGCCGAGCACGTCGAGGGCGCCGAAGAACCCACGGACGAGCCGCACCGAAGGTGATGCACTTGTCCTTTTGGGCCACTCTGAGTCAGGGCCCCGCGGCAGTCATCCGCAGCGCCCGGGGCCGCCCGCTCGGGCAACGCGCGCCGACTGCGACGGGTTTCGTCCAACTCGGCCCAGGAACAGTCGGCTTCTGAATCACGTTGAGTGGGTATCCACACGGCGTGAGGGAGAGCGCAGGGTGACCGACGACACACCTTGACAGTCTTTGTGATCTAGGGGTTTCAATCGACACCCACCCAGGTAGGGTCTGGAAGCGTCCAGCTCCCCTTGGAGGAGGTGAGGACCGTGGCAGCCCACGACGACGACATGAACCGCGGCATCCGCCCGGGACGAGGGTCCGACGACCCGTCCGGGCAGATTGCCTACCTTGAGCAGGAGATCGCCGTCCTGCGACGTAAGCTCGCCGACTCTCCGCGACACACGAGGATTCTCGAAGAGCGGATCGTCGAGCTGCAGACCAATCTGGCCGGGGTGTCCGCCCAGAACGAGCGACTCGCCAACACGCTCCGTGAGGCCCGCGACCAGATCGTGGCCCTCAAGGAGGAAGTCGACCGGCTCGCACAGCCGCCGGCCGGCTTCGGTGTCTTCCTCGTGGCCAACGAGGACGGCACAGCGGACATCTTCACCGGCGGTCGCAAACTCCGGGTGAACGTCAGCCCAAGCGTGGAGCTCGAAGAGCTCCGCCGCGGCCAGGAAGTAATGCTCAACGAAGCGCTCAACGTGGTCGAGGCCATGGAGTACGAGAGCGTCGGCGACATCGTCACCCTCAAGGAGATCCTCGAGGACGGCGAACGCGCCCTCGTGCAGGGGCACACCGACGAGGAACGGGTGGTACGGCTCGCCGAGCCGCTCCTGGACGTCGTCATCCGCCCCGGCGACGCCCTTCTGCTGGAACCTCGTTCCGGCTATGTCTACGAGGTCGTACCGAAGAGCGAGGTCGAGGAACTCGTCCTCGAAGAGGTCCCCGACATCGGCTACGAGCAGATCGGCGGTCTGGGCGGCCAGATCGAGATGATCCGCGACGCGGTCGAACTGCCGTACCTCTACCCCGACCTCTTCAAGGAGCACGAACTGCGGCCGCCCAAGGGCGTCCTGCTGTACGGGCCCCCCGGATGCGGCAAGACGCTCATCGCCAAGGCCGTCGCCAACTCGCTGGCCAAGAAGGTCGCCGAGGTGACCGGCCAGGCCACCGGCAAGAGCTTCTTCCTCAACATCAAGGGCCCCGAGCTCCTCAACAAGTACGTCGGCGAGACCGAGCGGCAGATCCGCCTCGTCTTCCAGCGTGCTCGTGAGAAGGCCAGCGAGGGCACCCCCGTCATCGTCTTCTTCGACGAGATGGAATCCCTCTTCCGCACCCGCGGCTCCGGTGTCAGCTCGGACGTGGAGAACACCATCGTCCCGCAGCTGCTCGCCGAGATCGACGGCGTGGAAGGCCTGCAGAACGTGGTCGTCATCGGCGCCTCGAACCGCGAGGACATGATCGACCCCGCCATCCTGCGCCCCGGCCGCCTGGACGTGAAGATCAAGATCGAGCGTCCCGACGCCGAGGCCGCCAAGGACATCTTCGGCAAGTACCTCACCGAGCGCCTCCCGCTCCACCCCGACGACGTCGGCGAGCACAGCGGCGACAAGACCACCACCGTCCAGAGCATGATCCAGACGGCCGTGGAACACATGTACACGGAATCCGAGGAGAACCGCTTCCTGGAGGTCACCTACGCCAACGGTGACAAGGAAGTCCTCTACTTCAAGGACTTCAACTCCGGCGCCATGATCGAGAACATCGTGGGCCGGGCCAAGAAGATGGCCATCAAGGACTTCCTCGACCACAAGCAGAAGGGCATCCGCGTCTCGCACCTCCTCCAGGCGTGCGTGGACGAGTTCAAGGAGAACGAGGACCTGCCCAACACCACCAACCCCGACGACTGGGCCCGGATCTCCGGAAAGAAGGGCGAACGGATCGTCTACATCCGTACGCTCATCACCGGAAAGCAGGGCGCAGACACCGGACGCTCCATCGACACGGTGGCGAACACCGGTCAGTACCTGTAAAAAGCAGGGTGGCTGCGGGTGCCCTAGGCGGGTACCCGCAGCCGACTGTTTTTCAGGCCACGGCTGGAGCAAGGCAATGACGCAAATGATCTCCCCACCAGCGCAAAGCCGTTCTAGGCTCTTCGGTACCGCCGAGTCGCGCAGTGCGGGGACGGGCACCGCACACGCACCGGAGCGCCAGCGGTACTTGAGCAGCGTCCCCGACCGAGGGCGCCGCCGGGCAAGGAGGGCCGCATGACCGTACGGCGAGTAATGGGCATCGAGACGGAGTACGGGATCTCCGTCCCCGGCCACCCCAACGCCAATGCCATGCTCACCTCATCCCAGATCGTCAACGCCTACGCGGCGGCGATGCACCGGGCCCGGCGGGCCCGCTGGGACTTCGAGGAGGAGAATCCGCTGCGGGACGCGCGAGGCTTCGACCTCGCCCGGGAGGCCGCCGACTCCACCCAGCTCACCGACGAGGACATCGGCCTCGCCAATGTCATCCTCACCAACGGCGCACGCCTCTACGTCGACCACGCACACCCCGAGTACAGCTCCCCCGAAGTCACCAACCCCATGGACGCCGTCCTGTGGGACAAGGCCGGCGAGCGCATCATGGCGGAGGCGGCGGAACGGGCCGCCCAACTCCCCGGCGCCCAGCCGATCCACCTCTACAAGAACAACACCGACAACAAGGGCGCCTCGTACGGCACGCACGAGAACTACCTGATGAAGCGGGAGACCCCCTTCTCGGACATCGTGCGCCACCTGACGCCGTTCTTCGTCTCCCGCCAGGTCGTCACCGGAGCGGGCCGCGTCGGCATCGGCCAGGACGGGCACGAGCACGGCTTCCAGCTCAGCCAGCGCGCCGACTACTTCGAGGTCGAGGTCGGCCTGGAGACCACCCTCAAGCGCCCCATCATCAACACCCGCGACGAACCGCACGCGGACGCCGAGAAGTACCGCCGCCTGCACGTGATCATCGGCGACGCGAACCTCTCCGAGATCTCGACCTATCTCAAGCTGGGCACGACGGCCCTGGTCCTCTCCATGATCGAGGACGGCTTCATCGCGGTCGACCTGGCAGTGGACCAACCGGTCCGCACGCTCCACCAGGTCTCCCACGACCCGACCCTCAAGCGCCTGGTCACCCTCCGCAGCGGCCGGACACTCACCGCGGTCCAGCTGCAGATGGAGTACTTCGAGCTGTCCCGCAAGTACGTCGAGGAGCGCTACGGCTCCGACGCGGACGACCAGACCAAGGACGTCCTCGCCCGCTGGGAGGACACGCTCAACCGCCTGGAGAACGACCCGATGAGCCTGGCCGGCGAGCTGGACTGGGTCGCCAAGCGGGAGCTCATGGAGGGCTACCGGCGCCGGGACGACCTCGACTGGGACGCGGCCCGGCTGCAGCTGGTCGACCTCCAGTACGCGGACGTACGGGCCGAGAAGGGCCTCTACAACCGCCTCGTGGCCCGCGGCCGGATCAAGCGCCTGCTGGACGAGGACACGGTCGAGAAGGCCCGCACACAGCCCCCGGAGGACACCCGCGCGTACTTCCGCGGACGCTGCCTGGAGCAGTACGCCGACGACGTCGCGGCGGCCTCCTGGGACTCCGTGATCTTCGACCTCCCGGGCCGGGACTCGCTCCAGCGTGTCCCAACCCTGGAACCGCTTCGCGGAACGCGTAATCACGTCAAGGAGCTCCTGGACCGCTGCCGTACGGCGGAAGACCTGGTCAGGGTCCTGTCGGGCGGCTGACAGGACCCTCGGATCCGGGGCGCCGGACAGGGTGGAATGTCCGGTGGCCGGGAATCATCGAGGTGGCCGCCGTACGTTGTAGGAACTGCGGGGCCGATGTCAGTCCCTGCAAGTAGGGTCTGATCAAGAACGTCGAACCGAGCGGGGTGAGGGTTATGGCGACCAAGGACACCGGCGGCGGACAGCAGAAGGCGACGCGCTCTACGGAGGAGGTCGAGGAGCAGGCCGTTGAGACGGAGGCCACGGACGACCTCAAGGAGCGCCACGAGAAGCTGAGCGACGATGTCGACTCGGTTCTGGACGAGATCGACGACGTACTCGAAGAGAATGCCGAGGACTTCGTGCGGTCCTTCGTTCAGAAGGGCGGCCAGTAGGTCGCTCTGTCCTTCGATCCGAAGGTGAACGGGGTGGCGTGGTGGCTGGCGAGTCGAAGATGAAGTGCTGCGTGCGGTGCGGTGGGACCAAGCCGCACGCAGTCTTTGCATCCGAGCGTACGAATCACGTGCGATTCGGGGCGAGTCGGCCGCGTTCTGAGCGGCATGGGAATGCCTTCGCCGTTCATGTGGATCACTGCCACGAGACGGGTAGGGTCCGTGGCGTACTGTGCTTCAACTGCAATTCGGCCATCGGCAAGTTGGGAGATGATCCCGACGCTGTTCGTCGGGCTGCCGCCTACTTGGAAGGATCCTCGTGGAAGCCAACACTCGTAGCCCCGGGCGTCTACCAGCTGCCTTCCTGACGCCTGGGTCGTCGTCCTTCATGGACTTCCTCTCCGACCACCAGCCGGAGATGCTGCCGGGCAACCGGCAACTGCCGCCCATGCAGGGCGTCATCGAGGCACCCCACGGCACGACGATCGTCGCCGTCACGTTCCCCGGCGGCGTGGTGCTCGCCGGTGACCGGCGGGCGACCATGGGCAATGTCATCGCGCAGCGGGACATCGAGAAGGTGTTCCCCGCGGACGAGTACTCGGCCGTCGGTATCGCCGGCACCGCCGGACTCGCCGTCGAGATGGTCAAGCTCTTCCAGTTGGAGCTGGAGCACTTCGAGAAGGTCGAAGGCGCCCAACTCTCCCTGGAGGGCAAGGCGAACCGACTGTCCACCATGATCCGTTCCAACCTCGGCATGGCCATGCAGGGCCTGGCCGTGGTCCCGCTCTTCGCCGGGTTCGACGTGGACCGCGGCATCGGCCGCATCTTCTCCTACGACGTGACGGGCGGCCGTTCCCAGGAGCTCGGCTACGCGGCGACCGGCTCCGGCTCGGTCTTCGCCCGCGGCGCCATGAAGAAGCTCTTCCACGACCAACTGACCGAGAGCGAGGCCACGACTCTCGTGGTCCAGGCTCTCTACGACGCGGCCGACGACGACTCGGCAACCGGTGGTCCCGATGTCGCCCGCCGGATCTACCCGATCGTCACCGTGATCACCGAGGACGGCTTCCGTCGGCTCACCGATGACGAGTCCTCCGAGATCGCCCGCTCGATCCTGGAGCGGCGACTGCAGCAGCCCGACGGCCCGCGCGCCGCGCTGCTCTGACCGAGGGCCCGTTCTTATCAAGGTGATCCACTGACTTCGACGGAACTTTAAAGAGAGGGACGGATACCGGTGTCGACGCCGTTCTATGTCTCACCCCAGCAGGCCATGGCCGACCGGGCGGAGTACGCCCGCAAGGGCATCGCCCGTGGCCGCAGCCTAGTCGTGCTGCAGTTCGCCGACGGCATTGTCTTCGTCGGCGAGAACCCGTCCCGTGCGCTGCACAAGTTCAGCGAGATCTATGACCGGATCGGGTTCGCGGCTGCCGGAAAGTACAACGAGTACGAGAACCTGCGGATCGGTGGCGTGCGTTACGCCGACATGCGCGGTTACACGTACGACCGCGCGGATGTGACCGCCCGTGGTCTCGCCAACGTCTATGCCCAGACGCTCGGCACGATCTTCTCCAGTGCGGCCGAGAAGCCGTACGAGGTGGAGTTGGTCGTCGCGGAGGTCGGTGACACGCCCGACGGTGACCAGATCTACCGGCTGCCGCACGACGGTTCGATCGTGGACGAGCACGGCTCGGTCGCGGTCGGTGGCAATGCCGAGACGATCAGCACGTATCTGGACCAGCGCCACCGTGACGGCATGACCCTTGCGGAGGCGCTCAAGCTGGCCGTGCAGTCCCTGTCCCGTGACACGAACGGCAGCGAGCGGGAGATTCCCGCGGAGCGGCTGGAGGTCGCGGTTCTGGACCGCACCCGCCCGCAGGCCCGTAAGTTCAAGCGGATCGTCGGTGGCGAGCTGTCCCGCCTGCTCGAAAGTGGGAACGCCGGCGCTTCGGCGGAGTCCGACGAGGACGAAGGCGAGAGCGACGACGGGAAGTAAGGCGGCGTCCATCCCAGCCTCTCGTGTGCCCTGGCCGAATACCGGCCAGGGCACACGGCGTGGCAGGGGCGTCAGGCGTCGCCAGGTGGGGCCGTAGAACCCCGTACGACCAGTTCCACCGGGATGTCCCCCTCTTCCGGTACGCGGCCGTCCAGGACGGCCAGGAGGGCTCGCATGCCGTGTTCTCCGAAGAGTTCGGCGTCGAGGCGGACGGTGGTCAGTTCGGGGTCGATGGCGGTGGCGAGGGCGAGGTCGTCGAGGCCGGTGACCGAGAGGTCGTCGGGGATGCGCAGGCCCAGGCGGCGGGCGGCCTTGTAGGCGCCGGCGGCGAGTTTGTCGTCGTCGCAGACCAGGGCGGTCGGGCGGGGTCCCGGTGCTGAGAGGGCGGCTTCGGCGGCGGCCAGGGCGCCGTCGATGGAGATCGGGGCGCGGGTCGTACGGATCGTGGTGCCCTCGATCTCGCCCACTCGTGCGGCCAGTTCACGCGCGCGTACCTCGAAGGTCCAGGACGGTACGTCGGCGGCGAGGTGCAGGAAGCGGCGGTGGCCGAGGGCCAGCAGGTGGTCGGCGACCTGGCGGACGCCGTCGGCGATGTCGAGGTTGACGGTGGCCGCGCCGAGGCTGCCCTCCGGGTCGCTGTCGAGCATCACCAGGGGCAACTGGTCGCCGCGGATCGCGGTGAGGGCGTCGGCGGCCATGGAGGAGGCGATCACGCCGTCCAGGGCGGCCTGGGCGGAGGCGAAGGGGTCGCGGGCGGGGCCGATGCCCTCGGGGGAGGGGTAGAGGACGACGCCGAAGCCGTGTTCGGCGGCGACGCGGGCGGCGCCGGTGTAGACGCCGGCGAAGAACTCCGTCGTCAGGACCGGGACCACGAGCAGGACGGTGCGGGTGCGGCCGAGGCGGAGGTTGCGGGCGGCGAGGTTGGGGCGGTAGCCCAGGTCGCGTGCGGCCTCGCGGACGCGTTCGGCGGTCGTGGCCGAGACCCGGCCGCGCCACTTGTCGCCGAGCACCAGGGAGACCGCGGCCTGGGAGACGCCGGCGGCCTGCGCGACGTCGCGGCTCGTGGGGCGGGTGCTGCCTCGTGCCACCGTGGGCCTGCTCCTTCGGCTGTGCTCCGTCTGGACTCGTGAACAGGGCACATGGTACGTATGACAGTGGAAGTTATACGTAAAACTTGAGGGTGGGGTACGGCCGTGGGATATCTGGAGATCCTCAGGGCGAGGCACGCCACCCGCCTGCTGGTGGGCACGCTGGTGGGCCGGTTGCCGAACGCCACCGCCGCGATCGCGATCGTGCTGTTCATCCGCGCGGAGGGCGGCACCTACAGCCTCGCGGGGGCGCTGGCGGCCGTGTACGGCATCGCCAACGCGGTCGGACAGCCCCTCCTGGGGCGCCTGGTGGACGTCCACGGACAGCCACGTGTGCAGCTGCCCGCGGCCGTCCTGTCGGCGCTCTCGATGGCCGTCTTCGCCTTCTACGGCACGGATCCGCTGCCTCTCGCCTACGTCGCCGTGGCAGCCGCCGGACTCTTCGCGCCGCCTCTGGAGGGCGGTCTGCGGGCGCTGTGGCCGGCCGTACTGCGTCGCGAGGAGCAGGTGCACACGGCGTACGCGATGGACGCGGTCGCCCAGGAAGTCATGTTCACCGTGGGGCCGTTGCTCGTGACGGTGTTCGTGTCGCTGTGGTCCGCCCCGGTGGCGCTGCTCGTGCTGAACGTCATCGGGGTGCTGGGCGCCCTCTCCGTGGTCGTGTCGCCGCCCTCGCGCGCGTGGCGTTCGGCTCCGCGTGAGGCGCACTGGCTGGGTGCCCTGCGCTCGCCGGGGCTGCTGGCGCTGCTGGGCGCGTTCCTGTTCGTCGGGATGGCGCTCGGGTCGATCACGGTCGCGTCCGTGCCGTACGCGGACGGGCACGGCGGTGACGTGGTGTACGGCTGGCTGATGGCGGCGATCGGTCTTGGCGCGTTGCTGGGCGGGACCGTCTACGGGGCGCGGCAGTGGAGCGGGGTGCCGGAGCGTCGACTGCGGGTCCTGGTCGGGCTGCTGGCGGTGTGTTACCTGCCGTTGATGCTGATGCCGGGTGCGGTCGCCATGGTGCTGTTGACCGTGCTCGCCGGGGTGTTCCTCGCGCCCGCTCTCGCCTGCGCCTTCATCATCGTCGACCGGCACGCGCCCAAGGGCACGGTCACCGAGGCTTTCTCGTGGCTTGTGACGACGTTCACCGTGGGGGCGTCGGTCGGAACGGGCGTCGCGGGCCCGGTCGTACAGGCCGGTGGGGCCCTGTGGGGGTTCGCCGTGCCGGGGGTCGCGGGGGCCGTGTCGTTGCTGGTCCTGATGGCCACCGGGCGGGTCCTCGCAGCTCCCGCCGGGGGCGCGGTGGTTGCGGCTTCATCGGAAAATGATCCAAACCGTGCTGCCGAACCCCGTTTCAGCACAGGGGATCGGGCGTAATGTTCACTCATGGACCGCCGCATTTTCGGGCTGGAGAACGAGTACGGCGTCACGTGTACGTTCAGGGGACAGCGGCGTCTGTCTCCCGACGAGGTGGCTCGGTACCTCTTCCGCCGTGTCGTGTCATGGGGCCGCAGCAGCAATGTCTTTCTGCGAAACGGCGCCCGGCTCTATCTCGACGTGGGCTCACATCCGGAATACGCGACCCCCGAATGTGACAACGTGACCGAACTGGTCACCCACGACAAAGCCGGCGAGCGCATTCTCGAAGGACTCCTGGTGGACGCCGAACGACGCCTGCACGAGGAGGGAATCGCGGGCGACGTCTACCTCTTCAAGAACAACACCGACTCGGCGGGCAACTCGTACGGCTGCCACGAGAACTACCTGGTGGCACGGCACGGCGAGTTCTCCCGGCTCGCGGACATCCTCATCCCCTTCCTGGTCACGCGTCAGCTGCTGTGCGGCGCGGGCAAGGTTCTGCAGACTCCGCGCGGCGCCGTGTACTGCGTCAGCCAGCGCGCCGAACACATCTGGGAGGGCGTCTCCTCGGCTACGACGCGTTCCCGGCCCATCATCAACACCCGGGACGAACCGCACGCGGACGCCGAGCGCTACCGCCGTCTCCACGTCATCGTGGGCGACTCGAACATGTCCGAGACGACCATGCTGCTCAAGGTCGGCGCCACCGACCTGGTGCTGCGCATGATCGAGGCGGGCACGGTGATGCGTGACCTGACCCTGGAGAACCCGATCCGGGCGATCCGCGAGGTGAGCCACGACATCACGGGCCGGCGCAAGGTGCGCCTGGCCAGCGGGCGCGAGGCCTCCGCGATCGAGGTACAGCGCGAGTACTACGAGAAGGCCGTGGACTTCGTCGAGCGCCGCGGCATCCGTACCGGCACCGTCGAGCAGGTCCTCGAACTGTGGGGCCGCACGCTCGACGCGATCGAGGCCGAGGACCTCGACCGGATCGGCACCGAGATCGACTGGGTCATGAAGTACCAGCTCATCGAGCGGTACCGGGCGAAGCACAACATGACCATGTCCCATCCGCGGGTGGCGCAGATCGACCTCGCGTACCACGACATCCACCGTCGCCGAGGGCTCTACTACCTCCTGGAGAGGAAGGGCCAAGCCGCCCGGATCTGCAACGACTTGAAGATCTTCGAGGGCAAGTCCGTTCCGCCGCAGACCACTCGGGCCAGGCTCCGCGGCGACTTCATCCGCAGGGCCCAGGAACAGCGCCGGGACTTCACCGTCGACTGGGTCCATCTCAAGCTCAACGACCAGGCGCAGCGCACGGTGTTGTGCAAGGACCCGTTCCGTTCGGTGGACGACAGGGTGGAGAAACTGATCGCCGGAATGTAGGCGAAAGTATCCGGATATCGACGTCCGGATACATATTCGGTACGCCACACGGGCCCCGTACGTTTCACGTACGGGGCCCGTCTCGCACCGTAGAGTTGCGCGCACGCCATCAACAAGATCGACCGATACGAGGCCTTAACCGTGCGCCGACGCTCCCTTCTCATCGCCGTTCCCGCAGGACTCGTGACGCTCGCGGGGTGTGGTGACAGCGATTCCTCCTCCAGCAAGGCCAGCGCGTCGCCGTCGCCCTCGCCGTCCTCCTCGGCCTCGGCTGTGCCGCCGCCGAAGCTCGTGGACGGGCCGCTGCCGGCGATCACCGCGGGCACGAAGTTCGACGAGAAGCCGACCGTCGCCAAGGGCACCGGCACTCCGTCGAAGGACCTCGCGGTGAAGACGGTGATCGCGGGCAGCGGCAAGGCCGTGGCGGAGAACGACTTCGTCCAGGTCAACTACCTCGGCCAGGTCTGGTCGACGGCCAAGGTCTTCGACAACTCCTATGACCGCAAGACCTCGTTGGTCATCCAGCTCGCCCAGGGCGGCATCATCGACGGCTGGCGCTATGGTCTGGCGGGCAGGAAGGTCGGCAGCCGCGTCGAGATGGCCATCCCGCCGACCTGGGGATACGGCACGACGGGCAACGCCCAGGCGGGCATCAAGGGCACCGACACCCTGGTCTTCGTGATCGACATCCAGGACTCCTTCAACGCCAAGAGCTCCGCCAAGGGCACGACCGTCGCGCAGTCCGACGCCGCGCTGCCCAAGGTCGGCACGAACACCGACGGCAAGGCTCCCTCGGTCACCGTCCCGAAGTCGGACCCGCCCAAGAAGCTGGTGTCGAACTACGTCCTGGAGGGCGACGGAGCCGTCGTCAAGGAGGCGCAGTCGATCCTGTGCCAGTTCAAGGGCGTGGTCTGGAACACCGGCAAGGAGTTCGAATCGACGTACACCCAGGGCCGGTTGAGCCAGTTCTCGGTCAAGGAGATGGAGTCGGTCGTCAAGGGGCTGGCGCAGGGCGTCACCGGCAAGAAGGTCGGCAGCCGCGTCATGATCGTCGCGCCCGCGGACCTGGCTTACGGGAACACCCCGCCGACCGGCGGTGCCATCAAGAAGGGCGACACCCTGGTGTTCTCCGTGGACATCCTGGCGGCCATGTGACCCCTCCGGGGGAAGAACCTGGCCGGCGCGCGACCCCGGCCGGGATGCGAGACTGTCGGAGTTGCCTTGTCGTACACAAGCAGGAGCTAGAGACGTGAGCATCGAGAAGCCCGAGATCGACTTCCCGGAGGGCGAAGCCCCGACCGACCTGGAGATCAAGGATCTTTGGGAGGGTGACGGCGAGATCGCGGTGGCGGGCCAGAACGTCACCGTCCACTACGTGGGCGTGGCCTTCAGCACCGGCGAGGAGTTCGACGCCAGCTGGAACCGCGGTACCCCGTTCAAGTTCCCGCTCGGTGGCGGCCGTGTCATCAAGGGCTGGGACAAGGGCGTGCAGGGCATGAAGGTCGGCGGCCGTCGCCAGCTGACCATCCCGGCGCACCTCGCCTACGGCAACCAGAGCCCGACCCCGGCGATCAAGCCGGGCGAGACCCTGATTTTCGTGGTCGACCTCGTCGCCGTCTGATCACCGGTTCCGACCGGACCCGATCACCTGGGGCCCATGCCTGCGAGGGCATGGGCCCTCGGCTTTTGCCAGGCCTCCGCGGGGCGGTACGGTCATCGTTCGTAAGCACATACAGGGAGGCGAAGGGCGTCGATGGCCATTGCCAAGGCCGAGCGGCTGATGAACCTCGCGCTGTGTCTGCTCGGGACGCGGCGACCGCTCAGCAAGCGTGAGCTGCGCGAGTCCATCGAGGCCTACCTCGAAGCGGGCAGCGACGACTCCTTCAACCGGATGTTCGAGCGCGACAAGGACGATCTGCGCGAACTCGGGCTCGTCATCGAGACGGTGGAGAACCTGGACGGCGAGGTCGGCTATCTCGCCCGCCGTGACAGCAACCGCCTCCCGCCCATCACCCTCGACGCCGAGGAGGCCGCCGCGCTCGGTCTCGCCGCCAAGGTGTGGCAGCAGGCCCGGCTCGCCGGAGCCGCCAGTGGCGCGCTTCAGAAGCTGCGCGCCGCCGGGATGCCCGAGGACCTCGACCCGTACGAGCCGCACGGCGCCCTGGAGCCGCGTATTCCGGTGCATGAGGCGTCGTTCGAGCCGCTGATGCTGGCCTGCCGCGACCGTCGGCCTGTCGTCTTCGAGTACCGCAAGGCCACCGCCTCCCGCCCCGAGACGCGAAGCGTCGAGCCGTGGGCCCTTGAGTGCTGGCGCGGCCACTGGTACCTCGCCGGCTGGGACCGGGACCGCGGGGCCGAGCGGGTCTTCCGGCTGTCCCGGATCACCGGCAAGGTGCGCTCGCGCAACGGGCGGTTCACCGCGGACATCCCCGACGTCGTCACGGTCCGCGAGACCGTCGCGAGCTGGGCGGGGGAGACCGCCGACCGCTCCGCGCTGATCCGGCTCCGCACGGGCTCCGGGTACCCCTTGCGGGCGAAAGCCTCGGCGGTGCGGGAACTCGGGGACGGCTGGGACGAGTTGGAGATTCCGTACGGCCACGGACTGGACGCCTGGCTGGTGGAGTTCGGCCCGGACGTGGTCGTCCTGGAGCCGGCCGAGCTGCGGGCCGACGTGGTGGACCGGCTGCGTGCCGTGGCCAAGGGCTGAGGGGGAGCGGAAGAGAACTGTGGCAGGCAAACCGGTCAGGCCCACGAGCGCCATCGACCAGACCCGGCGGATGCTCTCCCTGGTGACCTATCTCAAGGAGCGCCCCGGAGCACGCGTCGAGGACGTCGCCCGTGCCTTCGGGATCACCGAGGACGAGTTGGTCTCCGACCTCGACGTCCTGCCCATGTGCGGGACCAGCTTCCGGGGCGGCGACCTGCTCGACATCGACACCGACGGCGACCGCATCTGGTGGCACAACCCGGACGACGTCGCCGAACCGCTGCGGCTCGCCGCCGACGAGGCGACCGCGCTGCTGGTCGCCGCCCGCGCTGTATCCACTCTGCCGGGCCTGCGCGAGAGCGACCGGCAGGCGCTGCTGCGGGCCAACGCCAAGCTGGAGGCGGCGGCCGGTGAGGCGGCCGGTGCCAGCGCACGCCTCTCGGTGACCTTCGAGTCCGAGGGCGGTGTCTTCGCGGACGTCGACCGGGCGATCTCCGAGCGCCGACGCCTGTGGATCCGCTACTACTCGCCCGCTCGCGACGAACTGTCCGAGCGCGAGATCGACCCCATCCGGCTGGTCAGCGTCGGGCACACGTACGTGGAGGCATGGTGCCGCCGTTCCGAGGCGCGCCGCACCTTCCGCCTCGACCGGGTCGCCGAGATCAAGATCCTCGACGAGCCGTCCGCACCGCCCGAGATCGAGCTGCGGGACCTGTCGGAGGCGCTGGTGCAGCCCGCCGCCGAGGACCCGGAGGTCGTGGTCGAGGTGGGTCCGGGCGGGCGCTGGGTCGCCGAGTACTACCCGCACGACAGTGCCGATGAGCTTCCCGACGGCGGGCTGCGTATTAGCTTGCGCACCCCCGACCCCACGTCCCTGAGACGCCTGGCCCTGCGGCTCGGGCGCGACGGCCGGATCGTCTCGCCGAGCGACCTCGCCGACAGCGCCCGCCGGGCCGCGCGTGAGGCGTTGGCGGCGTACGACGGACCGCAGGGTGTTGTTGACGCAGTGCACGGTGTTGACGAGAGGCAGGAGCAGGGGCTGTGAGCGAGTCGACGATGACGGGTGTTCCGGGCGTCTCCGATGGTCCGGAGATGACGGTGGCCGCCGCGTTCGCCGGGATGAAGAGCGTGGTCCCCGTGATGTTCAGAGCGGGCTGCCCGGACTGCCGGGGCAACTTCGAACTGGCGGCGAGCGCTCTGCGCCTCGCCATCGGCGCCACCAGCCGCACCACCTTCTACTCCTTCACCTGCCCCGACTGCGGCGCGGCCGTACGCAAGCCGGCGGGCGAGCGGATCGTCGAACTGCTCACCGGCGGTGGCGTCAGGACCCTGCGGCTGACCTCCGTCGTCTAGCAGGGTCTAGGCTCGCCCCATGTTCTGGGCGATGTTCGCGGTAGCTGTGGGTTTCCTGGGTCTCGCCGTGCTCGGCGTGCTCGCCGTCCGGGTCTTCCTGGAGGCACAGCGACTCGGACGCCAGGTCACGGACTCCGCGCAGCGCATCAACCGGGCGGCCGAGGACCTGGAGCGAGCGGCCGTGGCGACGGCCCGTTCCGTCGACGCACTGTGAGTCACGTATGCGCGAGGTGTGAGTTGCGTGCCTCATGCGCTTCGCGTCACTTTGCCCTGTCACGTTGTCGGTGGAGGCGGGTACGCTGCTGATCGCGGTCCGGATAACGAGGCCCGGAGCGCGGACCGGGAGTACGCACGGGGATTGCCTCACGTTTACCCCTGAGCGTTACGATCGCTGGCAGCACGAAGGTCGGACAGATGTCCGACCGATCGGACAGCACCCCACCCCAGCCGCCTCGGTGAGAAGGTAAAGACTTATGTTCGGAAGGCTCGGAGCTCCCGAGATCATTCTCATCCTCGTCGTCATCGTGCTCCTGTTCGGCGCGAAGAAGCTTCCGGACATGGCCCGCTCGCTCGGCAAGTCCGCTCGCATCCTCAAGAGCGAAGCCAAGGCGATGAAGGAAGAGGGCAACAGCACTCCCGCCCCGGCCGGCCCGCCGACCACCGACGAGCCCGTGCAGCGCACCATCCAGGCGGCTCCCGGCGACGTGACCAGCTCGCGTCCCGTCACCGAGCCGTCGGACACCACCAAGCGCTGACGCAGGGCCGGGACGCCCCCGGCCTGCCGCACGAGATGAGGACGTGGGTTGCCTAAGTCTGCCCGCACGAAGGAGAAGGACCCCGAGGGGCGGATGCCCCTCGCGGACCATCTGCGCGAGCTGCGCAACCGGCTCGCGAAGGCGATGCTCGCCATCATCGTGGTGACCTGCGTGGCCGCCTTCTTCTACAACGACATCGTCAACATCATCACCAAGCCGGTGTTGCACTCGGTCGGTTGCTCCCAGAACTTCGAGCAGCTGGCGAAGACGTCCAAGACGTCCCAGCCGTGTGCGCAGATCACGATAAACGGTCTGCTGACGCCGTTCACGCTGGCGTTGAAGGTGTCCCTGATGGCCGGTGTCGTCCTGGCCTCCCCGGTCTGGCTGTACCAGCTGTGGGGCTTCGTCGCTCCCGGCCTGCACAAGAACGAGAAGAAGTACGCGCTCTCCTTCGTGGGCACCGGCGTCCCGCTGTTCCTCGGCGGCGCCTACTTCGCCTACCGGGTGCTGCCCACCACGGCGCAGGTCCTGATCGGCTTCACGCCCAAGGACGTCAACAACCTGCTGCCGCTGGACGACCTGCTCGACCTGGTCACGCGCATGGTGCTCGTCTTCGGCCTCTCCTTCGAGCTGCCGCTGCTGCTGATCATGCTCAACCTCACGGGTGCGCTGACCGGCAAGCGGATGCTCGGCTGGTGGCGCGGCATGATCCTCGGCATCACGGTCTTCGCGGCCGTCGCCACCCCCAGCACCGACCCGCTGACCATGCTCGCGCTGGCCGGGCCGATCTGGGTGCTGTACTTCGCCGCTGTCGTCTTCTCCCTGCTCAACGACCGGCGCAAGCGCCGCCGCGATGCGGAGGGACCGGGTGACGACGAGGCCTCGGACCTGGACCTCACCCCCGAGGACATCGGCGACGTCGAGGCCGTCCCGGCCGGCCGGGCAGCCCTGCCCGAGCAGGCGAACGGCACGGGTTCCGACCGGGTCAACGGCTATGACGACGTGACCTGATCACGTTCCTGACTCCGCCGAGACCGGCCGTTCCCGCAGCGCGGGCGGCCGGTCTCCGTGTGTGGAGGACTCATGGGAACGGATAATGATCGTCCTGTTGTCAGTGGCGCCCGGTACGCTCGAAAGCACGATGACAGAGGACCTCTCCCCGGCCGAGCGGTACGCGGCAGCCCGCCTGCGGGCAGCCGAGCAGGCCACCGCGCTCGCGGACTTCCGCGAGATGTACGACTTCGGTCTCGACCCCTTCCAGATCGAGGCCTGTAAGGCGCTCGAAGCGGGGAAGGGCGTGCTGGTCGCGGCGCCCACCGGCTCCGGCAAGACGATCGTCGGCGAGTTCGCCGTCCACCTCGCCCTCCAGCAGGGCAAGAAGTGCTTCTACACGACCCCCATCAAGGCACTGTCGAACCAGAAGTACGCCGACCTGTGCCGCCGTTACGGCGCGGACAAGGTCGGCCTGCTCACCGGCGACAACAGCGTCAACTCCGAAGCCCCGGTGGTCGTGATGACCACCGAGGTGCTGCGCAACATGCTGTACGCCGGTTCGCAGACCCTCCTCGGCCTCGGCTACGTGGTCATGGACGAGGTGCACTACCTCTCCGACCGCTTCCGCGGCGCCGTATGGGAAGAGGTGATCATCCACCTCCCCGAGTCGGTGACCCTGGTCTCGCTGTCGGCGACCGTGTCGAACGCCGAGGAGTTCGGCGACTGGCTCGACACCGTCCGCGGCCACACCGAGGTGATCGTCTCCGAGCACCGGCCGGTCCCGCTGTTCCAGCACGTGCTCGCCGGGCGGCGGATGTACGACCTCTTCGAAGAGGGCGAGGGCAACAAGAAGGCCGTCAACCCCGACCTCACGCGCCTGGCCCGCATGGAAGCGCAGCGCCCCTCGTACCAGGACCGCAAGCGCGGCCGTGCCATGCGCGAGGCCGACCGGGAGCGGGAGCGCAGATCGCGTTCCCGGGTGTGGACACCGGGACGCCCCGAGGTCATCGAGCGGCTGGACAACGAAGACCTGCTGCCCGCCATCACGTTCATCTTCAGCCGCGCCGCCTGCGAGGCAGCCGTACAGCAGTGTCTGTACGCCGGGCTGCGGCTCAACGACGACGAGGCGCGGGAGAGGGTGCGCGCCCTCGTCGAGGAGCGCACGGCGTCCATTCCGAACGAGGACCTGCATGTCCTCGGGTACTACGAGTGGTTGGAAGGCCTGGAGCGCGGCATCGCGGCCCACCACGCGGGCATGCTGCCAACGTTCAAGGAGGTCGTCGAGGAACTGTTCCTGCGCGGGCTCGTGAAGGCCGTGTTCGCCACCGAGACCCTGGCGCTCGGCATCAACATGCCCGCGCGCTCGGTGGTGTTGGAGAAGCTCGTCAAGTGGAACGGCGAGCAGCACGCCGACATCACCCCCGGCGAGTACACCCAGTTGACCGGCCGGGCCGGCCGCCGCGGCATCGATGTCGAGGGCCACGCCGTCGTGCTGTGGCAGCGCGGGATCAGCCCCGAGCACCTCGCCGGACTGGCCGGCACGCGCACGTATCCGCTGCGCTCCAGCTTCAAGCCGTCGTACAACATGGCGGTCAACCTCGTGGAGCAGTTCGGGCGGCACCGGTCGCGTGAGCTGCTGGAGACGTCCTTCGCGCAGTTCCAGGCCGACCGGTCGGTCGTCGGGATCTCGCGACAGGTGCAGCGCAACGAGGAGGGTCTGGAGGGCTACAAGGACTCCATGACCTGCCACCTGGGCGACTTCGACGACTACATGCGGCTGCGCCGCGAGCTCAAGGACCGCGAGACCGAGCTCGCCCGGCAGGGCGTGGCGCTACGGCGGGCCGAGTCCGCCGTCGCACTGGAGAAGCTCAAGCCGGGAGACATCATCCATGTCCCGACCGGCAAGTACGCCGGACTGGCACTGGTGTTGGACCCGGGACTGCCCGCCGGGCGGTCCAACGGTCACCGCGGCTTCGAGCAGCACGACGGGCCGCGCCCGCTCGTCCTCACGGTCGAACGGCAGGTCAAGCGGCTCGCGTCGATGGACTTCCCGGTGCCCGTCGAGGCGTTGGACCGGATGCGGATCCCGAAGACCTTCAACGCCCGTTCCCCGCAGTCCCGTCGGGACCTGGCCTCCGCACTGCGCACCAAGGCCGGGCACATTCCGCCGGAGCGGGCCCGCAAGCAGCGGTCCCAGGCCGCGGACGACCGGGAGATCGCGCAGTTGCGTACGGCGATCCGGGCGCATCCGTGTCACGGCTGCACCGACCGTGAGGATCACGCCCGTTGGGCCGAGCGGTATCACCGGCTGCAGCGGGACACCACGCAGTTGGAGCGGCGGATCGAGGGGCGGACGAACACGATCGCCCGGACCTTCGACCGGATCGTGGCGCTGCTGACCGAGCTGGACTATCTGCGGGGCAACGAGGTCACCGAGCACGGGAAGCGGCTGGCCCGGCTGTACGGCGAGCTCGATCTGCTTGCCAGTGAGTGTCTGCGGGAGGGTGTCTGGGAGGGGCTTGCTCCTGCTGAACTCGCCGCGTGCGTCTCTGCGTTGGTGTTCGAGGCTCGGGTCAGTGACGACGCGACGACACCCAAGGTGCCGTCCGGGCCGGCCAAGGCCGCGCTGGGGGAGATGGTGCGGATCTGGGGGCGGCTCGATGCGCTTGAGGAGGACTTCCGGATCACCCAGACCGAAGGGGTCGGGCAGCGGGAGCCTGATCTCGGGTTTGCCTGGGCCGCGTATATGTGGGCCAGTGGGAAGGGGTTGGACGAGGTCCTTCGCGAGGTGGAGATGCCTGCCGGGGACTTTGTTCGGTGGTGTAAGCAGGTGATCGATGTGCTGGGGCAGATTTCTGCTGCGGCGCCGGTTACTGGTGGGGAGGCGACTTCTACCGTGGCGAAGAATGCGCGTAAGGCTGTTGAGTTGTTGCTGCGGGGGGTTGTGGCCTACTCGTCGGTGGGGTGACGGGTTTGGGGGCGGGTGCGGGTTGGCTGTGGCTGGTCGCGCCCACGCGGCGGAGCCGCATATTGACACAGCCCCGCGCCCCTAGGGGGTTGTGCGCTGCGCCCCTTTAAGAGCTCACGTACGGTCGCCAGCCGCCGTAGCTTGTGATGTCCTCGGCGTCTTCCAGCGCCGCCGGCTCGCACAAGAAACCCGGGACCCGGGTACCGTCTGCCAGTTCCACGCTTCCCAGTGTCATCGGGCGGGGCAGGCTCGCCAGCAAGTGGCCCAGGCCCTCCGCCGGTAGGCGCCACACCTCCGTCTCGATCTTCGCGCCGCCCTCGCCCACATGGACCAAGCCCGGCTTGGGCGGAGTCGTTGCCAGGGCGTGCAAGCGGTACACCGGGGCCGTTGTTGTCGTGCGGTCCAAGCGGGCGCCCAGGGACAGGAGTTGGGGGTTCAGGGGCTGACCCGTCAAGTGGGCGCCCACGACTGCCAGTTGGACTGAAGGGTCCAGGGCGCGTGCGATCTGCGCCAGGCGGTCGTCCGTGAATGCCGGGCCGATCAGCATCACCCCGAAGGGGAGGCCGTTCACGTCGCCCGACGGGGTTGCCACCGCCGCCAGGTCGAAGAGGTTCGTGGAGTTGGTGAAGCGGCCCAGGCGGGCGTTCGCGCCCAGCGGGTCTTCGGCCACCTCGGCCAGGGTCGGGTGACCTGGAGTCGTCGGGAGCAACAGGGCGTCCGCGTCCGTCAGTTCGGAGAGGGCTCGGGTCCGTAGGGAGTCCAGGCGGTCCTGGTCCGCGTACAGCTGGTGGGCCGGGATGTCTCGGGCTCGGGTGATGATGCCGGTGACTGTGGGGTCCAGGCCCTCGGTACCGGATGCGATCGCCTTGTCGACAAAGGCTCCTACCGCTGTGTAGCGCTCGGCCACGAACGCTCCCTGGTAGAGCATCGCCGCCGCTTCCGTGAAGGGGGTGAGGTCCAGGGTGCGGATCTCGGCGCCCGCGCTCCTGAGCCGCTCCACCGCCGCCTCGTACGCCGCCGCCCAGCCCTCGTCCAGTTCGCCCAGCAGGTCGCGTGGCGGGACCGCGATGCGCCATGGGCCGGGGGCTCGCTGGGGGAGGGGCGGGAGGGCGCGGGCCGGTGGGGAGGTCATGAAGGACAGGGCCTGCTCGGCCTCCGGGAGCGTGCGGGCGAAGACCGTCACGCAGTCGATCGACGCGCAGGCCGGGACCACGCCCGCTGTCGGGACCAGGCCCCGGGTGGGCTTGAGGCCGACGATGCCGTTGAAGGCGGCGGGGACCCGGCCCGAGCCCGCCGTGTCGGTTCCGAGGGCGAAGTCCACGATGCCCAGGGCCACCGCGACGGCCGAACCGGCGCTGGAGCCGCCGCTGATCCGAGCCGGGTCGTGGGCGTTGCGGACCGCGCCGTACGGGGAGCGGGTGCCGACCAGGCCCGTGGCGAACTGGTCGAGGTTCGTGGTGCCGAGCACGATCGCGCCGGCCGCGCGGAGCCGGGCCACCACCGGGGCATCGGTCGACGGCTCGTAGGCGTATGCAGGGCAGCCCGCCGTTGTCGGTAGGCCGTGGACGTCTATGTTGCCCTTGGCCGCGAACAGGCGCCCGGCGAGGGGGAGTTGTTCGCCTGCCGCCACTCGATCGGCTATCGCCCGTGCCTCGGACTCGACCTCGGCCTGTGGGCGCAGGTCGATCCAGATCTCGGGGCGGTCCACGGCCTCGATGCGGGCGTAGGCGGCGCGGACTCGGGACACGATGGTCGACATCTCTTGTTGCTCCTTGCGGTTCAGCTTGCGGGGGCCAGGACGAGCAACGCCGTGCCCGCCTCGACCTGGTCGCCGGGCCTGGCCAGGATTTCCGTGACTACGCCGGCCATGGGCGCGTGCACCCTGGACTCCATCTTCATCGCCTCCAGGGCCAGGAGGGGTTGGCCGACTGTCACCTCGTCACCCGGCTCCACGTTCAACTGCCAGACGGAGGCCGCGAATTCGGCCTCCACCAGGCGTCCGCCCGCCGGGACCGTCACCTCGGCCTGCGGTGGTGCCGGGGCTGCTGCCGCCTCCGCCCGGGTGAACTCGCCCGCCGCCTCCCAGGCATCGCGTTCCGCGCCGAACGCGGTCTGCTGGCGGGACCTGAACTCCGCGATGGACTCGGCGTTCTCGGTGAGGAACGCCTCGTACTCGGCGAGCGAGAACGTGCCCTCCTCGATGCGCGGGACGAAACGGCCGGAGGTGATGTCGGCCCGGAGATCGAGGAGTTCGTCCGGCTCCACCGGGTACCACTTGATGCGGTCGAAGAAGCGAAGGAGCCAGGGCGAGCCCTGCTCGAACGCGCCGCGCTGCTGCCAACCCGACCACACCTGGGTCGTACGGCCCACGAACTGGTAGCCGCCGGGGCCCTCCATGCCGTAGATGCAGAGGTAGGCACCCCCGATGCCGACCGAGTTCTCGGCCGTCCAGGTGCGGGCCGGGTTGTACTTCGTCGTCACCAGGCGGTGGCGGGGGTCCAGAGGGGTCGCCACGGGAGCGCCCAAGTAGACGTCTCCCAGGCCCAGTACGAGGTATTCCGCGTCGAAGACCGTGGCGTAGACGTCCTCGACCGAGTCCAGGCCGTTGACGCGGCGGATGAACTCGATGTTCCAGGGGCACCAAGGGGCGTCGTCGCGGACACCGGCCATGTAGCGGGCGATCGCCTCGCGCGTCGCCGGGTCGTCCCAGGAGAGGGGGAGGTGGACCGTGCGGGAGGGGACGATCAGTTGGTCCGTGGGCGGGAGTGCCGCCGCTATCTCCCTTACGGAGGACAGGAGTTCGGACTGGGGTAGGCGGCTCGGGTCCGTCTGGATCTGGAGGGAGCGGATGCCTGGGGTGAGGTCCGTGACGCCCTCGAAGTCGGCCTCCGACACTGCCTCCATCAGGGCGTGGACCCGCATGCGCTGCGCCAGGTCCAGCTGCATGGGGCCGAATTCGACGAGGAGGTTGTCGTCGCCGCTGCGGCGGAAGGTGACGTCTCCGTCCCGGGCCAGGATTCCGCCGTCCACGATGTCGGGGCGGGGCGAGCCGTCGACGTTCACCGGGGCGAAGCACACCGTGTCGCCGGGCCTGAACTGGCCCAGTTTCCAACGCTCTTGGCTGATGACCGTCGCCGGGCAGACGAAGCCGCCGAGTGAAGGGCCGTCGGGGCCGAGCAGGACCGGCATGTCGCCCGTGTAGTCGACGGCGCCCACCGAGTACGGGGTGTCGTGGATGTTGGACGGGTGCAGGCCCGCCTCGCCGCCGTCGGTGCGGGCCCAGCGGGGCTTCGGGCCGACCAGGCGGACGCCCGTGCGCGCCGAGTTGAAGTGGACCTTCCAGTCGGCCGCGTAGAAGTCGCGGATGTCGTCCTCGGTGAAGAACTCCGGTGCCGCGTGCGGGCCTTCGACCGCTGCCACGTCCCATACGGCGGCGAAAGTCGGGCGGTCGGCCGACGGGACCGGTGTGCCCTCGGTGACCGTGCCGCCGTGCAGGACGTCACCGGTGCGCAGCGCCCGGCCGCCGTGGCCGCCGAAGCGGCCCAGGGTGAAGGTGCTCGCACTGCCGAGGAAGGCGGGCACGTCCAGGCCGCCCGCGAACAACACGTAGGTCCGCAGGCCGTGTTCGGCCGGTGCGCCGATTTCCAGGACCGATCCCGCGGGTACCGTCACCGGTTCCCACTGGGGGACGGGCGTGCTGTCGATGGTCACCGGTGCGGGGGCGCCCGTCACGCACACCGTTGTGGCGTGGGTGAACCTCAACGTCGGTCCCTGGAGGGTGCATTCGAGGCCGGGGGTGCCCTCCTCGTTGCCGAGCGCGCGGTTGCCGAGGCGGAAGGAGAGGTCGTCCATCGGGCCGCACGGGGGTACGCCGACCTGCCAGTAGCCGGTGCGGCCGGGCCAGTCCTGGACGGTGGTGAGGGTGCCGCCGGCGATGATTTCGATCCGGGGAGTGGGGTCCGTGACGGTGGTGAGGGTCGCCGTGGAGTGGGTGGCCGCACGGAAGTCCGGTTCGGCCAGCGCCGCCCGTACCAGGCCCAGGTTGGTCTCGATGCCGTCCACGCGGGTGCGGGCCAGCGCCTCGTCGAGCCGCCTGAGCGCGTGGGCGCGGTCGGAGCCGTACGCGATGACCTTCGCGAGCATCGGGTCGTACGACGTCGTCACCTCGGTTCCGGTCTCCACCCAGCCGTCGACGCGCACGCCGTGCGGGAACTCGACCCGGGTCAACAGGCCCGCGCTGGGCCGGTGTTCGCGGGACGGGTCCTCGGCGTAGACGCGGGCCTCGACGGCGTGGCCGCGTGGGGTGCCGGGTTCGCGGACGACGTCGGTCTCGCCGCGGGCCAGGCGCAGCATCCAGGCGACCAGGTCGACGCCGTAGACCTCCTCGGTGACCGGATGTTCGACCTGGAGGCGGGTGTTGACCTCCAGGAAGTAGGCCTCCTCGCGCGTCGCGTCGTAGACGAACTCGACCGTGCCTGCGGAGCGGTAGCCGACCGAGGCACACAAGTCGCGGGCGGACTCGGCCAGTTGTCGGCGAATGCGCGAGGGGAGTCCCGGTGCGGGGGCCTCCTCCACCACCTTCTGGTTGCGGCGCTGGAGGGAGCAGTCGCGGTCGCCGAAGGTGACGACCTTGCCCTCGCCGTCGCCGAAGACCTGTACCTCGACGTGGCGGGCGTGCTCGACGAGGCGTTCCAGGAAGACACCGGCGGAGGAGAAGGAGGCGGCGGCGACGCGCTGCACCCGCTCCCAGGCCTCGGCGAGTTCGGTGGCGGAGTGGCAGGCCGACATGCCGATGCCGCCGCCTCCGCCGGTCGCCTTGAGCATGACGGGGTAGCCGATCAGGGCTGCTTGGTTGAGCGCCTCGTCCAGGTCTGCCAACAGACCGGTGCCGGGCGCCAGTTGGACTCCCGCCGCCTCTGCCGCCGCCCGTGCCGTGTGTTTGGCGCCGAACAGTTCCAACTGGCCGGGCGTCGGGCCCACGAACACGATGCCGGCGTCCTCGCAGCGGCGTGCGAAGGCCGCGTCCTCGGAGAGGAAGCCGTAGCCGGGGTGGATCGCGCCCGCGCCCGTGTCCTTGGCCGCCTTGAGCACCAAGTCGGCGTCCAGATAGGACTCTTTGGCCGGTGCCGGGCCGAGTCGTACCGCCTCGTCGGCGAGCCGTGCGTGGGGTGCCGAGCGGTCGGCGTCGGAGTGCACGGCGACCGTGCGCAGGCCGAGTTCGCGGGCCGTGCGGATGATGCGGACGGCGATCTCGCCCCGGTTGGCGATCAGCAGCGTGTCGAAGGTCATTCCGGGACCCCGATGGTCATCTCCACGGCCGTCGGCTCGAAGCCGTTGCAAGGGTTGTTGATCTGGGGGCAGTTGGACACCAGGACCAGGACGTCGCGTTCGGCGCGCAGGGTCAGTTTCAGACCCGGAGCGGAGAGGCCGTCGACGATGCCGAGGGTGCCGTCCTTCTCGACCGGCACGTTCATGTACCAGTTGATGTTGGAGACCAGGTCGCGCTTGCCGAGGCCGTAACGGGCGCCCTCCGCGAGGAAGTTGTCCACGCACGCGTGCTGCGACCACGTGTGGTGGCCGTAGCGCAGGGTGTTGGACTCCTTGGAGCAGGCGCCGCCCACCGTGTCGTGCCGGCCCACCTCGTCGTCCGTGACCGTCATCAGCGGGGTGTGCTCGTTGGACATCAGCACGCTGCCGGTGGTGAGGAAGAGGTTGCCCTGGGCGTGGATGGTGTCGGGGGCGCTGTAGCGGACCGACGTGTCGTGGGCGTCGTAGACGAGGAAGTCGACGGCCTGGTTGCCGTGCAGGTCGGTGATGGTGAGCGTCTCGCCCGCGTGGACGACGGACGACCAGGCGGCACGCGCCGGTACGGTCACGGTCTTCATGCGATCCCCCTCGCGGCAAGGAACTCGGTGGTGTTGAGGAAGGCGCGGCGGCCTTCGGGCGTGGCCTCCCACAGTGGGTCGCCCGGCTTGGTGGCCTCGGCGCGCCAGGCGAGCACCTCCAGCGGGGTGCTGACGTAGTCGTCGCGCGGGTCGGCCGGGTGCGGCGCGTTCGCGATCAGTACGGTCACGTCCTGTTCGGCGCGGAGGGTCACGCTGCCGCCGGGGCCGGTCGAGCCGGTGAAGTCGAGGGAGCCGTCGTCGCGGACCTCCACGCCCTGGAAGAAGGAGAGCGAGGGTGGCAAGTCGCGTGGTTCCAGGCCGTTCTTGGCGGCGGCGAGCTTGAACAGCTCCCGTCCGGCAGGGGAGTTGGACTGTGGGGTGCCGTCGCCGTAGCGCTCGGTGTTGCGGACGAGCGTGGAGGTGCCGCACAGGGCGTCGTGGTGGCCGGAGGTGTCGGCGACCAGGGAGGCGAGGACGCGGCCCTGGTCGGAGAGGAGGAGCTGGCCCTCGCCGAGGTAGGCGTTCCACTGGACCTTGACCGTGTCGGCGACGTTCAGCCGTTCCCAGGGGCGGTCGGCCGCGTACAGGAGCAGGTGGGCGCAGGCGTCGCCGCGCAGGTCGGTGAGGCGGAGTTCGGTGCCGCGGGCCAGGACGCGGTGGGTGTAGTTGCCGCCCGCGACGGTCTCGGCCCACACCAGGTGGCCCGCCTCGCAGGGCGGTGCCGGCCAGTCGCCGGCCGGGACGACGGGCATCGCCTCGGCCTGCTTGCCCTCCTGGGCGCGGGCGTGGGCGCGGGCTCCGTATGTGGTCGCTGTCGCCATCGCGGGGGACCTCCGGCTGCGGGGACGTCTTGGTCGTACGACATTTCTGTCGCTCGACAGAAATTAGGAGGCGGGCGGGTCACCGGGGTTGCCCGGGTGTTGCCGGTCGGTTACCGAGCCCTCACGGAGATCGCCGGGCGTTCGACGGGTCTTCGGTGGGCGTTCGCCGTGCGGGGCCGTGTGCGAGGATCGAACGCATGGGGACAACAGGTGCACAGGGGGGCCGCCGGGTCGGCAGGCCGCGGGCCGACCAGCGGCCGGACAGTGGACTGTCCCCGCGCGCCGAACTGCTCTCCGCCGCCGCCGAGTTGTTCACCACCCGCGGCTACGCGGCCACCACCACCCGGGCCGTCGCCGAGCGCGCGGGCATGCGGCAGGCGTCGATGTACCACTACGTCTCCGGCAAGGAGGAGCTGCTCGCGGACCTCCTGGAGTCCACGGTCACGCCCTCGCTGACCTACGCCCGGGAACTCCTCGCGGACGACGCCACCCCGGCCGAGGACCGGCTGTGGGAGCTGTGCCGCACCGACGTCGAGCTGCTGTGCGGCGGCTCGCACAACCTCGGGGGGCTCTATCTACTGCCCGAGGTGCGCGCCGAACGCTTCGCCGGCTTCCACGCCGTACGCGCCGAACTCAAGGACGCCTACCGGCAGTTGCTCGCCGCGACCGCCGCCGGCGGGGCGCTCGCCAAGAGCGAGCTGGAGCTGCGTACCGATCTGGTCTTCGGGCTGATCGAGGGCGTCATCCTCGTGCACCGCTCCGACCCCGAGCGGCCGGTGTCCGCCTTCGCGGAGGCGACGGCCGACGCCGCGTTGCGCATCGCCGGAATCTGATCAGGAACGGACGCTTCACTCCTTACGGTGAGTGACTTTCGTATGCCCGTACGCCGTCACTCGCCGTGTGCGAATGAAGCCACAGCGTGTAAATGGGCTGAGGGTACTCCTCTTCCATGTCCCTTTTCAGGGGCTTGCTGAATATGACACAGCGATGATCCGGTCGGACTAAGCTCGCCCGCAGCGCACCGAGTTGGGCTGTATTCGTGCGCTTGTTCCCAAACATGCAAAAGATACAGAAGCTCCCCCCAGATTTCCCCCATCCCCCCAGTCGACCTGTCTTTAGAGGGCATACATGGTGAGTGTTCAATCGCCTCCCGCCGGCCGTGAACTTCCCTACGCGCGTGTGCTGTTGCCGCCTGCCATAGTGATGGCCGCGGCGACCGGGGCCGCCGTCGCCCTGGTGGCGGGGCCTGCCCGGATCGCCGTCGGCTGGTGCGGAGTCGTCGCCACGCTCCTGGTGATCGCCACGGCGGCCGAAGCGGTTCGCCGTGGACGCAACCTGCGGGTCCTGCGCGCCGAGCACGACCGTCACACCGCGTATCTGGAACGGCGACTCGCCGACCAGAACCACGAGATGGTCCGCCTCGGCAAGGAGATCCTCCCCGCCACGCTGTACCGGCTCAGCAGCGGCGAATCCCCCGGAGAGGTGATTCGCCAAGTCGTCGACACCGATGCCGACTGGCGGCAACTTCCCCAGCCGCAGCGCGACTTGCTCAGGACCGTGCTCACCATCGTCGAGCGCGAGGAGAACATGCGTGACTCCGCGCAGCGCTCCTTCGTCAGCATCGCCCGCCGCGTGCAGGCCATCGTCCACCAACAGGCCAAGGAACTCCGGGAGATGGAGGAGGACCACGGCCGTAACCCCGAGGTCTTCGACGACCTCCTGCGCATCGACCACGGCACCGCGCTGATCGGCCGTCTCGCCGACTCCATCTCGGTGCTCGGCGGCGGTCGCCCCGGCCGCCAGTGGCCCGAACCGGTGCCGCTGTACAGCGTGTTGCGCGGCGCCATGTCCCGCATCCTGGAGTACCGGCGCATCGAGCTGCACTCCATCGCCAAGGTCAACATCCGCGGCATCTCCGTCGAGCCGGTCATCCACGCGGCGGCCGAACTCCTCGACAACGCCACCCGCTACTCGCCCCCGCAGACCAAGGTCCACGTCACCGCCGTGGAGGTGCAGACCGGTGTCGCCATCGAGATCGAGGACGGCGGCGTCAGCCTCAGCGAGGAGTCCCGGGCCCGGGCCGAGGGCATGCTGGAGCGCGCCAAGGCAGGCACCGACCTCCAGGACCTCGGCGAGAGCCCGCGCCTGGGCCTCGCCGTCGTCGGCCGGCTCTGTGCCACGTACAACATGCAGATCTCGCTGCGCGCCTCGGCCTACGGCGGCGTCCGCGCCGTCCTCATCGTGCCCAGCGAGATGCTCACCCCCGGCACCGCACCCGGCCTCGCCCACGGCATCGGCGCCACCGCCGCGCCCAAGGCGGAACTCGGCGCGGTCGAGGGTCCCAAGCGCACGATCAAGCGGCGCCGCCCCACGAGCCCGCGTATCCCGGCCGGGGTGAGCATGGAGGACGACGTCCCCGAGGTCACCGAGTGGACGGCCGGCGGCCTGCCGCAGCGCCGCAGCCGGGTCAAGGTCCCGCTCGCCCAGCGGTACGCCGAACAGGCCGCCGCCGAGCGCGCCGAGGCCGCCGCACGGGAGGCCCGCTCCGCCTGGGGCACGCCCGAGCCGGAGCCGGAGAAGAAGGACGAACCCGAACCGGGCCTGTGGGTCGAGGCGTTCATGGAAGGCCTCAAGGGCGACCCGGACCCGACCGCTTTCACCCAGAAGACCGAGCCGGCCCGAGTCGAGGCCGACGACGAGGGGGACCTCAAGTGATCCAGCAGCGAGCCAACTTCGACTGGATGCTCAAGGATCTCGCCGACGGCGTACCCGGCATCCAGCAGATCGTGGTCCTCTCCGCCGACGGACTGCGCATCGCCCGCTACGGCGGTGACCCCGACGCCGCCGACCGGGTCGCCGCGGCCTGCGCCGGACTGCAGAGCCTGGCCGGTGCCGTCGCCTCCGAGATCCCGGGCAGCGACGGCCGGATGAAGATGGTCATCATCGAGATCAACGGCGGCTACTTCTACCTGATGGCCGCGGGCGCCAACGCCTATCTCGCGGTGCTCTCCGACGTCATCGCCGAACCCGGCCACATGAGCAACCGCATGCGCGACCTCGTCGTCAGAATCGGCGCCCACCTCACCAGCCCGCCGAGGCGCAACGGGCAGACCGTATGACTCCTCCGCAACGCCGGCGGCGACATCCGAAGGAAGGACCGCCGCCCGAACCCGGCAAGAAGCAGGGCGAAGGAAAGATCCCGGAACGGCTGTACGTGCTCACCGGCGCGGCCGAGGACGGCGACCGGGCCGAACTCGACCTGGTCACGCTGATCGTGGCCCGCGCCGACGCGCCGCAGTCCGCCACCCCCGAGCAGACGACCCTGCTCCGGCTCTGTATCGCCCCCCTGTCCGTGGCCGAGCTGTCGGCCTATCTCAACCTGCCGTACAGCGTGGTGACCGTCCTGCTCACCGAGCTGCTCGCGGCCGAACTGGTGCAGGCGCGCGCCCCGATCGTCCGCCAGGCGCTCCCCGACCGTTCCCTCCTCGAAGCGGTGATGCATGGACTTCAAAAGCTCTGACACCATCACGGGTCCCCGGTCCGAGGACCACCTCCCGCACACGGCCCAGGCCGCGGTGAAGATCGTGATCGTCGGCGGCTTCGGGGTCGGCAAGACGACCATGGTCGGTTCGGTCAGCGAGATCAGACCGCTGACGACCGAGGAGACCATGACGCAGGCCGGCGTCGGAGTCGACGACAACTACGGCTCCGACACCAAGACGGCCACCACCGTCGCGATGGACTTCGGCCGCATCAGCATCACCGACCAACTGGTGCTCTACCTCTTCGGCACCCCCGGCCAGGAACGCTTCTGGTTCCTGTGGAACGGGCTGTTCGAGGGCGCGCTCGGCGCGGTGGTGCTGATCGACACACGGCGCCTCGAAGTCAGCTTCGACGTCATAGGACGGCTGGAGGAGCGCGGTGTGCCGTTCGTGATCGCCGTCAACTCCTTCCCGGACGGCCCGCATTACCCCGTCGAGGACCTGCGTACGGCGCTCGACCTGGCGCCGGACATCCCCATCGTGGAGTGCGACGCGCGCCGCCGCGCCTCCAGCCGGGACGTCCTGATGGCCCTGATGCGCTTCCTGCATTCGCTGGAGATGGCGAAGGCCCCCACGTGAGCCCCGCACCCGTCCACGTTCCCGGCTTCGTTCGAACCGCTCGATCCGGGGACCCCACCCCTGACCAGACACCGGATCCACTTCAGCTTCGGAGCGATCATCGTGACGCCTGAACCCCTCTCTCCGGCCGGTACGGACGACTACCCGGCCGCCCCGCCCCCCGGCTGCCCCGCGCACGGTGCCGGCCCCGGCGGGCTGCGTCGGCTGTACGGCCCCGGGGCGGAGAACCTGGGAGCCGTGTACGAGGAACTCCGCAAGGAGCACGGCCCTGTGGCTCCCGTGCTGCTGCATGAGGACGTGCCGGTCTGGGTGGTGCTCGGCCACAGCGAGAACCTGCAGATGGTGAGCACACCCACGCAGTTCTGCAAGAACAACCGCCTGTGGGGCCCCATGCGGGACGGGACGGTCAAACCCGACCACCCGCTCATGCCGCACTTCGCCTGGCAGCCCATCTGCGCCCACGCCGAGGGCGAAGAGCATGTGCGACTGCGCGGCGCGGTCACCAGCGCCATGTCGACCATCGACCACCGGGGCGTCCGCCGCCATATCAACCGTGCGACCCAGCACCTCGTCAACCAGTTCTGCGAGGAGGGCAGGGCCGACCTGGTCGGCCAGTACGCCGAGCACCTGCCCATGGCGGTGATGTGCGAGATCCTCGGCATGGCCGACGAGTACAACGACCGGATGGTGCACGCCGCCCGCGACATGCTCAAGGGCACCGAGACCTCCATCGCCAGCAACGCGTACGTCATGGACGTCCTGATGCGGCTCACCGCCCGTCGCCGGGCCGCACCCGAGGACGACTTCACCAGCTACCTGATCAACAACTCGGCGCGGCTCGACGACGAGGAGGTCGGCCAGCACCTGCGCGTCGTCCTGATGGCCGCGTACGAGGCCACGACCAACCTCCTCGCCAACGTACTGCGGCTGGTGCTGACCGACCCGGGTTTCCGTGCTCAGCTCAACGGAGGCCAGATGACCGTGCCCCAGGCGGTCGAGCAGTCCCTGTGGGACGAGCCGCCGTTCAGCACCGTCTTCGCCTACTTCGCCAAGCGGGACACCGAGTTGGGCGGCCAGCGCATCCGCAAGGGCGACGGCCTCCTCCTGGGCATCGCGCCGGGCAACGTCGATCCGCGCGTCCGTCCCGACCTGTCGGCCAACATGATGGGCAACCGCTCGCACCTCGCCTTCAGCGGTGGCCCGCACGAGTGTCCGGGCCAGGACATCGGCCGTGCCATCGCCGACGTGGGCGTCGACGCGTTGCTGTCCCGCCTCCCGGACGTCCAACTCGACTGCGAGGAGGACGAGTTGCGCTGGCGGGCGTCCATCTCCAACCGCCACCTGGTGGAACTGCCGGTGCGCTTCGAGCCGAAGCCCCAGCAGGACGTGGAGGCGCAGCCCGGCCACGCGCCCGTCCCGGTGCAGCGCACCGACTGGCACATCGGCACCACGCGGCCCGAGCCGGCCGTCGTCGTCCCGGAACCCCAGCCGACAGCTCCGGCGGCGCCGGCACCCGGGCAACCGGCCCGCCCGATGGGCGCCTGGCGCCGTTTCCTGCTCTGGTGGCGCGGTTACTGACCGGCCCAGTCGCCGTAGGAGTTCCAGGCTTCGAGAGCGCGCGCACTCCGGAACCGGTGCTCCGTTCCCGTGACCGGATCGGTGAACTCCAGCGCCCGGGCCAGCAGTTGGAGCGGTCGCCGGAAATCACCGTCCGGCACGGGGTCGGTCACCACGGGATACAGCGGATCGCCGAGGATGGGTACGCCCAACGCGCTCATGTGGACCCGCAGTTGATGCGTCTGCCCGGTACTGGGCACGAGCCGGTACCGGGCGAGACCATCGCGCCGCTCGACCAACTCGACCCGGCTGACGGCATTGACCTCGCCCTCGACCTGCTGTGCGGCCAGCACGCCCCGCTCCTTCAGAATTCGGGAGCGCACGGTTGCGGGGAGGGGGAGCCCGGATTCGTAGGGGGCGACGGCCTCGTACTCCTTCCGCACCTGTTTCTCCCGGAACAGCGCCTGGTACGCGCCCCGTTCCTCGGGCCGCACGGTGAACAGCACCAGTCCGGCGGTGAGTCGGTCGAGCCGGTGCGCGGCGCCGAGGGCCGGGATGTCCAACTCCCTGCGGAGCCGGGCCAGTGCCGTCTCGACGACATGGCTGCCGCGCGGGGTGGTGGCGAGGAAGTGCGGTTTGTCGACTACGACGATGTGCTCGTCCCGGTGCACGACCTCCAGCGGGAACGGCACCGGCACCTCGTCGGGCAGTTCCCGGTGGAACCACACGAACATGCCCGGTGCGTACCCCGCGGCGCGGGCCACGGTCCGTCCGTCGGCACCGACGAACTTTCCCGCGTCGAACATCCCGTCCACGACGCCGACACCCGCCCCGGACAGCCGCTCCACCAGGTACTCGCGAACGGTGGCCCACGGGCCCTCCGCGGGCAGTCGCACCCGCACCGGATCCACCCCGTGCAGCTGCGGCAGCGGAGGGGGCGGGATCCGTGGCTTGCGTCTCATCACCATCAAGCGTACGGGCCCCGGGACAACCCGCTGATCAGGTCGCGCCCAGGGGCCGCACCACGGCGATCCGACGTTGGCCCCGACCCGTCATCCGGCGCGACGGTGTGACCACACGAGTTCCTGAGCCGGCTTCTCCTCGCCGCTGGCGAAAACGGAGTCGAGCCATTCATTTGTCGGCTCCTCGCCGAAAAGCCGCCTGAGTTCGCGGGCCATCGGTGGAGCCAGCGGGAATCGCTCTCCATGCCGGCGTTCCTGGTACCGGTCCTGGATCTGCACGAAGAGGAAACCGCTGCGGCCGAAATGAACCAGCGGCTCCGGTGCACCGGTGAAGACCAGATCGTCGATGAGGTCGAGGTAGATGGACCGGTAGCTGGCCTTCCTTTTCTCCGTCCGGTGGCCATTCGACGTCGGCTGGTGATTGTCCACCGAGTAGATGCCGAGCATCGACTTGCACAGGTCCATGGAGAGGCAGTCGCACAAGGCGCTGTCCATGAGCCAGGGGAAGGACACCGGACCCGTTCCGCTGTTCCGGGCGACCGTGATGGCGGTCCCATATGCGTTTCCTGTATTCCCGCGGAATATGACACCGTCCCACATGCTCGGCGAATTCTTCAGCTCGTCATGGAGTCCGACGTGTGCGTCTCCCGGGCGGAAGTCCATCTTCTCCGCGTACTGGGCGATGGACTGCCTGATCAGTGACAACAGCGCATGGACCGCGTCGTGCCCCCAGCCGGCCGCGTCCATGGCCCGCGCCAGATCGGGTACGGAGCGTCCGTACATGCGGAAGCGGCCGCTGACCAGATCGAGCGGAGGTATGCAGATGTCGTCGAGGATGGTGGCGAAGGCGACGTAGTGGAGCCCCAGCGGATCCGCGCCGTACCGGTCACCGCACCAGCAGGCCATCCACTGGATGGTGTCCCGGCACGCCCGTGACACCGTGTCGGCAGCGCTGGCGTCACGCTTCTTCGTCCAGTCGGAATAGTGTTCCGGAGCCGCGCTCAGTCGTCCCCCGGACGTGTCCCACCGTTCCAGCACCCTGTCCAGCAACGGCCACACGTTGATCCGGTGGGACTGCGAGACCGGGCCGGCGTAGCCCCCCGCGCCCATCACGGTGTACAGGTGGGCGGTGTGCTTGTTGTAGCGGGACCTCGTGGTCACGGGGTGGAAGGCTGTCACGGGTTCTCGCGGATAGTGCAGGTACGTGCATGCCGTACTGCGATTGCAATTCGGTCCGCACCACAGTTCGTGCGAGCGATGCAGCAGGTCCTGAATGCCGCGTGCTTCTGACATATGCGCCAGGGCCTCCTGTGCGGTGCCCTGCCAAGCGAGCATGTCCGGTGTTACTGCCGCGACTTTGACGCAACTTGATGCCATGACCACGAGCCTCCGCAAGAACATCCCACTTATGGCTTGAATCCCAAGCGTGCGCGCGGCCTCGATCCCAGAGAAGGAGCGAGTAGGAGCGTACGACGGCATACGAGGGGCGCACTTGGTTGAAATGTTGTCATGGGTAGCATCAGTACGAAAGGGTCGGGTCTCTTTCGGTCACGGTTGTGAGAGTGAACTGGTGGGAAACGGGCGGAAGTTGTCCCCGCGGGTACGGCAAGTGGCGTCTCTCCGTGCCGGGCCGCAGGCCCTCGCCGATGCCCGGCGCGGAGAGAGAGTGCCTATCGCTCTGCCCGCCTCCACCGGTACACGGCCCCGATCCCCACGGTGGCCAGAAGAAACAGCACCGTGAACCACTGGAAGTACCAGTGCCCGCCCGCCGGGTCGTACACCGCGGCCCGCGGCCACGCCAGGTTGACGGTCATGACGAGGCCGTAGACCAGGGCCAGGGCGTTGACCGGCACCCCCCAGCGGCCGAGGGAGAACAGGCGGGCGCCCGTCTCGTCGGTGCCGTCGGTGCTGAACTCGCCGCGCAGGCGGCGCAGCAGCAGCGGGCCGGTGACCATCGCGTACGCCAGGTACAGCATCACGATGCAGGTGGTGCCGATGGCGAGGAACGCGTCCGGGGAGGCGAAGTTGAGGAGGAGCAGGGCGGCCGAGAGGACGCCCACGACGAGGGCGGGGGCGCTGGGCATGCCCGTGCGGGGGTTGACCTTGGACAGGCGGGCGGAGAACGGGAGTTGGCCGTCGCGGGCCATGGAGAAGAGCATGCGGCAGGCCGCCGTCTGGATGGCCAGCGTCGCCACCGCGATCGCCACCACCACGTCGGCCAGCAGGGCCTTGCCCACCCCGTCGCCGAGGCTGCTCGTCAGGACGTAGCTGAGGCCGTCGACGCCCAGGTGGCCGTCGGTCAGGCTGGGTGCGGCGAGCAGGCCGCCGAGGATGATGAGGCCGCCGAGCAGGCCCGCGGCGCCGAGCGCGGTGAGGATCGTGCGGGGCGCGGTACGGCGGGGGTTGTGGGTCTCCTCGCTCATCTCGCCCGCGCTGTCGAAGCCGATCATCACGTACGCGGCCGTGAACGAGCCGACCAGCAGCGCGCCGAGCAGCCCGCTCTCCAGGCCGCCGCCGGTGTGGAAGGTGATGCTCGGGGTGCGCTTCGAGTGGGTCAGGAGGAGGACGACGATCAGGATCGCGCCGATGATCTCCGCCGTCACTCCGACTCGGTTGATCACCGACATCACGCGGTTGTCGAGGATGTTCACCAGCGTCGTCAGGACCAGCAGGATCACGCCCAGGACCGCCGCGTTGGCCGCGCCGTCCGGTGAGGTGGGTGCCGGGTCGCTGCCCACCAGCTGGAAGCCCGACCAGATCGCCGGCAGCACCATCTGGAGGGCGAGTGCTGCCGCCGCGACGACCACGATCTGGCCGATCACCATGATCCAGCCGGCGAACCAGCCGAAGGTCGCGTTCGAGAGGCGGGACGACCACTGGTAGATCGCGCCCGAGATCGGGTAGCGCGCGGCCAGTTCCGCGAAGCAGGCCGCGACCAGCAACTGGCCTGCCAGCACCACCGGCCAGGCCCAGAAGAAGACGGCGCCGCCGAACGCGTAGCCGAAGGCGAAGAACTGGAAGACGGTCGTCAGTACGGAGATGAAGGAGAACCCGGCCGCGAACGACGCGTACCGGCCGAGGCTGCGGTGCAGCTCCTGGCGGTAGCCGAACTCCGCGAGGGAGCCGTCGTCGGGGGAGTGGGGCGGATCGGGGCGTACGTCGGAGGGGGTGGTTGTGGCCACGGCGGCACCTGCCTTCGGCGCGAATTCCTGTCGGGTGACAGAAATTAGGGAGGGGCTGTTTCGGCCGCGTCACGCCGCCGTGTCTGGGGCGGGCCTAAGTCCTCACGCTCTTGTCGTCGCACCAAAAACGCGATACATCGTGTGTATTGACGCTCGCGTACTGCTCACGATATGTTCGGTCACGGATATTCGGATGCGAGGTGCGAGTGGAGGCGGTGGTCCCAGTGGCTGCGAAGCGACGCAAGCTCAGTAACCCGCTGGCACTCGCCGTGCTGGTCACCCTCTGTCAGGGGTCCATGCATCCGTACGAGATCGCCCAGACCCTGCGCCGCCAGGGCAAGGACACCAGCACGAAGATCAACTACGGCTCGCTCTACACGGTCGTGCAGAACCTGGAGAAGCACGGCTTCGTCGAGGTCGCCGACGTGGAGCGGAAGGGCAACCGCCCCGAGCGCACGGTCTACGGACTGACCGCGGCCGGTCGCGAGGAGATGACCGAGTGGCTGTCCGAGCTGCTGGCCCGCCCCGTCAAGGAGTTCCCGATCTTCGAGACGGCCCTCTCACTGCTGGGCGCCCTGCACCCCGACGAGGTGATGACGCTCCTGGAGGAGCGGGTGAAGAACCTGGAGGTGCAGGCGGCCGGCGAGCGCGGTGCGTTGGAGAAGCTCTACGAGTCGGTGCCCCGGCTCTTCCTCATCGAGGTCGAGTACCAGTTGCACATGATCGAGGCACAGGCCGAATGGGTCCGCGGCCTGCTGGAGGAGATCAGGAAGGGCTCGATGCTCGGCGTCGAAGGCTGGCGCCACTTCCACGAAACGGGGGAGCCGCCACCGGAGTTCGCATAGATGAGACTGACCCCGACCGGGCTGTTGGAGCAGCCCCGCCGGGGTCACGAACCCCGAACTGACCCGCCGTGCGGCGAAGCCAGGCGATCGAGGTGCGGCACACCCAGGATAGCCGGGCGCTCTTCACGCGGATCAGTCGTGACCTTTCACATCGCACATCCGCTCATTCTTTGGAGAGCTGTCATGGGCAGTACCCGTGCGCCCGCGGTCCAGGCGCGTCAACTCATCAAGACCTATCCCGGCGATGTCACCGCCCTCAACGGCATGGACATCACCGTCGAACCCGGCACCGTCTTCGGCCTCCTCGGCCCGAACGGCGCCGGCAAGTCCACCACCGTCAAGATCCTCACCACCCTCGCCAGGCCCGACTCCGGCACGGCCACCGTCGCCGGCCACGACGTGCTGCGCCACCCGGACCGGGTCCGCCGCGCGATCGGCGTGGTCGCCCAGAACTCGGGCGCGGACCCGACGGCGACCGGCCGCGAGAACCTCCAACTCCAGGGCAGGCTCTACGGCTTGAGGGGCGCCGCCCTCACCAAGCGGGTGGACGAGCTCCTCGACCGCTTCACTCTCGCCGACGCCGCGAAGCGTCCGGTGAAGGGCTACTCCGGCGGTATGCGCCGTCGCCTGGACGTGGCGCTCGGCCTGGTCCACCGGCCCGAGGTGCTGTTCCTCGACGAGCCCACCACCGGCCTCGACCCGGAGGCCCGCACCGCGATGTGGGACGAGATCGGCCGGCTGGCGGGGGAGGAGGGGCTGACCATCCTGCTCACCACGCACTACCTCGAAGAGGCCGACCGGCTCGCCGAACGCATCGCGATCGTCGACCGCGGCCGGGTCGTCGTGGAAGGCACCCCCGACTCCCTCAAGGGCGAACTCCGGGGCGACGCCGTCCACTTGGAGCTGCGGGAAGCGGTCGGCGACGCCGGCCGTACGCTGCTGCGGGGCACTCTCCTCGGACTGCCGGGCGTGCACGAGGTGCTGGTCGACGGGCGCCGGGTCAGTGCCCGCGCCGACGACGGAGCGGCCGCGGTGCCCGTCCTGCTGGCGGCGTTCGAGCGGGCCGGCGTCGGGGTCGCCAGCGCGACCGTCGCCCGTCCCTCGCTGGACGACGTCTATCTCCGCTACGCGGGCCGCCGTTACGCCGAGGCCGACGCGAACAGCACCGGGCAGCTCGCCCTCGCCGGAGGTGCGCGATGAGTACGGCCGTATCCCAGACCTGGTACATGACGCAGCGTCAACTCATGGTGTTCGCACGGCAGCCCGCCTTCGCGATCATCACCCTCATCCAGCCGGTGATCTGGCTGTTCCTGTTCGGCAACCTCTTCAAGAAGGTCGTCGAACTCGGAGGCTTCGGCACCACCTCGTATCTGGACTACCTCGTCCCGGGCGTGGTCGTGATGAGCGCCCTCAGCTCCAACATGTGGGCGGGCATGGGCACGTTGGAGGAGATCCAGCGCGGCACTCTCAACCGCTTCCTGACCACCCCGGTCAGCAGGGCCGCGCTGATGAACGGCAACGTCGTCAACAACGGCCTCGTCACCGCGCTCCAGTCGGCGATCATCGTGCTGCTGGGACTGCTCGGCGGCGCGGACTACCCGGGCGGCATCGGCGGCATCGTGATCCTGGTGGTGGCGTCCGTGCTGCTGGGGACCATCTTCGGGGCGCTGTCGAACGCGCTCGGCATGCTGGTGCAGCAGCGGGAGTCGATCATCGGCATCAACACCTTCCTGCTGCTGCCGCTGACGTTCCTGTCCAGCGCGTTCATGGCGCCGTCCCAGATGCCCTCGTGGATGCGGCACATCGCCGACTTCAACCCGCTCAACTGGGCGATGGTGGCGGGCCGTTCGGCGATGAGCGAGCATCCCGACTGGGGTGACGTGCTCAGCCGGGGCGGTGCGCTGCTGGGGCTCGCGGTAGTGGCGGTGTGGCTGTCGATCCGTACGTTCAGGTCGTACCAGCGGTCGGTGTAGGGGTACAGCAAAGGGGCGGTACCTCGAAGGTGCCGCCCCTGTCCTCGTCGTTCCTAGGCCGCGGCCACGCCTTCCTGCTCCGCCTCGATCTTCGCGTTCCAGTCCCGCTTGGACGCCTGCCAGCCGTCCTCGTTGTGGCCCAGCCGCCAGTACCCGGAGATCGACAGGTCCTCGCGCGGGATCGCCAACTCGACCCGCAGCAGCCCGCGCAGGTCCTTCACGAAGGCCGCCTCTCCGTGCACGAACGCGTGCACGCGGCCCTCCGGGAACTCCAGCGCCCGTACGGCCTCGACGAGCGCCTCGCCGACCGGACGGTCCCCGCGGTGCAGCCAGACGACCTCGATGTCCGAGTCGATCTTCTGCTCCTCCTCGGGGCCCGAGACCTCCACGAAGGCATGCGCCGTGGCGCCCTCGGGCAGCGACTCCAGGGCGCGGGCGATCGCGGGCAGCGCGCTCTCGTCCCCGGCGAGCAGATGCCAGTCGGCGCCCGCGTCGGGGGCGTAGGCGCCGCCGGGGCCCATGAAGTGGACGGTCTCACCGGGCTGGACCCGGGTCGCCCACGGCCCGGCGAGGCCCTCGTCGCCGTGGATCACGAAGTCCAGGGACAGTTCGAGGTGTTCGGGGTCCCAGGCGCGCACGGTGTACGTCCGGGTCACCGGCCACTGCTCACGCGGGAACTCCGCGCGGATGCGCTCCATGTCGAAGGGCTCGGGATAGGTCGCACCCCCGGCCGGGAACAGCAGCTTCACGTAGTGGTCGGTGCAGGTGTCCGGCGAGAACTCGGCCAGGCCCGCGCCACCGAGCACCACGCGCTGCATATGGGGGGTCAGCCGTTCGGTGCGGATGACCTGCGCGGAATGGGGCTTACGCGGCTTCCGTACCGGACGTTCTGCCATGACGGCCTCCCAGATATCCCATGCTTAGGCTTACCTAAGTTAGCACTAGATTCTGTGCGCGGGGCAAGAACCAAGGGCAAGAACAATGCTTATGCGGCGAGCGTGGTGAGCAGTCGTTGCAATGATCCGCCCAGCCCCCAGCGCTCCGCCAGTGCGCCCACCAGCTCCGGATCGCGCGGAGCGTGCGGCAGCGTCGGGTCGACATCGGGCAGCGGTACGTCGTCCGCGACCCGCACGACCTTGGGCGCGACCGCGACGTACGGCCGTGACTCGTCCAGGCGCTTGCGCTGCGAGGGGGTCAGCTTGGACTTGGGGTCGTCGATCGCGGCCATGATCCCGGGCACGTCACCGAACTCGGCGAGCAGCTTCGCCGCCGTTTTCTCGCCGATCCCGGGCACGCCCGGCAGGCCGTCGCTGGGGTCGCCGCGCAGCAGCGCCAGATCCGCGTACCCCCGGCCGTCCACGCCGTACTTCTCGCGCAGCAGCGCCTCGTCCGTGAGTTGGAGCATGCCGACGCCCTTGATCGGATACAGGACGCGGATGCCGCGGGCGTCGTCGACGAGCTGGTACAGGTCGCGGTCGCCGGTGACGATGTCGACCGGGCCCTTCGCGTGCGCCGTGAACGTGCCGATCACGTCGTCCGCCTCGTACGGCTCGACGCCCACGCGCGCGATGCCGACCGCGTCGAGCACGGCCTCGATGATCGGCACCTGCGGCGAGAGCGTGTCCGGCACCTCCTCCGCGTCCGGGCCGCTCTCGCGCACCTCGGCGACGCGGTGCGCCTTGTAGGTGGGGATCAGGTCGACCCGCCACTGCGGTCGCCAGTCCGCGTCCATGCACGCCACCAGCTGGTCCGGACGGTGGTCCTTGACCAGGCGGTCGATGAATTCGAGCAGCCCGCGCACGGCGTTCACCGGCGTCCCGTCCGGAGCCTTCACGGACTCCGGGACGCCGAAGTAGGCGCGGAAGTAGAGCGAGGCGGTGTCGAGGAGCATCAGTCGTCCGGTCACGTCACGCATCATGCCGCACCGCGCGGACGGTTACGTAGCGGCGCGGGGTGGCAGCGAGAGCAGCCACTTCCAGCGCGGGCGTTCCGTGACGAGCGTGACGGCGGCCAGCACCGACACGAGGAAGGCGGCCCAGAGCGGCATGATCCACCATGCGGCGACCAGGGCCCCGGCGACCTGCAGCAGCACCAGAAGAATCGTGGCCCACCCCGGCACCGGGACCATCACCTTCTCCTTGTCGCCCGGAGTGGCGAACACGGTCGGCAGGCCGATCAGCACCACGAGTGACAGCACGGCCAGCACCCACGAGTGACCGGCCAGGGCCCACGGCACGCCCACCCAGGCGACGAGTTCCGTACTGAAGCGAAAGGCCGACGGCAGTCGGTCGTCCGGTCGTTCCACGGTTGCCCCCCGGGTCCCCAGCAGTGACGTCGGCGGTGATCCTACGGCCCGAGTGAGCTGAACCACTCCTGTGTTTGCGCAAGGAAAGCGGGGGCAGGCGCCGCCCGTCCCGCCCCCCATCGAGAGGTACGCGTGTCAGCCAGGCTAGAAGCCCAACACCTGCACAAGGTGTTCGGCAGACGAACGGTCCAGGCAGTCGAACGGCTCCAGCAGGGAGCCGACAGGGAGGAACTCCGCGCCGACGGCACCACCGCCGCCGTGATCGACGCCTCCTTCTCCGTGGCACCGGGCCAGATCTTCGTCGTCATGGGCCTGTCCGGCTCCGGCAAGTCCACCCTCCTGCGGATGCTCAACGGACTCCTGGAGCCCACCGCGGGCCGCGTCCTCTTCGACGGCCAGGACCTGACCGCGCTCGGCGACCGTGAACTGCGCGAGGTCCGCGCCCGCAAGATCAGCATGGTCTTCCAGCACTTCGCGCTCTTCCCGCACCGCAGCGTCCGCGACAACGCCGCATACGGACTGGCAGTACAGGGCGTGCCCCGCGCCGAGCGCGAAGCCCGCGCCGACGAGGCCCTCGCCCTGTGCGGTCTGGCCGGCTGGGAGGACTCCTGGCCCGACGAACTGTCCGGCGGAATGCAGCAGCGCGTCGGCCTTGCCCGCGCGCTCGCCACCGACGCCGACCTGCTCCTCATGGACGAGTCGTTCAGCGCGCTCGACCCGCTGATCCGCCGGGACATGCAGGACCAACTCCTGGAACTCCAGAAGTCGTTGAAGAAGACCATCGTCTTCATCACCCACGACCTCAACGAGGCCATGCGCCTCGGCGACCGCATCGCCGTCATGCGCGACGGCCGCATCGTCCAGACCGGCACCGCCGAGGACATCCTGCTGCGCCCCGCCAACGACTACGTCGCCTCCTTCATCCAGGACGTCGACCGCTCCCGGGTGCTGACCGCGAGCGCCGTCATGGACACCGACGTGACCGGCGAGGAGGCCGGCTGCGCCTGCGAGACCGCGACGCCGGACACCCCGTTCGCCGACCTCTGCGCCCTCAGCGCCCGCCTCACCCACCCGGTCGCGGTGCTCGACGCGGCGGACGAGGTCGTGGGAGTCGTACCGCAGGAACGCCTCGTCGCGTTCCTCGGCGGCGGCCCCGCCGGTCAGGAGAAGCAGGTGACCGCCTGTGCCTAGGCTCCCGCTCGGCGACTGGGTCGACTCCGGTGTCAACTGGCTCGTCGCCCACATGTCCTGGCTCTTCGACGCGATCAAGACGGTCGTCGAGGGCATGTACGACGGCATCAACGCGGTCCTGACCGCGCCCGAACCCCTGCTCCTCGCCGGCATCCTGGCGGTGCTCGCCTGGTGGCTGCGCGGACTGGTCGCGGGTGTCCTGGCCTTCGCCGGGTTCCTGCTGATCGACTCGCTCGACCTGTGGGACCGGGCCATGTCGACCCTGGCCCTGGTGCTCGTCGCGACCGTCATCGCGCTGGTGATCTCGATCCCGCTGGGCATCTGGGCGGCCCGCTCCAGGACGGTCAGCGCGGTCGTACGGCCCGCCCTCGACCTGCTCCAGACGATGCCGTCGATGGTGCTGCTGATCCCGGCGATCCTCTTCTTCGGCCTCGGCACGTCCGCCGGTGTCATCGCCACCCTGATCTTCGCGCTCGCCCCCGGCGTCCGCATGACCGAGCTGGGCATCCGCCAGGTCGACGCCGAACTCGTGGAAGCGGCCGAGGCGTTCGGCACCTCACCACGTGACACGCTCCTGCGCGTCCAACTGCCCCTGGCCCTCCCGACGATCATGGCGGGCGTCAACCAGGTCATCATGCTGGGCCTGTCGATGGTCGTCATCGCCGGCATGGTCGGCACCGGCGGCCTCGGCGGCGCCGTCAACGAGGCCATCGGCCAGCTCGACATCGGCTTCGGCTTCGAGGCGGGCGTCGGCATCGTCGTCCTCGCGATCTACCTCGACCGCATGACCAGCGCGCTCGGCACCCACATCTCCCCGCTGGGCCGCCGCGCCGCCGCCAAGGCCCGCGCGGCGGGCAACGCCAAGCCCTGGAACTACCGCCCCCGCCCGGCGTTCGCCGTGATCGGCGTGGTCGTCCTCGCCCTCGTGGCCGGCGGTATAGGCGTCTTCGGCTCCTCCTCCGACACGAAGGCGACCTCCGCCACGGACGTCGGCAAGGGCAAGGAGATCACCATCGGCTACATCCCCTGGGACGAGGGCATCGCCTCCACCTTCCTCTGGAAGGAGATCCTGGAGGAGCGCGGCTACAAGGTGACGACCACCCAGTACGCCGCCGGCCCCCTCTACACCGGCCTCGCCACCGGCCAGGTCGACTTCCAGACCGACTCCTGGCTGCCCACCACGCACGCCGAGTACTGGAAGAAGTACGGCAAGCAGCTCGACGACCTCGGCAGCTGGTACGGCTCCACGTCACTGGAGCTGACCGTCCCGTCGTACGTGAAGGACGTCAACTCCCTCGCGGACCTCAAGACCCACGCCTCCGAGTTCGGCGGCAAGATCACCGGCATCGAACCGAGCGCCGGAATGATGGGCCTCCTCAAGACCAAGGTCCTCAAGGAGTACGGCCTCCAGGGGTCCTACGACGTCGTCGACGGCTCCACCCCGGCGATGCTGGCCGAGCTGAAGCGGGCGTACGCAAAGAAGCAGCCGATAGTCGTCACACTCTGGTCGCCGCACTGGGCGTACAGCGACTACGGGCTGAAGAAGCTCAAGGACCCGAAGAACGCCTGGGGCAAGGGCGACGGCGTGCACACCGTGGCCCGCAAGGGCTTCGCCGCCGACAACCCCGACGTCGGCAAGTGGCTGAAGGACTTCAGGATGACCGAGGCTCAGCTCACCGGTCTGGAGGCGCAGATCCAGAAGTCCGGCAAGGGCGAGGAACAGGACGCCGTCCGCACCTGGCTGAAGCAACATCCGGGCCTCGTCGACCAGTTGGCCCCGGTGGCGAAGAACCGGAAGAGCCAGGCGGCCGGGTGACCTGACAGTCCCGGAGCCGCCGCCCGAGAGGTGGGCTTCGCCGCACGTTCCCCCCTTCGTGCGGCGGGGCCCACCTCTGTCCGCGCCCCGATCCGGTACGAAAAGGATCCGGCCAACCACATAGCGCTACGAAACCCCGCAATCAGGCCTGTGATGTGAGCGGGAACACAGGCGGCTGCGTATGCATTGAAGAGTAGAGACGAAGTCCGGCGCTGATTGAGGGCCGAAGGTGCCTCGCGCACTGGCCAGAACTGTGAGGTCCGATCGCACGCTGTGTGACGTGGATGTGACAGGCGCATGAAACGGTTTGCCGAACATGCGTAGGGTGCAGAGAACTCATCAGAGGCAACTGAAAACCGACGAGCGAAGGAGGGAGCCAGGGCGATGGGCGACCACAAAGAACAACCCCTTCGGGTGGGTGCGGCCGTACGGCGGCGGCGCCGCGCGCTGTCTCTGACCCTCGCCGTCGTGGCCGAGCGCAGCGGCCTGTCGGTGCCCTTCCTGAGCCAGGTCGAGAACGACCGGGCGCGCCCCAGCAGAAGCTCCCTGGAGAAGGTGGCCGACGCCCTGCGCACCACGGCTGTCGAACTCCTCGCCGCCGCCGACCCGGCGTGCAGCGTCGACGTCGTACGCGCCGAGGAACCCGAGTCGGCCGAACCCCGGATGCGTTCCCTGGTACGGGGTCACCACCAGCTGCACGCCTCGGAGTTCACCGGCGACCACGACGCCGGACGTGAATTCCAGCACCGCAACGACGAGTTGATGTACGTCGCGGACGGTGCCGTCGAGATCGAGGCGGAGGGGCGTGCGTACCGCCTCGTACGCGGCGACACGATGTACCTCACCGGAGGGGTGCGCCACCGCTGGCGCGCGACCGTGCCGGACACCCGGGTCGTCGTGGTCGCGGTGGCCGAGCACATCGAGGCGGTCCAGGACCGCCCGCGCTGATGCGCGTCGTCTCCCTCGTACCGTCGCTGACGGAGGCAATCGCCGTATCGCTGCCGGGAGTTCTGGTCGGCGCGACGGACTGGTGCAGCCATCCGCCGGGCCTCGACGTGACACGCGTGGGCGGCACGAAGAACCCGAAGCTCGAACCGATCCTCGCCCTCGCCCCCGACTTGGTGATCGCCAACGAGGAGGAGAACCGCGAACCGGATCTGACCGCCTTGCGCGAGGCGGGTGCCGAGGTCCTGGTCACCGAGATCCGCGACGTCCCGCAGGCCTTCCGTGAGCTGACCCGGGTGCTCGACGCGTGCGGAGCGCCGTCCCGCCCGCGCTGGCTCGACGAGGCGGAGCGGGTGTGGTCGGAGCTGCCGGAACCGGAGGGCCGTAGGTCTGCTGTCGTGCCCATCTGGCGCCGGCCCTGGATGGTGCTGGGCCGGGACACCTTCGCGGGCGACGTGCTGTCCCGCCTGGGAGTGGACAACGCGTACGCGGCGCACGCCGAACGCTATCCGCGCGCCACGGTCGAGGAACTGCGGGCGGTGGCACCGGACTTGGTCGTCCTGCCCGACGAGCCGTACCGCTTCACGGCCGACGACGGCCCGGAGGCCTTCCCGGGCCTGCCCTGCGCGCTCGTCGGCGGCAGGCACCTCACCTGGTACGGGCCGTCACTGGCCGAAGCGCCACGGGTGCTGTCCGAGGCCCTGCGAGCAGCTCACCGCTGACCAGACCGCGTGCCGTGTGCACGGCGGCGGTGACCCAGGCGGCGACGAGTACGCCGTACAGGAGGATCGCGAGCCCGTCGTAGACGGCGAGCCCGGTGTGCCGGGCCAGGGTCTCGGCGCCGGTGACGCAGGTGCCGACCGGGAAGGTGAACGCCCACCAGGTCATCGTGAAGCCCATGCCCCGGCGCCGGGCGCGCACGACATGCGCGGTGGCGAGGCCGAACCAGAGCAGGGCGAAGCCCATGACCGGGACGCCGTAGAGGACCGCGAGGAGACTGAAGCCCTGGGCGTACGTGGCAGGTACGACCCCGGGTGCGAAGTCCGCGAACTTGCCGACGGCGGTGGTGGATTGACCCAGCGGACCCAGCACGAGGAACAGCGTCGGGGTGAGCGCGAGGGGCAGCGGCCCGCCGGTGACCAGCCGGGCGAAGACCAGCGGCAGCATGAGGAGGGTGGCCAGCAGGCTCAGCCCGAACATCGCGAAGCACGCGAGGAGGAGGGTCTCCCGGGCCTGCCCGGCCGGCAGGTGGGGCACGAGGAGTGGACCGAGGGCGGCCGACACCATGGGCGCGACGACGGGCAGCAGCCACACGGGGGTCGCCTGTGAGGGGTGCACGTGATGCCGTACGGCCATCAGGTACGGGACGGCGACGGCGGCCGTGAGCCCGACGACCGTACCGGCCCCGAACAGCACGGCGTCGAGCACGACCGCCGCCCGGACCCCGATCCAGTCCTGCCCGACGACCAGTCCGCCGCCGCCCACCGCCAGCAGGGCCATCGCGAGGCAGCCGTAGAACGGGGCCATCGCCGGGTCGAGGAGGTGGGCGCGGGCCTGGTCGGGATGGTGGGTCCAGTGCAGGGTCCGGGCGGCGAGCAGGACCAGGAGCATCGCGAGCGAGAGGGCCCAGACGGCTGTGCACGCCGTACGCAGCCCCGGGAGGTGCAGGGGGAGCCCGGCACCGGCCGTGGCGACGATGGCGGTGCCCATGACGGACGCGTACCAGTTGGGTCCGAGGTGTCGAACGGCGGTGACCATGTCCTCACCGTCTCGCCGACCGAGACGGGCGACCAGGGAGTATCTGTCTATGGGGACATAAACTGGATTTATGAGCGGGAGCGAGACGAAAGATCAGCGGGAAGGGTCGATAGCGCACCGGGTGCCGGACCTCGGGGCGCTGGAACTGTTGCTGGCGGTGGCACGGCTCGGGAGTCTCGGCGGGGCGGCCCGCGAACTGGGGATCACCCAGCCGGCGGCCAGCAGCCGTATCCGGTCCATGGAACGGCAGCTGGGCGTGGCCCTGGTGGACCGGTCACCGCGCGGCTCAAGCCTGACGGACGCCGGGGCCCTGGTCACGGACTGGGCCCGCCGGGTCGTCGAGGCGGCGGCCGCCTTCGACGCGGGCGCCCAGGCGCTACGGCACCGCCGCGACTCCCGGCTCCGCGTCGCCGCCAGCATGACCATCGCCGAGTACCTGCTCCCCGGCTGGCTCCTCGCCCTCCGCTCCCAACGCCCCGACACGGCAGTCTCGTTGCTGGCCGGCAACTCGACCACGGTCGCGGAACGCCTTCTCTCCGACGAGGCGGACCTGGGCTTCGTGGAGGGCCTGTCCGTCCCGCCCGGCCTCGACTCGACGGTGATCGCCCACGACCACCTGATCGTCGTCACGGCCCCGACCCACCCCTGGGCCCGCCGCCGACGCCCGGTCCCGGCACAGGAGTTGGCGTCGACGCCCCTGATCCTCCGGGAGAAGGGCTCGGGCACCCGCCAGGTGTTGGACGCGGCGCTGGGCGGCCTGGCCCGCCCCCTCATCGAGTTGTCCTCCACTACGGCGGTCAAGGCATCGGCCGTGAGCGGAGCGGGCCCCGCTGTCCTGAGCGAGCTGGCGGTGGGGGAGGAACTGTCGATGCGGCGGCTGGTCCGGATCCCGGTGGAAGGGGTCACCCTGGCCCGCGACTTGAGAGCGGTCTGGCCGACGGGGCACAGGCCGACGGGCCCGGCGAGGGAACTGCTGTCGCTGACGCGGGGTTAGCGAGCCGTCGTGGCGTTCGCCGCCGCCTCCACCAGCGCCCGCATCACCCGCAGGTCCTCGCCCATCTCGGGATGCCACTGGACCCCCACCACCCAGTCGGCGGAGGGGAGTTCGACCGCCTCCACGGTGCCGTCCGCTGCCCAGGCCGACACCACCAGCCCGGCACCCAACCGGTCCACGGCCTGGTGGTGGAACGTCGGTACGGATGTCTCCTCCGGTACCGCGGTCGCGTACAGGGTTCCCGGCACCGGCTTGACCGGGTGGTGTCCGAAGACTCCCGGTGTCTTCGCGTGCCCGTCGATGTGCTGGACCAGGGTGCCGCCGAGGGCGACGTTCAGCAGTTGCAGTCCTCGGCAGATGCCCAGTAGCGGCACGCCGGCCGTCAACGCGGCCTCGATCAGGGCGAGTTCCCAGGCATCGCGGGCGAGGGCGGGCGGGCCGGTGCGGGGGTCGCGCTCCGCGCCGTAGCGGACCGGTTCGACGTCCGGGCCGCCCGCGATCACCAGGCCGTCGAGGCGGGCCACGGTCGCCGCGGCGTGCTCGGGGGCGTCCGGCGGCAGCATCGCGGCGAGGCCGCCCGCGCGTTGTACGAGCCGTGGGTAGCCGGCAGGCAGGAGTGCCGCCTCCAACTCCCAGTTGCCCCAGCGGGCGCCGGTCTCCAGGTATGTACTGATGCCGATCAGCGGCCTGCCCGCCATGCACCCCTCCGACCGTGAAGCGACTTGAATGGACTCCAAGGGAACCATTGAAGCCATTGAACTACCCCGTTGGCCAGGCGGTCACGCCAGGAAGCCGCGCAGCAGCGCCGCCGTGCCCGCGCAGTGCTCCCGCATCATCTCCCGCGCCCCGTCCGCGTCCCCGTCCAGCACCGCCTCCACCAGCGCGATGTGCTGCCGCTGCGAGTGCTCCAGGTTGCGGACGAGGAGGGGGATGCAGTCGAGAAGGTCGTTCACCGTGGCCCGTACCGCCGCGTACTGCGCGGTCAGCGTCGGCGAACCGCACAGCTCGGCCAGGGTCAGGTGGAGCAGCGTGTCCAGGCGGCGGTAGTCGGCGAGCGGGGCGTCGTGCGTGCGGGCGAGGGCGTCCCGTAGGCGCCCCGCCTGTTCGGCTGTCAGGCCGTGCGTCGCGCACAGGCCCGTCGCGCCGACCTCCAGCACCTCCCGGAACCGCAGCACGTCCTCGATGTCGACCGCGCTGATCCGCCGCCGCAACTCGTCCTCGCCGCCCGCGTCCGACTTCGGCAGGACGAACGTCCCGCCGTAGCGTCCGCGCCGCGACTCCACCAGTCCCTGGTCCTGCAGTACCTTCAGAACCTCGCGCAGCGTCACCCGACTGATCCCGAGCCGCTCGGCCAGCTCCCGCTCGGCCGGCAACCGTTCGCCCCCCGGCACCAGACCCAGCCGTACGACCTGCAGAATCTGTTCCAGCGCTTCTTCGAAGCCGTTGCCCGCCCGCACCGGCCGCAGTACCGGGGTCAACCGGTCCTCAAGCCCGTTCTCCGCATCCAGCGACATATGGTGGCACCCCCTTCCCAAGCAATGGTTCTCCGCAATACCTTATGGCTTCCGGCTGACCGTAGAAGCCGAAGGAGGCTTTCCCGTGGCAGACCGCACACCCCCACTGAGCGTCGAGGAACTCCAACGCCTCGTTGCCAGTGGTGAGATCGACACTGTCGTCCTGGCCTTCCCCGACATGCAAGGGCGGCTCCAGGGCAAGCGGTTCGCCGCCCACTTCTTCCTGGACGACGTGCTCCAGCACGGCACCGAGGGCTGCAACTACCTTCTCGCCGTCGACACCGAGATGAACACGGTCGACGGCTACGCCATGTCCTCCTGGGAGCGCGGTTACGGCGACTTCGCCATGCACCCGGACCTGTCCACCCTCCGCCGTGTGCCCTGGAACGCCGGCACCGCCATGCTCATCGCCGACCTCGCCTGGAACGACGGATCGCCGGTGGTCGCCGCACCCCGCCAGATCCTGCGCCGCCAGCTGGAGCGCCTCGCCGAGCACGGATTCACCGCGCAGGTCGGTACGGAGCTGGAGTTCATCGTGTTCAAGGACACGTACGAACAGGCCTGGGACGCCAACTACCGAGGGCTCACCCCGGCCAACCAGTACAACATCGACTATTCGGTGATGGGGACCGGCCGTATCGAGCCGCTGCTGCGCCGGATCCGCAACGACATGACCGTCGCCGGACTGACCGTCGAGTCCGCCAAGGGCGAGTGCAACCCGGGGCAGCACGAGATCGTCTTCCGCTACGACGACGCCCTCGTCACCTGCGACCAGCACGCCGTCTACAAGACCGGCGCCAAGGAGATCGCCTCCCAGGAAGGCGTCTCGCTCACCTTCATGGCGAAGTACAACGAGCGCGAGGGCAACTCCTGCCACATCCACCTCTCGCTCGGCGACGGCGACGGCGGCAACACCATGGCGGGTGCCGAGGGCGACCCCGGTGGGATGTCCGAGGTCATGCGCTACTTCCTCGCGGGGCAGCTCGCCGCGCTTCGTGACTTCTCGCTGCTCTACGCCCCGAACATCAACTCGTACAAGCGGTTCCAGCCGGGTTCGTTCGCGCCTACCGCCGTCGCCTGGGGGTACGACAACCGCACCTGCGCGCTCCGGGTCGTCGGCCACGGCCGCTCGATGCGCTTCGAGAACCGGCTGCCCGGCGGGGACGTGAATCCCCACCTGGCGGTGGCGGGTCTGGTCGCTGCCGGGCTCTACGGCATCGAGCACAAGCTGGAGCTGCCGGAGGCCTGCGCGGGCAACGCCTACAGCGGCGACTACGCGCACGTCCCCACCAATCTCCGCGAGGCCGCCGAGCTGTGGGAGAACAGCCCGATCGCCAAGGCCGCCTTCGGCGACGAGGTCGTCGCGCACTACCGCAACATGGCGCGCGTCGAACTCGAAGCCTTCGACGCCGCCGTCACCGACTGGGAGCTGCGTCGCTCCTTCGAACGTCTGTGAGGACCGTTTTGCCTGCCGAGCACCCGCTGGAAGTACTGAACCCCGCCACCGAGGAGGTCGTCGCCACCGTCCCGGCCGCCACCGCGGCCGACGTGGACGCCGCCGTCGTACGCGCCGCGCGGGCCCAGGCGAAGTGGGCGGCCCTTCCGCCCGCCGACCGGGCCCGGCTGCTGCGCCGCTTCGCGACCGCCGTCGACGAACACCTCGAAGAACTGGCCCAGTTGGAGGTGCGCGAGGCCGGACACACGGTCGGCAACGCCCGCTGGGAGGCCGGCAACGTCCGTGATCTGCTCGACTACGCGGCCGGGGGAGTGGAACGGCTGACCGGACGGCAGATCCCGGTCGCGGGCGGCCTCGACATCACGATCCTCGAACCGCTGGGCGTGGTGGGCGTGATCGCGCCCTGGAACTTCCCGATGCCGATCGCCGCCTGGGGCACCGCACCGGCGCTCGCGGCGGGCAACGCGGTCATCCTCAAGCCGGCCGAGACGACCCCGCTGACCGCGCTCCGGCTGGCCGAACTCGCCCTGGAGGCAGGCCTTCCCGAGAGCCTCTTCCAAGTGCTGCCCGGCCACGGCCCGGTCGCGGGCACCGCACTCGTCGAGCACCCGGGCGTCGCGAAGATCGTGTTCACTGGGTCAACGGCTGTAGGCAAACAGGTGTTGGCGAAGGGCTCGGCGCTCCTCAAGCGCGTCACCCTCGAACTCGGCGGCAAGAGCCCCAACATCGTCTTCGCCGACGCGGACATCGAAGCCGCCGCCGCTGCCGCCCCCATGTCCTTCCTCGACAACTCCGGCCAGGACTGCTGCGCCCGCACCCGCATCCTCGTCCAACGCAGCGTCTACGACCGCTTCTTGGAGCTGCTGGCCCCGGCTGTCGAGTCCGTCCGCGTCGGCGACCCGGCCGACGAGACGACGGACATGGGCCCGCTGATCTCCAAGGTCCAGTTGGAGAGGGTCCGTTCGTACGTCACGGACGACCTCGGCGGCATCCGCGGCAAGGCGCCCGAAGGCCCCGGCTTCTGGTTCCCGCCCACCGTCCTCACCGGCGTCGACCCGCACGCACGGGTGGCGGTCGAGGAGGTCTTCGGCCCGGTCGCCGTGGTGCTCCCCTTCGAGGACGAGGCGGAGGCGATCGGCCTGGCCAACGCCACCGACTACGGCCTCTCCGGCTCCATCTGGACCCGCGACGTCGGCCGCGCCCTGCGCGTCTCGGGGGCCGTCCGGGCCGGCAACCTGTCCGTCAACTCCCATTCCAGCGTCCGCTATTGGACCCCCTTCGGCGGCTTCAAGCAGTCGGGGATCGGCCGCGAACTGGGCCCGGACGCGCTCACCGCCTTCACCGAAACCAAGAACGTCTTCATCAGCACGGAGGGCCCCGCACAGTGACTGCTCAGGAGAACATCTGCCGCCGGCTCGTCGGCCGTACGGCCGTCATCACCGGAGCCGGCAGCGGCATCGGCCTCGCCACCGCGCGCCGGCTCGCCTCCGAGGGCGCGCACGTCGTCTGCGGCGACATCGACGAGACCCACGGCAAGGCGGCGGCCGACGAGGTCGGCGGGCTGTTCGTGAAGGTCGACGTCACCGACCCCGAGCAGGTCGAGGCGCTCTTCAAGACGGCCTTCGACACCTACGGCAGTGTCGACATCGCCTTCAACAACGCGGGCATCTCGCCGCCCGACGACGACTCCATCCTCGACACGGGACTGGAGGCGTGGAAGCGGGTCCAGGACGTCAACCTCACGTCCGTGTACCTGTGTTGCAAGGCCGCGATCCCGTACATGCGCCGCCAGGGCAAGGGCTCCATCATCAACACGGCGTCATTCGTGGCGCGGATGGGCGCGGCGACGTCGCAGATCTCCTACACGGCGTCCAAGGGCGGTGTCCTCGCCATGTCCCGTGAACTGGGCGTGCAGTTCGCCCGGGAGGGCATCCGCGTCAACGCACTGTGCCCGGGCCCGGTCAACACCCCGCTCCTGCAAGAACTGTTCGCCAAGGACCCCGAGCGCGCCGCGCGTCGCCTGGTGCACATCCCGGTCGGCCGCTTCGCCGAGGCGACCGAGATCGCCGCCGCCGTCGCCTTCCTGGCCAGCGACGACTCGTCGTTCGTCAACGCGGCGGACTTCCTGGTGGACGGCGGCATCTCGGGGGCGTACGTCACTCCGATGTAGGTCGTGAACCCCCGCCGGAGCGGGGGCAGTCGACCCCGTGAGTGCTCACAGGAAGGTCATGCCCTCGCCCCGGTAGGTCGGGACGGTGGCCGTCACCCGGTCGCCCTCGACCAGGTGCAACGCGTCGAACCGCTCGCACAGTTCACCCGCCTTGGCATGCCGGAACCACACCTTGTCGCCGATGAGCAGGTCGTCGGCGGGGGAGCCGAGCAGCGGCGTCTGCACCTCGCCGGGCCCCTCCTGGGGGTCGTAGCGCAGGCCCTCCGGGAGGTACGGCACCGGGAGCCGGTCGGGGCCGGGGGCGCCGGAGGCGGGGTAGCCGCCGCCGAGGACGGTGACGACGCCGACTCCCGGGCGCCGTACGACGGGCTGGGCGAAGAGCGCGGCCGGACGGCCGGTGAACGAGGTGTAGTTGTCGAAGAGACGCGGCACGTACAGTCCGGAACCGGCCGCGATCTCGGTCACGGAATCCTCGGCGGCGGTGTACTGCACGCTGCCGGTGCCGCCGCCGTTGACGAACTCCAGATCGGGCACAACTGCCCTTACCGCACGCACCACTTCCGCGCGCCGCTCGGCGAGTTCACGCTTGGCGGTGGCCTGCATCAGCCGGATGGCGCGCGAGCGGAACGGCCGCCCGGCCACCGAGTCTCCGACACCGGCGATGTGCCCCTCGTAGGCCATGATCCCTACGACCTTGAAGCCGGGGCGTTCGGACACCGTCCGTGCGATGTCGGCGAGTTGGGCGGGGGAGCGCAGCGGCGAACGGAGCGCTCCGATGCGGATCCGGCCGCCGAGCATCTGTAGCGAGGTGTCCAACTCCAGGCAGACGCGCACGACTTCAGTGCCGCCGTCGCGTGAGTCGTCGATGAGTTTGAGCTGTGCGGGGTCGTCGATCATGACGGTGACGGCGGAGGCGAGCTTGGGGTCGTTGGCCAGTTCACCGAAGGCGGCACGGTCGGCGGAGGGGTAGGCGAGGAGGACGTCGTCGAACCCGGAGCGGGCGAGCCAGAGGGACTCGGCGAGGGTGAAGGACATCAGGCCCGCGAAGCCGTCCCTGGCCAGGACGCGTTCGAGGAGGGTTCGGCAGCGGACGGACTTGCTGGCGACGCGGACCGGCTTGCCGCCGGCCCGGCGGACGATGTCGTCCGCGTTGGCATCGAAAGCGTCCAGGTCGACGATCGCGACGGGGGCGTCGAGGTGGGCGGTGGCCCGGTCGTAACGGGCCCGGTCGGCGGCGCGCGCAGTCATGAACGCAGCCTGCCAGACAGGATTACCGCAGGGTAGGGGGACGTTCCGGGCAGATGCCCCGGGGGCGTGGACTGGTTCCCGTTCGAGCGGGGGCAACCCGTAGAGTGACGCGCACGCACGGAGGAATCGCCGCCGGTCGTTCGACCGCGCCCGGGATGGCGGTCCGCCGCTGCGGGTATGCGTGCTCGGGACGACTTTGTTTTTGTGTCGTGCCGGGTGAGAGCGGGGTGGACGCCGGTCCGTATACGAGCAAGGGCAGGTGCACGCCGGCCCGCGTGCGAACAAACGGTGGCCCGGGTACGAGGAAACGGGGGGTGCATGAGCACGGAAGCGCGACGCGCCCCCGTACCGCCGCATCCCACGCCACCGTCCCATCCGGCGAACGCGACGCATCCCATGAACCCGGCGGAGCGACCGACGCCCGGCGACGCGGTGGACGCAACAGACGCAACAGGCGAGGACTTGGACCGACCGCATTCCGGCCACAGAGGATCTTCGGGGGGCGCTTCGGGGCCTGGTCCGACTCAGGATGCCCCGAGTACGCAGGGAGCGCAGGGGACACCGGGCGGGTCGGATACGTCGAGTGCGTCGAGCATGTGGAGCGCGCCAGGCATGCAGAGTGGGCCGACGAACGGTGGTTCGCAGAACCGGCACCCCGCTTCGGGCGCCGACACGAGCGGCCGACGTCCGACGGCAACGGATTCCGCCGTGCCGTCACGCGGGGCAGGCTCCGGTCCGGCGTCGGCCGAGAGCGGGAGCGACGGAAACGGTACGGCGCCCCGGGGCGGAGACAGGCCCGGTACGGGATGGTGGGACGGCGGCAACGCCAGGCGCACGGCTGCGCAGAGCAACGGGACGGACGCGCGCGCGGTGTCTCAGGGCAACGGGACGGATGCTCGAACTGTGCCTTCGGGTAACGGGACCGATGCCCGAACTGTGCCTCCGGGTAACGGGTTTGACGCGGGTGCCGTATCTCCGGGTTACGGCTCGGAGGCCCGCGGTGCGTTTGCGGGCAACGGTTTTGACGCACGTGCCGCTTCTCCAGGCCATGGCGCCGATGCCCGAACTGCGTCTGCGGGCAAAGGTTTTGACGCACGTGCCGCCTCTCCGGGCTACGGCGCTGAGGCCCGCGGCGTGCCTCCGACCGATACCCCTGACGCCCGCGGCGCGTCTCAGAACAACGGCTCCGACGCCCGCACCGCGTCCGGATCCGATTCCCCAGCCGCCGCACCGGCATTTGGCTCCTCCGACACCCCCGGGCCGCGTTTCCCCGGCCTTCGGCCTTTCTCGCCCCGTGTCACCGACCCCGTGAGCCCGCCCCCTCCACCGGCCTCGGCACGTTTCCCGGACACGCCGCCGGCGTCCGGCAGCGACTCGCACCGCGCGAACCCCGAAGCACCGGGTGCCGTACCGCCCCGGCCGCCCCACCGACCCACGGCGCCGACGGGGGGAAGCCAAGCACCGCAGGGGGCCAGGCCGGAGACGAGCGCCCCGCTCCGCCCGACCGCACCGGCAGGCTCGGACACCCCGTCCGGCCCGCCGCGTTCCGCTGCCCCACGGCGCCCTGCAGACGAGGCTCCACGCGAAGCCCCCGACCGGCCGCGCCAGGACTCCGCCCACCCGGCGACGCCTTCCGGCTCCGCTGTCCCGCCGCGCCCTGCGGGTGAGCCCCCGCGTCAGGCGTCGGAGCGGCTGCGCGAGGACTCTCGCGGTTCGGCGACGCCTCTCGGCTCTGCTGTCCCGCCGTGGCCCGCGGCCGAGGCTGCGCGTCGGCCGTCCGACCGGCTCCCTGAGGAGTCCCCCCGTCCAGCAACGCCTCCCGGCTCCGCCGTCCCGCCCCGCCCTGCGACCGAGCCCCCGCGTCAAGCGCCTGAGCGGTTGCGCCAGGACTCTGGCCGTCCGGCGACGTCTTCCGGCCCGGCTACTCCGCCCCGCCCCGCGGCCGAGGCCCCGCGTCAGCCGTCCGACCAGCTCCGCCAGGACACCGTCCGCTCCGCAACGCCTCCCGGCTCTGCCGTCCCGCCGCGCCCCGTGAGTGAGCCCCTGCGTGAGCCGTCCGACTGGCTCCGCGACGGGTCCCCCCGCTCGGCGACGCCCTCTGGCTCCGCCGTCCCGTCCCGCCCCGCGACCGAGCCCCCGCGTCAGCCGTCCGACCGGCTCCGCGAGGAGTCCCCCCGTCCGGCGACGCCTCCCCTCCCCGCCGACCCGCCCCGCCCCGCGACCGAGACTGAGACCGCGCCGACCCCTCAGCCGTCCGACCGGCAGCGCCACACCCCCGCCAGCCCGGCAACACCCCCGTCGCGGCCCGCCGACTCCACGCCCGGGTCGCCCTCGGAGTCCACCGCTCGGCCGGGGCCGGATGCCCCTTGGCGGGGTGAATCGTTCACGGATCCCACCGGTGGTGCGCCCACGCGTGGTGTGTGGTCGCCCTCCGCCGGCGGTGCGCCGTATCCCTCCTCCGGTGCCGCAACTGCCGGTCCCCGTCCTTCCGATGCTCCTCCGGCCGGACCTATCGCGTCCGGCCTGGGCCCCTCCGTTCCAGCCCCGCAGGGATCCGCTCCCAGCGCCCCGGTTCGCCCTGCCGGTGCTGACGGGGACGCTGGTGCCTGGGCATCTGCCGCTCCCAGTAGCCCAGTTCGGCCAACTGCCGATGACGCGGGCACCGGCGCTTGGTCAACGGCCGCTCCCAGTAGCCGTGTTCGCTCCACCCCCGATGATTCCGGCACCGGTGCCTGGTCAACGGCCGGCCCTAGTAGCCCAGTTCGCCCCGCCCCTGATGACTCCGACGCGCGCGCCTGGTCAACGACCGCTCCCAGTAGCCCAGTCCACCCCACCCCCGACGACACCGACACCCGCGCCTGGTCACCCGCCGCCCCCGGTACCCCTCTCCGCCCCGCCTCCGAACTGCCGCGCCCCGGGGGCGACTTGGGCCCCGACCCCGCTTTTTCCTGGAGTGCTCCTGTGAACCCCGGTGGTGGGCGGCCGGTTGTGTCGTTCGGGGAGCCCGAGGGGTACGACGAGCGAGTGCGGCCGCGGCCGTTGGGGGCGCGGATACGGTCCCGTACCGCTGCCGTCGCGGTCTGTGTCGTGCTCGGTCTCGGGCTCATCGGCGGTGCGGTGACCGGGAGTTGGCTCACGGGGGACGACGGGGCCGACGGCGGTGCGAGTGCCTTCGTGACCGCCGGGCAGTTGTGGCACAGCGTGCCCGTCGATCAGCTCTTCCCGCCCACCGTGCAGGGGCAGGGTGCCGGTCCCGGCGGCGCCGACCGGACCTGGACCCGGATCGCCGTGGCCCCGGACACCGGCTGTGCCAATGCCTTCGACCCCCTGCTGCGCGGAGTCCTCGCCCCGGTCGGCTGCCAGCGGCTCCTGCGCGCCACCTACACCGACGCCACCCAGAGCTACGTCACGACGGTCGGCCTCCTCTTCACCAAGGCCGACATCGCCGCGATGACCGCCCTGTCCACCCGGTTCAAGAACGAGAACCTCGGCAACCGGACCGACCTCATGCCCCGCCCGTACGCCGCCAAGGGCACCCTCGCCGCCGCCTTCGGCGACAAACAGCGGGCCTCCTGGACCATCTCCGTCCTCACCGACGCCCCCGTCGTCGTGTACGCCGTCTCCGGCTGGGCGGACGGCCGTACGGTCGACACGCCGGAGCCCGCCGGTGAAGCCGTCACCTCCGGTGGCACCACCGCCCCCGCCCAGTCGGGCCTGGGCAACGAGGCACAGGGGCTCGCCGACCGCGTCGAGCGGAGCCTGCGCAAGACCGTCGACTCGCCCTCGGGGAGATCGAAGACCTCGGAGGAGTCCTCATGAGCGTCGCGTTCCGCCGGGCCGGTCTGCTGAGCGTCGCGCTCGCCGCCTCTCTCGCCCTGGTCCCGCCCACCGTCGCGCACGCCGACGGCATACGCGCCCAGGAATGGGCTCTGGACGCCATGCACACCCAGGAGGCCTGGCAGACCACCAAGGGCAAGGGCATCACCGTCGCCGTCCTCGACACCGGCGTGGAGGCCGACCATCCCGACCTCACCGGCAACGTCCTCACCGGCAAGGACATGGTCGGCTTCGGGGCGAAGCCGGGCGACCGGTCCTGGGCCCGTCACGGCACCGCCATGGCCGGCATCATCGCGGGGCACGGACACGGTCCCGGCGACGACGACGGCGTCATCGGTATCGCCCCGGAGGCCAAGATCCTCCCCGTCCGCGTGATCCTCGAAGACGGCGACTCCGCCCGCGCCAAGGCCCGCACCACCCGCGGCAACGCCCTTGCGGACGGCATCCGTTGGGCCGCCGACCACGGCGCCGACGTCATCAACCTCTCCCTCGGCGACGACTCCGCCTCCGCGCACCCCGAGCCCGCCGAGGACGAGGCCGTGCAGTACGCCCTGAAGAAGGGCGTCGCCGTCGTCGCCTCGGCCGGCAACGGCGGCGAGAAGGGCGACCACGTCTCCTACCCGGCCGCCTACCCGGGCGTGATCGCCGCGACCGCCGTCGACCGCTTCGGCACCCGCGCCTCCTTCTCCACCCGCCGCTGGTACGCCACGGTCAGCGCCCCCGGAGTCAACGTCGTCATCGCCGACCCCGACCACAAGTACTACGAAGGGTGGGGGACCAGCGCCGCGTCCGCCTTCGTCTCGGGCGCGGTGGCGCTCATCAAGGCGGCCCACCCGGGGCTGACCCCGGCCCAGATCAAGAAGCTCCTCGAAGACACCGCCCGCAACCCCCCGGCCGGTGGCCGCGACGACTCCCGCGGCTTCGGCTTCATCGACCCCGCCGCCGCGATGAAGGCGGCCGCCGGTCTCAAGACGGAGAGCCTGCAGTCCGCCGCGTACGGCAAGAAGTACTTCGGCCCGGGTCCGGACGCCGCCAAGACAGACAGCGACACGTCGGACTGGGCGGGCCCCCTCGCGGGCAGCGTCGGCGGAGTCCTGCTCGTGGCGGCGGTCGTCCTGTGGCGCGGCCGACGAGGCCGACGCGAGCCGCACGAGGGCTTCTAGACCCCTGGGCAGACCTCCGGAGCAGGCAGGTACTCAGTCAGTGGCGGACGCGGAAGCCGATGCGGACGAGCCGTTCCCGCTCTCGGCGAACGCCGCGACCCCCGCCTTCGCCGCCGCCTCGATCAGCGAGATCCCCTTGCCCTGCGTCGTGCTGCCCTTCGACAGCACCGCGACCAGGTACTCGTGCCCGTCATTGGCCGTCACCCGCCCGACGCTGTTGACGTCCCACAGCCCGGTCGCACTCCGTGCCAGCCAGCCGTTCTTCAGCTTCCACTTCGAACCGTCCGCCGCGGCCGACACCCCCCACTGCTGGTCGGCCTCTATCTGCCCCATCAGCCCCTGGATGTACGACTTCGAGGCCGAGCTCAGCTTCGAGTCGTCCCCGAAGACCTGCTGGAGCAGGGCGAGTTGGTCGGCGGCCGTGGTCTGGGTCAGCCCCCACAGCATGTCGTCGCCGCCCGCGGTGCCCGTGAGCCCGAACGTCTTGTTCGCCGCGTCCAGCCCGCCGGCCTTGCCGATGATCCGCCACAGCGCCGACGCGGAGTCGTTGTCGCTGTTCTCGATCATCGTGGTGGCGTACGACTTCTCCGTCGCCGTCAGCTGCCGGCCCGCGTCCTGCGCCTGGAGCAGCAGTGTCGCCAGGATGTCGACCTTGACGATGCTCGCCGTGTCGAAGGCGGTGCCGCCGTACGTGGCGCTCTCGCCGGAGTCCACATCGAGCACGGCGACGGACACCTTCTGGTCGCCGGCCGGGGTCACCGCCTTCATGGCCTCGGCCAACAGCGCGTCGTAGTCGACCGTCGGCTGCGTCACAGGTTCCACCGATGCCTCCCCGCTCCCCGAGGCCGACGCCGACGCCGATGCCGACGGTGCCGTCGCCGACGATACGACGCCGGAGTGCGCCCGTGCCTTCACGTACACGGTTCCCGCCGCCGTAGCGCCCACGACGGCCACGGTGGCGAGGGCGGTACAGACGAACGGACGGCGTCGGGAGGGACGCGCGCGGTGGGCTCGGCGGGCGGCTCTGGAAGACTCCATGCCCGCGATGGTGGGGGCGTCGACTGTGCGAACCGTGAGACGAAAGTTAGAGGTGTGTCAACGGTGTCTGAGAAAGGTGTGAAGCCTGTGTCCGTCGCGTTTCCGGGCCCGCACAAGCCCAGCAACATCCCCCCGATAGGGTCGGTCACCGTGGCGAACAAGAACATTCCCGACTCCGGGTACTCCGACGACGACGGCACCGCCGACCCCCGGCTCAGCGTGGCGCTCGCCGTCTGGGCCGAGGACCGCACCGCCGTGGGCCCCGTGCTGGAGGCCCTCAAGGGGGCCCGGCTCCTCGTGCCCGTCGTAGCCGTGCTGGGCGAGGTGGAGGAGGACGAGAACGGGCTGCGCCGCGAGAAGACCAGCGACATGGCCGTCCCCACCCTGAAGGCCGGCGGTCGCACCGCGCTGCCCGCCTTCACGTCCACCGACTCGCTGGCCCGCTGGGACCCGGCGGCCCGCCCCGTGGCCGTACCGCTGCACCAGGCCCTGCAGGCCGCCGTGCACGAGAAGGCGGACACGATCGTGCTGGACCTGGCCGGTCCGGTGCCGTACGAACTGAGCGGTTCCGCGCTGCTCGCGGTGGCGGAGGGGCGCACGACCACCGATCCGCTCACCGACCCGGCGGTCGTCGAGGCGGTGCGGACCGCGGTCGCCGCCGAGCCCGCAGTGCTCCGCGCCCACCTCGGACCGGGGCAGGCCGACGGCACCCTCGCGCTTGTGCTGGACCCGGCCGCGCCCGCCGCCGAGGCCGCCCGCGCGGTGGCCCGGCGTCTCGCCGGCGACGAGACGCTGAGGGCCCGCCTGGTGCGCGGCCTCGACCTGGCGCTGCTGCCGGCCGGGGCGACGCCTCCGGGCGAGCCCTTGTACGTACGTATGGGGTGAGCGGCTAGCCGTAGATCGGGCCCGTGTACTTCTCGCCCGGGCCCTGGCCCGGCTCGTCGCGGACGAGGGACGCCTCGCGGAACGCCAGCTGGAGCGACTTCAGGCCGTCGCGCAGCGGGGCCGCGTGGAACGAGCTGATCTCGGTCGTGCTCGCGTCGAGGAGGCCGGCCAGGGCGGTGACCAGCTTGCGGGCCTCGTCCAGGTCCTTGTACTTGTCGCCCTCGTCGGTCAGGCCGAGCTTCACGGCGGCGGCGCTCATCAGGTTGACGGCGACCGTCACGATCACCTCGACCGCCGGGACCTCCGCGATGTCGCGGGCCATGGCGTCGAAGTCGGGGGCGTCAACATCGGGGGACTCGGAAGGCGTGTCACTCATGCCCCACACGATAGGGCCCGGTGTACGGCGGTTCGCACCACCCCCGGGGAGCTGCTAACCTTGTGTGATGACCGGCCAGGCACAGTTGTGCCCGGCCAACAAGTGGAGGCTCCGATCTCCCACCTGACTGTCCTCACGGACGGCGGGTCACCCCGGTCAGGCGGTCGCCATCGTTCCGTACGGACGATGGAGTCGCCCGAAAGCGCGCCCCGCGATCATCGCGGCGGTGCTCCGGCAGTGCTTTGGAGCCCCGTCTTGTGATCGTCCGGGGCATTTTTCGTGTTCCGGCGCGGTTAGGTCTGTCTACCAAAGACAAACGCGGCCGTCCGCCAGATGGCCGTGTGGTGCTAACCGAGGAGGATCCATCAGCACCGAGCCCCGTATCAACGACCGGATTCGCGTTCCCGAGGTGCGACTTGTCGGTCCGAGCGGCGAGCAGGTCGGGATTGTTCCGCTTGCCAAGGCCCTTGAGCTCGCGCAGGAGTACGACCTCGACCTGGTCGAGGTGGCGGCGAACGCACGTCCGCCGGTCTGCAAGCTCATGGACTACGGGAAGTTCAAGTACGAGTCGGCCATGAAGGCCCGTGAGGCGCGCAAGAACCAGGCGCACACGGTCATCAAGGAAATGAAGCTCCGGCCGAAGATCGACCCGCACGACTACGACACCAAAAAGGGTCACGTCGTTCGGTTCCTCAAGCAGGGCGACAAGGTCAAGATCACGATCATGTTCCGTGGTCGCGAGCAGTCCCGGCCCGAGTTGGGCTACCGACTGCTGCAGCGGCTCGCCTCGGACGTCGAGGACCTCGGGTTCATCGAGTCGAACCCGAAGCAGGACGGCCGAAACATGATCATGGTTCTCGGTCCGCACAAGAAGAAGACCGAGGCGATGGCCGAGGCCCGTGAGGCCCAGGCGGCCCGCAAGGCGGAAGCGAAGGCCAACCCGGGCAAGTCGCAGAACGCCGCGGAGTCCGAGTTCGACGACGAGAACATCGCCGACGTGGACCACGTCGACGAGGTCGAGACCGTCGAGGCCCCGGCCGAGGCTTCCGCCGACGCCTGATCCCCGGACGCCAGTCCAGGGACGTAACCGAAACAAGAGCGACGCTCCACCTGTGCCCGGTTTCACGACCGGGCACCGGAGCGCCACCGACGAGGAGATAACGGCGCTATGCCGAAGAACAAGTCGCACAGCGGTGCCAGCAAGCGCTTCAAGATCACCGGCTCCGGCAAGGTGCTCCGCGAGCGTGCCGGCAAGCGCCACCTGCTCGAACACAAGTCGTCCCGTGTGACGCGTCGCCTCACCGGCAACGCCGAGATGGCCCCGGGCGACGCCAAGAAGATCAAGAAGCTTCTCGGCAAGTGACGTACGCGGCGCTCGCGTTGAGCGCCGCACGTCTGGACCGGGACCCCATCGATTCCGGGCCGTGTGAGTCCCACCACGGCCCCGCTACAAGGAGTTAAACAAGTGGCACGCGTCAAGCGGGCAGTCAACGCCCACAAGAAGCGCCGGGCGATCCTCGAAGCCGCCTCCGGCTACCGCGGTCAGCGTTCGCGCCTGTACCGCAAGGCCAAGGAGCAGGTCACCCACTCGCTGGTCTACAACTACAACGACCGCAAGAAGCGCAAGGGCGACTTCCGTCGGCTGTGGATCCAGCGCATCAACGCCGCTGCCCGCGCCAACGGCATCACCTACAACCGCTTCATCCAGGGTCTGAACGCGGCGAACATCGAGGTCGACCGCAAGATCCTCGCGGAGCTGGCTGTCAACGACGCCGGTGCGTTTGCTGCGCTGGTCGAGGTTGCGCAGAAGGCGCTGCCGAGCGACGTCAACGCGCCGAAGGCCGCGTGACGCTGCGCCGGCTTTAGCGTGAGTTGAAGGACCCGCAGGTTTTTAGCCTGCGGGTCCTTTGCTGCTGGCCCCGGGCCGGTTCGTTGTCGGGTGCGGGTTCGTTGTGGCTGGTCGCGCAGTTCCCCGCGCTCCTAGGGAAATACGGTTGGCCTGAGATTTGAAGGTGAAGCAGAACATGTCCCCCGACCTCATTTCTCCTCGCTCTCCCCGCGTCTCTGCCGCTCGGCGGCTTGCTCGGCGGAACTTTCGGAGTAAGGAGCGGCTGTTTCTTGCCGAGGGGCCGCAGGCCGTGCGGGAGGCGGCGGGGTACAAGGACACGCTCGTCGAGTTGTTCGCGACCGTTGAAGCCGCGGAGCGGTACGCCGATATCGTCGGCGAGGCCCGTGACGCCGGTGCCCGGGTGTATCTCGCCGATGAGCAGGTCATTGCCGATATCTCGACGACCGTCACGCCGCAGGGGCTGGTCGGGGTCTGTCGGTTTCTCGACACTCCCTTCGAGGAGATCCTGCGTGCTCGGCCCAAGCTTGTCGCCGTGCTGGCGAACGTGCGGGACCCCGGGAACGCCGGCACCGTTCTGCGCTGTGCCGATGCCGCCGGTGCCGAGGCCGTCGTGCTGACCGATGCATCTGTGGATCTGTACAACCCGAAGGCCGTACGGGCCTCCGTGGGGTCTCTGTTTCATCTGCCCGTCGCTGTCGGGGTGCCCGTCGAGCAGGCTGTGGCCGGGCTCAAGGGGATCGGGGTGCGGATTCTCGCCGCCGACGGGGCCGGGACCGACGACCTCGACGACGAGCTGGACCAGGGGACCATGGGCGGGCCCACCGCCTGGGTGTTCGGGAACGAGGCGTGGGGGCTTCCGGAGGAGACCCGCGTACTCGCGGACGCCGTCGTGCGGGTTCCGATCCACGGGAAGGCCGAAAGCCTGAACCTGGCCACCGCCGCCGCCGTATGTCTGTATGCGTCAGCCCGTGCACAGCGCGCCTCCGGAGGGTGCCGCTCCGTCACCGACAGCTAGTAGGGTGACCAGCTCGGGGGCCACCTGCGCCGTATGAGAAGAGGTGGGGTACGGGGATGACTGTCGGCACGAGCAGCGCGCCGGGAGCACGGGATGTGCCCCATCAGTCCGCGCCTCGGTACGGCGATCTCGCCGGCCTCGGCATCGACCCCGACGAGCTGCCCGACGGCCTGGTGATCGCGGACGAACACGGCCAGGTCATCTGCTTCAACACCGCCGCCGAGCGGATCACCGCCGTCCGCGCCGCCGACGCCCTCGGACAGCGACTGGAGAAGGCCCTCCCGTTAGAGGACCTGGAGGGTCGCCGCTGGTGGCAACTGACCGATCCCTACGGCGGGTTGGCCATCCGGGTGCGGCAGCCCGAGCGGAATTTGTTGTTGCCGGGCGGGCATGAAGTCCTCGTCACCGCGCGCTACGTCCGTACGGAACCCCTCGGGCCGGTCCGCCGGGTCGTCGTCTCCCTCCGTGACACCGAGGCCCGCCGCCGCACCGAGCGCAGCCACGCCGAGCTGATCGCCACCGTCGCCCACGAACTGCGCTCGCCGCTCACCTCCGTCAAGGGCTTCACCGCCACCCTGCTCGCCAAGTGGGAACGGTTCACCGACGACCAGAAGCGGCTGATGCTGGAGACCGTCGACGCCGACGCCAACCGCGTCACCCGGCTCATCGCCGAGCTGCTCGACATCTCCCGCATCGACTCCGGGCGGCTCGAACTGCGCCGCCAGCCCGTCGACATAGGCGCGGCCGTCGGCCGCCACATCCAGGCGTACGTCGCCGCCGGGCAGACCGCCGACCGGTTCATGCTCCGCGTCGAACAGCCGCTGCCCGACCTGTGGGCCGACCCCGACAAGGTCGACCAGGTGCTCAGCAACCTGCTGGAAAATGCGGTGCGCCACGGCGAGGGAACCGTCACTATCGACGTCACGGCCTCGGCGTCCCCCCGCGAGGGGGAGGAAACCGGCACATCGGTGACGGTCAGCGACGAAGGCCCAGGCATCCCGGAGGAGTCCATGAACCGCGTCTTCACCCGCTTCTGGCGGGGCAGCAAGCGCGGCGGCACCGGCCTCGGGCTGTACATCGTCAAGGGCATCGTCGAAGCCCACGGCGGCACCATCACGGTCGGCCGCGCCCCAGGCGGCGGCGCCGAGTTCCGATTTACGTTGCCCGTGGGCACCCCGGCGTATCTGCAGTAGCGCCGACCGAGGACCCACGGGCGCGTCTCCACACTTCACCCCCGTTAGACTCGGCCTCTGGCACCTTTGCGTCCCTCGATCGATGTGGACGATTCGTCTCCGAGTCGTCGACGGGGACCATCCGCCAGCCAACCGGAAGCACGGGAAGAGATGTCGGCACCGAATAAGTCGTACGACCCTGTAGAGGTCGAGGCCTTGAAACCGGAAGAGATCGAGCGCATGCGGGACGAGGCGCTCGCCGCCTTCGCCGCCGCCGGCGACCTCGACGCGCTCCAGGAGGCCAAGGTCGCCCACACCGGCGGCACCTCTCCGCTGGCCCTCGCCAACCGCGAGATCGGCGCGCTGCCCCCGCAGGCCAAGGCCGCGGCCGGCAAGCTCGTCGGCCAGGCCCGGGGCGCCGTCAACAAGGCCCTCGCCGCCCGCCAGACCGAGCTGGAGGCCGACCGCGACGCCCGCGTCCTGGTCGAGGAGGCGGTGGACGTCACGCTGCCGTACGACCGCGTCCCGGCCGGCGCCCGGCACCCGCTGACCACGTTCATGGAGCGGGTCGCGGACGTCTTCGTGTCCATGGGATACGAGATCGCCGAGGGCCCCGAGGTCGAGGCGGAGTGGTTCAACTTCGACGCCCTGAACTTCACCCCGGACCACCCGGCCCGGCAGATGCAGGACACCTTCTTCGTCCAGGGACCGAAGGGGACGGAAGGCGACGAGTCGGGTGTCGTGCTTCGCACGCACACCTCGCCCGTGCAGGCCCGCGCCATGCTGGACCGCGAGCCGCCGGTCTACATCGTGTGCCCCGGCCGCGTGTACCGCACGGACGAGCTGGACGCCACGCACACCCCGGTCTTCCACCAGATCGAGCTCCTCGCCATCGACGAGGGCCTGACCATGGCCGACCTCAAGGGCACCCTGGACCACATGGTCCAGTCGCTCTTCGGCTCGGAGATGAAGACCCGGCTGCGCCCGAACTTCTTCCCCTTCACCGAGCCGTCCGCCGAGATGGACATGCTCTGCTACGTCTGCAAGGGCGAGTCCGTCGGCAACCCCGACCGCCCCTGCCGTACCTGCTCCTCCGAGGGCTGGATCGAGCTGGGCGGCTGCGGCATGGTCAACCCGCGGGTGCTCGTCGCCTGTGGCGTCGACCCGGAGAAGTACAGCGGATTCGCCTTCGGGTTCGGCATCGAGCGGATGCTGATGTTCCGCCACAACGTCGAAGACATGCGAGACATGGTCGAGGGTGACGTCCGGTTCACCCGGCCGTTCGGGATGGAGATCTGATGCGCGTCCCGCTTTCTTGGCTGCGGGAGTACGTCGACCTGCCGGCGACGGAGACCGGCCGCGACGTCCAGGCCAAGCTCATTTCGGTCGGCCTGGAGGTCGAGACCGTCGAGCAGCTCGGCGACGGCCTCAAGGGCCCCCTCGTCGTCGGCAAGGTCCTCACCATCGAGGAGCTGGAGGGCTTCAAGAAGCCCATCCGCTTCTGCACGGTGGACGTCGGCCAGGCCAACGGCACCGGTGAGCCCCAGGAGATCGTCTGCGGCGCCCGCAACTTCGCCGTCGGCGACAAGGTCGTCGTGGTCCTCCCGGGCGCCACGCTGCCCGGCGGCTTCGCGATCGCCGCGCGCAAGACGTACGGCAAGACCTCGCACGGCATGATCTGCTCAAGCGACGAGCTCGGCATGGGCGACGACGGCACCAAGGGCATCATCGTCCTGCCGCCCGAGCACGAGGTCGGCACCGACGCGATCGAGCTGCTCCAGCTCGTCGACGAGGTCCTCGACATCGCCGTCACGCCCGACCGCGGCTACGCCCTGTCGATCCGCGGCGTCGCCCGCGAGACCGCCATCGCCTACGGCCTCCCGCTGAGCGACCCGGCCCTCCTGGACGTCCCTGGACCGAACGCCTTCGGCTACCCGGTCCAGGTCTCCGACCCGATGGGCTGCGACCGCTTCACCGCCCGCACGGTGACCGGCCTCGACCCCGAGGCCCGCTCCCCGCTCTGGCTGACCCGCCGTCTCCAGAAGGCGGGCATGCGCCCGATCTCGCTCGCCGTCGACATCACCAACTACGTGATGCTGGAGCTGGGCCAGCCCCTGCACGCCTACGACCGTTCCCGCGTCCAGGGTCCGATCGGCGTGCGCCGGGCCGAGCAGGGCGAGAAGCTCACCACCCTCGACGGCGTCAAGCGCACGCTGGACGCCGAGGACCTGGTGATCACCGACGACCGCGGCACCATCGGCCTCGCCGGGGTCATGGGCGGCGCCAACACCGAGATCGACGACATCGAGGGCACCACCACCGAGGTCGTCGTCGAGGCCGCCCACTTCGACGCGCTCTCCATCTCGCGCACGGCCCGCCGCCACAAGCTGGCCTCCGAGGCGTCCAAGCGCTTCGAGCGCGGAGTCGACCCGCAGGCCGCCTCCGCCGCCGCGCAGCGCACGGTCGACCTCCTGGTCCTCCTCGCGGGCGGCACGGCGGACGCCGGCGTCACCGAGGTCATCGCCCCGTCGGCACCCCACACCATCACCATTCCGGCCAACCACCCGGACAAGGTGGCGGGTGTCGACTACGGCCGCGAGACCGTCGTACGGCGTCTCCAGCAGGTCGGCTGCGACGTGTACGGGCAGGACGAACTGATCGTCACCGTCCCGTCCTGGCGCCCCGACCTCACCGACCCGAACGACCTGGCCGAAGAGGTCATCCGCCTGGAGGGCTACGAGAACCTCCCCTCCACGCTCCCCAAGCCCCCCGCGGGCCGGGGCCTCACCGACCGCCAGCGCCTCCACCGCCGCGTCGGCCGCGCGCTGGCCGGTGCCGGTTACGTCGAGGCGCCGAACTACCCGTTCATCGGCGAGCACGTCTTCGACCAGTTCGGCCTGGCCGCCGACGACCCGAACCGCAAGGTCGTCAAGCTGGTCAACCCGCTCTCCGACGAGGAGCCCGCACTCCGTACGACGCTGCTGCCGGGGCTGCTCGGTGCGCTGCGCCGGAACGACGGTCGTGGCTCGCATGATCTCGCGCTGTTCGAGACGGGGTTGGTCTTCCATCCGCGTGAAGAACTGAAGATCGCGGTACGGCTGCCTGTCGACCGGCGTCCCACCGACGAGGAGATCGCTTCTCTCACCGAGGCGCTTCCCGTCCAGCCCCGGCATGCCGCGGTCGTCCTCACGGGCGCCCGCGAGCAGGCCGGCTGGTGGGGCAAGGGCCGTCCGGCGGACTGGGCCGACGCCGTCGAGTCGGCGCGGGTGCTTGCGCGTGAGGCCGGTACCGAACTCGTCGTGCGGGGTGGGCAGTACGGGCCCTGGCACCCGGGGCGCTGCGCGGAACTCGCGGTTGTCGTCGAGGGTGTTGAGCAAGTCATCGGATACGCCGGTGAGTTGCACCCCGGTGTGCTGAAGACCCTGGGTCTGCCCGCGCGCACCAGCGCGATGGAACTGGACCTGGATGTCCTTGAGTTGGCGTCTTCGGGTGTTCCCAAGGGCCCGAAGATCTCCACGTTCCCGGTTGCCACGCAGGATGTCGCGCTCGTTGTTGATGTGGCTGTGCCGCATGCGGGTGTTGAGGCGGCGTTGCGTGAGGGGGCGGGTGAACTGCTGGAGTCCATCCGGCTGTTCGACGTGTACGAGAACGCTGCGCAGCTCGGCGAGGGCAAGAAGTCGCTGGCGTATGCGTTGCGGTTCCGGGCGGCTGATCGGACGTTGACCGTCGATGAGGCGTCTGCGGCTCGGGATGCGGCGGTGGCGTTGGCCGGCTCGCGGGTTGGGGCTGTGCTTCGCGGCTAAAACGGGGCCAAGGGGTGGGGAGCTGTTGTTGTTTGCCGGCTGCGGGCTCGTCGTGGCTGGTCGCGCAGTTCCCCGCGCCCCTCAAGGCATCCGCGTGGGCCTGTATTTGAGGGTCTACCTGCATAAATGCATGCGTCTCATGTCACCTCACTCGTTCGGGTGAGAAGTTCGGGTGATCTGGCCCGATCGGGGCATGCGGTCGACAGAATCGGACCGGCCTTTCGGGGTCGGTCCGATTGCGCTGTCGGGGCCTATTTGGGGGGCCACAGGCATGATCCGCATCAAGGCTGGGGTGCCCCGCAGGACGCGCCCGAGGAAGCGTGCCCGCCGTCCGCTGCGCCGGGCGCTCGCCCTGGGGCTGCCCACGGTCTGGGGCGCCATAGCGATCACCTACAAACTCACCTGCCCGCTCGCCCAGCAGAACAGCCTGGGCGCACGCATCGTCACCAGCGCCGTGTTCTTCGCGGTCGGCACCGGTCTCATCGTCCAGGTCCGCCGCTCGCTGCTGCGCGAACTCAGGCAGATCCGGCAGATCGCGGGCGCCGCCCAGAACGCGCTGCTGCGCCCGCTGCCACCCCGCCTCGACGGCCTGAACATCGCCGCCGCCCAACTGTCAGCGGAGCGCGGCGCGGTGGTCGGCGGTGACCTGTACGAGGTGATCGCCACCGAGCACGGCGTACGGGTCGTGATGGGTGACGTACGCGGCCACGGCATCGCCGCGATCGGCACGGTCGCCGCCGTCCTCGGCAGCTTCCGCGAGGCCGCCCACGATGAGCCCGACCTGGAGGGCGTCCTGCGCCGGTTGGAGCGCGCCCTCGCTCGCCACCTGCGCGAACGCGCCCGCGCGGAACATCCGGCGACGGGGGCCCTTGATCCCGACAGCCCGGTGGCCGAGGAGTTCGTCACGGTACTGCTGCTGGAGATCGGCGCGGACGGCGAACTCCGCGCCCTCAACTGCGGTCATCCGTGGCCGTATCGGTTGAGCGGGACGGGTGCCGAGCCGCTGGCCCGAGCAGATCCTCTTCCGCCTCTCGGCCCGTTTCCCCTGCCGGCGGTGCTGCCTTTCGTCTGCTGCGGCCAACTGCTCCCGGGCGAGGCCCTGTTCCTGTACACGGACGGAGCGGAGGACGCCCGTGACGCACGGGGCTGCTTCTTCCCGTTGGCGGATGTACTGGCAGAGGTGGTGGGTCAACACTCGCTTCCGGTGCCGCAGTCGGTCTTGGGTTCGGTCTTCACGGCTCTCCTGCGCCACACAGGAGGCACCCCGACGGACGACGTAGCGATACTCGTCGTGCGCAATGACCGCAAGTCCAAGTGCACCAACCCAGGGGCGCGGGGAACTGCGCGACAAGCCACGACGCCGCCGCACCCGACCAACTACCCACAACACAACGGCGTTTAGTCGCTCCGAACCCCACCGCAAAGCCAGGCCGCCGCACTTACGAGGGGGAGCCGGCGGCCCGGCCGGCCTCTTGCGAGGCAATCCAGTCAACCGGCTGGAAACTCTCCGCGACAGTGTGCACACGCCGCGGATTCGCGTACTCCGTTCACACCCCGTGTGAACGGACCCGCACTACTCTGTCCGCACCGAGTCACCGGGGGGCCTTCCATGCAGCCCAACACACTCCTCGACGCGATCCTGGACGAGGCGGGAATCTCGCACGCCGGACTGGCCGCACACGTGAACCAGGCCGGGCGGGCCCGAGGGCTCGCACTCCGGTACGAACACACCGCCGTAGCACGGTGGTTGAAGGGTCAGCGCCCCCGCGGCCAGGTGCCCGACCTGATCTGCGAGGTCCTCGCGGGGCGCCTGCACCGGCCCGTCACGCTCGACGACATCGGCCTCGGCGTACCCGGTGAACCCTCCGCCCCGCACGGCACCTCCCTCTCCGGCTTCGTCGAGCGGGCCACCGCCCTGTGGCGCTCCGACGAGCAGCAGCGCCCGCACATCCTCGGCGCACCCGCGGTCACCGGAACGCCCGCCGTGATGCCCGTGTGGGAGTGGGAGAACCCGCCCGACGACGTGGACGTCTCGCGCGGCGGCCGGCACCGGGTGAGCATGGCCGACATCGAGATGCTGCGCGCGGCCCGCGCCCACTACGAGCAGATGTACCGCAAGGCCGGTGGCGTCGCGACCCGCACCCGCATCGTCGGCTTCCTCAACTCCGAGACCGCCCCACTGCTGCGCGGCAGCTACACCGACGCCACCGGCCGCCAACTGCACCGGGCCACCGGCGGGTTGGTGGCCATCGCGGGCATCTGCGCCTACGACTCCGACGCGCACGGACTCGCCCAGCGCTACTTCCACCAGGCGCTGCGGCTCGCAAAGGCCAGCAACGACAGGGGACTTGGGGCGTACGTCATCGCGCTGCTCGTCAACCAGGCACTGTTCATGCGGGAGTTCCGCCAGGCCGTCGCCTTCGCGGAGGCCGCGCTGCGTGCCGCAGGCCGGCAGATCACCCCGGCGCTCGCCTCCGACCTGTACGCGATGCAGGCGAAGGCGTACGCCCACCTCGGTGACGGCACGAGCGCCCTGTCCTGCATCCGGCGTGCCGAGCAGGCCGCCGAACGCATCCGGCGCGGATACGAACCCGACGAGACCGGCTATGTCCAGCCGGGCCTGGTCAACGTCCAGGTGGCGGAGGCGCTTCTCAGCCTCGGCGATCTGACGGCGGCTGGGGAGCACGCCACGGCGGCCGTGGACACTCCGGCGCACGACCGGGGCCGGGTGCACCGGCTGGCCATGCTCAGCCAGATCGAACTGCGCCAGGGAAACGCCGACAAAGCGGTGGCCACGGCGGTGCAGATGGCCGAGCAGGCAAGGGGGATGGAGTCCCAGCGGCTCCGCGACAGACTCCGCGCGGTGCGCGAGTACCTGGTGCGCAGCGACTGCGCGGGTACGGCCGAGGCGGCCGAACTCATCGACGGGGCACTGCGCGTACCGCTCTAGAAAGCGCCCTGGAAAGCGCCGTAGACCACAACACAGTCCCTGCTGCGATATTGCCACTTACTCGACGGAAGGTGGCAGAACCGTGCAGTGGACGAAACAGAACGAACAAACTGTGTACTCAAACCGCTGGTTCAGCGTCAATCTCGCGGATGTCGAACTACCCGACGGCCGACACCTCGACCACTTCCTCATACGGCTGAGGCCGGTGGCGGTGGCGACGGTCGTGAACGAGGCGAACGAAGTACTCCTCCTGTGGCGGCACCGCTTCATCACCGACAGCTGGGGGTGGGAGCTCGCGGCAGGCGTCGTCGAGGACGGCGAGGACATCGCGCTCGCGGCCGCCAGGGAACTGGAGGAAGAGACCGGCTGGCGGCCGGGGCCCCTGCACCACCTGATGAGCGTGGAGCCGTCCAACGGGCTCACGGACGCCCGGCACCACATCTACTGGGCCGACGAGGGCGAGTACACCGGACACCCCGTGGACGACTTCGAGTCGGACCGCCGGGAGTGGGTACCGCTCAAACTCGTACCCGACATGGTCGCCCGCGGGGAGGTCCCGGCCGCCAACATGGCAGCCGCGTTACTGCTGTTGCACCACTTGAGGCTAGGGGAGGACACAGCGCCCGGTTCGGCAGCGCCCCCTAGGGGCGCGGGGAACGGCGCGACCAGCCACGACGAACCCGCAGCCGACCCACCGACCTTCGGGCTCTAGCGTCCCAGGGCCTGCCAGATAGTCACGACAAGTGCACCCACGGCGGTCATGGCAGCAATAGCCGGCAGCGGCCACCTCGTGTGCTCCAGTGCAACGATTCGCGCGCTCAGATCGTCCAGCTCCTTGTCCGTCTCCTCGGTGCGATGGCTGAGTAACGCGAGCCCTCCCTCGACGCGCGCGTAGGCGACGTCGAGGCGGCGGCGTAACTCTGCGAGTTCTCCATGGACCACGGGATGCTCGGGGTCGGCGGTCACGGGTCCGCTCCTTTCCGTAGTCGGAACATCCCTTGCATGCGCATGAAGAGTCAACTCGCCTGGTGGACACGAGGGGAGAGTGTGCGAACGGCATATGCGTGCCAGGCGCGCACACGGTGTGTGAATGCCACGGGCCCGGCACTCCGAAGAGCGCCGGGCCCGTAACGGCCAAAGTATTACGGTGAGTTGCCGCGCGAAAGCGCGAAAGGCGCTCAGCCGTAGGTGTAGAAGCCCGAGCCGGACTTACGGCCCAGCCGGCCCGCGTCGACCATGCGCTGGAGCAGCGGGGGAGCGGCGTACAGCGGCTCCTTGTACTCCTCGTACATCGAGAACGCGACCGAGGCGACCGTGTCCAGGCCGATCAGGTCGGACAGCTTCAGCGGGCCCATCGGGTGGGCGCAGCCGAGCTCCATGCCGTTGTCGATGTCCTCGCGGCTGGCGATGCCCGACTCGAACATCCGGATTGCGGACAGGAGGTAGGGGATCAGCAGCGCGTTGACCACGAACCCGGAGCGGTCCTGGGCGCGGATCGCGTGCTTGCCGAGGATCTTCTCGGTGAACAGCTGGGCCCGGCTGAGCGTGCCCTCGGACGTGGTCAACGCCGGGATCAGCTCGACGAGTTGCTGCACCGGGGCCGGGTTGAAGAAGTGGATGCCGATGACCTGGTCGGGGCGCGAGGTGGCGACCGCGAGCTTGACCAGCGGGATCGAGGAGGTGTTGGAGGCCAGGATCGCGTCGGGGCGGGTCACGACCTGGTCGAGCACCTGGAAGATCTCGGTCTTCACCTGCTCGTTCTCGACGACGGCCTCGATCACGAGGTCCCGGTCGGCGAACTCACCGAGGTCGGTGGTGAAGCTGAGCCGCGCCTGCGTCGCCTCCAGTTCCTCCGCGGAGATCTTGCCGCGCTCGGCCGCCTTCGTCAGCGAGTTGAACAGCCGGGTCCGGCCGATCTCCAGGGCCTCGCCGGTGGTCTCGGCGACCTTCACGTCCAGGCCGGCGCGGGCGCACACCTCGGCGATACCGGCGCCCATCTGGCCGCAGCCGACCACTCCGACGCGCTCGATGTCGGTCACATCGTCCCCTTCGCTGCTCATGCGGGCTCTGGTAGAACCCCGTTGTCCGGAGTCTGCTCCGATCGTGCACGTTACCCGCAAGTATCGATGATCGATCGCCGGGGTCGGGCATTCTGGGGCGCGGAGACGATCCGTGATGGCACGGATCCACAGCGTATGGGGGTGTGCAGATGGGGCGATTGTCACGTCGGACGTTCGCGATGGCCGCGCTGTCGACGCTGGCGACGACCGGCAGCGCGTCGGCGGAGACCGGGAGTGCGGCGGCGGAAACCGGTCGTCCGCGCGCGGTCACCGAGATGCGGGGCGTGTGGCTGTCGACGGTGGCCAACCGCGACTGGCCCTCCCGCCCGGGCCTGACCGCGGCCCAGCAGCGCACCGAGCTGATCGCCCACCTCGACGCGGCGGTCCGCGACCGGCTCAACACGGTGATCTTCCAAGTACGGCCCACCGCCGACGCGTTGTGGCTCTCGCCGTACGAGCCCTGGTCGCAGTACCTGACCGGCACCCAGGGCCAGGACCCTGGCTGGGACCCGCTCGGGACGGCCGTGGAAGAGGCGCATGTGCGGGGGCTGCAGCTGCACGCCTGGTTCAACCCGTACCGCATCGCCAACAACACCGACGTGACCAGGCTCGTCGCCTCGCACCCCGCGCGCAGGCACCCGGACTGGGTGGTGGCGTACGGCGGGAAGCTCTACTACAACCCGGGGCTGCCCCAGGTCCGTGCCTTCGTCGAGAACGCGATCCTCGACGCGGTGCGCAAGTACCCCGTGGACGCGGTCCACTTCGACGACTACTTCTACCCGTATCCGGTCGCGGGCCAGACCTTCGACGACGACGCGGCCTACGACAGGTACGGCGGCGGCTTCCCGAACCGGGCCGCGTGGCGCCGCGACAACATCGACCGACTGATCCGCGAGACCGCGGCCCGTATCAGGACGATCCGCCCGGGCACGCGCTTCGGGATCAGCCCCTTCGGCGTGTGGCGCAACGCCGCGACCGACCCGCGCGGTTCCGACACCCGGGCGGGGGTGCAGACGTACGACGACCTCTGCGCGGACACCCGCAAGTGGGTGCGGCAGAACTGGATCGACTACGTCGTCCCGCAGCTCTACTGGAATATCGGCTTCGCCGCCGCCGACTACGCCAAGCTGCTGCCCTGGTGGGCGGAGGTCGCGCGGGGCACGAGGACGCGGCTCTACGCCGGTGAGGCGCTGTACAAGGCGGGCGACCCGGCGCAGCCCGCGGCCTGGCAGGACCCGGCAGAGCTGTCCCGGCACCTCACCCTCGCCGCCCGCTACCCACAGGTCGGCGGGCATGTCTTCTTCGCCGCCCGGGAGGTCGCGGTGGATCCGATCGGGGCGATGGCACGGGTGGTCGCCGACCACTACCAGCAGCCGGCGAAACCCCCGCGCTGAACTACCGTTCCGCGTCCGGGTACTTGACGTCCCGGTGCCTGATGTCGTCGTGCTTGATCTCGCAGTCGGGGCCGGGGGACATCACGGCCTCGTGCCCGTCGGGGAAGCGGACGCGGTAGGGCGGACTGCCCTCCGTGCCCATCACCTCGACGACCTCCGAGACCTGGTCCTGTCGGCCGACCACCCTGCCGTGCTGGACGAGCCGGTCGCCCACGGTCGCACGCATCTGAAGCGCCTCCTCACCGAGTCCGGGAGCAGCGGTCCGTGCCCTTCGAGTCTACGGCGGCCCGCCCGGCCGGGACCGGGGCGTGCACGTGCTTCAGCTCCGCGCCCGCTGCGTGACGGCGATGCACACCAGCACGGCCGCCGCGGTCAGCGGAGCGGCCACTGTCAGCCGCTCGCCCAGCAGGAACACCGACCACACCAGCGTGAGCAGGGGCTGGGCCAACTGCAGCTGGCTGGCCTTCGGGACGCCGATGGCCGCCATGCCGCGGTACCAGACGACAAGGCCGAGGAACTGGGACCCCGCGGCGACCCACAGCAGCCCGGTCACGCTGTGCGCGGTGAGGTGCGGGGTGTCGTACGACAGCGCGACCGCGGCGGCGGGCACGCTCAGTGGCAGGCACAGGACCAGCGCCCAGGCGATGACCTGCCAGCCGGGCATGAGCCGGGCCAGCCGGCCGCCCTCGGTGTAGCCGGCCGCGCAGACCAGCAGCGCCGCGAGGAGATACAGGTCGGCGGTGGTCAGGGCGCCGCCGCTCTGCTGGACGGTGAAGGCGAGCACCGCACCGGCGCCCGCGAGCGCGGCCGTCCAGAAGGTGCGCGAGGGGCGGATGCCGGTGCGCAGCGCGGACAGGGCCGCGGTCGTCAGCGGCAGCAGGCCGACGACGACCGCGGCGTGCGCGGTGGTCGACGTCTCCAGCGCGAGTGTGGTGAGCATCGGGAAGCCGACCACGACTCCGCCCGCCACGACGGCCAGCCCGCCCCAGTGCCGGCGGCCGGGCACGGGCACGCGCAGCGCCAGCAGACAGCCGCCCGCGATGACCGCGGCGAGCACGCTGCGCACGGCCACCAACGACCAGGGGTCGAAGCCCTCCAGGCCCCAGGCGGTGGCGGGGAAGGTGAGGGAGAAGGCGATCACACCGAGCGCGGCCTGGACGGTACCGGCGGGGACCCGGGCCGTCGTGGCGGGGGAGGTGCTGACCGCTATCGGGCTCGGGGCAGTAGCGCTATCGTGTGCTCTCATGCAAGAGCGTAGCAGTGTCGGAGAACTGGCGAATCAACTGCGGCAGGAGCTCAACCGCTACTCTGTTGGCGGAAAGCTGCCGTCGAGTCGGGCACTGGTCGAACGGTTCCGGGTGAGCCCCGTGACCGTCTCGCGCGCCCTCGCGCAGCTGGCCGCCGAGGGGCTGGTGGTCACCCGGCCCGGCGCCGGCGCGTTCCGGGCCGAGACCCGCCCCGCGACCGCCGCCGTGGCGGACACCTCCTGGCAGGAGGTCGCACTCAGCGCGGACGGCGCCGCCGACGTCGTGCCGCGCACGGTGGACGCCTCGGCGGTCATGGCCACACTGGCCGTCCCACCGCCCGGCGTGATCGAGTTCAACGGCGGCTATCTGCACCCCTCCCTGCAGCCCGAGCGGGCGATGGCCGCGGCCCTGTCCCGGGCCGGGCGCCGCCCCGGCGCCTGGGGCCGGCCGCCGCTGGAGGGTCTGCCGGAACTGCGCGAGTGGTTCGCGCGGGGCATCGGCGGAGCCGTCACCGCCGCCGACGTACTGATCAGCGCGGGCGGCCAGACCGCGCTGACGACGGCATTGCGCGCCCTGGCGCCCCCCGGCGCACCGGTCCTCGTCGAATCCCCCACCTACCCAGGCATGTTGGCGATCGCCAGGGCGGCGGGCCTCCGCCCGGTCCCCGTACCGGTCGACGCGGACGGTGTCCGTCCGTCCCTGCTCGCCGACGCGTTCCACGCGACCGGCGCCCGCGTCTTCGTCTGCCAGCCCCTGTTCCAGAACCCGACCGGCGCGGTCCTCGCCCCCGCCCGCCGCCCGGAGGTCCTGCGCATCGCCCGCGACGCGGGCGCGTTCGTCATCGAGGACGACTTCGTACGACGGCTGGTGCACGAGGACGCGGGCCCGCTGCCGCGCCCGCTCGCCGCCGACGACCCCGACGGAGTCGTCGTCCACGTAGGCTCGCTCACCAAGGCGACCTCACCCAGCTTCCGGGTCAGCGCACTCGCCGCGCACGGACCGGTACTGGAACGCCTGCGCGCCATCCAGGTCGTCGACACCTTCTTCGTCCCCCGCCCGCTCCAGGAAGCGGCCCTGGAACTCGTCGGCTCACCGGCCTGGCCACGCCATCTCCGCGCCATCTCCACCGAGTTGAAGACCCGCCGCGACACGATGACGACCGCCCTGCGCCTCGAACTCCCCACCTTCTCCCTCCCGCACATCCCCTCCGGCGGCTACCACCTCTGGCTCCGCCTCCCCGAGGGCGCTGGGGGCACCTCCCAGGCTTTCGGCTCTGGGGGAGAACAGTCCCTGACGATCGCCGCCCTCCGCGCAGGCGTCTCCATCACCCCCGGCCGCCCCTACTTCAGCGCCGAACCCCCGGCCGCCCACGTCCGGTTGAGCTTCGCGGCGGTCGCGGGTACCGGGGAGATCGTGGAGGGGGTACGGCGGCTTCGGGCGGCCTGCGAGGAGGTGCTCTGACGCGGAGGTGCTCTAATCCTCAGGCACCGGCACCAGAGCGCCGGTGAACTCCAGAGACGCGAACAGCTCCGGCGTCAGAAGGACGCCCGTGAGGCGATGGGCGAGCGCGAAGGTGGCCTCGGTGTGGAGGCCGTAGTGCCGATCTTTGTCCTCCCTCAGATCGAAGCCCGACTCCCGCATCTCGGCGAGGAGTTCGGGTTCGTCCGCGTGGCTGCCGTCCCGGGCGTAGGCGAAGAGGGGTTCGAAGTGCAGCCGTATGTCCCCGTCCTCGAACCAGTAGAAGTGGTCCACCGCGTTCACGTTGCGGTAGTGGGAGACCACTGTGCGCCCGCGCGAGACGGGGAGCATGGCCGCGGTGGTGACGCCCAGGTAGCCGTTGTGCTCGACCATCAGCGACCAGTCACCGACCGCGGCGACACCGACGAACAGCGGGTCCCCGTAGTGCTCGTCCCAGGAGTCGTATGATGGCTCGTGCAGAGCCTCGACACCGGTGACCCGTATGTCTGGCTCCGCCCCCAGCTCATGGAGCAGCCGGTCCGGTGTGATCGCCCGGACCAGCGTGACGCAGTAGGCATGCATCAGCGGGGCATGCTGCTTCTGGAGCCAGGTGTAGTCGTCGGCGGTGGTCATCCGTGTCATGTTCCGAAGCCTGCCACCCGCCACTGACAACGCCCGCGCCACCGGCCAAAACCGCTCGACACCCGCACTCCTGAACTGCGATTCTCCCGCCATGAACGACATCCCGAGCCTCCCCGACGGCTACGAGTTCTCCGCCGATCCCGCCCGCGTCGACCTCGACCGCACCTACCACTGGCTGTCCACCGACGCGTACTGGGCGAAGGACCGGCCCCGCGAGCAGCACGAGCGCGCGGTCGAGTCCTCGCGGAACTACGGGGTGTACGACACGGCTTCGGGGGAGCAGGTGGCGTACGCGCGCGTGGTGACCGACGGGGCGCTGTTCGCGTGGCTGTGCGACGTGTACGTGGCGCCGTCGGCGCGCGGCAAGGGCATCGGCACGGCGTTCGTCGGCGCCGTACGGGAGGAGCTGCGGCCGTTCGGACTGCGCCGGATCCTGCTCGCCACGCACGACGCCCACGGGGTGTACGAGAAGCTCGGTTTCAAGCCACTCGCACGGCCCGACCAGTGGATGGCCCTGTATTTCGAGTGACTTGTCCGCCTGGTCCTGACCGCGAAGTAAGGTTTCGCCCACCGTGGGTAACTCTCATCCGGTCCCCCTTGACCTGCGCACTTCAGCGGGATCACGATCGCCGCATGCAACTTCGGGTCACGTTCGTCGCCGCCGCGCGCAGCTCTCCGCTGCTCGCGGAGCGCTTCGAGGACGATCGCCCGCTTGACCAGGCAGGCTGGGACGAGGTGCAGCGTGCCGCCCCGGTTCTGCTGCCGCTGGCGGCGGCGGAACTGCGCTACTGCTCGCCGACCCCGCGCAGCCGGACGACCGGTGACGGCCTCGGTTACACCCCGCTGGTGCAACTCGCCCTGCGGGACTGCGACATGGGCCGCTGGCGCGGTCTGACGCTCGGCGAGGCGATGGCCCGTGAGCCGCAACTGGTGGACGCCTGGCTCGCCGACCCGCGTTCCTCCCCGCACGGCGGCGAATCACTGCTGGCCTTCATCTCCCGGGTGGGCGGCTGGCTGGACACCCGGCCCTTCGAGGACGGCGGCCGGATAGTCGCCGTCGCCGAACCCTCCGTCATCCGGGCCGCGTTGGTCTACGCCCTCAAGGCCCCGCCCTCGACCTACTGGAACATCGACGTACGCCCCCTGTCGACAACCACCGTCACGGGCAGCGCGGGCCGCTGGAACCTGCGCTTCGACGGATCGGCGGTTCAGTCGAGGCGGGTCTAGCCGGCGTGAGCCACCGGTCAACTCGGGGGAGTGGGGCCCGAGTTCAGCCCACGCGCACGTAGTCCGTGCTGAGCACCAGGTCCTTCGCAGGCCCGCCCACCCGCCACACGGTCCGCCACCGGTCCGGGTCCAGGACCGTGAACTCGCCCCGGTACAGGTCCGCCGAGCAGGGATGGTCGGCGACATGGTGCCCCGAGGTCAGATCCAGCTCGTGGAAGGGCCGCCCGTCGCCGAAGCGCACATCGGCCGTACCGGGCGCCGCGCCCGGCAGGAACCGTAGCGTCCGCTCGGCGGGACGGGACACGCCCCGCCAGGTGAAGGTGCCCGACTCGGCGTGCAGCAGGCCCCTTTCGGTGAGCGCGCTGAAGACGGTCGTACCCGAGAACTCGCCCTCGTCCCCGCTCGCCAGATCCCGCACCGACCGCCGCACCCGCCAACTCCCCGACAGATACGCCAGCACATCCGGAACCGGCCAGAACTCGTCCACTGTCACCCCTTCCTGCGCCGTCGACGCCACCCGTCCGGCGAGTCCGTGGGCGCCTTGCGCTCGGCCTGTGCCCGGATCTCGTAGTGCGACGCGTGACTCGTGGCCCGAAAGGCCTCCTCGTACGCGGCCAGCGCGCCGCCGATCCCGCCCCCGGCGGTGCCACGGCGGCGGATCCGCCGGGCCAGCCAGGTGAAGAACCCCAGCGTGGCGGCCAGAAAGCCGAGCAGGACGAGGTACGGCAACAACACGGACATGCCTTCGACCCTACGTCCCCGCCCGCGCCGGTCCCATTGACGTGCTCACGACCCTTGCCTATCTTGCCGTTCGAAGTGCTGACCGACGTCCGATATCTCGAACTGGACATTCGGGCATCGCGCACGATCCGATACGAGCCGCGGAGTATCCATGTCACGCACCAGCCGCACCCGCCTGAGACTTGCCTTAGCGGCAAGCGCTTTCCTGCTGGCGACGGCCGTCGTCCCCGCGCCCGCCCACGCCGAGGACGTCACCGACTACGCGATCACCGTCGACCCGTCGACGCAGGGCGCCAAGATCGACAAGACGATGTACGGCGTCTTCTTCGAGGACATCAACCGCGCGGCCGACGGCGGCCTGTACGCCGAGCTCGTGCAGAACCGGTCCTTCGAGTACTCCACCGACGACAACAAGTCGTACACCCCGCTGACCGCCTGGACGGTCGCGGGCACGGCCCAGGTGGTGAACGACGCCGGCCGCCTCAACGAGACCAACCGCAACTACCTTTCCCTGGAGGCCGGTTCGTCCGTCACGAACGCCGGTTACAACACCGGCATCGCCGTCGAGGACGGCAAGAAGTACGACTTCTCGGTGTGGGCCCGCGCCGACAACGGCACCACGCTCACCGTCGCCCTCCAGGACACCGGCGGCACGCTGGCGACCGCGCACCAGGTGAAGGTGAGGAAGAACGGCTGGGCCCAGTACCGGGCGAGGTTCACCGCGACCCGCACCAGCACCGCAGGCCGCCTCACCGTCGCCTCCTCCGATGCGACCGCCCTCGACATGGTGTCCCTCTTCCCCCGCGACACCTACAAGCACGAGCCGAACGGCCTGCGCAAGGACCTCGCCGAGAAGATCGCCGCCCTGCACCCGGGCTTCGTGCGCTTCCCCGGCGGCTGCCTGGTCAACACCGGCTCGATGGAGGACTACAGCGCCGCCTCCGGCTACCAGCGCAAGCGCTCGTACCAGTGGAAGGACACGATCGGCCCGGTCGAGACGCGCGCCACGAACTCCAACTTCTGGGGCTACAACCAGAGTTACGGCCTGGGCTACTACGAGTACTTCCGCTTCGCCGAGGACATCGGCGCGATGCCGCTGCCCGTCGTACCGGCCCTGGTGACCGGCTGCGGCCAGAACAAGGCCGTCGACGACCCCGCGCTGCTCAAGCGACACATCCAAGACACCCTGGATCTCATCGAGTTCGCCAACGGACCGGTGACGTCGAAGTGGGGCGGGCTGCGCGCAGAGATGGGCCACCCCAAGCCCTTCCACCTCACCCACATCGAGGTCGGCAACGAGGAGAACCTCCCCACCGAGTTCTTCGCCCGCTTCACCCAGTTCCGTACGGCGATCCAGGCCGCGTACCCGTACATGACCGTGATCTCCAACGCGGGCCCGGACGACAGCGGTTCGACCTTCGACACGGCCTGGCAGCTCAACAAGGACGCCAAGGTCGACATGGTCGACGAGCACTACTACAACAGCCCGCAGTGGTTCCTCCAGAACAACGACCGCTACGACTCCTACGACCGCACCGGCCCGAAGGTCTTCCTCGGCGAATACGCCTCCGGCGGCAACGCGTTCAAGAACGGCCTCGCCGAAGCGGCGTACATGACCGGCCTGGAACGCAACGCGGACGTCGTCAAACTCGCCTCCTACGCCCCGCTGTTCGCGAACGAGGACTACGTCCAGTGGCGCCCGGACCTGGTGTGGTTCAACAACCACGCGTCCTGGGGCTCCGCCAACTACGAGGTCCAGAAGCTGTTCATGAACAACGTCGGCAGCCGCGTGGTGCCGTCAACAGCCACCGGCACACCGTCACTTGTCGCCCCGATCTCCGGCGCGGTCGGCCTGTCGACCTGGGCGACGAGCGCGGCGTACGACGATGTGAAGGTGACGGCGGCGGACGGTTCGGCGCTGCTCTCCGACGACTTCTCCGGTGACGCGGCGCAGTGGACCCATACGGGAGGCGGGAGTTGGAGCCTTGAGGACGGGCAGTACGTCCAGACCGACACCGCCGCCGAGAACACCATGGTCTCGGCGGGCGACCCGGCCTGGCACGACTACGACCTGCATGTGAAGGCCACGAAACGGTCCGGGAAGGAAGGCTTCCTCGTCGCGTTCGGCGTCAAGGACACCGGCAACTACTACTGGTGGAACCTGGGCGGCTGGAACAACACCCAGACCGCCGTCGAACAGGCCGTGGACGGCGGCAAGTCGACGCTGATCGCCAAGCCGGGGACCATCGAGACAGGCCGCGCCTACGACGTCGACATCAAGGTGAGGGGCCGTCAGGTCACCCTGTACCTCGACGGGCAGGAGTGGGGCAGCTTCGCCGACGACAAGCCGGCCGAGCCGTTCCGTCAGGTCGTCACCAGGGACGCGAAGACCGGTGACCTGATCGTCAAGGTCGTCAACGACCAGTCCTCGGCGGCCCGTACGGCGATCGACCTGGGCGGTGCCAAGGTCGCGTCCAAGGCGAAGGTGACCACGCTCGCCGCCGCGCCCGACGCGGTGAACAGCGAGACGGCCACCGCGGTCGCGCCGGTCGTGTCCACCTTCAAGGGCGTTGCCGACAAGTTCAGTTACACCTTCCCGGCGAACTCCGTCACGTTCCTGAGGATCAGACAGAGGTAGCCGGGGCCTCTTGCGTGGGCTGCTGTCCCAGCGGCAGCAGCCCACGCTCGGCGAAGACCTTCTTCGCGGCGAAGGTGGCGTTGAGCGCCTTGGGGATGCCGCAGTACACCGCGGAGTGCGTCAGGGCCTCGATGATCTCCTCGGGCGTGAGGCCCACGTTCAGGGCCGCGTTCACGTGCACATCGAGCTGGGCCTCGCAGCCGCCGAGCGCGGTGAGCATGCCCAGCGTCACCAACTGGCGGTCGCGCGGGGCGAGTCCGGGACGGTCGTAGATCTCGCCGAAGGCCCAGGCGACGACCTGGTGACCCAGTTCGGGGTTGATGTCGGAGAGCGAGTCGACGACCCGCTGCCCGGCCTCGCCGTCGACCCGCTTGAGGACCTCCAGGCCGTGGGCGAAACGCTCTTCACGGGTGGTGCTAGCGCTCATGTCAGCTCATCATCCGATCCCGGCTGCTCTTGCTCGTGTCCATGTTCGTGTTCATGTTCATCGAGGAGCAGCTCTTCGTAGTGGTCGATCTTCTCGTCCAGCGCGGACGCGTTGCGGCGCAACGCCCTGATCCGGTCGGCCAGTTCGGCGCGGTGCTCGCGGAGCATCGCCAGCCGGTCGGCGACCGTGATGTTCCCCGCCGCCCGCAGCGCCGCGAACCGCTGCATGTCCGCGATCGACATGCCGGTCTCGCGCAGCCGCAGCAGGAACTCCAGCCAGGCCAAGTCCGCTGCCTGGTAACGCCGTTGGTTGCCGGTGCTCCGGCCGACCCGCTCGATCAGGCCGGCCTTCTCGTAGTAGCGCAACGTGTCGTGCGAGAGGCCCGTGCGCTCGGCGACCTGGGCGATGGTCAGGGTGCGTTCCCGGTCCTGCGGGCGGGACTTCAGGGGCTGTCCGCCGGTCTGGCGGCTGGTCTCTCCGCTGGTCATGAACACTACGGTAAAACCTGGAGCGCGCTCCAGGTCAAGCCCAGCCGAGGATCACTCGTGAATCACTTTTCGAAGTAGTCCTGAGCTGCGCGAACGCCCTCGACCAGGGCATCGACCTCGGCCGGAGTGTTGTAGACGTAGAAGCTCGCCCGGGTCGTCGCCGGGATGCCGTACCGGCGCACGATCGGGCGGGCGCAGTGGTGGCCGACGCGGACGGCCACGCCCCGTTCGTCAAGGATCTGCCCGACGTCGTGCGGATGGATGCCGTCGACCGTGAAGGAGACGGCCGAGCCGCGGTCGGTGAGGTCACGGGGGCCGACGACGCGGACGCCGGGGACTTCCTGGAGCAACGACAGAGCACGGGCGGTGAGCCGGTCCTCGTGGGCCGCGACCTCCTCCATCCCCAGCGCCTCCAGGTACTCCACGGCCGCCGCGAGCCCCACCGCCTGGGAGGTCATCGGGACGCCCGCCTCGAAGCGCTGCGGCGGCGGCAGGAAGGTCGTGCGGTCCATCTCGACGACCTCGATCATCGAACCGCCGGTGAGGAACGGCGGTAGTCCGGCAAGGAGTTCGCGTCTCCCCCACAGCACGCCGATGCCGTTCGGGCCGAGCATCTTGTGTCCGGAGAAGGCGAGGAAGTCCGCGCCCGACTCCCGTACGTCGACCGGGCGGTGGGGGACGGACTGGGCGCCGTCGACCACGACCAGGGTGCCGAACTCGTGTGCGCGGTCGGCGAGTTGCCGTACGGGATTGATGGTTCCGAGGACGTTGGACTGGTGGGCGACGGCGAGGACCTTGGTGCGCTCGTCGAGCAGTTCGTCGATCCGGGTGAGGTCCAGGCGGCCCTCGTCCGTCAGGCCGAACCAGTCGAGGCTCGCACCCGTGCGCTCGGCGAGCTGCTGCCAGGGGACCAGGTTGGCGTGGTGTTCCATCTCCGTGACCACGATCCGGTCGCCGGGGCCGATCCGGCCCGCGTTGCCCAGTGCGTAGGCGACGAGGTTGATGCCCTCGGTGGTGTTCTTGGTGAAGACGATCTCGTCGTCGTGAGCCCCGACGAACCGGGCGACGGTATGCCGCGCGCTCTCGTACGCCTCCGTCGCCTCGCCTGCCAGCTGGTGCGCGCCGCGGTGCACGGCGGCGTTGCGAGTGAGGTAGAAGTCCCGCTCGGCGTCCAGGACTTGGAGCGGTTTCTGGGTGGTGGCGCCGGAGTCGAGGTAGACGAGACGGGCGCCGCTGTCCATCGTCCGTTCCAGGATCGGGAAGTCCTTGCGCAGCGCGTCCACATCGAAGGCCACGATGTCTCACCTCTCACGGTTTCACTGTCGATTCTCCGTGAGGCACGCTAGGACTCCTCACGGAGAATCGCAAGCATTACCATGAGACCTGTGGATCACGAGGCCCCTGTCTACCTGTACCAGCTCGCCGTCCCCGGCGAGGACCGCTATCCCTCCCTGGCGCTGGTCAACACGCGTTTCACCCTCAGCCACGGCGCGGTCGACCTGCTCGACGACACCGAGGCCGCCCACCTGTGGCTCGTACGCCATGAACTGCTGCCCGACCGGGTGGCGTTGAACGGCCGACAGTCCGGTCGGCTCCTCGCCCTGCGCGAAGCCCTGCGCACGCTCTTCGAGGCGTACGGCGACGGCCGCCCGCCGCCTGCCGAGAGCCTCGCCACCGTCAACTCCGCGCTGGCGGCGGCCCCTTCGACACCCCGACTCGCCTGGACCGCCGACGGCCCGCGCCGGGCCGACGAACCCGACACCGGTAACCCGGCAGCCGCGGCCCTCTCCCTCCTCGCCGAGGACGCCACCGACCTGCTCACCGGCCCCGAGGCCGACCAGCTCACCGCATGCGCCGCGCAGGGCTGCACCCGCTGGTTCCTGCGCTCGCACGGAGCCCGGCGCTGGTGCACGACCAAGTGCGGGAACCGGGTGCGGGCGGCCCGGGCGTACGCGGCCAAGCGGGGGAGAGCGGGGGAGAGCGGGGAGTAACTCGCTTGCGTGGCAACGCCGGTGTGGTCACGCGGCGCGAACACGACACCGAGCGCTTGGGATGACGCGGCAACCGGATGATCGCCGGCTGAGGCTGCGGGCGTCTCACCAGTAGGCGCTGTCGTCCCACGCCTCGAAACCGTCGTGCTCGACGGGGTCGTCCTCCTCGTCGAGCGCGGCCAGCCCCTCCGTGGCCAGGGTGCCGCGCTGCCAGGCGAGGAGCGTGTCGATCAGGCCGCCCTCCGGCGCGGGCTCCTGGTCGGCGTGGCGGGACCAGACGATCAGCGGCCAGGCGTCCGGGTCCGGGCCCGCGGTGAGCCAGCCGAGGTGGTCCGCGTCGTAGGAGTTCGCGAAGGGCAGGAAACCGCCGAGCTCCGGCCAGACGGCCAGCGGATACCGGTCCGGGTAGTTGTCCTTGCGATGGCGTATATCCCGTCGGACAGCGCGAGCAGGCGTGCCGTGCCCGGCGCGTTCTCGTGTGGGAGGGGCGGCTGGGGAGGGTCCGTCGCTGCCACTGGCTCCGTCACGTCGATGAGGGTAGGGCGTCGCGTCCTTAAGCGGTGGTGCCGATCCGCCGAGTCCGTTTACGGTCCCTTCGTGATGATCAAGTGTGGTGAGCCGCAGAGGCTCGGCGTCCCGGACCCCGAGGCGAGGTTGCGCTTCGAGGCGGAGCAGGGGGAGAGCGGGGGTCGGCCGGGGCGCAGGTTGCTCGTGGTCGACGGGGAGCCCGCCTTCGAGCTCAGCCACTGGTGTGGAACGTGCCCGTTTCTGTTCCGTCGGCTGGAGACCGCGAAGCAGAAGTTGTCGTTGGACGACGTACGGGAGCGGCTCACCGGGACGCTGGCCGCTCCCGGCGACGGCGGTGTGATCGACGCGTTCGGCGCGTTGCTGCCGGAGGGCGAGTACCTTCCGGTGCTGCTGCGGGTGGAGCCCCGCCTGGTGATCCCGGGCCGGGAGGGCGACTACTTCAGCGGCGAGCAGGTGGACTCGTGGGGGATCGACCAGTTCTGGGGCCTCCCGGAGTACCCGCACACGCCCTACTACCGGACCTTCGAGACCGCGGTCGACGCGTCCGCCCACCTCTATGAGTTCATCGTGCCCATGGTTCCCCCGACGTGGAACGAGCGGGAGCGCGTCGAGGAGTACGTCGAGCTCATGGGCCGGGGCGCGGTCCCGACGGCTGTGGCGGTCTCGACGCTGGACGTGTGCGAGCCCGCGGGCGGCTTCGGCGACGACCAGTCCCGGCACTGGGGCCTGACCCACTTCCTCCTCGACGGCCACCACAAACTGGACGCCGCGGCCACCGCCGGCCGCCCGGTACAGCTCCTCTCGCTCCTGGCACTGGGGGAGGGCCTGGCTGACGCCGAAGAGTGCGCTCGACTGCCCGCTCTGTGCGCCCGACCCCGCTCGGTCCGGAAGACCGCTGCCTGAACCGAGTCCTCCCAACTCGGCGCCACCCGCGTCGGCGGGATCGATCTGAACAAGCCCCGGATCCGCGCCGAGCCGGCCGGAGTCCTGACCCTGGCACCCGCCCGCATCATCGCGGCTCCAACCACCCTCCGCGACAAGGTCATCAGCCCGCTACTCGCCGGTGTCAGCGAACCCCGACGGCCGACGGCCCCCCGCCACCTGGACCACCATCGACCAGCACTGCCAGACCCTCCGCCTGGAGACGATGGCCGTGTTCACCGAACCGGGCATCGCCTGCGGATGGACAACATTTCGTCGATCGGGATTTCGTGAGCGCCTAGCCCTGTCTCCGGGAGGGTGAGACGGGCGCCGTCTCGCCGGAACCGACGGACGGGCCGGAGGCGGCGAGGTCGAGGAGCGTCATCCTGTCGTGGTCCGGGCTGCCGGGCGGCGCCATGTAGATGACGAGGCGCTGGCCTTGTGCGCGGTTGAGGGACAGCCCTTCGTGCGAGAGCGTCATCGTGCCGACCTCCGGGTGTCGGAGCGTCTTCTCGCCGTCGCCGATCGTGTGCACCTCGTACCGCTCCCAGAGCCGGTTGAAGTCGGGGCTCTTGACGATCAGCTCACCTACGAGTGCGGCGAGATCCGGGGCATCCGGATCGGTGCCGGCGATCGCCCGCAACTGGGCGACGCACCCCTTGGCCTTCTGTTCCCAGTCCGCCCACAGTTCGCGGGCAGCTGGGTGCAGGAAGGTGTACCGGACGGTGTTCCGCTGCCGCTCCGGCCAGTCGGCGATGCCGTGGAGCAGCCGCAGCCCGCCGGGATTGGCCGCCAGCAGGTCGTTGGTGCGGCTCACGACGTACGCAGGGTTGGGCCGGAGCGTCTCCAGAAGCTGTGTGACGGTCGGACGGACCCGCCGTGACGGCAGGGGACGGGGCTCGGGCGCACGCCGCGCCGCCCGCGCCGCCAACTCGTGCAGGAAGCCGCTCTCCTCCGGGTTGAGGCGGAGCGCGTCGGCCAGCGCCTCGACCACGGAGGGGCTCGGACGGGTCTCCTTGCCGCGTTCCAGACGAATGTAGTAGTCGATGCTCACACCGGCCAGCGCCGCCAGCTCCTCCCGGCGCAGACCCGGCGTACGGCGCGTGCCGGTTCCTGCGGGCAGTCCGACGTCTGCAGGGCGTACGTCGCCACGGCGAGCCCGCAGAAACTTCCCGAACTCAGTCATGTCGTCATTCTGCCAGCGTGTGATCAGGGGGCCGGCCTGGAGCCTGGCCCTGTTGCACCCACCTGTGGCGCACCCCGGAAGATCACGGTCTGCCTCGCCCTAGCGAACCTCACCAGTCTGGACGGATGACCACTCTTGAACCAGCCCGCGCGTCACAGGATGCCCGGCAACGCACGGCCGCACCGAAACTGATCCTGGCGACCACGTTCATGGGCATCTTTCTGCTCAACCTCAACACCATGGCGATGAACGTGGCGCTGCCCGGGATCGGGCGGACCTTCGGCGGCAGTACGGCGGGACTGCAGTGGATCGTGGACGCCTACACGCTGATGTTCGCCGCGCTCCTGCTTTCCGCGGGCACGCTCTCCGACCGTATCGGGGCGAGCCGCGCGTTCGGCGCCGGCGTCGCGGTCTTCACGGTCGCCTCGGCGGCCTGTGGACTGGCGCCGGGGCTGGGCGAGTTGATCGCAGCCCGCCTGATCCAGGGGAGCGCGGCGGCGATCATGCTGCCGTCCTCGCTGGCCCTCGTCCGGCAGGCCTTCCCGGACGCAGTGGAACGGGCACGGGCCATCGCGCTGTGGACCGCCGGCGGAGCCGTCGCGGTTGCGGCCGGCCCGGTGGCCGGCGGGGTGCTGTCCAGCACTCTGAGCTGGCGGGCGATCTTCATCGTCAACCTGCCCGTCGGCATCGCCACCCTCGCGGTGTTGACCCGCGCGGAGCGCTCGCCGCGCCGTGCCACGCCGCTCGATCCGTACGGCCAGCTCACGGCGATCGTCGCGCTCGCAGCGCTCACCTTCGCGGTGATCGACGGAGGGGAGAACGGCTTCGGCGAGCCCGTGGTACTGGGCTGCCTGGGGCTCGCCGTAGTGGCGACGGCGGCGTTCATCATGATCGAGGCGCGTACCGCCGCGCCGTTGGTCCCGCTCGACCTCTTCCGTTCGCGCACGGTGACGGTTTCGGTCGCGATCGGCTTCGTCGGCAATGCGGCGTTCTACGGGCTGGTGTTCATGCTGAGCCTGTTCTTTCAGGACGTTCTGAACCTGTCCGCCGTGGCCGCGGGGCTGATGTTCCTACCGATGATGGCCGTGATCGCCGGAGCCAACCTGGCCTCGGCCAGGGCTGCGGCACGCTTTGGGCCGCGGATGCCGATCGCCACGGGACAAGCGATCTTCGCGCTGGCGATGTTCGGCCTGCTCTGGATCGACGAGGGCACCAGCAGACCAGTGATCGCGGCGATGCTCATCCCGGTCGGCCTCGGCCTGGGCTTCTTCGTACCTTCCCTCACCGCCGTCCTGCTGAACGACATCGCCGCAGACCGGGCGGGAATGGCCGCCGGGATCCTGAACTCCTTCCGGCAGACGGGCGGCGCGCTCGCCGTGGCCGTCTTCGGAGCCCTGGTCGCGGACCGGGGTGAGTTCATTGTGGGTCTGCGGGTCGCCTTGTGCGTCTCGGCTGTGATGCTGACAGCCACCACGGCCGCGGCCCTCATGCTGCCGCGCGGCCGCAGCTGACGGGACGGTGACGGGGATGTCCGGCGCGGGGCCCGGTAATGAACTCGACCTGAGGGAGCCGGGCGGCGCACATCGTGTGGGCGCTCCTCACCTCGCCTCGGCCGGGTGAGGGGCACCCCGACCTTCGGATCGGCTGGGCGAGCTGGTCGATGATCAGTGGCGGAGGGCCGCAACGGCTCCTCGCCCAGCCGCTGGCGGGTCTGGGTGATCCCACCCGAGGTCAGCACCTCCCAGCCGGCATCCCGGCAACCCCACCTCATGAGAGTGCCGGCCAGCCGTGCGGCGACCTCCGCACAGTCGTCATCGGCGAACAACGCCAGGGCCAACCGCCCACCCGCGGATACCACATTCGCGATGCGGTCGATGAGGCGGTCGGATCAGATTTGTTCGGGAGGAGCCGCAGGTCAGCATGGTTGATGAGCCAACGGAACGAGCGGGTCTCCGCGCGACCGCAGTCATCCGTCAGGACGAGCCGACCGAACTGACCGTGGACGTCTTCGATCGTCCACCGGAAGGCACGCTGGTCGCGTCCGCTAACTCGGAGAGCGTCATCACCCGCCCCTCCTGACCGCCGATCACGGCCAGGAAGTCCGGGACGTGCCAGGACTGGCCGCCCTCGTACTCAAAGTCCAGCCGGAACGGCTTGGGCCAGCACCTCCGATGCACTCAGGAAATCCAGCGCAACCAGCAGCCGCATCTCCTCCAGCGACTCGAAGCCGTGCTTCCGGCCCGTTGACGCCATCACCTCAAGTCCGGGGCGATGCCGCTGCTTCGCCCGCACGGCGTTACGGGATCAAGATCCGCCAACTGACGCGCTCACCCGCCAACCAAAAGTCTCAGTCACGGCGACCCGTCTGCATACCCACTCACCCAGATTGCATAAACGTGCAACGAAACGTATAGTCATGCCATCGAAGAGGAGGGTTCCATGGCGGTACGTGCGGCAGTGGCCGGAGCGAGTGGATACGCGGGTGGGGAACTGCTGCGTCTGCTCCTGGCGCACCCCGAGGTCGAGATCGGTGCCCTGACCGGCAACTCCAACGCCGGACAGAAGCTCGGCGCGCTGCAACCGCACCTGCTGCCGCTCGCCGACCGTGTACTCCAGGAAACCACCCCCGAGGTCCTCGCCGGACACGACGTCGTCTTCCTCGCCCTGCCCCACGGCCAGTCCGCCGCCGTCGCCGAGCGGCTCGGCCCGGACGTCCTCGTCGTCGACATGGGCGCCGACTTCCGGCTGAAGGACGCGGCCGACTGGGAGCGCTTCTACGGCTCCGCACACGCCGGCACCTGGCCCTACGGCCTGCCCGAACTCCCGGGTGCCCGCGCCGCGTTGGAGGGGTCCAAGCGCATCGCCGTGCCCGGTTGCTATCCGACGGCAGCCTCCCTCGCGCTCTTCCCGGCGTACGCCGCCGGGCTCGCCGAGAACGAGGCCGTGATCGTCGCCGCCTCCGGGACCTCGGGTGCCGGTAAGGCGCCCAAGGCTCACCTCCTGGGCTCCGAGGTCATGGGCTCCATGTCGCCGTACGGCGTCGGCGGCGGCCACCGGCACACCCCCGAGATCATTCAGAATCTGGGTGACGCGGCCGGTGAGACCGTCACCGTCTCCTTCACGCCCACCCTCGCGCCGATGCCCCGCGGCATCCTCGCCACCTGCAGCGCCAAGGCCAGGCCCGGTGTCACCGGCGAGTCCGTGCGTGCCGCCTACGAGAAGGCCTTCGCCGACGAACCCTTCGTGTTCCTGCTCCCCGAGGGGCAGTGGCCGGCGACGGCGTCCGTCTACGGTTCCAACGCCGTTCAGGTGCAGGTCGCGTACGACGAGGCCGCGGGCCGCATCATCGCGATCAGCGCCATCGACAACCTGACCAAGGGCACCGCGGGCGGTGCCGTCCAGAGCATGAACCTCGCCCTCGGGCTCGACGAGACCACCGGGCTTTCTACGATCGGAGTCGCGCCGTGAGTGTGACGGCAGCACAGGGATTCACGGCCGCGGGCATCGCGGCCGGGATCAAGGAGAACGGCAACCCGGACCTGGCCCTCGTGGTCAACAACGGGCCCCGCCTCGCCGCCGCGGGCGTCTTCACCTCCAACCGCGTCAAAGCCGCACCGGTGTTGTGGTCGGAACAGGTACTGAAGGGCGGTCAGGTATCCGCCGTCGTCCTCAACTCCGGTGGCGCCAACGCCTGTACGGGGCCGAAGGGCTTCCAGGACACCCACGCCACCGCCGAGAAGGTCGCCGACACGCTGGGCCTGAACGCCGCCGAGGTGGCCGTCGCCTCCACCGGGCTCATCGGGCTGTTGCTCCCGATGGACAAGCTACTGCCGGGAGTCGAGGCCGCTGCCGGTCAACTCTCCCCACACGGCGGCGAGAAGGCCGCCATCGCCATCAAGACCACGGACTCCGTCCACAAGACCGCCGTCGTGACCACCAAGGACGGCTGGACCGTCGGCGGCATGGCCAAGGGCGCGGGCATGCTCGCCCCCGGCCTCGCCACCATGCTCGTCGTCCTCACCACCGACGCCGACGTCGAGAGCGACGTACTGGACAAGGCACTTCGGGCCGCCACCCGCACGACCTTCGACCGCGTCGACTCCGACGGCTGCATGTCCACCAACGACACCGTGCTGCTGCTCGCCTCCGGCGCCTCCCAAGTCACCCCGGAGTACGAGGAGTTCGCCGAGGCCGTCCGTGCTGTCTGCGACGACCTCGGCCAGCAGCTGATCCGGGACGCCGAGGGCGCCAGCAAGGACATCAAGGTCGAGGTCGTCAACGCCGCGAGCGAGGACGACGCCGTCGAGGTGGGTCGCTCCATCGCCCGCAACAACCTCCTCAAGTGCGCGATCCACGGCGAAGACCCCAACTGGGGCCGGGTGTTGTCCGCGATCGGCACGACCCAGGCCGCCTTCGAACCCGACCAGCTCAACGTCGCCATCAATGGTGTGTGGGTCTGCAAGAACGGCGGTGTCGGCGAGGACCGCGACAAGGTCGACATGCGCTACCGCGAGGTGCACATCGTCGCCGACCTCGCCGCCGGGTCCGAGACCGCGACGATCTGGACCAACGACCTCACCGCCGACTACGTCCACGAGAACAGCGCGTACTCGTCATGAGCACTACTCGCAAGCACACCGCGCTGCCCAAGGCGCAGATCCTCATCGAGGCGCTGCCCTGGCTGACCCGGCACAACGGAAAGACCGTCGTCATCAAGTTCGGCGGCAACGCCATGATCGACGAGGACCTGAAGGCCGCGTTCGCCCAGGACGTCGTGTTCCTGCACCACGCGGGGCTCAAGCCCGTCGTCGTGCACGGCGGCGGCCCGCAGATCAGCGCCGCCCTCGACCGGCACGGCATCGTCAGCGAGTTCAAGGCCGGCCTGCGCGTCACCACCGAGGACGCCATGGACGTCGTACGGATGGTGCTTGCCGGGCAGGTGCAGCGCGAGTTGGTCGGGCTGCTCAACCAACACGGGCCGCTCGCCGTCGGGTTGACCGGCGAGGACGCGCACACCATCACCGCCACCAAGCATCTGCCCGAGATCGACGGGGAGTTGGTCGACATCGGGCGGGTGGGTGAGATCACCGCGATCGACACGGGCGCGATCGAGGCTCTGCTCGCCGACGGCCGTATCCCGGTCGTCTCGTCGATCGCGAGGAGCGAGGACGACGGACATGTCTACAACGTCAATGCTGATACGGCGGCTGCGGCACTCGCTGCGGCGCTTGGGGCCGAAACCCTCATGGTCCTCACGGACGTCGAGGGTCTCTACGAGGACTGGCCCCACAGCGACGAGGTGATCAGCCGCCTCACGGCCACCGAACTCGAAAAGCTGCTCCCGGAGTTGAGCTCCGGAATGGTGCCGAAGATGGAGGGCTGTCTGCACGCCGTGCGCAACGGTGTGACCACCGCCCGGGTCATCGACGGCCGGGTCCAGCACTCGATCCTGCTGGAGATCTTCACCGACGAGGGCATCGGCACGATGGTCGTGCCGGACGAGCTGCCCGACCCGAAGTCAGCAAAGAAGAAGTCCGCCAAGAAGTCCGGCAAGAAGCAGGGGAATGCCGTATGACCGCCAATGAGGAGCTGACCCAGCGGTGGCAGGGGTCGCTCATGAACAACTACGGCACCCCGACGCTTCCCCTCGTCCGCGGTGCGGGCGCCAGGCTGTGGGACGCCGACGGCAACGAGTACGTCGACTTCGTCGGCGGTATCGCGGTCAACGCGCTCGGTCACGCCCACCCGGCGATCGTCGAGGCCGTCAGCAAGCAGATCGCCGAACTCGGCCATGTCTCCAACCTGTTCATCGCCGAACCGCCCGTCGCCCTCGCCGAACGGCTCCTTGAGCGCTTCGGCCGGGACGGCAAGGTGTTCTTCTGCAACTCGGGCGCCGAGGCCAACGAAGGCGCCTTCAAGATCGGCCGGTTGACGGGCCGTCAGCACATGGTCGCCACCACGGGCGCCTTCCACGGCCGGACGATGGGCTCCCTCGCCCTCACCGGCCAGCCCGCCAAGCAGGCACCGTTCCTGCCGCTGCCCGGTGATGTGACGCATGTGCCCTACGGCGACGCGCAGGCACTCGCCGCCGCCGTCACCGAGGACACCGCGCTCGTCATCATCGAGCCGATCCAGGGCGAGAACGGGGTCGTCGTACCGCCTGCCGGGTATCTGAAGGCCGCCCGTGCGATCACCGCGGCCCACGGGGCGCTGCTGGTCCTGGACGAGGTGCAGACCGGGATCGGCCGTACCGGGCACTGGTTCGAGTACCAGGCCCACGAAGGTGTCCTGCCCGATGTCGTGACCCTCGCGAAGGGGCTCGGCGGCGGGCTGCCGCTCGGCGCCACCGTCGCCTTCGGGCGCGCTGCCGAGTTGCTCCAGCCGGGCCAGCACGGCACGACGTTCGGCGGCAATCCGGTCGCCTGCGCCGCCGGACTCGCCGTACTCGACACCATCGAGGCCGAGGGTCTGCTGGAGAACGTGAAGCGGCAGAGCGAGAAGATCCGTGACGGAATCGAGTCGCTGGGCCACCCGTTGATCGATTATGTCCGGGGTGCGGGCCTCCTCCTGGGTATCGTGCTCACCGAGCCGCTCGCGCCCCAGGTGCAACAGGCGGCTCAGGACGCCGGTTTCCTGGTCAACGCGCCCGCCCCCGATGTCGTACGGCTGATGCCACCGCTGAACCTCGGCGACGACGAGGCGGACGCGTTCCTCCGGGCGCTGCCCGGTGTCCTGGACGTGGCCAAGGGGGACGGATGATCCGGAGAATGAGTCGACGATGAGTCAGGCGCAGGAGCACGAGCACCCCGCGGGGCCGGCCGTGCCGCAGACCCGCACCGCCCGCCACCGCCGGATCGTGGACATCCTCAACCGGCAACCGGTGCGTTCCCAGAGCCAGTTGGCGAAGCTGCTGTCCGACGACGGGCTGAGTGTCACCCAGGCGACGCTCTCCCGGGACCTGGACGAGCTGAACGCGGTGAAGATCCGCAACAACGACGGCGACCTCATCTACGCGGTACCGAGCGAGGGCGGCTTCCGCACCCCGCGCGTGCCGCTGGGGGAGTCGGCGAAGGAGGAGCGGATGCGGCGGCTCTCGGCGGAGCTGCTGATCTCCGCGGAGGCCTCCGCCAACCTCGTGGTCCTGCGCACCCCGCCGGGCGCCGCCCAGTTCCTCGCCTCGGCGATCGACCAGGCGGAGCTCCAGGACATCCTCGGCACCATCGCCGGCGACGACACGCTGCTGCTGATCAGCCGGGACCCGCTCGGTGGGCAGGCCCTCGCGGACCATCTGCTGCGGCTGGCGCAGAACGACCACTGACGTACCCGTACCCGCGCATACAACGAGTCGGGGGTGCACCGGAAGATTCCGGTGCACCCCCGACTCGCATGGGGCTTCGGCTTCAGCCGAGTCTGGCCGCCAGGCCGCCCGTGCAGCGGACCTCGTCGCCCGCCGTGATGAGCAGCGCCTCCACGTCCGGCAGCGACTCCAGCCAGCCCAGACCCTCCCGCGAACCCATCGCGAACGCGGCCGTGGCCCAGCAGTCGGCCCAGGTCAGACGAGGAGCCACCACGGTGACGGCGACCAGGTCCGTCACCGCGGACTTGCCGGTCGACGGGTCCACGATGTGCGCCCCGCGCTCCGCCGTACCGGAGGTGGCCACGGCCAGTTCGTCGGCGCCCGCGGCGGAGATCACGGCCGCGAGACCGCCCGGGCGGAGGGGATCGGAGACGCCGACCCGCCAGGGGCGGTGCGCTCCCGGCGTACCGAACATCTGGACGTCGCCGCCGCCGTTCACACTGACCCCGCTCACCCCGGCCGCCGCCGCGATCAGCTCGGCCGCACGCTCGGCGGCCCAGCCCTTCACGATCCCGGTGGGGTCGAGCTGTCCCTCGTACTTGGTGCTGAACCAGCCGGCACTCACCCGCTCCGCCTCGGCGCCCAGCTCCAGCACCTCGGCGACCTCGGCGTCGCACTCGGCCACGGTCAGCTCGCCGCGGGCCAGCCGGGAGACCTGACTGTCGTCGCGGTAGGTGCTGAACACCTCGTTCACGCGGTGCAGTTGGGCCACCGCCTGGTCCAGCGCGGTCCGGACGGCCTCGGGCTCCCCGCCGCGGATGTCGAAGGAGAACACCGTCCCCATGACCTCCTCGGCGTGCCGCAACGCGGCGGGAGCCTCCGCGGGATCGGTCACCGTGTCAGACACCGGCCTTGTCCAGCGCGGACTGAAGGGACTTCTTGTAACCGCCGCTCGTGTACGACGCACCCGACACGGAGTCGATGCTCGCGCTCCCGGCCGCCACGGCCTCCTGGTTGAGCTTGGGGATCGACAGTGCCGTCTTCTGGTCGCTGGTCCCGCCACTCGGGGCCTGCACCGCCTCGGCCTTGGTGATCTTGCCGCCCGCGACCGTGATCCGGACCTGGACGGGCCCGTACTCGGTCGTCACGACATCACCGGTGACGGTCTTGGCCTGCGCGGCGGGCGCCGCGGCGGCCGAACTCTGGGACGGGGCCGCCGTGTTGGCACCGGCGGTCTTCATCTTGTCGATGGCCGACTGCAGGGACTTCTTGTAGCCGCCGCTGGTGTAGGTCGCCCCGGACACGGACGTGATGTCCGCGCTCTGGGTGGCGACCGCTTCCTGGTTGAGCTTGGGCACGGACAGCGCGGTCTTCTGGTCGCTGGTGCCGCCGTGCGGCGCCTGCACGGCCTCGGCCTTGGTGATCTTCCCGTTCGCGACCGTCAGGCGCACCTGGACGACCCCGTACTCGGTCTGGGTGGCGGCGCCCGTGACCGTCGAGGTCCCGGCCGCCGCGGCACCGCCCTGGGGCGACTCCTGCGCGGCGGCGGTCTGCTGGGCCGCCGCTCCCTGCGCGGACGCCGAGGAGGAGTCGGTCGCCGGCTTCAGGGAGAGCAGCAGAACGATCCCGGACACGGTGGCGGCGCTCGCGAGCAGAACACGCCGGATGGGGTGGCTCTTCTTCATTGCTCCTGACTCCCGTCGCTCACATCTCGAACGACTCGTGATGGATACGGCGGGCGGGGACCCCCGCGCCGCGCAGTGCTTCGTAGACCGACTGCGCGAAGCCGGGCGGCCCGCACATGAAGACGTCGTGGTTGTCGATGTCGGGCAGCTTCCGGCGCAGGGAGTCCGCCGAGATGTCGGGGCGTTCCCCGTCGGGGCTGTTGACCGCGTACATCAGGCGGGCGCCGCGCTCGTCGGCGATCTTCGCCAACTCGTCCCACAGTGCCAGGTCCTGGGTGGTGTTGGCCCGGTAGAGCAGCGTGATGTCACCGGCCGCTCCCGGCAGCGTCTCGAACAGTGCCCGCATCGGTGTGATGCCGACGCCGCCCGCGACCAGCAGCACCTTGCCGCGGGTGCGCCGCTGCGAGGTCAGCGCGCCGTACGGGCCCTCGGCCCACACCTTGGTGCCGGGCCGCAGTTCGCGCAGCTGGGCGCTGTGGTCGCCGATCGCCTTGACCGTGATCCGCAGCATGTTCGGGCGGGGCGCAGCCGACAGCGAGTACGGGTGCGAGCTGAGCCGCATGCCCGGCGCCAGGAACCGCCACCGGAAGAACTGCCCGGCCTCCGCGCCCATCCGGTGCAGCTTGCGCCCGCCGATCAGCACGGACACGATGCCGGGCGTCTCCTCGATGACCGCCTCGACGTACATCCGGTGCCGCAGGTTGAGGCGGATCGGGGTGAGGATCCGGTACCAGACCACCAGCGCGGTCACCGTGCCGTACAGCCCGTACCAGACGGTCTTGGCGATCGGCGTCAGCGCGAAGTCGTTGCCGGTGGTGATCTGGTGCCAGAACGTCAGGAACACGGCCGCGTACGTCAGCAGATGTACGTGGTACCAGGTGTCGTACGGCAGCCTGCGGCGGACGGCGCCGATCGACGAGAGGCCGATGAGGAGGAACAGGCCGGTCCCGATGGCGGCCTTGCCCATGTCGGGCAGCTGGTTCACCGAGTCGATGGTCTGCTGGACGATGTCGTTCAGCGTCTTGCCCGCCTGGAGGGCGTAGCCCCACATGATGAGGAAGACGTGGGCGAAGACCAGGCAGAGCGTGTAGCGGCCGCTCATCGCGTGCCAGCGGGCGACCCGGTCTGAGCCGACCCGCCGCTCCAGGGCGGGCACGCGGGCCATCTGGAGCACGACCAGTGCCATCAGATATCCGGCCAACAGACCGGTGATACGGCCCGCGTTGAGGATCTTGCCGTTCTGGTCGGCGATGGACGGCGTGTTGTGCCACCACATCCACAGCACCCCGACCGCGCCCGCCCAGACGGCGAGCAGCAGCAGGGTCGCTGGGGAGCGGCGCGGGCGGATGCGGCGCATCGTCTGTCGGCGGGCGGCACGTCCGCCTGCGAGCGTGGTGGTCACGGTTCCTCCGTGGACGGGGCAAGGGGGGTGGGCTGGTCCCTTGGCCCTGAAGTACGTGCCGTTGCGCCTGTGCGTTCAGAGTCCCGCGGAGTCCAGTGCGGACTGGAGTGACTGGCGGTAACCGTCACTTGTGTAGCTGGCTCCCGACACGGTGTCGATGCTCGCGCTCTGCGCGGCGAGCGCCTCGCTCTTCAGCTGGGGCAGGGCATAGGAGTTGATCTCCTGGTCGCGCGGATTGTCCGACGGTGACTGGACCGCGGTGACATCGGTGATCTTGCCGTTCTTCACGGTGATCTTCACCTGCACGGGACCCCAACGGGTCTGCGCGGTCTCGCCGGTGACGGTCTTCGTGCCGGTCGTGGTCGAGCCACTGGACCCACTGGACCCACTCGAACTGCCGGAACCGGCGGAGGCACTGGAGCTGCTGGACGGGGCCGGCGCGGGTGCCGCCGCTATCTCGGGCGCGGTGTGCGGCTTCAGCGCCAGCAGCATCACCAGACCGGACGCGGTGACCGCGCTCGCCAGCACGATCCGGCGCAGCGGACGGTTCTTCTTCAACGGATGCACGACGGCCTCACAGCTCGAACGACTCGTGGTGGATACGGCGGTCCGGCACACCGGCGGTGCGCAGTGCCCCGTACAGGTCCTGGGCGAAGGCGTGCGGACCGCAGATGTACACGTCGTGCCCGGCGAGATCGGGCACGGCCTCGCGCAGGGACGTGGCGGTCAGCATCGGTCGCTGCCCCTGCGGCCCGTTGAGCGCGTACAGCACCTTCGCCCCGCGCCACTGTGCGACGGCCTCCAACTCGCCGCCCAGCGCCAGGTCTTCGGCTGTACGCGCCCGGTACAACAGCGTCACCTCGCCGGGCAGCGTCTCGAACAGCGCCCGCAGCGGGGTGATGCCGACCCCGGCCGCGATCAGCAGCGACTTGTGCGCGGTGCGCCGGTCGGCGGTCATCGCGCCGTACGGCCCCTCCGCCCACACCCGGGCACCCGGCCGCAGCAACGCCACCGCCGCGCTGTGGTCGCCGAGCGCCTTGACCGTGATCCGCAGCAGGTCCCGGCGGGGCGGCGCCGACAGCGAGTACGGCGTCGACGTCCAGCCCATGCCCTCGCCGAAGAACCGCCAGCGGAAGAACTGCCCGGCCTCCGCGCCGAGTTCGTCGACATGCCGGCCGCGTACGACGATGGAGTACACGCCCGGCGCCTCCCGGTGCACGGACTCGACCCGCAGCCGGTGCCGCAGGTTGAGCCGCACCGGGGCGAGGATCCGGTACCAGAGGACCAGGGCCGCGACACCGAGGTACAGGCCGTACCAGGCGGCCGTCGCTCCGGCGTGGCCGTTGAACTCGTTGCCCAGGCTCAGCTGGTGGAAGAAGGCGAGGAAGACGGCGACGTACGTGAGGAGGTGGACGTAGTACCAGAACTCGTAGCTCAGCTTTCGGCGCGCGGCGCGGGCCGAGGTGATGCCGACCGCGAACAGGATGATCGCCCCGAACGTGCCCTTCAGCATGTCCGGGTAGTCCAGGACCACCGTGACCGTCTCGTGGACGATCGAGGCACGGTCCTGGGCGGCGTAGCCGAGCAGGATGAACACGACGTGCACGACCAGCAGGCAGATCGTGTAGCGGCCGGCCATCGCGTGCCAGCGGGCCACCCGGTCCGAGCCGATCCGCCGCTCCAGCAGCGGCACCCGGGCCATCAGACCCACGAGCACCGCGCAGGCGTACCCGCACAGCAGCCCGGCGATCCGCCCGATCCCGGTCAGCCAGCCGGCCGCCCCGACCACCGAGTCGGTGTCGACCCACCAGAGGGCGACCGAGGCCGCCGCTCCGGCCCAGATCAGCCCGAGCACCAAGCCCGCCGGTGAACGCCGGGGAGCCGGCGCCACGGGCGGTGCCGTCCGTCGTTCGTACACGGTGGTCATGTGTGTGTCCTTTCACCCGTCCTGCACACAACTGTGGCGGCCGAACCTCTGAGGGATCTCTGAGTGGGCTCCTTTCTCAGCTTTCTCAGAGGAAACTCAGAGCGGCCCACGGCAGCCGAGGACGCCGCGAGGGGAGATGCTGGTAAACGCCATGAACACGACCCGCTCCGGCCGACCGGCCCTCACTCGCCCCGACGGCACCCCCGTGCGCGTCCTGGTAGTCGACGACGACCCCGACCTCGCAGAGGTGCTGTCCGGCGCCCTGCGCTACGAGGGCTGGAACGTCCGCACGGCCGGCGACGGAGCCTCCGCGCTCGTCGGCGCGCGCGAGCTGCTGCCCGACGCCGTCGTCCTCGACGTGATGCTCCCGGACACCGACGGCTTCGCCGTGCTGCGCTCCCTGCACGAGGTGAAGCCCGACGTCTGCGTGCTCTTCCTCACCGCCCGCGACACCGTCGAGGACCGCATCGCCGGCATCACCGCGGGCGGCGACGACTACGTCACGAAACCCTTCAGCCTGGAGGAGGTCGTCGCCCGGCTGCGCGGACTGCTGCGCCGCGCGGGCATGGCCCGCCAGCAGGAGGAGGGCCCCCGGATGACCGTCGGGGACCTGGTCATGGACGAGGAGGCCCGCGAGGTCACCCGTGCGGGCGACCTCATCGAGCTGTCGCCGACCGAGTTCGAACTGCTCCGCTTCCTCATGCGCAACCCGCGCCGCGTCCTCAGCAAGGCCCAGATCCTCGACCGCGTCTGGTCCTACGACTTCGGCGGCCAGGCCCATGTCGTCGAGCTGTACATCTCGTACCTGCGCAAGAAGGTGGACGTGGGCCGCACACCCATGATCCACACCGTGCGCGGTGCCGGATACGTGCTCAAGCCGGTGGCGTGATGAACACGGGACGGCGTGCTGTCGGGCGGTGGCTGCGCCGGCTGCCCCGCCCTTACACCCTGCGGGCGCGTCTGACAGCGGGCCTGGTGGTGCTGCTCGCGGTCAGCTGCGCCGCCGTCGGGGTGGCCGCGGTGATCGAGCTGGACGGCTTCCTCACCGGCCGGCTCGACCAGCAGCTGACCGAGGTCGGGACGCAGTTCCCGGCCAGCCTGGAGCACCCGACCGCGCTGACCGACCACGATGCGGACGACAAGGAACGCGGTGACACCCGCCGGCAGGCGCCGGGCACGTTCGGCGCCCGCCTGGTCGACGGCACCGTCACCAACGCGGCCGTCGTGCCCGCCGACAAGGAAGACGCCACGACCGACCTGAAGGTCGCCCTCTCCGGGCGGGACCGGCGGGAACTCGCCGCGGTCCCGGTCGGCGGCAGGGCCCGCACCATCCACCTCTCGTCCCTCGGCAAGTACCGCGTCCTCGCCGCCGCGGGCCGGGACGGCGACGTGATGATCACCGGACTCCCGCTGGAGTCGGTGGAGGCCGCCGTCCACCGCCTGGAGGCGGTCGCCGCGATCGTCTTCGGGGCCGCCCTCCTGGCCGCCGGGTTCGCGGGCGCGCTCTGGGTGCGCTGGTCGCTACGGCCGCTCAGCCGGGTCGCCGCCACAGCCACCCGGGTCAGTGAACTCCCGCTGGCCAACGGCGAGGTGACCCTTCCGCCCCGGGCACCCGAGTCCGACCCGCGCAGCGAGGTGGGCCGGCTCGCCGGTGCCTTCAACCGCATGCTCGGCCATGTCGAGGACGCCCTCACCCACCGGCACGCCAGCGAGGAACGGCTGCGCAGCTTCGCCGCCGACGCCAGCCACGAGCTGCGCACCCCGGTGGCGTCAATCCGGGGCCACGCCGAACTCGCCCTGTTGCACCCGGACCCCGTCCCGCCCAAGGTGACCAGGGCGCTGGAGCGCATCACGGCCGAGTCCGCCCGCATGGGCGTGATGGTCGACGAGATGCTCCTCCTCGCCCGCCTCGACGCGGGCCGCCCCCTCGAACGCCGTCCCGTCGACCTCACCCGCCTGGTCCTCGACGCCATCGCCGACGCACGCGCCGCGGGCCCCGACCACCGCTGGACCCTGGAACTCCCCGAGGAACCGGTAACGGTCACGGGCGACGCCCACCGCCTCCAACAGGTGTTGGCCAACCTGTTGGCCAACGCACGTTTGCACACACCTGTTGGCACGAAGGTGACGGTGGCGGTGGAGGCGGAGGCGGAAGGCGGGGCGACCCGCCTGGTGGTCCACGACGACGGCCCCGGAGTCCCGAGGGAGATCCAGCCGGGAGTCTTCGAACGCTTCACCCGAGCAGACCGCCGACGAACAGAGGGCGGGGGAGGAAGCGGAGGAGGAGCGGGCCTGGGCCTGTCGATCGTGGCAGCGGTGACGGAGGCGCACGGAGGAAGCGTGGCGTTGGAGAGCCGCCCGGGTTCAACGACGTTCACGGTGAAACTTCCGCCGAGTTGACGTACCTAGGGGCGCGGGGCTGTGTCGATTTGCGGCTCCGCCGCGTGGGCGCGACCAGCCACATCCGGCCCGCACCCGCCGTACAACCGAAAACTGAACGGCGCTCTCGCACTTCAGTACCGAGTGATCGCCGTAACCCCGCTCACCGTTCCAATCGCAATATGCGGCGAACGCCCAGGATCAACCCACCGCAAGATCCTCCGTATCGCATCCACCGGCACAGACACACAACCAGCAGTAGCCCCACGCCCGTGGACATGCAAAAAGATCCCGGCCCCACGCCCCTTCACAGGCTTGGAGTAGTTGAACCCGACGACGAACCCATACGCATACTGCGTCGCATAAGAGATCAACCGCTCGGACTCGGACGCCCGACAGTCACGAGCCAGCGGCTCACTCCACCGGTTGTAGACCCGAGACCGAGTGTCCTCACACCACCACGAACTCCCGCCCACCCGCCGGTACTTGGCCTTGGTCCCACCCGGAGCCGCCTTGATCCCGAAGGCATACGGCAGGCCGTACAACCCGGTGGGAGTCGTGTACGACCCCTGCTTGCGCGCCCCACCCTCGACAAGCCCCTTCGCCCCGAACCGAGCGGTCGCGGAACCGACCTTCACCCACGCCCCACCCCGCCGCTCCCACCAACTGAGCGTCCCCGACGTGGAGTTCGCGCGCGGTGCCGCCGCCAGGATCAGCTGACCGCCACCCCCGGTATCCGCGAGCAACGACGGACGCGGCGGCTCCGCGGCACGCGCGGGCACCGCACCGAGCAGCAGAAGCAGGGACGCGGACGCAAGGGCGAGCACACCGGGACGCATGGCTCAGACGGTAGAGGGCGGGAGCGCTGACGGCAGCTCAGATGGGCCGAACAGGCGGGATTTCCTGGCCCGGACGTCACCGTGGCCGCCCCGGCCGGCGTTCATCGGGGCGGCCACGGCTGCCTGTCACGTCACTTGGTGAGCGTGCAGGCGGCCAGGGAGTCGAGGCCGGCGGGCTTGGTGCCCTGACGGCCGATGGCGATGGCGATCCGGTCGATCGTGGAGGTGCGCTTGTCCTCCAGCGGGCCGAGAATCGCGTTCTGGACGAAGTTGGCGCCGCCTTGTCCGACGGTGTCGACGAGTCGCTTGTTGGCCTCGGCGATCTGCGTGTCGAGCAGGGCGAGGTTCCGGTCGACCTCGGCCTGCGCCGAAGCCGGGACGGCAGGCAGCTGCGACTTCACGTCGGGGCACGAGATGGTCCCGGCCGCCGTGGTGGTGTCCGTTCCGCCGGCCGCGTCGGTGGCGGACGCCGTGGCGCTCGGGGTCGCGGTGTCGGTCGAACCGGTCTCGGTACCGGTGTCGGTTCCGCCCGTCTGGGCCCCGCCGACGTCGGTCCCGCCGGCGTTCAGGGTGCAGGCGGCCAGGGAGTCGAGCCCGGTCGGCTTGGTGCCCTGACGCCCGATGGAGATGGCGATCCGGTCGATGGTGGACACGCGCTTGTCCTTCAGGGGACCGAGGATGGCGTTCTGGACGAAGTTGGCCCCGCCTTGTCCGACGGTGTCGACGAGTCGCTTGTTGGCCTCGGCGATCTGCGTGTCGAGCAGCGCGAGGTTCCGATCGACCTCGGCCTGCGCCGAAGCCGGAACGGCGGGCAGCTGCGACTTCACGTCGGGGCAGGTGATCGTCCCCGGGTCGGCCAGCGTCCGGGCGCTCTGCGCGGTGCTGCTCTTGTCCGGCGTCCCGGCCAGAGCGGAACCGGCGATGATCGCGCCGGACAGCACCACGGCGGCGGCACCGCCGATGAACACGACACGACGCTTGTTGTACTTGGGGAGAGCCCTGGACATGCGAATGCCTCACTCGGGTCAGGGGTGAACTGGAGGTGACTCGTGGGGAGAAACGCGGCGCCTGCGTCCGGCGAGAGGTACGGGAAAGCGGTTGCTGTTGTTCAAGGACCTTTCAAATTGACGAATCATGCATCGCTCTGCATAATCATGCATGCGAGACGATGCGGCAGGACGATGCAGCGAGATACTGCAACGGGACAACGCAGAACGACGACCCATCCACAGCCTTTGAGGAGCAGCGCAAGTGAGCAGCAACAGCGGTGACGTACGGCTCTGGGGCGGTCGTTTCGCCGACGGTCCCGCCGAGGCCCTGGCGAAGCTGTCCGCGTCCGTCCACTTCGACTGGCGGCTCGCGCCCTACGACATCGCCGGTTCCCGCGCCCACGCGCGCGTGCTGCACAAGGCGAACCTCCTCACGGACGACGAGTTGAACCGGATGCTCGCAGGCCTCGACCAACTCGAAGCGAACGTCGCCGACGGCTCCCTCGTCGGCACGATCGCCGACGAGGACGTCCATACGGCCCTGGAACGCGGCCTGTTGGAGATCCTCGGCCCCGACCTCGGCGGCAAGCTGCGGGCCGGCCGCTCGCGCAACGACCAGGTCGCCACCCTCTTCCGGATGTACCTGCGCGACCACGCCCGGACGATCGGTGGCCTGATCGCCGACCTCCAGGACGCGCTGATCGGCCTCGCGGAGGCGCACCCGGACGTGGCGATGCCCGGCCGCACCCACCTCCAGCACGCCCAGCCGGTGCTGTTCGCCCACCACATGCTGGCCCACGTCCAGCCGCTGTCCCGGGACGCGGAGCGGCTGCGCCAGTGGGACGAGCGCACGGCCGTCTCGCCGTACGGCTCCGGCGCGCTCGCCGGTTCCTCCCTCGGCCTGGACCCGGAGGCGGTGGCGAAGGACCTCGGCTTCGAGCACGGCTCGGTCGCCAACTCGATCGACGGCACGGCCTCGCGCGACTTCGTCGCCGAGTTCGCCTTCATCACCGCGATGATCGGGGTGAACCTCTCCCGGATCGCCGAGGAGATCATCATCTGGAACACGAAGGAGTTCTCCTTCGTGACCCTGCACGACGCGTTCTCCACGGGCTCCTCGATCATGCCGCAGAAGAAGAACCCGGACATCGCGGAGCTGGCGCGCGGCAAGTCGGGCCGCCTGATCGGCAACCTGACGGGCCTCATGGCGACGCTCAAGGCGCTCCCGTTGGCGTACAACCGCGACCTCCAGGAGGACAAGGAGCCGGTCTTCGACTCCATCGACCAACTGGAGATCCTGCTCCCGGCGTTCACCGGCATGATGGCCACCCTGACCGTCCACCGCGAGCGCATGGAGGAACTGGCCCCGGCCGGCTTCTCCCTCGCCACCGACATCGCCGAGTGGCTGGTCAAGCAGGGCGTCCCGTTCCGGGTGGCGCACGAGGTCGCCGGCGAGTGCGTGAAGGTGGCCGAGTCCGAGAACAAGGAACTGGCCGACCTGACGGATGAAGAGTTCGCGAAGATCTCCGCCCACCTGACCCCCGAGGTCCGCTCCGTCCTCAACGTCCCCGGCGCCCTGGCGTCCCGCAACGGGCGTGGCGGTACGGCCCCGAGCGCGGTGGCGATCCAGCTGGCAGAGGTGAAGCGGGACTTGGCGGTTCAGCACGAGTGGGCGACGGCTAAAAACAAGCGGTAGGGGCGAGTTTTTCAGGGGCGCGGGGAACGGCGCGAGCAACCACGACGTACGCGCACCCGCCAAACGCACCTCAAGCCCCCGAGCTCTGAAGCGAAGGTCATCGCAGGTTACGTTGGTCGGAAGCCACACCGGAGCCGACGTATACGGAGCCCGCGATGCCCTTCGCCCGACTGGCCACCGCAACGACCCCCACCTGCCACATCGGACTGGGCCTCGCCGCAGTGGGCCGCCCTGGCTACATCAACCTCGGCAGGGAAGAAGACCTCGGAGAGAACCGCACCGTAGAAGCACTCCGCACGCGAAGCCACGAACTCCTCGACGCCGCCTACGCACAAGGCGTCCGCTACTTCGACGCGGCCCGCTCCTACGGCCGTTCCGAGGAGTTCCTCGCCGACTGGCTGAAGGCCAACCCCGACCTCGACGACATCGTGGTCGGCAGCAAGTGGGGCTACACCTACACCGCCGACTGGACCACCGACGCCGAGAAGCACGAGGTCAAGGACCACGGCGTCCAGACGTACGAGCGCCAGCGCGCCGAGACCGCACACCTCCTCGGCGACCGCCTCGACCTCTACCAGATCCACTCGGTGACCCCGGACAGCCCGGCCCTCACCGACAAGGAACTCCACGCGAAACTGGCTGAGTTGGCGGCAACGGGCGTGACCATCGGCTTCTCCACCAGCGGCCCCGCACAGGCCGACGCGATCCGCGCCGCGCTCACCGTGGCGGTCGACGGCGAGCCCCTCTTCCGTACCGTGCAGTCGACGTACAACGCTTTGGAGACCTCCGCCGGCCCCGCCCTCGCCGAGGCCCACGACGCCGGACTCACGGTGATCATCAAGGAGGGCATGGCCAACGGGCGGCTGGCGGAGCCGTACGCGCCGGACGCCCTGAAGGCCGTAGCCGAAGAGGTGTCTCTGAACGCGGACGCGATCGCCCTTGCCCTGATCCTGCGCCAGTCGTGGGCCGGGGTGGTCCTCTCCGGCGCGGCCACTCTGGAACAGCTCGCCTCCAACCTGCACGCGGCGGCCGTGGACCTCGACGAGGACCAACTGGCCCGCCTGGCAACGCTGGTGGAGGACCCGCACGTGTACTGGGAGCGGCGCGGCCGGCTGCCCTGGCACTGACCGGCACCCACTCCGACCTCAAACTGTGAGTCACGCATGCCCGTGATGAGACACTAATGTCTCACATGGGTTATGGTTGTCTCATGGCCGTCGACCGTGACCACGTACTCCGCAGCGCAGCCGCCCTGCTCACCCGGAAATCCACGTCCACCATGGACGAGGTCGCCAAGGCGGCCGGAATCAGCCGGGCCACCCTGCACCGCCAGTTCGCCGGACGTGACGCGCTGGTCCGTGCGCTGGAGGCGCTCGGCATCGCCGAGTGCGAGTCCGCGCTGGTTACGGCCCGCCTGGACGAGGGGCCGGCGAGCGACGCCGTACGACGACTCGTACGCGCGCTGGAGCCCGCGGCCGGTCTGCTCGCGTTCCTCTACTCCGAGAACCAGCTGTTCGAGGGCGAGGAACAGAACGAGGGCTGGACCCGGATCGACGACCGGATCGCCGCGCTGTTCCGGCGCGGCCAGTCCGGCGGCGAGTTCCGCATCGACCTCACCCCGGCCTGGCTCACCGAGGCCCTGTACGGCCTGATGGCCTCCGGCGCCTGGGCCGTCCAGGAGGGCCGGGTCGCCGCCAACGACTTCACCCACATGATTGTCGAGCTGTTGCTCGGCGGCGCACTGCGCAGAGACGAAACACGGAGAGAGGAATCATGACCAGCACCCTGCAGCCGGCGGTCGCAGCGGAGACGGAGAAGCGCCCGGGCCGTTGGCTCGCGCTCTCCGTCCTCGTGCTCGCCGTGCTGCTGGTGGCCGTGGACGCGACGGTCCTCGGCCTGGCAACCCCGTACATCAGCGAGGACCTGAAGCCCTCCGGCACCCAGCTCCTCTGGATCGGCGACGTCTACTCCTTCGTCATCGCGGGCCTGCTCGTGTCGATGGGCAGCCTCGGCGACCGCATCGGCCGTAAGAAGATCCTGCTGATCGGAGCCACGGCGTTCGGCGCGATGTCGATCCTCAACGCCTATGCATCCACACCGGAGTTGATGATCCTGGCGCGGGCGCTGCTCGGTGTCGCGGGCGCGACCCTGATGCCCGCCACCCTCGCCCTGATCCGCAACCTCTTCCACGACCCGCGCGAACGCAGCCTCGCCGTCGGTATCTGGGGCGCAACAGCCTCCGCCGGTACGGCAGTCGGCCCGGTCGCGGGCGGCTTCCTGCTCGAACACTTCTGGTGGGGCTCGGTCTTCCTCATCAACCTGCCCGTGATGGCGGTCCTGGTCCTGGTCGGCATCAAGACGCTCCCGGAGTCGAAGAACCCCAACCCGGGCCCGTGGGACCTGATCAGCGTGGTCCTGTCCTTGGTGGGTGTGATCGGTGTGGTCTACGCCGTCAAGGAGGCGGCGACCCACGGCTTCGCGTTGCCCTCGCTCGCGGTGGGCGCAGTGGGCGCGGCGGCCCTGTACTGGTTCGTACGCCGCCAACTCACGCTTCCCGCACCCCTGTTGGACATGCGCCTGTTCCGCAACCGCGGCTTCAGCGCGGCGGTCCTGGCCGACCTGCTGACCATCCTCGGCCTGTCCGGGCTGGTGTTCTTCCTCTCCCAGTACCTGCAACTCGTCCAGGGGAGGGGCCCGTTCGAGGCGGGCCTCGCCGAAATCCCCGCCGCGGTAGGCGCGGTGACGGCCGGTCTGATCGCGGGAAGGGCGGCTCGCCGCTACTCGGTCCGCGCGGTGGTCGCCGGCGGCCTGGCGGCAGTCGGTCTGTCTCTCGCCGTACTGACCACACTCGACCAGTCGACCGGCTACCCGATCCTCGGCGCCGCGCTCCTGGTGGTCGGCGTAGGCGCCGGTTTCTCCTTCACGGTGACAGCCGACGTCATCCTCTCCTCCGTACCGAAGGAACAGGCGGGCGCGGCCTCAGCGGTCTCGGAAACGGCCTACGAACTCGGCGCGGCCCTGGGCATCGCCGTACTCGGCTCCATCGTGACGGGCGTCTACCGGGGCTTCGCAGCTCCGGCGGGCACACCGAGCGGGGCACACGAGTCGCTGGGCGGAGCGGTGGAAGCGGCAGCGGGAATGCCCTCTCACGCGTCCCAGGAAATGCTGACCTCGGCGAGAGAAGCCTTCGTCGGTGGCCTCAGCGTGGCATCGGCGGTAGGCGCAACGGTCCTACTGGCAACGGCAGTTGCAGCATGGTTCATGCTCAAGGGGCAGAACCTGGAAAACGCCGGGTAGGGCAGTGCCGTTAAGGGGCGCGGGGAACTGCGCGACCAGCCACAACGCACCCGCACCCAACAACGAACCCCTACGCGGCTTTGGCCTTAGTGGCGTACATGTCCACGTACTCCTGCCCAGACAACCGCATGACCTCAGTCATCACAGAGTCGGTCACAGCCCGCAGCACATACCGATCCCGGTCCATCCCCTCGTACCGAGAGAACTCCATCGCCTCACCGAACCGAACAGTCACTCGCCCCGGCCGGGGGAAACCCGCACCCCCCGGCTGCAACTTGTCCGTCCCGATCATCGCGAACGGAACAACAGGCGCGCCCGTCATCATCGTGAGCCGAGCAATCCCGGTACGCCCCCGGTACAACCGCCCGTCAGGCGACCGCGTCCCCTCGGGATAGATCCCGAAGACCTTGCCCTCCTCCAGCACACGCCGCCCGGTCATCAGCGCGGCGACGCCACCGTTCGCACCGTCGCGATCCACCGGAATCATCCCGACCCCGGTGAAGAACCAGGCCATGAGCCGCCCCTTGAACCCCTCCCCGGTGACGTACTCGTCCTTGCCGATGAAGAACACCTGCCGGTCGCAGACCAGCGGAAGGATCATCGAGTCGATGAAGGTGAGGTGGTTGCCGGCCAGGATCACCGGACCGTCTCCCGGGATGTGCTCGATTCCCTCCACCCGGGGGCGGAACATCAGGCGCATGATCGGTCCGAGCAGTGCCTTGATGAGCGCGAAGCGGGACAACGGGCCCTCCGGTGTCAAGGGGTTCGATATAAATCTGTGCAGGTGAGGACGATACTCGCGGCGCCCGGGGTAATGCACATCGGGTTCACCGAGGTCTTACGCAGTGTTGACGCACGTTTACCTGCGGTGCCGCGCCAGGACCGCCCCGTAACCGGACCGCCATGTTGTGACACATCTCGCGTTCCTCGGTGACGGCGTGTCAAACCTCGCCTTCCGTACGACATCCAGCGTCACCGCCGTGTTCCGGCCGAGGTCTCCCGTTCGTCATGTACGCGCACCTACGATCGGCGCGCACCGACGGGGCGACGCCAGGAGGTTTCATGGACACGCAGGGAACGCAGGGGCCGAACGAGCGAGTCAACGGCACCGGACGACGGGCGCTGCTCGGCGCCGCCGTGCTCGGCGCGGGAGTGGCCGCACTCGGACCGGCGGGCGCGGCGAGAGCCGCCGAGGCCACGACGGCCCGTCACGGGGGCGGCCTGAAGGACCTGCCCAAGCCGACGATCGTCGGCCACCGCGGCACCAGCGGCTACCGCCCGGAGCACACCTTCGGCTCGTACAACCTGGCCCTCGACCTGGGCGCCGACATCGTCGAGGCCGGTGACCTCGTCCCCACCAAGGACGGCCACCTCGTCTGCCGGCACGAGCCGGAGATCGGTGGCACGACCAACGTCGCGGACCACCCCGAGTTCGCCTCCCGCAAGACCACCAAGCTGCTCGACGGTGTCTCCACCACCGGCTGGTTCACCGAGGACTTCACGCTCGCCGAGCTGAAGACCCTGCGCGCGATCGAGCGCATCCCGGTCAACCGCCCGCACAACATGCTCTACAACGGCCGCTGGGAGATCCCCACCTTCGAAGAGGTGCTCAAGTGGCAGGACGAGCAGACCCGCAAGCGCGGCAAGCAGGTCTGGATCTACCCCGAGATGAAGCACCCCACCTACTTCCGCAAGCGCGGGTTCGAGATGGAGAAGCTGCTCTCGACGATCCTGCGCAAGCACGGCAAGGACCGTAAGAACTCCCCGGTCCTCATCCAGTCCTTCGAGCCGACCAGCATCGCGAAGATCAACAAGCTCGTCGGCAACCCGCTGGTGGTGCTGCTGTCCGGCACGGGCACCCAGCCCTTCGACTTCATCGACCAGGGCGACCCCCGCACGGTCGACGACCTGGTCAAGCCGAAGGGTCTCGCCGAGATCGCGACGTACGCGGACGGCCTGGGCCCGACGCTCGACCTGATCATCACGAAGAATGCCGACGGCAGCCTGAACAAGGAGACCACCCTGGTCGCCGACGCGCACAAGGCGGGCCTGATCCTGCACCCCTACACCATGCGCAACGAGAACCCCTTCCTGCCGCTGGAGTACCGCAAGGGCACCGCCCCGGACGCCTACGGCGACGCGTTCGGCGCCTTCAAGCGGTACTTCGCCACGGGCATCGACGGTGTCTTCACCGACAACGCCGACACCGGCCTCCTCGCCCGCGCGGACTTCGTCAACGGCTGAGCCCCGCGCCCCGTTGGAGTGACAGACGGCCGCCCCGGCAACCTTCCGCCGGGGCGGCCGCGTCGTGCCGCATATGACACACCAACTCGTCGCCACCTTGCGCCCACTGCTCGCCGCCGAGGCCTCCGCCGAGGCATATGCCTCCGGAACCGAGCCGGGCGACATCGAACAGGCCGTCTTGCTCCGCCTCCTGGAACGCCTCGACGCCTCCGGCCCACCCGTCGACCCCCAGCGCTGGCTCCGCCGCGCGGTCCGCTCGGAGGCCCGGCGCACCCGCCGTACGGCTCGCATCGAGCAGTCCTACGACGGTGATCCCGCCGAGGACAGCGACCGCGGCCCCGAGCAGACCGCCCTCACGGCGGCCAGGCACCGCGCGCTCCATGACGCCGTGCGCCGTCTGCCGGGTCGTTGCCCGCGTCTGATGGAGGCGCTGCTGTCGCCCAAGGACCTCACCTATCGCGAGATCGCGGGGGAGTTGGGTATCTCACAGGGCAGTCTCGGCCCGGAACGTTCCAGATGTCTGGGATGTCTTCGGCGATTGCTGACGCCGGAGGTTGCGGCTCGCGAAGCGCGGGGATAGGAGTGAGGAACCACATGGCGATCAAGTGAGCGGGAGGCGTGCGCACATGGGCATGAGCGTGACCATCTCGGTGGCGACCGAGCAGGACTCAGAGCAGATCTTCAGGCTGCAGTACCTGTGCTTCCAGAGCGAGGCGGCGCTGTACGGCAACTACCGCATCGACCCGCTCGTCCAGAGCCTCGACTCGGTCCGGGACGAGGTCGGCTCCGACTGCGTCTTCGTCGCCCGGCTGGGCGAGGAGGTGGTCGGATCGGTCCGCGGCACGGTGACGGAGGACGGCGCGGCGGCCATCGGCAAACTCTGCGTCCACCCCCGCCTCCAGGGTCACGGCATCGGCGCCCGCCTGCTCCGCGCGGCCGAATCCGCCCTGGCCGAGGAGCGCGGCGCCAAGAAGTTCCGCCTCCACACCGGCCACCGCAGCGAGGGCAACCTCCGCCTGTACCGCCGCGTCGGCTACGAGACCGTGGGCACCTCCCAGGGCGACGACGGCGTACCGATGATCGTCCTGGAGAAGCCGGTCGAGGCGTACGTCGCTACGGCGTGACGGTGTCGGCCGTGTCGCCGGTGTCGACCGTGCGGTTCTTCCGCAGCCAGTACAGCGCGGACAGCGGCAGCAGCACGGGGATGAAGATGTACCCCGCGCCGTAGTACGACCAGACCGTCGCGTCCGGGAAGGCCGAGCTGTCGATCACGGTCAACGTACCCACGATCAGGACACCCGCGAGTTCGGCGGCGCAGCACACCTGTGCCGCCCTGCGGGCCCTCTCGCCGCCGCGGATCAGGGAGTACGTGATGAACCCGTACACCACGCCTGCCACGGCCGACAGCGAGTAGGCGAGCGGCGCCCGGTCGAACTCGGTGGCGATCTGGTAGACGGAGCGGGACACCGCGCCGACGACCATCACCCCGTAGAACCAGACGAGCAGCATGCCGGGCCCGCTGATGAGCCGCTTCGGCTTCTCTTCCACGGTGTTCTCTTCCACGGTGGTCATCTCAGCTTCCCCAGATGTCGTAGAGCCGCACTTCGAGCACGGCGAGGACCACACCGCCGGCCGCGACCGTCGCCGAACCCCAGCGCGTGCGCTCCGCCAGTGACATGAAACCCGCCGCCGGGACCGCCGCGAACGCGCCCAGCAGATACGCCACGAAGATCGCCGTGCCCTGCTCCGCCTTCTCGCCGCGCGCCAACTGCACGATCCCGACCACCAGTTGGACCGTGGCCAGCAGGGTGACGACGGCCATCCCGATGAAGTGCCAGTCCTTGGTCGACTGGTCACGGTAGGCCGCCCACCCGCACCAGGCGGCGAGCAGCAGCGCGGCGACACCGGTCGCCAGCGTCAGGGCATCAAGCATGCCGTGACCCTATTACGGGCCAAAAGACCCGGTGACCGTAGGGTCGGGAACATGAAGATCCATGCTGAGGCCCTCCTGTTCGACAACGACGGCACGCTCGTCTCCTCCCTCGAATCCGTACGCCGGTGCTGGACCCGGTGGGCGGAGGAGTTCGGGATCACCGCCGAGGACTTCGCCCGGGTCGAACTGCACGGGCGGACCGCCGTGGCGATAGCCGCCGACCTGCTGCCCGCCGACGTCGTCCCCGCGGCGGTCGCGCGGATCGAGGCGCTGGAGGTCGAGGACGTGCCCAACGGGGGCGCGGTCCTGCTGCCCGGCACCCGGGACTTCCTCGACTCGCTGCCCGCCGACCGCTGGGCCGTCGTCACCTCCGCCACCCGCCGGCTCGCCGAGGCCCGGCTCGCGTACGCCGGCATCCTCCCCAAGACCCTCGTGGTCGCCGAGGACGTCACGCGCGGCAAGCCCGACCCCGAGCCCTACCTCCTCGCCGCCCGCCAACTCGGCGTCGACCCGGCCCGCTGTGTCGTCTTCGAGGACGCCCCGGCGGGACTCCAGGCGGGCCGCGCGGCCGGGATGATCACCGTGGCATTGGCCACAACCCACGAGGCCCACGAGCTCGACGCCGACCTTGTTGTGAGTGACCTGTCAGCCCTGTCCGCCCTGGTCAGCGACGAGGGAGTGGAGATCTCCGGGCGCGGCTGACGGGCGTCCGCCGCTGTCCGGCATGCGGACAGCGGCCCTTTGTCAGGACCGTACGTCTGCTTTACTGATTCCATGACCACGACGAGCAACCGCACCCTTGCGACCGAGGCGACCCTGACGCCCGGTGCTCGTTGTATGTGTCGAATGTGCGCCTTCTAGAGGGCCCCCGCACCACCCCCGAGCCTCGCGCCCCGAAGCGAGCCGCTGTGGCATGTCCGTACCTCGTATTTCGTACGTGACTGACGCCGCCCCGCGCACATTTCCCCCCTCGTACCAGGGCACACCCACGCCCGCGTACCCGACAGTCATGGAACCCCAGTGATCACCACATCGGGCCTGACCAAGGTCTACCGCTCACGCGGCCGTGAGGTCACCGCCCTCGACGGCGTCGATCTCCACGTCCGCGAAGGCGAGGTGTACGGCGTCATCGGCCAGTCCGGCGCCGGCAAGTCCTCGCTCATCCGCTGCGTCAACCTGCTGGAGAAGCCCACCGCCGGCACGGTCACCGTCGCCGGGCAGGACCTCACCGCCCTCGCCGGGCGCGGACCGCGCGCCGGACGGGAACTCCGGCAGGCGCGCAGCCGCATCGGCATGGTCTTCCAGCACTTCAACCTGCTCTCCTCGCGGACCGTGCAGGACAACATCGAGCTGCCGCTCGAAATCCTCGGCAAGTCCGGGAAGGAACGGTCCGCCAAGGCCCTCGAACTCCTCGACCTCGTCGGGCTCGCCGACAAGGCGAAGTCCTACCCGGCGCAGCTCTCCGGCGGTCAGAAGCAGCGCGTCGGCATCGCCCGCGCGCTGGCCGGCGACCCCAAGGTGCTGCTCTCCGACGAGGCCACCAGCGCCCTCGACCCGGAGACCACCCGCTCGATCCTCCAGCTGCTGCGCGACCTGAACCGGCAGCTGGGCCTGACCGTCCTGCTCATCACCCATGAGATGGACGTCGTCAAGAACGTCTGCGACTCGGCCGCCCTCATGGAGAACGGCCGCATCGTCGAGTCCGGGACGGTCAGCGAACTGCTCGCCACCCCCGGCTCCGAGCTGGCCTCCGCGCTCTTCCCGGTCAGCGGCGAGGCGCACGGCGAGGACCGCACGGTCGTCGACGTCACCTTCCACGGCGAGGCCGCCACCCAGCCCGTCATCTCCCAGCTCTCGCGCACCTACAACATCGACATCTCGATCCTCGGCGCCGCCATCGACACCGTCGGCGGACTCCAGGTCGGCCGTATGCGCATCGAACTGCCCGGCCGCTACGAGGACAACGTCGTGCCGATCGGCTTCCTGCGCGAACAGGGCCTGCAGATCGACGTGTTGGGCCAGGAGCCCGTACTGCTGAAGGAAGGTGCCAAGTGACCTGGTCCGAGATGCAGCCCCTGCTGTCCCAGGCGTGTTGGGACACGCTGTACATGGTCGGCTGGTCCACGGTCATCGCCGTCGTCGGCGGACTCCCGCTCGGCATCCTGCTCGTCCTGACCGACCGCGGCGGCCTGCTCCAGAACGTCGCCGCCAACAAGGTCATCGGGCAGATCGTGAACGTCGCCCGCTCACTGCCGTTCATCATCCTCATGGTCGCGCTGATGAACTTCACCCGGACCATCACGGGCACGACCATCGGCCGCGAGGCCGCCATCGTGCCGCTCGCGATCGGGGCAATCCCCTTCTTCGCGCGCCTTGTTGAGACAGCTGTCCGCGAAGTGGACGGCGGGCTCGTCGAGGCCGTGCAGTCGATGGGCGGCAACACCTGGACGATCGTGCGCAAGGTCCTCGTACCGGAGTCCCTGCCCTCGCTGATCTCCAGCACCACGACGACGATCGTCGCGCTCATCGGCTACTCCGCGATGGCCGGCACGGTCGGTGCGGGCGGCCTCGGCGACATCGCCATCCGCTACGGCTACCAGCGCTTCGAGACCCAGCTGATGTGGATCACCGTGGCGATCCTCGCGGTCGTCATCTCCCTCATCCAGTTCACCGGCGACTACGCGGCCCGCTCCGTGCACCGGCGCGGCGGACGGTCAGGACCCGCGCCGAGGCTCCGGCTGCTGAAGGCCGCGTAGGCCCATCCCGCCACCCCACCCCAAAGGCTCCCCGCACCACCCAACGCGGGGTCGTACCACGCAACACCCTTCAGGAAAGGCACTTTTCGTGCGTAACACCGCAAAGCTCACCACCGCCGTCCTCGCCGCCGGAGCCCTCACCTTCGCGCTCTCCGCCTGCGGCTCGGACAAGGGCTCCTCCTCGGCCTCCTCCGACTACAGCGGACCGCTGGTCGTCGCCGCGAGCCCGACGCCGCACGCCGAGATCCTCGACTACGTCAAGGACCACCTGGCGAAGAAGGCCGGACTCGACCTGGAGGTCAAGGAGTTCACCGACTACGTCACGCCGAACACGGCGACCGAGGACGGTTCGGTGGGCGCCAACTACTTCCAGAACCAGCCGTACCTGGACGACTTCAACAAGAAGAACGGCACCCACATCGTGCCCGTCGTCACGGTCCACCTGGAGCCGCTCGGCCTCTACTCCCACAAGGTGAAGAGCGCCGACGCCCTGAAGAGCGGCGCGACGATCGCCGTCCCGAACGACAGCGTCAACGAGGCCCGCGCCCTCAAGCTGCTCGCGGCGAACGGGCTGATCACCCTCAAGTCCGGTGTGGGCAACGAGGCGACCCCCGCGGACATCACCAAGAACCCGAAGAACCTCAAGTTCAAGGAGCTGGAGGCGGCCCAGACCCCGCGCTCCCTGGACGACGTCGACGCGGCCGTCATCAACGGCAACTACGCCATCTCCACGGGTCTGAAGCCCGCCAAGGACGCCATCGTCCTGGAGTCCGCGACGAACAACCCCTACGGCAACTTCCTCGCCGTGAAGAAGGGCAACGAGAAGGACCCGCGCGTCAAGAAGCTCGCGAAGCTCCTGACCTCGCCCGAGGTGAAGAAGTTCATCGAGGACAAGTACGCCGGTTCCGTCATTCCGTCCTTCTGATCCGAGTCGGGGGATTCACCATGCGCAAGAGCATCGCCATCACGGCGGCGGGACTCGCCGTGACCTTCTTCGGCCTCGCGGCCTGCGGTTCGGGCTCCGGCTCCGGCAAGAGCGGTGGCAAGGCCGACGGCACCCTCGTCGTCGGCGCCACCGCCGTGCCGGCCGGCGAGGTCCTGACGTACATCAAGGACAACCTGGCCGAGAAGGCCGGACTGAAGCTGGAGATAAGGGAGTTCACGGACTACGTCCTGCCGAACACCGCGCTCCAGGAGGGCTCGCTGGACGCGAACCTCTACCAGAACCAGCCCTTCCTGGACGAGTTCAACAAGTCCAAGGACACCGACCTGGTCTCGGTCGTCAAGGCGTACCTGCCGCCGATGGGCGTGTACTCCAAGAAGATCAAGGACATCGCGAAGCTCGCCGACGGAGCCACCGTCGCCGTCCCGAACGAGACCACCAACGAAGGGCGCGCCCTCAAACTCCTCGCCGCCAAGGGGCTGATCACGCTCAAGGCGGGCGCGGGCACGGACGCGTCCCCCGCGGACGTCACGGCCAACCCGAAGCACCTGAAGTTCACGGAGCTGGACCCCGCACAGCTGCCGCGCTCGCTCGACGACGTGGACGTGGCCGTCATCAACAACAACTACGCCCAGGACGCGGGCCTCAGCCCCGCCAAGGACGCGATCCTCCTGGAGTCGGCGAAGGACAACCCCTACGCCAACCTCCTGGCCGTCAAACGCGGCAACGAGGACGACCCCCGGGTCGAGAAGCTCGCGAAGCTGCTCGTCTCCTCCGACGTGAAGAAGTTCATAGCGCAGAAGTACAAGGGCTCTGTCCTGCCGGTCACTTCCGGCTGACAGGGGCGTATACGGCGTATCACCACGCACGGGGTCCACTCGCTCACCGCGGGTGGACCCCGTGGTGCGGTTCACTGCTTTCATGCTGCATGCTGGGCAGTTCAGGTAGGCCCTGAACATTTTCCAAAGGTTACGGAGTGGCGCATGACTAGCACCTTCCCCAACATCTCCATCAGCACGGAGCGGTTGGTGCTGCGGCCCCTCGACGAGGACGATGTGCAGGCCCTGGCCGAGATGATGAACGACGAACAGGTCGCGGCCTGGACCGACGTTCCCCAGCCGTTCACCGAGGCCGGCGCCCTTGAGTGGATCACCAACTACGCGCCCGCCGAACGGACTTCGGGCCGCGGCCTGGACCTCGCCGTCACCGAGTTCCTCACCCAACGGCTCGTCGGCATCGTCCAGTTGACCAAGACCGACTGGCACATCCGGTCCACCGAGCTGTCGTACGTCATCGCCCCCTGGGCGCGCGGTGAGGGATACGCCTCGGAGGCGGCGCTCGCCACCGCCCAATGGCTGTTCGGGGACCAGAAGTTGGAGCGCATCGAACTGCGCACCGCCGCCGACAACACGGCCTCCCAGCAGGTGGCCCAGAAGATCGGCTGCATCAGCGAGGGCGTCCTGCGCAACGCGTGCATAGCGCACGTCCACGCCGACGACGGCACCTGGAGCGACGTCCGCACCGACTTCATCGTGTGGAGCCTCCTCCCCGAGGACCTGGAGGGCACGGCCGAACAGCTCGAAGACGCCGACGGTTTCACGTCACTCGCCGACTGGAACTGAATGCGGCGGGTACCGCCCAGGGAGCACCTCCCAGCCGCACCAGGTACCCTCACGGTGCCCGCGTAGGGGCGGCTTTCCCCGACGACCTGCGAAAAACCCCTGGAGACTGACGACGATGGCCGACCGCGTCACGGTGATCGGCTGGGACGGCTCTCCGCTGACCGCCGCGGCACGCTCCGCCCTGAGCGCCGCCACGCTGGTGGCCGGCGCCGCCCACCATCTGGATCTTCCCGAGGTACCGCAGCGAGCCGAGCGCATCCGCCTCGGCAGCGTCGCCCTCGCCGCCCGCCGTATCGCCGGGCACCGCGGCACCGCGGTCGTGTTCGCCGACGGGGACCCGGGCTTCTTCGGAGTCGTACGGACCCTGCGCGCACCGGAGTTCGGCCTTGAGGTGGAGGTAGTCCCCGCCGTCTCCTCCGTGGCCGCCGCCTTCGCCCGTGCCGGCATGCCCTGGGACGACGCACAAGTGGTGGTCGCACACAGGCGCACCCTGCGACGCGCGGTGAACGTGTGCCGAGCCCACACAAAAGTCGCCGTCCTCACCTCACCGGGCGCCGGACCCGCCGAACTCGGTCTCCTCATGGAGGGCGTCCACCGCACCTTCGTCATCTGCGAGGAACTGGGCACCGAGCACGAGCAGGTCACCGTCCTCACCTCCGACAAGGCCGCCGACCGCAGCTGGCGCGACCCGAACGTCGTCATCGTCATGGGCGGCCCGGTCGGCCCGGCCGTCACCGGAACCAGCAGCGAGGGCTGGATCGCCGGCCGCGACCCGGCCGCCGTCGCCCGCGGCTGGACCCTGCCCGCCGAGGCCTACGGCGGCGGGCTCGGCGAAGGCGAGACGGATCTGCTCCGGGCCGCCCAACTCGCCCGCCTCGGCCCGCGCGTCGGAGATCTCGTGTGGGACATCGGCTGCGGCAGCGGTGCCTTCGCCATCGAGGCGGCCCGCGCCGGCGCCGCCGTCATCGCCGTCGACCGCGACACCCAGGCCTGCACCCGCACCGACTCCGCGGCCCGCAGCTTCGGCGTGCACCTCCAGATCGTCCAGGGCGACGCCCCGCACATCCTGGAGAACCTGCCCGAACCCGACGTAGTACGGGTCGGCGGTGGGGGAGTGGCCGTCGTCTCCGCGGTCGCCGACCGGCGCCCGCAGCGCATCGTGGCGCACGCCTCCACCCGCGACGAGGCCGAACTCGTCGGCCGCGACCTCTCGGAGCACGGCTACCACGTCGAGTGCGCCCTCCTCCAGTCCGTCGAACTCGACACCAGGGCCTGGACGGAGACGGAACGGAGCGTCGCGTTCCTGCTCAGCGGCCTCCTTCCGGAGCGCGTTTCCTGACCCCTCGAACCGTCCCCGTGATCCTGTTGTCGTACTGCGCGCGGTAGGCTGGCGGACTGTTGTACCGCATCGGGTGACCCGGCACTTCGTTCGTCAATGTCCGGAAAACCCGCCCGTTTTGGGGTGAGTGTGGTACGGCGGAACCGGAGGACGCGCAACGTGGCGCAGTCCACAGCGGGCCGTCGCGGGTCAACCTGTCGCGACGGCGCAACGGCCGCGACAATGCCAGTCAATGGCTTTGTCGTCTAAATGGCTTTGTCGCTTTTTGGCGTCGGGTCGTTCGTGCCGCTGGACAGGCACGCTCGTTCTCCACTGCGGGGCGGTCGGTGCGCCGTTCCCGGTGAGCGGGTCGTAGAAGCACTAACCGATGGGCGAGGGGTACGCATGACCGACACCGGCCAGATCCCGGCCGAGGGGCTGCCGGAGAACGCAGGCATGGTGGAACAGCCAGGCGTTCCCGCGCACGGCGCGTACACCTACCTCTCCGAGACCACCGCCGAGGACGAAGACCTCCTGCTGCTGCCGGGCGCCCAGGGCGCCTGGGGCAACGAGGTCCCGCCCCCCGCCCCCGAGCCCGTCGTCGAGACCGTCCACGAGCCCGGCCCGCACGAGACGGCCGGCCGCGACAGCGGTTCCGTCGACCTCGGCGGCGTCCGACTCCCCGAAGCGCCGCCCGCGCCGGTCACCCCGCGCCGCCCGCTGCACCTCGGCCCGCCCCTCCCCGACACCTCCGCGAGCCCGGTCCGCTCCCTGGCCGACCGCGGCCCCGCGGGCGCGCCGGTACGGCAGCCGGGCCCGCCGACGACCGGCCCCGAGTACCTCGACGCACCCCAACTCCGCGACCTGCCCCCGCAGGGCGCGGCCCCCTGGGGCGCCCAGGCGCCGGTGAGCGCAGGGGTGCAGACAGCGGAAACGGTTGCTCCGGTTGGCGAACCGAGCGGCGTGGCCCAGGCCGGGGAAGGGGAGACCGGGGGTGTCGCCACTGCCGTGGACGCCGGCCCGGCCGCTGCCCCCGAGCAGGGCTCGGTCATGGCGCAGGCTCCGGACGCCGGAGAGGAGTGGCAGGGGCACGGCCAGCTGTACGCGGCGGAGACCGCGGTGTCCGTCCCTTCCCCGCACGCGAGCACGGAGACTTCTGGAACCGCCGGTGCCCCCGAGACGGGCCAACTGCCGGAAGGCGCCGAGGAATCGGTCGCCGGTCAGCAGGCATATGGCCAGGACTCGGAGGCGGGGTTCGCGCCGGACGGCGTACACGCTGTCGAGGTCGGTTACGCGCCGGAAGACGGCGCTGCGGCCGAGGGCGCGTTTGCTGTCGGGACGGGTCCGGTGCCCGAGGACGCGTCGGTGGTGGATGCGGGACAGGTACCCGAGGCCGCGTTCGCGGTGGATGCCGGGCAGGTGCCTGAAGACGCGTTCGCGCTGAACGGCGGCCAGGTGCCTGAGCAGTTCGCCGCTCCGGTTGCCGGGCAGGTCCAGGACGGTGCTGTGGCTCCGGCCGCCGATCCGGTGCCGGTGGGTGCCGACGGTTTGACGACCGCGCCGGGGGCCGATGTCGCGTCGGGTGCTTCGGGTATCGAGGAGGCGTTCGCTTCCGATGCCGGGCCGATGCCGGAGGCCGTGGGCGTCACGGGTGCCGGTGAAGGCGTCGCCGCCGGATTCGCTGTTGGGAACGAGCAGGTAGCTGAAGCCGGCGTGGTGCACGGTGCCGGGCAGGCACCCGAAGACGCAGTCGCGGTCGCGTTCGCCCCCGACGCTGAGCAGGCTCTCGCTGCCGCTCACACTCAGGAGACTGTCCCTCTCGCTCAGGAGGCCGCTCCTCTCGACGGGGCCGGTCACGTCCCGGACGTCGGCCAAACTCCGCCTGTTCCTGCTGTTCCTGCTGTTCCCGCTGTTCCTGCGGGAGTTGAGGCACTGCCGGCCCCCGAAGCCGGATCTTTCGCCGTCGCCGCCCCCGACGTTGCGCAAGCCGCGTTCACGGCCGACGACCCCGCGCCCCTCACCGAGGTCACATCCATGGCCGTCCACCCCACCACGGACCCGGACGCGGCACACCCCGACAGCGCGGCTACGCCCGCCGAGGTCGAAGCCGTACCGGACCCGCAGTTCGCGGCGGAAGCGGAGTCGGTGCCCGCGCCGCAGCCCGCCGTCGTCGAAGGCCACGGAACGGAAGCCGCCGAGGCCCACCTCCCCCTCGCCGCCGAGCCGCAGACGCACCCGGTCGGCCCCGAGGGCATCCAACTCGCCCAACCCGCCGCCCCGGCCGCCGAGTTCACCGAGCCCCCGCACGCGTTCCCGGCAGAGCCGCAGCCGGACGACTCCCTCGGCCGCTTCGTGCCGGTGGCGGGCTCGGTGCCCACCACCCCGCACCTCGCGCCGACCCCGCCGCACCCCCTCACCCTCCCCACGGAGGAGCCGCAGGGCGGCGAGGGAACCTTCGCGGTCGTCCCCGGCCCCCGTGAGGCCCAGCCCGTCCCGGCGGGGGAGCACGACCCCGAACTCGTACAGCACGCGGACGACCTGGACACCCGGGCCGCCGACCAGGAGGAAGAGAGCACGGCCGGAGTGGAAGACGTACGAGAGTCCACCGGCCCCGCGGCACCCGGCTACGACGACGCCGAGCGTGAGGCCGTGCTGAAGGTGATGCGCGAGCGTCGCGACATCCGCAACGGCTTCCGCAGCGACCCGATCCCGCACGACGTGCTGCTCCGTGTCCTGGAGGCCGCCCACACGGCTCCGTCGGTCGGCCACTCGCAGCCGTGGGACTTCGTGGTCATCCGCTCCGCCGACACCCGCCGGGGCATGCACGAACTGGCCCAGAGCCAGCGCGAGGCGTACGCCAAGTCGCTGCCCAAGGGCCGGGCCAAGCAGTTCAAGGAACTGAAGATCGAGGCCATCCTCGACACCCCGGTGAACATCGTCGTCACCGCCGACCCGACCCGCGGCGGCCGGCACACCCTGGGCCGCCACACGCAGCCCCAGATGGCGCCGTACTCCGCAGCACTCGCCGTCGAGAACCTCTGGCTCGCCGCCCGCGCCGAGGGCCTCGGCGTCGGCTGGGTCAGCTTCTTCGACGAGCGCGAGATGGTCCGCGCGCTCGGCCTGCCCGAGCACCTGGAGGTCATCGCGTACCTCTGCGTCGGCTACGTCGACGAGTTCCCGGACGAGCCCGAGCTGATGCAGGCCGGCTGGTCCAAGCGCCGCCCGCTGTCCTGGGTCGTGCACGAGGAGACGTACGGCCGTCGGGCGCTGCCCGGTGAGGACCCGCACGACCTGCTCGCCGAGACCGTCGCAGGTATCCGCCCGCTGGACGCAAAGGCGCTCGGTGAGGCGTGGGAGCGGCAGAAGCGGATGACGAAGCCGCCGGGCTCGCTCGGCATGCTGGAGATCATCTCCGCGCAGTTGTCCGGCCTGTCCCGGCAGTGCCCGCCGCCGATCCCGGAACCCGCGGCCGTCGCGATCTTCGCCGGCGACCACGGCGTGCACGCGCAGGGCGTCACTCCCTGGCCGCAGGAGGTCACGGCGCAGATGGTCGCCAACTTCCTCGGCGGCGGGGCGGTCTGCAACGCCTTCGCGGGCCAGGTGGGCGCCGAGGTCTGTGTCGTAGACGTCGGTGTGGCGGCCGAACTCCCGGCCACGCCCGGCCTGTTGCCGCGCAAGATCCGCGCCGGTACGTCCGACATGACGACCGGCCCCGCGATGTCCCGCGAGGAGGCCAAGCAGGCCATCGAGGTGGGCATCGAGACGGCCCGCGACCTCGTCGCGGCCGGCAACAAGGCCCTCCTCACCGGTGAGATGGGCATCGCGAACACGACGGCGTCCGCGGCCCTGATCTCGGTGTTCACGGACACCGACCCCGCGGAGGTCACCGGCCGGGGCACCGGCATCAACGACGAGACCCTGGCCCGCAAGACGGAGGTCGTGCGCCGCGCGATCGAACTCCACCAGCCGGACCCGGCCGACCCCATCGGCGTACTCGCCGCGATCGGCGGCTTCGAACACGCGGCCATGGTCGGCCTGCTGCTCGGCGGCGCCTCCCTGCGTACGCCGGTGATCCTGGACGGCGTCAGCGCCGGAGCCGCCGCCCTGGTCGCCCGCGCGATCGCCCCCGAGGTCCTCGCAGCCTGCATCGCGGGCCACCGCAGCGCCGAACCGGGCCACGTGGCCGCCCTCAACAAGCTCGGCCTGCGCCCCTTGGTCGACCTCGACCTCCGCCTCGGCGAGGGCACGGGCGCGCTGCTGGCCCTGCCGCTGGTGCAGAGCACGGCGCGGGCGATGCACGAGGTGGCGACGTTCGACTCCGCAGGGGTGACCGAGAAGTAGGCGCCCGCAGGGGGCTGTGGCGGCTCAGCCACTGGACCGGCTGAGCCGCCACAGCCCCCTGCCCGTAAAATCTGCACGTCAGGGCCACCGCACGCCGTAAAAGAGGAGCCGCACCCTCATGGCCGAAAACCCCGCCTACCCCGTAGGCCTCCGCCTCACCGGCCGCAGGGTCGTCGTCCTCGGCGGCGGCCAGGTCGCCCAGCGCCGCCTCCCGGCGCTGATCGCGGCGGGCGCGGACATCACCCTCGTATCCCCCGAGGCGACCCCCTCGGTAGAGGCGATGGCGGACGCGGGCGAGATCACCTGGGAGCGCCGCCCGTACGCGGAAGGCGACCTGGCGAACGCCTGGTACGCCCTGATCGCGACCACGGACCCGGAAGCGAACAACCGGGCCTCCACCGAGGCGGAAGCGCACCGCGTCTGGTGCGTCCGATCCGACGACGCCGACCAGGCCACCGCATGGACCCCGGCAACGGGCCACAGCGAGGGAGTGACGGTCGCCGTACTCACGACGAACGCGCGCGGCCGGGACCCCCGCCACACCGCCGCCATCCGCGACGCGGTCGTCGCGGGCCTGCGCGACGGCACCCTCGTCGCCCCCCACCACCGCACCCGCACCCCGGGCGTCGCCCTCGTCGGCGGCGGCCCCGGCGACCCCGACCTCATCACGGTCCGAGGCCGCCGCCTCCTCGCCGAGGCCGACGTCGTCATCGCCGACCGCCTCGGCCCCCGCGACCTCCTCGCCGAACTTCCGCCGCACGTCGAGGTCATCGACGCCGCGAAGATCCCGTACGGCCGTTACATGGCCCAGGAGGCCATCAACAACGCCCTGATCGAACACGCCAAGCAGGGCAAGTCGGTGGTCCGCCTCAAGGGCGGCGATCCCTTCGTCTACGGCCGTGGCATGGAGGAGGTCCAGGCGCTCGCGGAGGCCGGCATCCCTTGCACGGTCGTGCCCGGCATCTCCAGCTCGATCTCGGTCCCGGGCGCCGCCGGCATCCCGGTCACCCACCGAGGAGTCGCACACGAGTTCACGGTGGTCAGCGGCCATGTCGCCCCCGACGACGAACGTTCGCTGGTCGACTGGCAGTCCCTCGCCAAGCTCACCGGCACCCTCGTGATCCTCATGGGCGTCGACAAGATCGGAAAGATCGCCGACACCCTGATCGCGCACGGCAAGCCGGCCGACACCCCCGTCGCCCTGATCCAGGAGGGCACGACGGCCGCCCAGCGCCGCGTGGACGCAACGCTCGCGACGGTCGGCGAGACCGCACGCACCGAGGACGTGAAGCCGCCGGCGGTGATCGTCATCGGCGCGGTCGTCACCGTAGGCCCGAAGACCTCCGCGTAATCGCGGCATCTGCGTAACCCCGGGTAACACAACCCGTTCCCAGCCGTTGGCAGCACACCCAGGACAAGGCAGTATCACCCTGTGGCCGATCTCATCACCGTTGAGGATCCCGACGACCCGCGCCTGCGTGATTACACGGGCCTGACCGACGTAGAGCTGCGCCGCAAGCGTGAACCGGCCGAGGGCCTGTTCATCGCCGAGGGCGAGAAGGTCATCAGACGGGCCAAGGACGCGGGCTACGAGATGCGTTCGATGCTGCTGTCCGCGAAGTGGGTCGACGTCATGCGGGACGTCATCGACGAACTCCCGGCCCCCGTCTACGCGGTGAGCCCGGAGTTGGCCGAACGCGTGACGGGCTACCACGTGCACAGAGGCGCACTCGCCTCCATGCAGCGCAAACCGCTTCCCACGGCGGACGAACTCCTCCAGACAACCCGCCGGGTCGTGGTCATGGAGTCGGTGAACGACCACACCAACATTGGCGCGATCTTCCGCTCGGCGGCGGCGTTGGGCATGGACGCGGTCCTGTTGTCTCCCGACTGCGCGGACCCTCTGTACCGCCGCAGCGTGAAGGTCTCGATGGGTGCGGTCTTCTCGGTCCCCTACGCCCGCCTCGACAGCTGGCCCAAGGGCCTGGAGTCGGTCCGCGAGGCAGGCTTCACGCTCCTGGCCCTCACTCCCGACGAAAAGGCGAAGAGCCTCGACGAGGCGGCCCCGCACCGCATGGACCGAGTAGCCCTCATGCTGGGCGCCGAGGGCGACGGCCTGTCGACCCAGGCCCTGGTGGCCGCCGACGAATGGGTCCGCATCCCGATGGCCCACGGCGTCGACTCCCTCAACGTGGGCGCCGCGGCCGCGGTCGCCTTCTACGCGGTGGCCACCGGCCGCCCCGAACTCTAGGAGCCCGCTTGGCCCAGCGAGAGGCGATCGTCGCCGTACTCCGTCGCGCGGACCGTGTCCTGGTCATCCGCCGGGGCCCCGACTCGGCCCGCTCCGGCTACTGGGCCCCTCTCAGCGGCAAACTGGAACCAGGCGAAACCCAGGAAGAAGCCCTGGTCAGAGAGGTCCACGAGGAGGTGGGCCTCACGGTCTCCCCCCTCTCCAAGGTCTGGCAGTCCGAGACCGACGACGGCACCTTCCGCCTCCACTGGTGGACCGCCAAGGAAACGGGCAACGGCACGATCGTCCCCGACCCGGGCGAGGTCTCCGAGGTCCGCTGGGTCACACCGACGGAGTTCCTGACGATGACGCCGGCTTTCGACGCGGACAGAGAGTTCTTCGAGCACGTGCTGCCGGGCTTGTAGACACGCGAGCCCGACGTTCACTATGCAGCGCAGGCCGGCATCTTTCAGCCCGTCCGGCGTTTGAGGACGAGGCCGTTCAGGCCGATGGGGGTCTGGGGCGCAGCCCCAGGCGGGGCCGAAGGGGCGGCAGCCCCTGGAGGATGGGACGGGTAGGGGCGGCGGGGGCGAAACACCGAAACACCCCTACCCGGCGAACCTGCCCACAGCCCCGTACCACCCGTCCGAAACGCGACCATCCGCCCCGACGACACTCCCGTGCCCCATACGCCCAAGCCCATGAGCCGGCCCCGAACACCCCTGAGCCACCGCGATCCCCAGCGCCACCAACAGCGTCACCACGACGAACACGAACAACCGCTGCCGCAGCAACCGCGGATTAGCCGGCCGCCGCCCGGTCCCCGTGGCCCGCGGCCCAGTCCGCCCAGCCCCACTACGAGGCGCGGGACGACTCCCGCTACCGGACCGGGTGGTGTTACGCCCCGCCGGAGTAGGCCGAGGAGCTCCCGGCCGGGACGGCACCCCACCCCCACGCGACGGACTACCGCCGCCCCGGGACGGCGGAGCGGCACCGCGCGGCGCCGGAGTGCCCTGAGGGCTCTGCGGACGCCGCCCGCCCTGCGTGCGCTGCTGCTCGGGGTAGCTCTCGGTGAGGCGCCCGGTGGGCCGGTCGGCTTCCCCGGCGCGTGGCGCGGGCGGCCGTACGTCGGACAGACCCTGGGCCTCGCGGGCGGCGATCTCCTTGAGCCGCAGGGACAGTTGAAGCGTGCTGGGCCGCTCCTCGGGATCCTTCGCGAGGCACGCGCGGACAAGCGGCGCGAGCGCGTCCGGCACCCCGTGCAGCTGCGCCTCCTCGTGCACCACGCGGTACAGCATGACCTCGGAACTACCGTGCCCGAAGGGCGAGTCGGAGGTCGACGCGTACGCAAGCGTGGCTCCGAGCGAGAAGACATCCGTGGCCGGAGTGACCGCTGCCCCCCGCACCTGCTCGGGCGCCAGGAACCCGGGCGAACCGACCGCCGTACCGACGTGCGTGAGCGTCGACGCACCGGTCGCCCAGGCGATACCGAAGTCGATGATCCGCGGACCCTTGGGGGAGAGGAGGATGTTCGACGGCTTGAGATCCCGGTGGACGACTCCAGCCTCATGAACCGCGACGAGCCCCTCCGACAGGGCGGCCCCGATAGCGGCGACCTCGGCCGCGCCGAGCGCCCCTTCGTCGGCGACCTTGTCGTGCAACGACGGCCCGGGCACGTACTGAGTGGCGAACCACGGCCGATCGGCTTCCAGATCCGCCGCGACGAGCCGAGCCGTGCACCCGCCGCGAATCCGCCGCGCGGCCGAGACCTCGCGCGCGAACCGTGAACGGAACTCCTGGTCCTCCGCCAGATCCGGCCGGATGACCTTCAGCGCGACCCGCTGACCCTTGCGGTCGGAGCCCAGATAGACGACGCCCATTCCGCCCGCGCCGAGCCGTCTGTGAAGCCTGAACGAGCCGACGACGCGCGGGTCCTCGCGCCTCAGGCGCATCATCGCCATGTTCATCCCCGCTGCCCGGTCCGTGTGACGAGCGACAGCTTACGTTTCCACGGGCGCCCGCGCGCAAAGGCCGCGCCCTCTCGGACCGACGGATTGTCAGTGCCGGGTGGGAAACTTGAAGAGTGGTCAGAGGCGTTGCGAACAGCAGGACTTCACATCACCTCCGACCCCAACCAACCATCACAGAAGGGGGATTGAGCGCGTGAAGGGTGATCGCGTCGAGATAGTGGTGGACGCCGGAGACACCACACGTACATACGAGGTGGTGGCGAGCAGGGCAGGCCGCAGGGTGGAGACGGCGGTACGACGAGGTGTCGTGGAAGTGAGCGAAGTCACCCGCAGCGGCTCCGTCGTCCGCACCGCCCGCTTCATGGCGACCAGGGTCCTGGCCCTGGTCGAGCAGCCGGTGCCGCGCGAGGACAGCTCAGAGAAAGCGGGGCACACCGGACTCCCTCTCCGGGAAGACCCCGAGACCTAGGACCTCGTCTCCACCCAGGGGAGTACTTCGCAGGTCATTGCTCATCCTCCGGGAGGCCCGCCAATCGGTACGAGGGCATGACGACCCGCACCCGCCGCACGCCTAGATTTGAGGTCAAGCGGCGGGTGCAGCACTCGTCCCCCGAGGTCAGACACCCGCCGCTGCCAACGACAACTGAGTTCGGTCAACGGAGCACGGTCAGGAGAGGGACCATGGCCCATACGGCACCGCGGGCATTGATCCGCGAAGAAGGACGCAAGGCGTACAACGCAGCGTTCCGCACCCGCCGCACGGGCCGTCGCCACCCATTGGTGGCGACCTTGATGGCACTTCCCCTGGCGGTCCTGCTCCTCGTCGTCTTCGACGGCTGGGAGACCGTGGCCACACAGGCGTCGTCCGTGGGAGTGATGCTGGGGCGCTGAGCGGCGACCCCAGGCCCGGAAGAGCGGTCCGGGCGGGGACATCAACCCATGAAACCCCGTGGGGACGGGGGTGCGGCGGACGGCAAAAAAGCCGGCGCAGCTGGGGAGCTGCGCCGGCTTTGCTTTGCCCTTTTCCTGGTTTCTTGCCGGTGTCCATCCTCCAGCCCGTCCGGCGTTCCCCTTTCAGCCCAGGCCGGCATCCTTCAGCCCGTCCGGCGTTTGAGGACGAGGCCGTTCAGGCCGAAGGGGGTCTGGGGCGCAGCCCCAGGCGGGGTCGAAGGGGCGGCAGCCCCTGGAGATGGGACGGGTAGGGGCGGCGGGGGCGAAAACCCCAGGCCCACCCACCCGCACAGGCCGCCCGAACCCGCCGTAGAACCCCACCACCGCACCACCCCGTACGCTCGCGACGAACCCCCACCGCCCGCCCCCAGGAAGCGCGATGCCCCGCACCCCCTTGCTCTCCGACCTCACCGCCCGAGCCAGGACCACGGCCCACGCGCGCACCACCCCCTGCCCGTGCGGAGCAACCACCACCCTCACCGACCGCCCCGACGGTACAGTCGTCCGCCACGAAGACACCGTCGCGAAGGCCCACGCCCCGAACACGGACCCCACCGACCTCACCGCCCGCCTCACCACGGCCGCACGACTCCCCGGCATCCTCCTGCCTCCACTCGACCCCACCCCCCTCCACCTGCACGACCGCTTGGTGACCTGCTGGCCCTACGGCACCCCCGTCGACCCGGAGGACCCGGACGCGGCCCCCTGGGAAGCGGCGGGCACCCTCCTCGCCCGCCTCCACCGCACCCCACCCCCGACCCCGCTGCCACCCATGCGAGGCCCCCTCAAGGCAGTCCGTGCGATCACCCGGCTCCGTGCGGCCGGCCCCCACCCCGCAGCCACCTCCGTCCTGCGCGCCTGGACCCTGCTCCCCGCCTGGGCCCGTGCGGAGGCACCCCAGCCCGACACCACCACCCTCTGCCACGGCGACCTGCACCTCGGCCAGCTCGTCCGGCACCCGGCCCCCGACGGACCCTGGCTGCTGATCGACGTCGACGACCTGGGCGTAGGAGTCCCCGGTTGGGACCTCGCCCGCCCCGCCGCCTGGTACGCCTGCGAGCTGCTCCCGCCCGACGAGTGGGCCCGTTTCCTGGCCGCGTACCGCGCGGCGGGCGGTCCGGCCGTCCCCGCGGACGGCGACCCCTGGCCGGCCTTGGACGTCCCGGCCCGCGCCCTCACCGTGCAGACCGCAGCCCTGGCGATCGTCAAGGCAGTCACAGCCGGCCGGCCACTCGACGAGGTGGAGCAGGCCGTCGTGGACGCGTGTGACCGAATGGGTTCCGTACCGCCCGAGTTGGCGCCCGGATTCGCGAAGTAGGGTGCAACCGACCGGGGTCGGACGGAGTCTGTCCTGGGGAAACACCAAGATGTACCGACGGGCGAGGAGTTGAGCCGAGCATGCAGTGTCCGAAGTGCCATGCGCCGATGCACACGTACAACCGCAACGGTGTCCAGATCGAGCAGTGCAGCAACTGCCGGGGGATCTTTCTCGACTACGGCGAGCTTGAGGCGCTGACCCGTGTGGAGTCCCAGTGGCAGCAGCCCGCCCCGCCGCCCCCGGGCCCGCAGGCCTACCCGGCCCCGTCCGCGCCCGCCTGGGGCGCCCCGCAGCACGGCGGCGGTCATGGCGGTGGCCACTACGGCGGTCACGGCGGCCACCACCGCCACAAGAGCTTCGGCCACATGCTGTTCTCCAGCTGACCGGCACACACCGGCACACGAAGAAGCCCCCGGTCGCGGAGAGCGCCGGGGGCTTCGGTGTGTGGACGATACTGGGATTGAACCAGTGACCTCTTCCGTGTCAGGGAAGCGCTCTCCCGCTGAGCTAATCGTCCTCGGGACCACGATCCGGGGATCGTGGGCGGTGCGTGCGCGATACTGGGATTGAACCAGTGACCTCTTCCGTGTCAGGGAAGCGCTCTCCCGCTGAGCTAATCGCGCGGGGATCCTTGCGGACCAGTGGACGATACTGGGATTGAACCAGTGACCTCTTCCGTGTCAGGGAAGCGCTCTCCCGCTGAGCTAATCGTCCTTGGAGGTGGAGACGGGATTTGAACCCGTGTAGACGGCTTTGCAGGCCGTTGCCTCGCCTCTCGGCCACTCCACCAGGAGTGCGGGGGTTCGGGAAGATCCCCACTTCCTGCGAGCGGACGACCAGGTTCGAACTGGCGACCTCAACCTTGGCAAGGTTGCGCTCTACCAACTGAGCTACGTCCGCTTGTCGTTTCCGCTCGGCTTGCGCGTCGCGGCGACGAGTTGAACTCTAGCGGATTCCGGGGCCAGCACAAAAACGCGTTTGTGCAGCGTGCTGGCCTGCGTCTACAGGAAGACATGGTCAGGGCACCCGTGGGGACATGGCCGGGCAACCCGTGAGACACCCGCCATAGACTCGACGGCGTGTCCGACCTCGTTCCTCTTGCCCGTTTCGGCGGCCGTGTCGCTACCGGTCTCCTCGATGTCACCAGCGATCCCGCGGCCCTGGACTCCACCGGTTTCTGGGCCGTCGCGGCCGACTTCGAGGGCCGTCTGACCTGCGCCCGTTTCCGAGACGTACGGCACGAACCGGTCCCGGCACCCGTCCCCGGCGCCTGGCACGGCCCCGCGACCGACGCCTGGACCTCCTCCCTCGACCGTGCCGCCTACACCGCCGGCGTCCGTCGCATCCGGGAGCACATCGCGGCCGGCGAGGTCTACCAGGCCAACCTGTGCCGCGTCCTGTCGGCACCTGTCGCCCCCGACGCCGACGTGGACGCCCTCACCGCCCTGCTGGCACGCGGCAACCCGGCGCCGTACGCAGGAACGATCCGCTTGCCCGCCCACGGCGTGGAGATAGCCACCGCCTCCCCGGAACTCTTCCTGCGCCGCTCCGGCCGGGTCGTCGAGTCGGGCCCGATCAAGGGCACCGGGCGGACGGAGGCGGACCTGCTGCAGAAGGACTACGCCGAGAACGTGATGATCGTGGACCTGGTCCGCAACGACCTCGGCCGCGTCTGCGCCACGGGGAGCGTGACCGTCCCGGACCTGTGCGTCGTGGAGAAGCATCCGGGTCTGGTCCACCTCGTGTCGACGGTACGAGGAGAGCTGCCCGTCGCTGCCGGTTGGCCGGAACTGCTGGCCGCCGCCTTCCCGCCCGGGAGTGTCACCGGCGCCCCCAAGTCCAGCGCCCTGCGCATCATCGACGCCCTGGAGACCGCGCCCCGGGGCCCCTACTGCGGGGGCATCGGCTGGGTCGACGCGGACCGGGGGACCGGCGAACTGGCCGTCGGTATCCGCACGTTCTGGATCGACCGCACCGACGGGATGCTGCGCTTCGGCACCGGCGCGGGCATCACCTGGGGCTCGGACCCCGAGGGGGAGTGGCGGGAGACCGAGCTGAAGGCGTCACGGCTGCTCGCGATAGCGTCGGGAGCGTACGAGGTGAGCGGAGGGGCTCTTTCATGAAGATCTGGCTCGACGGCGGGCTGCAGGACATCGAGTCCGCCCGTGTCTCTGTCTTCGACCACGGACTGACCGTGGGCGACGGCATTTTCGAGACGGTGAAGGCGACGGACGGCAGGACGTTCGCGCTGACCCGGCATCTCGACCGGCTGACCCGCTCCGCGCGCGGCCTCGGGCTGCCCGACCCCGACCTGGACGAGGTCCGCCGAGGCTGCGCGGCCGTCCTGGACGCCAACCCGATGCCGCTCGGCAGGCTGCGGATCACGTACACCGGCGGCCATGGCCCCCTCGGCTCCGACCGCGGCGAGCACGGCCCGACCCTCGTGGTCGCCCTCGGCGAGGCGAAGCGCCGCCCCGACTCCACGGCCGCCGTCACGGTCCCCTGGACCCGCAACGAACGCGGCGCCCTCACCGGCCTCAAGACGACCTCCTACGCCGAGAACGTCGTCGCCCTCGCCCGCGCCCACCAACACGGCGCCTCCGAGGCCCTGTTCGCCAACACGGTCGGCCAACTCTGCGAGGGCACCGGGTCGAACATCTTCGTCGTCCTGGACGGCGAGATCCACACCCCGCCGGTCGCCTCCGGCTGTCTCGCCGGCATCACCCGGGCCCTGACCGTCGAATGGACCGGTGCCAAGGAGACCGACCTGCCGCTCGACGTCCTGGAGCGCGCCGACGAGGTCTTCCTGACGTCCTCGCTGCGCGACGTACAGGCCGTCCACCTGGTCGACGAGCGCCAACTCCCGGGCGTGGCGGGGCCGATGACGGCCAAGATCATGCGCGTGTTCGACGAGCGGTCGGGCGACGACCTTGATCCGTAAGCGCCTCATTTAAGAGGCTGACCTGGGGTTCCAGTTCGGGTAGAACACAGTTGATGACCACGACCCTGCGGCCGACCGAGCCGCTTCAGCGCGAGGCCGACGGGACGCGTTCACGCCGTTACCAGGTGTGTGTGAACAGCCGTTCCGTTGGCGCGATACACCTCGGCACGAGTCCCGGTTCCGATGCCTCGGTGGCCCGGATCCTGGACCTGAACATCGAGGAACCGGACCGTCGGCGCGGCCGTGGCACAGTGGCCGCGCTCGCCGCCGAGGAGGTGGCGCGTGGCTGGGGCTGCGCGCGGATCGAGGCATCCGTGCCCGCGGAGGCGGAGACGGCGCTGAAGGTGGCGACGGCCCTCGGCTACGTCGTACGCAACCGCCACATGGAGAAGCCGCTCGGCGGCACCGCGCCCGAGCTGCCTGCGGGGAGCCGGAGCCGGCCCATGACCCAGGAGGAGTACGGCCCCTGGGAGGAACTCCAGACGAAGAGCTTCACCGCGAGCTGGACCGAGCGCGGAGTGCCCGAGGCCGAGGCCCGGGCCAGAGCGCTGCGGAGCAACGCCACGTTGCTCCCCGATGGACTGGCCACCGCGGGCATGCTCTTCAGCGTCCTGGAGCACGAAGGGACCGCGGTGGGCACCCTCTGGGTGGCCCCCCGTGACGGCAAGGCCTTCGTCTACAAGGTCGAGGCCGACGCGCGTTATCGGGGCAGGGGTCATGGCCGCACCCTGATGCTCCTGGCCGAGGCGCAGGGCGTCGCGGCCGGTCTGCCGACCATCCGGCTGAACGTCTTCGAGGGCAACACCCCCGCCGAGCGGCTCTACGAGTCACTCGGCTACGAGACGGTCACCTACCACCTGTACAAGAACCTGCTCTGACGCCTGACCCGAGGGTCACTCGCCCTCGGCGAGCAGCCGGTCGGCGATCTCCTCGATGCGGGCGCGGAGCCCTTCCTGGCTCTTGCTGCCGTCGAGAAGCTCGCCGCCGATGACGTACGTCGGGGTGCCGGTCACGCCGATGGCCTTGCCCTCGGCCTGGTCGGCGTCGACGATCAGGATGTGCCGGCCGTCGATGAGGGCGGTGTCGAACTCGTCGGCGTCCAGGCCGAGTTCACCGGCCACCTCGACCAGGAAGGGTTCTCCCTTACGGTCCAGCTCCGCGACCCGGCCGAGCACGGCCTCGACGTACTCCCAGCCCCGCCCCTGCTCCAGCGCCTCCTCGGCGGCCTGCGCGGCGGCGAAGGAGTGCTTGTGCTTCTCCAGCGGGAAGTGCCGCAGCCGCAGTTCCAGCCGGTCGCCGTAGCGGGCCCGCAGGGCGCGCAGGTCGTCCAGGGCGGTGTGGCAGTCCGGGCACTGGAGTTCGCACCAGATGTCGAGGACGGGGGTGCGCGCGGAGGAGAGGTCACTCATGGGACCAGTCTCCCAGTCCCGGCCGCACCGCCCCAACCGGGACCACCACGGACCGCATACGTATGACGCCGACCGGCACCTGGGGAGGATGCGACCCGGAGATGTCCCTGATGTCCGACCGGGGCATGGCATCACGGGGACCGGACGGTGCAGGATGGAAGGGACGAAGTACGACCTGCCCGACCGAACCATGCCTGGAGGACCGGATGATTGCCGAGACCGTCTGTTCCGCCGTCTCCGCGGCCGGCCTGGGCATCGCGGCGGTCACGGCGTACCGCAAGCGTTTTCTCTCCGCCGCCCGTATCGCCGCCTATTCGCTGGTGCCCGTCGGCCTGGTGATGACCGGGGTCGTCGGCTGGGCGGCCGACACCGCGTTCAGTCCCATGGCCTGGGCGGGTTTCGTCGTACTGGGCGGTGCCTGGCTGCTCTTCACGGGCACCCGTGCCCTGGAGCGCCGCCGTGGCGGCACCCGTAAGGAACGCAAGGCGGCCCGAGCCTCGGCCCAGCCGGACGCGGTGGCCCCGACCGCCTCCGCGCCTTCCCTGGGCCCGGCCACGCGCCCTGCGACCCGGCCCGCGGCCGCTCCCCGTGCCAAGAGCGGGGACGACTTCAGCGACATCGAGGCCATCCTGAAGAAGCACGGCATATGACGGTCGGGCAGCGACTGAAACGACACAGAGCGAGCCGGGTCCGCCGGTAAGCGTTCAGGACTCGACGCGAGTCGAAACGGACATCACGGAATTCGGCGAACTCCCTCTCTTATCGGGCGTGTTGATCGCGTCAGGGGTCTCCACTGCGTCATCATCGCGGCGAGATGCTGGACACGACACAGAGCGACGCCGCGCCGCCGAAGGACGAGCCGCGCGGGTGCCTTTTCGCCCTTTCCCAGCCACCGCTGATGATCTTCCTTGCGGTGATCGGGTGTCTGCTGCTCATGGCCTCGCTGCACGACCTGCTGATGCTGTGAGCCGTACTCGTGGCCCCCGACGTCACCCGTCGGGGGCCACGACCTCATCGATGTGCGCCGGGTGTCAGCCCGCCGCTTCCTTGCGCCGGGCCCGGTACGCGGCCACGTGCAGTCGGTTTCCGCAGGTCCGGCTGTCGCAGTACCGGCGTGAGCGGTTCCGGGAGAGGTCGACGAAGGCGCGTCGGCAGTCGGGGGCCTCGCAGCGGCGCAGCCGCTCCTGCTCGCCGGCCACCACGAAGAACGCGAGCGCCATCCCGCAGTCGGCGGCGAGATGGTCGGCGACCGAGGCGCCGGGCGCGAAATAGTGCACGTGCCAGTCGTAGCCGTCGTGGTCCGTGAGGCGGGGGGTGGTGCCCGCGGCGGCGATCAGGTCATTGATCAGCCCGGCGGCGGTCCGGGGGTCCGTGGCCGAGAAGACCGCGGTGAACAGGCCGCGGATCTTGCGCACGGCGGAGAGGTCGAACTCCGACAGCACTCCGACATCGCTGATCTCGTGGTTTCGTACGAAATCCGCGAGCAGCGAGACGTCCGACAGTCCGTCCGGCGCCGCGGCGTCCTCCGGTGCGGTGTTCACCAGATCCACCACGGTGTCGAGGGCACACCGGGTGTCGTGGGTGATCAGCACGTTTCGCTCCCTGGCCTGGGGGTCGGGCGGGCGCCCGCCGATGCTGGCCGATGGTAGTGGCTTCCCGGAGGACGGCCCCATGCCTCTATGAACGCCAGCGTGCCCCTCGGGGTTCCCCGGACCACGGAGAGTTGCCGGGGTCCGGGTCACCACGCGCACCGGCGCCGCCCCCGCGACGAATCGCGGCGACGGCGCCGGTGTGTGCCATATGCGGTTGTCCAGGCCCGAGCCGTCTCCCCGAGTTCGGACGGCGTCGGACTTGGTTCGTCGGGGCCTCGCTCTAGCTCTCCGCCAGGATGTGCGACAGCTCCTGATCCAGGTCGAAGTGCCGGTGTTCCGTACCAGGTGGCACGGCTGCGTCCGTCCGCTTCAGGAAGGACTCCAGGGCCCGTGCGGGAGCCTCCAGCAGGGCTTCGCCCTCGGGAGAGCTCAACGCGATGCAGACGACGCCCTGACCGTGACTACGGGATGGCCAGACACGGACGTCGCCGGTACCGGTGGGTCGGTGGAGGCCCTCCGCGAGAAGGTCGCGGGCGAACACCCACTCGACGGTTTCCTCGGCTCCGGTGTGGAAGGTGGCGTGCACGGCGTAGGGGTCGGCCGTGTCGTACCGCAGGCCTGCGGGGACAGGCAGGGATGACTCGCTCGACACAACGAGGCGCAGGTGCAGCTCGCAGCTGACCGTGGTGTTCATAAGCGCCAGGGCCTTTCGCTCAGTGTGCGCTCGGGGATTCGCACGTCGGCGAAATCGACATGCCACCTACGGTGCCGTTGTAAACCCCTCTGAGTGTTTTGCGTGCCTTTATGTAACTCTTCCGGCCGAGAGCTCGATCGCTCGGTGCGGCCATTCCGGTGACCGGTTTCACTCGGGTAGGGTTTGTCCGTATGAATACGGGGAGTGACGAGCCGGGTGAGGTCGCCGTGGCGCCGGACGGGGCGGCCGACGAGACGCCGGACAAGGCGAGAGCAGGCGGGGCGCAGGACGAGCAAGGGCTCGGTTCCAAGGCGCCGGAATTCATCAAGGCACGCCGCGCGCTGCATCTGAGCTGGCAGGTCGGCGTCTTCGTCATCGGCCTCGCGGTCGTGGTCGCCGGCATCGTCATGCTGCCGCTGCCGGGACCCGGCTGGGTCGTGATCTTCGCCGGCATGGCGATCTGGGCGACCGAGTTCGTCTGGGCCCAGCTCGTGCTCCGCTGGACGAAACGCAAGGTCACCGAGGCGGCACAGCGCGCGCTCGACCCCGAGGTGCGCCGCCGCAACATCGTCCTGACCTCGATCGGCCTGGTGATCGTGGTCGCTCTTGTCGGTGTCTACGTCTGGAAGTTCGGCGTCGTGATGCCCTGGAAGATCAAGGACCAGTGACCTGCCGACGGCGTCCGGGTGCCTCCCCGTGCTGGTCGGAGGCACCCGCTGACATGGGGTAATGTTCTCCGTGCGCCCGGGCGATTAGCTCAGTGGGAGAGCGCTTCGTTCACACCGAAGAGGTCACTGGTTCGAACCCAGTATCGCCCACCCGGACCGACGGCCCGCCTGTGATACACAGGCGGGTCGTCGGCGTTCGCCCGCCGAGGCGCGGGGTCAACTCCTCATCGCCCAGGCGCTTTTCGGCCGGTCGGAACCGGAGTGCGGCGGGCCGCTTCCTGTTCGGCCGACCGATCGCGCACGCCTCACCTGCGGTGTCCGTCCCGTCGCTTCCGCAACGCGCCCGGCGGCGCCGTCGTAGCGCTCAGCCGGTCCACAAGAAATTCCTGTCCGAATCATTGACGCACCCCGAGGGCCTCCGTAACTTGTGCCAGCAAGCGCTTACTTGAAACGATTCATGCAGGTGGCAACGACGCTACGGGGAGGGCCCATCATGGGAACCCGCACGAATGTGGAGAGGCGTACGGTCCTGAAGGTCGCCGGGGTCTCGGCGGTGACGCTGGGGCTGGCCGCGACGGGATGCGGTGGGAACGACGGGACGTCCGCGGACGGGACGGTGACGATCCGTTACTCGTGGTGGGGTGCCGAGGAGCGGGCGAAAAAGATCAATCAGTCCATCGCTCTCTTCGAGAAGAAGTATCCGAAGATCAAGGTGAAGACGGACTTTCAGGACTACCTCTCTTTCTGGGAGAAGTTCCAGACGCAGGCCGCGGGCGGAAATCCACCGGACGTATTCCAGAACGCCGTCGGATTTCTTCGGAAGTACGACAAGAGAGGCGTCCTGCTCGATCTCAAGTCCCAGATCGACGCAGGGAATCTGAGCCTGGATCACTTCCGCGCGGGCGTCACCAAGGTCGGCGAGGTCGACGGAAAGCAGCTCGGTATTCCGGTCGGTTCGAACACCATGGCGCTGGTCATCGACAAGAAGGTCTACGAGAAGGCGGGCGTCGACCCCACGGCGGGCTGGACCTGGGACGAGTACTTCAAGGCCCTCAAGACGATCCACGACAAGACCGAAGTCCCCGGGGACACGGGCTACTTCAGCATCATGTACCTGTACGACCTCTACCTCCGGCAGAACGGCAAGGCGTTCTTCACCAAGGACGGGCTCGGTTTCGAGGAGTCAGATCTGACGGAGTGGTGGACGGACGGGTACGGCCGGGTCAAGGCCGGGATCGTCACCTCCCCGAAGGTCGTCGCCCAGGACACCCCCAAGTCCTCGCTCTCGGCAGGACACGGCGCCTCGGAATTCACCTGGGACAACTTCACCGTCCGCTACTCGGCCGAGGGCAACAGCACCTACGGCCTCGCGCCGATCCCCACCACCGACGGCAAGGACACCGGCCAGTACCTCGCCTCCCTGATGCTCAGCGGCTCCGCACACACCAAGCACCCCAAGGAAGTCGCCCAGTTCATCGACTTCATGGTCCACGACCCCGCCGTCGGCAAGATCATGGGCTACGACCGGGGCATCCTGGCGACCACCGACCAGTACGACGCGTTCAAGCCGACCGACGCCGTACAGAAGGAGATCGCCCAGTACGAGGTGGACACCGCCAAGGCGGGCGTCCTCGGGACGATCACCCCGCACCCGTCCGGCGCCGACACGGCCGAGTCCGCCTTCCTCCGCATCGGCGGGGACATGGCGCTGGGCAAGACCAAGGTCGCCGACGCGGTGAAGCAGTTCTTCTCCGAGGCGCAGGCCGCCTTCTCCGCCTGATGGGAACCGCCGTGACGCTCGTCGACGACGCTCCGCCCGACACCCGGCAGACCCGCTCCGCCGCCCCCGCCGCCAAGAAACGGCGGGGGCGCCGCGAGAACCTCGCCGGCTACCTCTTCATGTCCCCGTGGATCGCCGGCTTCCTGCTGCTGACCGCCGGCCCCATGGTCGCTTCCCTCTACTTCGCGTTCACCGACTACAACCTCTTCGACAGCCCGAAGTGGATCGGCTTCGACAACTTCACCCGGATGTTCGACGACCCGAGGTGGCAGAAGTCGGTAGAGGTGACGGCGAAATACGTCGTCATCGGCACCCCGCTGAAACTGCTGCTCGCCCTCGGCGTCGCCATGCTGCTCGCCCAGAGCCGCCGCGGCCAGGCCCTCTACCGGGCCGCCTTCTACGCCCCCTCGCTCATCGGCGCGAGCGTCTCGATCGGCTTCGTCTGGCGGACACTCTTCTCCGACGGCGCCGTAGTGGACCGTACGCAGTCCCTCTTCGGCTCCCATGTCGGTGGCTGGGTCGGTGACCCCGACTGGATCCTCTACTCCCTGGTCGCGCTCACCGTGTGGCAGTTCGGCGCGCCGATGGTCATCTTCCTCGCCGGGCTCAAGCAGGTGCCGAGGGAGCTGTACGAGGCGGCTGCGATGGACGGGGCCGGGCCTTTCCGCCGGTTCTGGAACATCACGCTGCCGATGATCTCCCCTGTGCTGTTCTTCAACGTGCTGCTGGAGACCATCCACTCCTTCCAGATCTTCGGCTCGGCGTACGTCGTCTCCAACTCCCAGTGCGGACCGGCCGACGCCACGCTCGTCTACACCTGCTACCTCTACCAACAGGGCTTCAAGAACGCCCAGATGGGCTTCGCGTCCGCGATGGCCTGGATGCTACTGCTCGCCGTGGCGCTCGTGACGGCCGTCCTCTTCTGGTCGCAGAAGAAGTGGGTGCACTACGAGGAGGACGCGCGATGAGTCACTCGATGAGGCGCCCGATGAGTGTCACCACCGCCACGAAGTCCCCGGGGCTGGGGCGCAGGCGCACCGGCTCGCTCGTCTGGCACGTCGGTGCGCTGGCCGTCCTCGCTGTCGTCCTCTACCCGGTCGTCTGGGTGATCGGCGCCTCGTTCAAGCCGAGCAAGGACGTCATCAACAACCTGCAACTGTTCCCCGGGCACCCGATCCTCGCCAACTTCAAGGGCCTGGCCAAGGGCATCGCCGACATCTCGATCTGGACCTTCTTCCAGAACTCCCTTTTCTACGCCCTCGGTTCGGTCGTCGGCATCCTCATCTCCTGCTCCCTGACGGCCTACGCCTTCGCCCGCATCCGGTTCGCCGGCCGCAACCTGCTCTTCTCGCTGATGATCGGCACGCTCCTGCTGCCGTACCACGTGCTCCTGATCCCGCAGTACGTGATGTTCCAGAAGCTCCAACTGGTCAACACCTACGTCCCGTTGCTGATCGGCAAGTACCTGGCGACCGAGGCCTTCTTCGTCTTCCTCATGGTGCAGTTCATGCGCAACCTGCCCAAGGAACTGGACGAGGCCGCCCGGCTCGACGGCTGCGGACATCTGCGCATCTACTGGTCGATCGTGCTGCCGCTGTGCCGGCCCGCGCTCATCACCAGCGCGATCTTCACCTTCATCAACGCCTGGAACGACTTCATGGGCCCGCTGATCTACCTCAACGAGCCCGGCAAATACACCGTTTCGCTGGGCCTGATGATGTTCCGCGACTCGGACGGCGTGGCCGCGAACTACGGCGGCATGATCGCGATGTCGCTCGTCGCGCTGTTGCCGGTGCTGCTGTTCTTCCTCGCCTTCCAGCGGTACCTGATCGACGGTATGGCGACCTCCGGACTGAAGGGCTGAGACGGTGGCCGAAGCGCGCGTGAAGGTACGCAGGGAGTCGGTCTTCGCCGAGCGGTTCGGGGTCTTCGCCGAATGTCTGCTCACCGGGGTGTGGATCGCCGTCGCGTCGGCGGGGGTTGTCACCTATCCCGCCGCATTCGCTGCCGGGGCACGGCACTTGAGGCATCGCACGGGTCATATGGGCGGTGGCTGGCGGGAGTTCGTCGCGGACGTCCGGGCTGCGATGCGTGGCGGGTGGATCGTCGGCGTTGCCGGGTGGGGCGCGGCGGCCGCCGTATGGGTGGACGTCCAGGCTGTGCGCGCCGGGCTGCCCGGTGGGCAACTCGTAGGTGCGGTCGGGGTGTTCGCGTTGCTCGGGATCGTCGTCGCCGGGATGCGCGCGGCGGCCGTCTGGGCGCCGGGGGACAGCTGGCGGGCGCTGCTCGCCGAGGCCGGTCGCCGTACGGTCCTCGACCCGGCCGGTTCCTTCCTGCTCGTCGGCGGGCTGGTCCTCGTCGGCTGTTCCGCCCTGCTCATCGCACCGTTGGCGGTCCCCGTGCTGGGGGCCGTCGCCGCGGCGGCCGTCGCCGTGGAGGAGCGGTACCGGCACCGCTGACGGGTGGGCGGTGCCTCGCACGAGGTCGGCGTGTCCGGAGCGCCGCACCTCTATCTGTCATGCCCCTGATCGGTCGCATATCGCATGTCGCATGTGAAGAAAGCCTCCCGCACGGAAAGGAAAGCCATGTCCCCCATTCCCCGCAGGTCTCTCCTCAAGGCGGCGGCCGTCGCCGGAGCCGCCGCGCAGTTCAGCTGGGCGCTAGGAGCGAAGGATGCCCAGGCCGCGCCCAGAGCCGCGGCGGCCGACGATGACCCGGTGACCCTCGACTGGCTGGAGGACGGCGGTCTCGGCGCCGCACCCGGTTCGACGGTCGGAGTGCCGTGGCCGATGGGCACCTATCAGGAGGACCAGACCTTCGCGCTGACGGACGCCGAGGGTACGGCCGTGCCGGTGCAGTCCTGGCCGATCGCCTACTGGCCGGACGGATCGCTCAAGTGGACGGCGCACGCGGTGAGTTCGGGCTCCGGCAAGCTCACCCTCACCGCCGGGGACATGGCCGCCTCCGACAAGAAGGTCACCGTCGACAAGAGCGGCGGCACCGTCGACGTCTCGACCGGGGTCATCACCGCGAAGATCGGCAAGAACGGTTCGACGCTCATCAAGTCGGTCACCCGGGGCGGCACGGAGATCGCGAAGAACGGCCGTCTCGTCCTCATCCGCCAGCCCGAGATCGAGGACGAGGACCAGGGCTCGGTGAAGACCGAGCGCTTCGACGGGACGATCGGCGAGGTCACTGTCGAGCAGGACGGCCCGGTCCGCGCCGTTGTCCGCATCGACGGCAAACACCGTAAGGGCAGCCGGAGTTGGCTGCCGTTCTCGATTCGCCTCTACTTCTACGCGGGCGCCGACTCCTTCCGCATGGTCCACACGATCACCTTCGACGGCACGGTGGAACCGGGCAAGGCGAGCGGCGACTTCATCCGAGGGCTCGGCGTCCGTTTCACCGTGCCGATGAGAGATGCGGCCTACGACCGGCACGTCCGCATCGGCGGTGAGGGAACTGGCCTGCTGAGAGAGGCAGTTCAGGGCATCACCGGCCTGCGCCGCGACCCGGGCGCGACCGTCCAGGCGGCCCAGTACGCGGGGCAGAAGCTGGCCGACCCCTCCACCTGGGACCAGCGCGTGACGAGCCGCCTCCAGTACATCCCCAAGTGGGGCGACTACACCCTCTCCCAGCTCTCCGCCGACGGCTTCACCCTGCGCAAACGCACCACCAAGGGCTACGGCTGGATCCCGGCCGGCGGTGGCGGACACGCCTCCGGATTCGGGTACGTCGGTGGGGTGAGCGGCGGATTCTCCTTCGGGCTGCGGGACTTCTGGGAGAAGTTCCCCGCGCAGCTCGACATCCGCGACGCCCACACCGACGAGGCCGAGGTCACCCTCTGGCTCTGGTCGCCCGAGGCCCAGCCGATGGACCTGCGCTTCTACCACGACGGCATGGGCCAGGACACGTACGCCAAGCAGCTCGAAGGCCTCGAAATCACCTACGAGGACTACGAACCCGAGTTCGGCACCCCGTACGGCATCGCCCGCACCTCCGAACTCCTCTTCTGGGCCAACGAGTTCACCCCGACACCTGAGACCCTCGCCCAACAGGTCGAAGCAGTAAGGGTGTTGCCCCAACTCGCCGCTCCACCCCAGCAACTCATCAAATCCAGGGTGTTCGGCCCCGGTCTCTACTCCGAGCCCGACCGCTCCACCACCGCCAAGGCGAAGATCGAGGACCACCTCGACTTCCTCTTCACCTACTACAAGGGCCAGGTGGCGCAACGCCGTTGGTACGGCTTCTGGGACTACGGCGACTTCATGCACTCGTACGACACCGTGCGCCACCAGTGGCGGTACGACATCGGGGGCTACGCCTGGGACAACTCCGAGCTGTCGCCCGACATCTGGCTCTGGTTCGCGTACATCCGCTCGGGCCGCTCGGACATCTTCCGCTTCGCCGAGGCACTCACCCGGCACACCGGCGAGGTCGACGTCTACCACCTCGGCCAGTGGGCGGGCCTGGGCACCCGGCACGGCGTGCAGCACTACGCCGACAGCGCCAAGCAGCAGCGCATCGCCAACACCACCTACCGGCGCTACTACTACTTCCTCACCGCCGACGAACGCGTCGGCGACCTCATGGCCGCCAACGTCGACTCCGACGAGACCTTCCTCGTCCTCGACCCGATCCGCAAGATCCGCACCGCGCCGTACACCCCCGACCGGCACGCCCTGTCGATCGGATTCGGCACGGACTGGAGCGGGTTGGTGTCGGCGTGGCTGACCGAGTGGGAACGCAGGGGCCCCAAGTGGGAGAAGGCCAAGGCGCGTGTGCTGTCGACCATGGAGACAATCGCCGCCCAGCCCAACGGATTTGTGCAGGGGAGTGGGCTGTACGACCTCGACACAGGCAAGTTCGCCGTCGCCGCCGCGCCCGTGGTCTCCGTCTCGCACCTCTCGGCGGTCTTCGGTCTCAACGAGCTGTGCGCGGAGCTGATTTACCTGGTCGACATGCCCAAGTTCAAGGAGGTGTACATGGATTACTGCCGCTACTTCAACGCCTCCAAGACGGAACAGGCGGCACGCTACGGTTCCAACTTCGGCACCCTGCTGCTCTTCCAGGGCCACTCGCGCCTCGACGCCTACGCCGCCGTACAGCTCGGCGACGCGACGCTCGCCAAGCGGGCGTGGACGAAGTTCTACAGCTCGGACGGCTATATGGAGTCCTCGCCGTGGAAGACGGAGGCGTTGAACGGCCCGGTCACCCTCGTCCCGGGCAGCGAGGCGGCCTGGGTGTCCTCGAACGACACCGCGCTGTACGGCCTCGCCGCCATCGAGAACCTGGCCCTGCTCGGCGACAAGATGCCCTAGTACAGGGCTAGTTCATCCTCCCCAGGACCTCCCGTACCCGTCGGGCGTCCCGGATCCGCTGCTCGTACGTCGCGCCGAGTGCGAGCAGCAGGGCTCCGGCGAGGGCGGGAGGTGCCCAGCGGGGCAGCGCGCCGACGACCTGGGCGATGTACGGGGCCAGTTCGTGCAGTGTGTCCAGGACGAGGGTGGTGCCGCCGAGGACGAGCGGCGCTTGGAGGCGATGCCTCGCGCCGATCAGCGTGACCAGCAGCGCGGCGGTGCCCAGCAGCAGCGGGCGCGTCCAGTGCGCGTCGGCCCAGGCCGCGACGAGGCTCGGCGCGAGCGTGACGGCGAGCCCGGGGCCGTAGGCCGTCCAGGACGTGGCGCTCGGGTCGCGGCGCCTGCGCAGCGCCCCGACGAACAGCGCGGGGACGGTCACGGGCAGCGTGTATGCCTCGGGGCTGCCGACGTCCCACGCGGCCAGCCGTACCCAGCCGGCCAGGATGAACAGGGCGGCGGCCGCGTAGCCGACGTTCCTGCGCTCGGGTCGTAGCGCCGTGCCTGCCGCGATCACCCCGCACAGGGACAACACCAGTGCCAGCATGGGGAGTTCGGCCGACGCGAGGCCGATCGCGACCAAGCCCGCGACGGCGCCCGTGATCTCGACGGCCGTCGTCGTGACCTGGTCGGTGAGGCGTGCCGCGAGCAGCGCGGCAGCCGCCGGTACGACCAGCACCAGCACCGCGATGTGCTGTGGCTGCCAGTCGAGGGCGGCCCCCACCGCGCAGGCGAACGCCGTGGCGTACCCGAGGGACGCGGCGTACCCGAGGGACGCGGCGGCGAACACCGGTGCGGGACGCCCCCGCCATGCGACTCCCGCCAACAGGGCGGTCAGCGACGCGAGTACGGCGAGCGTGGCCGGCTCCGAAGCCAGCGAGAGGGCGGCCAGGCTGAGGGAGGTGACCAAGGCGAGGACAGTGGCGGTGCGGTGCGCGAGGGCGAGAAGGGCCATGACCGCGAGGCCCTGCACCAACAGGCTGATGCTGTACGGCAGTTGGAGTGTCGTCAGGATGGTGAGTGCCGTCGCCCAGGTCAGGGCGAGGGCGGTGGTCAGCGCTTGGGGGCGCCACTCGGCGCTACGGACCGTAGCGGCAAGGACCGCGGCGACCGCGGCGAGAACCAGGGGAACCGTGGCGGTGTGGGGCGGCCAGAAGGCACCCATCGCCGCCGCGTCACGGGCGTTGCCCGGCGCACCGGACCAGATGTGCGACACCCAGGCGGCAGGACCGAGCAGCGTGACACCGACGACCGGCACCGTCCACAACACCGCGCCCGCCTGGACGACACCGGAGGCCCGGCCGAGACCATGGCGCACAGACTCGGGGAGCCGGACCCGCACGAGCACCAACAGGGCGAGCCCACAGGCCAGATAGCCGGGAACCGTCCAGTCGGCGGGCAGTGACGCGCGCAGCATGCCACCGAGCGCGGCGACCACGAGCAGGCCGCCCGCCGTGGCCGTACTCGTCCTGAGTCCCGAGCCCGTGGCGAGCCACGCGGCGCCGAACGCGCCCGTCGCCGCGAGAGCGAAGAGCGCCGCCGCACGGGCGGCGGCGCCCGGACCGGCCGCGTCCAGGGAGATCACGCCGGTCGCCAGCACGCCCCAGCCACCCATACCGAACGCACCGCCGACGGCGACGAAACGAACGGCCTTGAGGGAGACCCGAAGCGCGACAACCATGTCGATCACGGCGGTCAGCAGTACCGCGGCCGTGATCGTGCGAGGGCCCCCGCCGTCCGCGATCGCCCAGAGAATCAAGGGGAGTTGGGCGACCGCGAGCGCGGCGGGGAGGGGGAGGAGAAGAGTCGGTGAGGCGATGGGTGGGGTGGGTTCGGTGGCCGGTCGCGTGCCGGTCGCGGCCCGGCTCGGGAGCGCCGCCGTCCCGAGGCCGTACGCCGTCCACACCACCGCCAGTACCACCGACGCGACCGCCGCGAACGCCACGCCGTCCCCGTCCGGGAACGCGACCTCGTGCAGCGCGTAGGCATCCAGCACCGTCAGGACGAGACCGAGGCCCGCGACCGACTCGGCCGTGGAACGCAGGCCCCGCCGCAACAGCGCGACGGGTGCGCCGAGCGCCGCCAGGGTCACCGCGCCGAGCACCAGGGCCCGGCCCGCGATCCCCAGGTTCCCCCAGCTGACCAGCGTGAACGCCATCGCCGCGAGGGTGAGCAGCATGCCGCCGAGCAGGAGCAGCACGTTCTGCACCCCCGGCGCGGTGGCCTCCGGCCGGGTCGGAGATGCGGGCGGCGCCATCAGGGGCGCGGGCGCGGGCCGGGCCGGCTGCAACAGCGTGATCAGCCAGGCCCGCCGGTGCAGCAACTGCGAGCGACGGGCGTCCAGTTGGCGCAGCTCGGCGTCCAGGAGCCGCAACTCCTCGGCCGGGTGCGGAATGTGCGTCATGCCTCGGAGTGTGGCGCCCGTCACGTCGTACGGCATGAGTGCGCGTACTCAAAACGTACTCAGATGTCCGTAGATGGCCCGCGCCCGGGCAGACTTCCGCCATGGACTGGACCCATTACCGCTTCCGTGCCCGGTGGTCCCTGCCCGCGCCGCCCGCCGTCGTGTACCCGGTCCTGGAGCGGGCCGAGGAGTACCCCCGCTGGTGGCCGCAGGTGCGCGAGGTGCACCAGATCGACGACACGACCGGCGTCATCCGCATCCGCGCGAGCCTGCCGTACGCCCTCACCTTCACCGCGCGGGAGGTGCGGCGCGATCCGGTCGCCGGGGTGCTGGAGATCGCGATGACCGGCGATCTGGCGGGCTGGGCGCGCTGGACGCTCACGGCCGACGGTTCCGGCACGCTCGCCCGCTACGAGCAGGAGGTCGACCTGAACCGGCCGCTGCTCAAGTGGTTCGCCGTGCCCGGGCGGCCGGTGTTCCGCCTCAACCACGCGCTGATGATGCGGGCCGGACAGCGCGGGCTCCTCGCACACCTGGGCGCGGACTGACGGAAGCGGTTTGAAGGAAACCGGCGGGGGCCTGTATTGTTCGGTGCGTTCCCGGGCGATTAGCTCAGTGGGAGAGCGCTTCGTTCACACCGAAGAGGTCACTGGTTCGAACCCAGTATCGCCCACCGGGAAAGGCCGGTCCGCATCAGCGGGCCGGTTTTTTCGTGTCTCGGGCGGCGGCTCCTGGTGAAGTGCGGGGCGCCGGTTCCGGCGCCCCGTTCGGTCAGGCCGCCGCGTCCAACTCCGGGCGTAGTGGCCATGATTGGTCCACCGACTCCGGGGTGCCGCTGCGGGCGAACCACGCCTGGAGGCCTCGGGCCTGTGCCGCGTGCCAGGTCGACTGCAGGGTGTGCAGTTCGGCGGGGGACAGGCGCTCCAGTCGGGTCGCGAAGCGGCGGCCCAGGGCTCGTACCACCTCCAGGGAGGCCAACGCGTCCGCGCCCGCGTCGTGTGCGCCCTCCAGCGTGACGCCGTAGTGCGTGCACAGGTCGGTGAGGGTGCGGCGGCCCTTGCGGTAGCGGTCCAGGTGTTTGTCCAGGACCCGGGGGTCCAGCACCCGTAGCGCCGTCGACTCGAACCAGTGGTCCAGCGAGCACGCGCGATGGCGGCGCAGCTCGCGGTCCAGCAGGGTCAGGTCGAACGGTGCGTTCATGACCACCAACGGGCGCCCCATGGCCGCCTGTTCGGCCAACTCGTCGGCTATCTCATGCATCACCGGCGCAGGCCAGCGGCCGTTGCGCTGAAGGTGTTCGTCCGTCAGTCCATGGATCGCCGTCGCTCCTTCGGGCACCGGCACCCCCGGGTTCACCAGCCACCGGGTCACCCGGGGACGGGTACCGGGGGCGTCCTGGACGACGACGGCGGCCGACACGATCCGGTCGGTCTCCACATCCACGCCCGTGGTCTCCGTGTCGAACGCGGCCAACGGGCCCTCGTACCAGCACGTCATACGTACACAACTCCTCGTTCACCCACGGCAGCTGACGTACCGTCTTCTGCCTGTTTGGTGATACCCGGGCTGTTTGCGCCGTACGCCGGAAGGAGACAACAGGAGTACGGGTCTTTGCAGTTCAGCGACCCGGCACAGGGATACACCTGAACTTGGAAGGCTGTTGGTCATGGTGATAGCGCAGCCCGAGCGGGGCGGGCTGCTGCCCGAACGGACGGCACCCCATCGCGGATCGCTCGCCACCACCGCCTGCATGGAAACCTTGCAGGTGGGCTATCTGCACGCCGTCGCCGCCGCGGCCGGCTGCTCGCTGTCGCAACCCTTTCCGGACAACGGCATCGACTGGCACGTCAGTCACGGCTCGCCCGGGCACACGGTGGACGACGAGGTCACGATAAAAGTGCAGCTCAAGTGCACTTACCAGATCCCGCCGAACCCGCCGGGACGTTCCTTCTCCTTCACGCTCGACAACGACCATCTGCGCAAGCTCGCCCGCACACCGGTCTCGGTGCACAAGATCCTGGTCGTGATGCTCGTCCCGCGTTCCCAGGACGACTGGCTGCGCGCCAGCCACGACCGGCTCGACCTGCGGCACTGCTGCTACTGGGTCAACCTCGCCGGTCACGCGATCACCGGCAGGACCCGGACCACCGTGCGCATACCGACCTCGCGCATCTTCGACGACCGGGCGCTGTGCGAGATCATGACGCGGGTCGGGACGGGAGGCAGGCCATGAGGCACCGCTCGGTCGAGGAACACCTGCGGGCGGTACGACCGCATCCCGTGGACGACACGGTGTGGGACCGTGCCCCGGAAGCCGACGAGGTCGACCCCGCCGTCCTCAGCGCCCTGCTGCGCCGGCACGGCTGGCAGCGGCGCGGCGGCGCCGCCGGACGGTACGGCCGCTGGACCCCACCCGGGCCCGGCGGCTCGGCCACCAGCCTGCTGGTTCCCGAGAGCCGGGCCTTCCCCGACAGCGACGACCTCCTCGGCGAGGCGCTCATCGCACTCGCCCGCAGCAACACCCCCTCCGCCCGCGAGGTCCTCGTCGGCCTCGCCGTACCGAGCGACGAGATCCGCTGGTGGCGCGACATCCCCACCGGACCGGCCGGCGCCGCTCCCTGGACGGTGGAAGAGCAACTCCGCGCCGCCGCGCGCCAGATGCTGCTCGCCGCCGCACTCGCCACACGCGCGCGTGCGGGCTACTACGGCGCCCGCCACCGCCGCCCCGCCGCCGCGTCCCTGGAGCACGTCCTCGTCGGCTCCGCCCCCGGTGGCCGGCAACTGACCGCGTTCGTTCCCGTCGACGCCGGGCGCGCCCTTGCCGTACGCCTGCACCAGGCCCTGTACGCCACCCGCGAGGCGATCGACTACGAGCGGGCCACCGGCGGCATGGACGCCTTCGACGGGGCCGTCGAAGCGGGCGTCAGCCGGGAGTTGACCGAAGCCGTCGTCGCCCTGGTGCGCGGCACCGAGGGCGCCCGCATCGCCGTCGAGTGGGCGCCCGCCGCAGGCGTCCCCGAGGGCTGCGCGGCCCCCGCCGAGGCCGTCGAGTTCTCACCCGGCGACCTGCCCGTGCTGCGCGCCGCCGGGGCCCGCTATCTGCGCGAGGAACCGGCCATGCCCGTGCGTATCACCGGCTCGGTGGTGCGGATGCGCAGGTCGGGGCCGCGCGGCGAGGGCACCGTACGGATGCAGGTGATCGCCGGCGCCGAGGTCGGGCACGTCCGGATGACCCTGGACGAGGAGTCGTACCGGATAGCCGGTCACGCCCACCTCGTCGGCCTTCCGGTGCGGGTGCACGGCAGGCTGGAGAGCCGGGGCGGCTTCCGTCGGCTGACCGGCGCCTCCGGCGTCGTACCCGTGCAGGTGGACGAGGCGGAGCGGGACCGGCTGATGAAGTCCCTCCAGGAGAACCTCGACTTCTTCGAGGAGGCGTGCAGCGGGGAGGACTGAGGGAGCGCAGGGGAGCGGGGGCCGGGGGCAACCGTTTCGCGGTGAGCCCCTTAGGGTCGGTACGATCCCCTATTGCGCGCGCTCCCGGTATGGCGCCGCATCCACCCTGCAGTCAGGAGAGACCGGTGTCAGACGTCCGTGTGATCATCCAACGCGATTCCGAGCGGGAAGAGCGCACGGTGACGACGGGCACCACGGCCGCGGAGCTCTTCGCCGGCGAACGCTCGATCATCGCCGCGCGCGTGGCCGGGGAGCTCAAGGACCTGGCGTACGTCGTCTCCGAGGGGGACGAGGTCGAGGGCGTCGAGATCTCCTCCACCGACGGCCTGAACATCCTGCGCCACTCCACCGCGCACGTCATGGCGCAGGCCGTGCAGGAGCTGTTCCCCGAGGCCAAGCTGGGCATCGGCCCGCCGGTCAAGGACGGCTTCTACTACGACTTCGACGTCGAGCGGCCGTTCACGCCCGAGGATCTCAAGGCCATCGAGAAGAAGATGCAGGAGATCCAGAAGCGCGGCCAGCGTTTCTCGCGCCGCGTGGTCACCGACGAGGACGCCCGCGAGGAGCTGGCGAACGAGCCGTACAAGCTCGAACTCATCGGCATCAAGGGCTCCGCGTCCACCGACGACGGCGCGGACGTCGAGGTCGGCGGCGGCGAGCTGACGATCTACGACAACCTCGACGCCAAGACCGGCGACCTGTGCTGGAAGGACCTCTGCCGAGGCCCGCACCTGCCCACCACGCGCAACATCCCGGCGTTCAAGCTGATGCGCAACGCGGCGGCCTACTGGCGCGGCAGCGAGAAGAACCCCATGCTCCAGCGCATCTACGGCACCGCCTGGCCCTCCAAGGAGGAGCTGAAGGCGCACCTCGACTTCCTGGTCGAGGCCGAGAAGCGCGACCACCGCAAGCTCGGCAGCGAACTGGACCTGTTCTCGATCCCCGAGCAGATCGGCTCCGGCCTCGCCGTCTTCCACCCCAAGGGCGGCGTCGTCCGCCGGGTCATGGAGGACTACTCGCGGCGCCGCCACGAGGAAGAGGGCTACGAGTTCGTCTACACCCCGCACGCGACGAAGGGGAAGCTCTTCGAGACGTCCGGGCACCTGGACTGGTACGCCGACGGCATGTACCCGCCCATGCAGCTCGACGAGGGCGTGGACTACTACCTCAAGCCCATGAACTGCCCGATGCACAACCTGATCTTCGACGCGCGTGGCCGCTCGTACCGTGAACTGCCGCTGCGCCTCTTCGAGTTCGGGACCGTGTACCGGTACGAGAAGTCGGGCGTCGTGCACGGCCTCACCCGCGCGCGGGGCTTCACGCAGGACGACGCGCACATCTACTGCACGCGCGAGCAGATGGCCGACGAGCTCGACAAGACGCTCACCTTCGTCCTCAACCTGCTGCGGGACTACGGCCTGACGGACTTCTACCTGGAGCTGTCGACCAAGGACCCGGAGAAGTTCGTCGGCTCGGACGAGGTCTGGGAAGAGGCCACCGAGACGCTGCGCCAGGTCGCCGAGAAGCAGGGGCTGCCGCTGGTTCCGGACCCGGGTGGCGCCGCGTTCTACGGCCCGAAGATCTCCGTCCAGACGAAGGACGCGATCGGGCGGACCTGGCAGATGTCGACGGTCCAGCTGGACTTCAACCTGCCCGAGCGGTTCGACCTGGAGTACACCGGTCCCGACGGCTCCAAGCAGCGGCCGGTCATGATCCACCGGGCGCTGTTCGGATCCATCGAGCGGTTCTTCGCGGTGCTGCTTGAGCACTACGCGGGGGCGTTCCCGGCGTGGCTGGCGCCGGTGCAGGCGGTCGGCATCCCGATCGGGGACGGGCATGTCGAGTACCTGGAGAAGTTCGCCGTAGCGGCGAAGAAGAAGGGGCTGCGCGTCGAGGTCGACTCGTCCTCGGACCGGATGCAGAAGAAGATCCGCAACGCGCAGAAGCAGAAGGTCCCCTTCATGGTCATCGTCGGCGACGAGGACATGAACGGCGGCACGGTGTCCTTCCGTTACCGCGACGGCTCGCAGGAGAACGGCATCGCGTTCGACGACGCCATCGCGAAGATCGAGCAGGTCGTGGCGGACCGGGCGCAGGTCTGAGTCTGTCGTTGCAGGTCTGAGTCTGCTGTTGTTCGGGAGGCCCTCGGGGAGTTCAGATCCCCGGGGGCCTTTCGTCGTCCTCCCGCGTGAAGACCTGTAGCAGCCAGGAGGCGAAGGTTCCGGTGACCGCGCCGAGCAGGGCCAGACCGATGGCCATCATGCCTACGGCGATCAGTCGGCCGAGCGCGGTGACGGGGGCAACGTCGCCGTAGCCGACGGTCGCGAAGGTCGCGCAGGTCCACCACACGGCGTCGCCGAACGTCCTTATCGTCGCGCCCGGGGCCGCGTGTTCCTCGTGGTAGACGGAGAGGGCGCCGGCGAAGCCGAGCAGGACGGTGGACAGGCCGGCGTAGACGATCACGCGCGCGTGCAGCGCGAGCCGGGGCTGTCCGTGCCGTCGTTGCACCGCCTCGTACACCCTGACGACGCGCAGCGGTCGCAGCAGGGGCAGGAGCAGCACCAGGGTGTCCAGCCAGTGCGTGCGGACGAAGCGCAGGCGTTGGCCGCTCAGTCGCCAGCGGACCGCGTAGTCGACGGCGAAGAGGGCCCAGGCGGCGAACAGCACGGCGAGGCAGAGGTCCTGCCAGGTGTCCGGCAGGCCGTGGGCCAGGATGCGGACCGCGTACGCGGCGAGGAAGACCATCGACGCCACGGCGAGGGGGACCTCCGTGTGCTGCTCCCAGCGGGCCTTGCGGCTGTCGTCGTCCATCGGCCCAGCTTGGCGCGGGAGGGGTTTCACGCAACCCCGGCGACACGCCGCGAACGAGCGAAGCCATATGCTTCCTTGCATGACGAGTGAGCCGGAACAGCAGATCGGAGTGGGCACACCGGACGCTTTCCAGCGCCTGTGGACGCCCCACCGGATGGCCTACATCCAGGGCGAGAACAAGCCGACCGGCCCCGGTGCCGACGACGGTTGCCCCTTCTGCTCGATTCCGGCGAAATCGGACGAGGACGGGCTGATCGTCAGGCGCGGTGAGCTGGTGTACGGGGTGCTCAATCTGTACCCGTACAACGGCGGCCATCTGATGGTCGTGCCCTACCGTCACGTCGCCGACTACACCGACCTGACGGACGCGGAGACCGTGGAACTCGCGGCCCTCACCAAGCAGGCGATGACGGCCCTGCGCACCGCGTCCGGCGCCCACGGCTTCAACATCGGCATGAACCAGGGGAGCGTGGCGGGCGCGGGTATCGCCGCCCACCTGCACCAGCACATCGTCCCGCGCTGGGGCGGCGACACCAACTTCATGCCGGTGGTCGGCCACACGAAGGTGCTGCCCCAACTCCTCGCGGACACACGGAAGATGCTCGCGGACGCGTGGCCCACGGCGTGAGCCACGCGACTCCGCCTGGCTACGCGTCGTAGACGTCCGCCTTCTTCGGTGACACCTCCTGCACGCCTCCGCTGAGGGCCGACGAGCGGCTGCTGAACTTCTCCGTGTCCACGCCGTTCTCGTCGAGGACCCGGATCGCCGCCGCGTGCACCACGCGCAGGACCGGTGTCGCGGCGCGCAGCGCGTCGTCCGCCATGAAGCGGTGCCGCCAAGGCTGGTCCGCCCACGCGTGCCGCAGGCCGAACGGCTCGGGCAGGGATATGGAACCGCCGAGCCAGTTCAGCAACGGCGGATACCAGGTGATCGGAGCGCGGACCGCGAGACGTACCACCTCGTCGGTCGGGACCAGCGGGAGCTTGACCTTGCGGGTCTCCCACGGCTTGAGGGTCTTCTGGACGTCCTTCGACGGGGCCTCGGGCTTGCCGGTGAACAGTGAGTTCACGGGACCCAGGGCATGCCCGGTGATCTCGATGCGCAGCGTCTTGTGCAGCACGGTCACCGTGATCATCATCGTGATGACCAACTGGCCTTCCCAGAGCGTCCATTGGACACCCAGGTAGTGCCGGTCACCGGCGCCGAACTGCTGCGTGTTGCAGATGGTCTGTATCGCGTGCGACTTGACCTGGTACGCGTCCACGTCCGTGCCCTCGGGCCGGGACACCGCCTTCGCGCCCTCACCGATCGGCGTGACGACCCAGTGGCGTATGGACGCCTTCGGGAAGCCGCCGGTGTTGATCGTGTTCCGCTCCAGCATGCGCAGGTCGTCGTGGATGTTGCGGATGACGTCCCAGCTGCGGAAGGGGTGGATCTCCCGGTTCTCGTCGCGCGCGATCAGGTCCTCGGCGAGCTGCCAGCTGCCCCAGCGGGTGCCCATGCCGAGGATGCCCTTGGGGCCGGCGTAGAAGATCGAGTTGGACTGCTGCTCGGCGCTGAGCTTGGCCAGGGACTGGCGGAGCTGCTCGGCCTGGGTCTCGCCGGGGCTGGTCGGCACCGCCTCGGGGACCTTGGCGCCGACGCTGCTGCCGGAGAGCAGGCTGTCCCAACGCCCGCGCAGATCCTTCGCGGTGTTCTCGCAGACCTGCTTGGCCCACAGCCAGCCGACCACGGGGAGGACGACGCACGCACGCGCGTACCAGGCCCAGAAGCCGGTGAACGGCATCTTGATCAGGAAGATCACGGCGAAGGCGCCCACGGCCACGAGCAGGGTCGTGGCGAGCGCGCCGGCCCTCTTGTTGGTCTGCGTGCGCTTGTCGATCAGGCTGCGCAGCTGGAAGATCAGCAGCCAGACGACGAGCCCGGGCAGGAACAGCACGCCGCACAGCACCATGATCGTGGACAGCCTGTTGTCCCGGGCCCGGCGGATGTTGTTCGCCGCCAGGGCGTGCTCGACGACGGCCTGTGGTTCGGTGCCGAACGACTGGATGAGCGGCTTGCGTCCGGGGCCGAGCATGCGGGCCACGACAGCCCCGGAGAACGCCTCGCCGAGGTTGGGGCGGAAGAGCGACGCCCACTTGCCCTCGTTGACGGCCGTCTGGTGCCATTCGTTGTCGGCCTTCTTGATGTCGCCCACCGGGTTGTCCCGATAGGCCGCCGACGCCAGCGCGTAGGTCGCCGTCTGCCCCTCGTCGCCGGTACGCGGCACCTGTGGTCCGAAGATGTCCGCGTAACCGCTGTCAACGGTCATTCCCGCCCCCGATCGCCGCTGCTCCCGCTTCTGCGGCTTTCCCGACTTCCGTGCTCCGCACACCTGTTGATCAGGTCATCAGCGTATCGGCAGCGACTGACATTCGTCGGCGGACGCCCGAAGGAGTCCGCCGACACGGAGGAAAGCGTTCCGTTTGAGCCACTTGTGGGTCGCCGCGAGCCACAAGTGAGCCGCCCGGTATCAGCTGCTAGGCGTCGCCCGCCTCTTCGCGGATCCGTTCGGCGATCTGCGGAGGCATCGGTTCATGGCGGGCGTACGCGCGGTTGAAGCGGGCCGTGCCGTGCGAGAGGGAACGGAGGTCGACGGCGTAGCGGCCGATCTCGATCTCGGGCACCTCGGCCCGGATGAGCGTGCGCCCGCCGGTCGTCTGCTCGGTGCCGAGCACCCGGCCCCGCCGCCCGGACAGGTCGCTCATGACCGCGCCCACGTAGTCGTCGCCGACCAGCACGGTCACCTCGGCCACCGGTTCCAGGAGATGGATCTTCGCGTCGATCGCGGCCTCCCGCAGCGCCAGCGCACCGGCCGTCTGGAACGCGGCGTCCGAGGAGTCCACCGAGTGCGCCTTGCCGTCGAGCAGCGTGATCCGTACGTCGAGCAGCGGATGCCCGGCCGCAACTCCCCTCGCCGCCTGGGCCCTTACGCCCTTCTCCACCGACGGGATGAACTGCCGCGGCACCGCGCCGCCGATCACCTTGTCCACGAACTCGATGCCCGTGCCGCCCGGCAGCGGTTCGACCTCGATCTCGCAGATCGCGAACTGCCCGTGCCCGCCGGACTGTTTGACGTGCCGGCCGCGCCCCTGCGCCTTGGCGGCGAACGTCTCCCGTAGGGAGACCTTGTGCGGCACGAGGTCGACCTGGACGCCGTAGCGGCTGCGCAGCCGTTCCAACGCGACGTCCGCGTGGGCCTCGCCGAGGCACCACAGGACGACCTGGTGGGTGTCCTGGTTCTGTTCCAGGCGCATGGTCGGGTCCTCGGCGACGAGCCTGCTCAGGCCCTGCGAGAGCTTGTCCTCGTCCGCCTTGCTGTGTGCCTCGATGGCGAGCGGCAGCAGCGGGTCGGGCATCTCCCACGGCTCCATGAGGAGCGGGTCGTCCTTGGCCGAGAGGGTGTCGCCGGTCTCCGCCCGGGCCAGCTTCGCCACACACGCGAGGTCGCCCGCGATGCAGTGCGTGAGCGGCCGCTGCTGTTTGCCGAAGGGCGCGGACAGGGCGCCGACGCGTTCGTCCACGTCGTGGTCCTCGTGCCCGCGGTCGGCGAGCCCGTGCCCGGAGACGTGGATCGTCTCGTCGGGTCGCAGGGTGCCCGAGAAGACGCGGACAAGGGAGACCCGGCCGACGTACGGGTCGGAGGCGGTCTTCACGACCTCGGCGACGAGCGGCCCGTTCGGGTCGCACGGCTTGAGCTCCCGCGCCCTGCCGTCGACCGTGGTGACCCCGGGCGCCTCGCGCTCCAGAGGGGTCGGGAAACCGCCCGTGATCAGCTCCAGGAGCTCGACCGTGCCGAGGCCCTGCCGGGAGCCCTCGGCGGCGGGGGCGGCGGCCAGCACGGGGAAGAAGACCCCGCGCGCGACGGCCCGCTCCAGGTCGCCGATCAGTGTCTTGACGTCGATCTCCTCGCCGCCGAGATAGCGGTCCATGAGGGTCTCGTCCTCGCTCTCCGAGATGATCCCCTCGATGAGCCGGTTACGGGCCTCCTCGATCCGCGGCAGCTGGTCGGGCCCGGGCTCGGACTCCTTGCGCTCCCCGGACGCGTAGTCGAACAGCTTCTGCGACAGCAGCCCGACCAGACCGGCCACGGGCGCGTGCCCGTCCGGCCCCGGCGCGCCGTGCAACGGCAGGTACAGCGGGAGTACGGCGTCGGGGTCGTCCGCGCCGAACGCCTCCGCGCAGGTCCGCGTCATCGCCTCGAAGTCCGCGCGCGCGGACTCCAGATGCGTGATGACGATGGCGCGCGGCATGCCGACCGCCGCGCACTCCTCCCACACCATGCGGGTCGAGCCGTCCACGCCGTCGGAGGCCGAGACGACGAAGAGGGCCGCGTCCGCCGCTCGCAGACCGGCCCTCAACTCCCCGACGAAATCGGCGTATCCGGGAGTATCGAGAAGATTGACCTTGCACCCGTCCCAGTCGACGGGCACCAGGGAGAGCTGCACCGAGCGCTGCTGCCGGTGCTCGATCTCGTCGTAGTCGGAGACGGTGCCGCCGTCCTCCACGCGGCCCGCCCTGTTCACCGCCCCCGCGGTCAGCGCGAGGGCCTCCACCAGAGTCGTCTTGCCCGATCCGGAGTGGCCGACCAGCACCACATTCCGTACGGACGCGGGGTGGTCGGCCGCTGTAGCCCTGCCGGCGGCTCCGGGGTGTGCGTTCGCCTTGTCGCCCATGGCCTTGCCTCCCGTGCACGGTGAGGTCACTGTGGGCGCGGACACACGCAGCCGCGTGCGGTGGCGGCTCCGATGACGCCCGCGGTGCTTCGAGCTTTCCACTCCCGTCACGGTGCGTCCATACAGCGGACGCGATCCGACCGTGACACCGATGGCATCCCGTCGTGCTGCAGCCATTCAAAACATGGGCACGCGGGTGCCCGGCCGTCGCCCACGCGCGCGCGTGGCTACGATGGGCCAGCCGGTGGCCAGCAGGGGCCGCGCGGCGACACCGACCCTCGGGAAGGCCATGCTGAACAAGTACGCGCGTGCATTCTTCACGCGTGTCCTCACGCCGTTCGCCGCATTTCTGATCCGCCGGGGCGTCAGCCCCGACACGGTCACCCTCCTCGGCACCGCCGGAGTGGTCGCGGGCGCGCTGGTCTTCTATCCCATGGGCGAGTTCTTCTGGGGCACGGTCGTGATCACGCTGTTCGTGTTCTCGGACCTCGTCGACGGCAACATGGCCCGCCAGCTGGGCCGCTCCAGCCGCTGGGGCGCCTTCCTGGACTCCACCCTCGACCGGGTGGCCGACAGCGCGGTCTTCGGCGGCCTGGCCCTCTGGTACGCGGGCGGCGGCGACAACATCGCCCTGTGCGCCGTCTCGATCTTCTGCCTGGCCAGCGGCCAGGTGGTGTCGTACACCAAGGCGCGCGGCGAGTCGATCGGCCTGCCGGTCGCCGTCAACGGCCTGGTCGAGCGGGCCGAGCGGCTCGTGATCTCGCTGGTCGCGTGCGGTCTCGCGGGTCTGCACAAGTTCGGCGTCCCGGGCATCCAGTGGCTGCTGCCCATCGCGCTGTGGGTCGTCGCCGTGGGCAGCCTGGTCACGCTGATCCAGCGGGTCGTCACGGTCCGCCGGGAGGCCGCGGAGGCCGACGCCACGGCAGCCGAGGAGGCCGCGGAACAGCACAGCAGCGGGGCGACCTCGTGAGCAGTGCCCAGGACCGGCTGACGGACGCGCTGTACGGCCTCGGCTGGAGCACCGTCAAGAAGCTCCCCGAGCCGGTCGCGGTCCGGCTCGGCCGCACCATCGCCGACCTCGCCTGGAAACGACGCGGCAAGGGCGTACGGCGGCTGGAGAGCAACTACGCGCGCGTGGTGCCCGACGCGAGCCCCGAGCGCCTCGCCGAGCTCTCGCGCGCGGGCATGCGGTCGTATCTGCGCTACTGGATGGAGTCCTTCCGGCTCCCCGCCTGGAGCGCCGAGCGGATCCGCACGGGCTTCGACTGCAAGGACGTGCACCACCTGACCGACGGCATCGCCTCCGACCGGGGCGTCATCCTCGCGCTGCCGCACCTGGCCAACTGGGACCTCGCCGGCGCCTGGGTCACCACCAAGCTGGACACGCCGTTCACCACGGTGGCCGAACGCCTCAAGCCGGAGACCCTCTACGACCGGTTCGTCGCCTACCGCGAGGGACTCGGCATGGAGGTCCTGCCGCACAGCGGCGGCACCGCCTTCGGCACACTGGCCCGGCGGCTGCGGGACGGCGGCCTGGTCTGCCTGGTCGCCGAGCGCGACCTGTCCGCCTCCGGGGTCGAGGTGAAGTTCTTCGGCGAGGCCACCCGGATGCCCGCGGGACCGGCCCTCCTCGCCCAGCAGACGGGCGCGCTGCTGCTCCCGGTGACGCTCTGGTACGACGACTCGCCGGTCATGCAGGGCCGGATCCATCCGCCCGTCGAGGTGCCCGAGTCAGGTGACCGGGCCGAGAAGACGTCTGTCATGACACAGGCGCTGGCCGACGCCTTCGCCACCGGCATCGCCGACCACCCGGAGGACTGGCACATGCTGCAGCGGTTGTGGCTCACGGATCTCGATCCCAGCAAGGGGCCCTCGTGAGGATCGGCATCGTCTGCCCCTACTCCTGGGACGTCCCCGGCGGCGTCCAGTTCCACATCAGAGACCTCGCCGAGTACTTCATCCGGCTCGGCCACGAGGTGTCCGTCCTGGCTCCGGCCGACGACGACACCCCGCTGCCGCCGTACGTCGTCTCGGCCGGCCGTGCCGTCCCGGTGCCGTACAACGGCTCGGTGGCCCGGCTGAACTTCGGCTTCCTGTCCGCCGCCCGGGTCCGCCGCTGGCTGCACGACGGCGAGTTCGACGTCATCCACATCCACGAACCGACCTCGCCCTCCCTCGGTCTGCTGGCCTGCTGGGCCGCGCAGGGCCCGATCGTCGCCACCTTCCACACCTCGAACCCGCGCTCCCGGGCGATGATCGCCGCGTACGCGATCCTCCAGGCCGCGCTGGAGAAGATCAGCGCGCGGATCGCCGTGAGCGAGTACGCCCGCCGCACGCTCGTCGAACACCTCGGCGGGGACGCGGTGGTCATCCCGAACGGCGTCGACGTCGGCTTCTTCGCCCGCGCCGAGCCCAAGCCCGAGTGGCAGGGAGAGACGATCGGCTTCATAGGGCGTATCGACGAGCCCCGCAAGGGCCTCCCGGTGCTGATGGGCGCCTTGCCGAAGATCCTCGCCGAGCGTCCGGGCGCCAGGCTCCTGGTCGCTGGGCGAGGCGACGAGGAGGAGGCCGTCGAGACGCTGCCGAAGGAACTGCGCTCGCGCGTCGAGTTCCTCGGCATGATCAGCGACGACGACAAGGCCCGCTTCCTGCGCAGCGTCGACCTCTACGTCGCGCCGAACACCGGCGGCGAGAGCTTCGGCATCATCCTCGTCGAGGCGATGTCGGCGGGCGCCCCGGTGCTCGCCTCCGACCTGCCCGCCTTCGCGCAGGTACTCGACCAGGGCGCGGCCGGCGAGCTGTTCACCAACGAGGACGCGGACGCGCTCGCCGAGGCGGCCGTACGGCTCCTGGGCGACCCCGAGCGGCTGGCGCAGCTGCGGCGGAGCGGGAGCGCGCATGTACGGCGGTTCGACTGGTCGACGGTCGGGGCCGACATCCTGTCCGTGTACGAGACGGTGACCGCCGGTGCGGCGGCCGTGGCCACCGACGAACGCACCGGACTGCGGGCGCGGTTCGGACTGGCCCGGGACTGAGGATGCCGGGGGAGAACCGTGCGGGGGCGTGCTGTGCGCCCGCGCGCGGGGAGGTCGGTTCGCTTTTCCAACTCACAGCTCCGGGCGGCCGATTCACCTCTCCTGCGAGCCGTGACGGCACCTGCGCGATCGCCCTCCCCGGCGGCGAGTTCCGCATGGGCGACGCCTTCGACGAGGGCTACCCGGAGGACGCCGAGGGACCCGTCCGGACCGTCACCGTGGAGCCGTTCCGCATCGACACGACCGCTGTCACCAACGCGCGCTTCGCGCACTTCGTCGAGGACACCGGATACGTCACCGAGGCGGAGCGGTACGGCAGTTCGTTCGTCTTCCACCTGCTGCTGCACCCCCGCGCGCGGGACGCCGTGTTCGGCCAGGTCGAGGCGGCACCCTGGTGGCTCGGTGTGGAAGGCGCCTCCTGGAGCGCGCCGGAGGGCCCCGGCTCCGAGGTCACGGGCCGCGCCGACCACCCCGTCGTGCACGTCTCGTACCGCGACGCCCTCGCCTACTGCGCCTGGGCGGGCGCCCGGCTGCCCACCGAGGCCGAGTGGGAGTACGCGGCACGCGGCGGCCTCGACGGACGGCGTTACCCCTGGGGCGACGACTTCGCCCCCGAGCGGCTGAACACCTGGCAGGGCGACTTCCCGAGGGTCAGCACCCGCCCCGGCGGAGCCACCGGAACCGTCCCCGTGGACGCGTACGAGCCCAATGGCTTCGGTCTGTTCAACACCTCGGGCAACGTGTGGGAGTGGTGCGCCGACCGCTTCGCCCCGGACGGCGAGCAGCGCGTGATCCGCGGCGGCTCGTACCTCTGCCACGCCTCCTACTGCCACCGCTACCGGGTCGCGGCCCGCTCGAAGAACACCCCCGACTCGTCGACGGGGCACGGCGGTTTCCGGTGCGCGTGGGACCTGACGGGGCGGTGACCGCGGGCGGGTAGCCTTGCCGCCCGTGACCGCAACCCTGATCTGGATCCTCGTCGCCCTCGTGGCGATCGGCCTGTACCTGAGCTGGACCGCGGGACGGCTCGACCGGCTGCACGCCCGGATCGACGCGGCCCGCGCGGCACTCGACGCCCAACTGCTCCGCCGCGCCTCGGTGACCCAGGAACTGGCCACCTCCGGAGTCCTCGACCCGGCCGCCTCGATCGTCCTCTACGAGGCCGCGCACGCCGCCCGACAGGCCGAGGAGGAGCAACGGGAGGTCGCCGAGAGCGAGTTGAGCCAGGCCCTGCGCGCCGTCTTCGCGGAGGCCCCGCAGGTCGAGGGCGTCCGCGAGGCACCCGGGGGAGAGGCGGCGGCCCGCGAACTGACCGAGGCCGTACGGCGGGTGCCCATGGCCCGGCGCTTCCACAACGACGCCGTACGCGCCGCCCGCGCCCTGCGTCGGCACCGCAAGGTCCGCTGGTTCCGGCTGGCCGGACACGCCCCCTTCCCGATGGCCTTCGAGATGGACGACGAGCCGCCGGCGGCACTGGTCGACCGGGCCGCGTAGCGGTCACCCCGGGGCACAGCGGTTCGAAAACGATCCACCGCCTACCCATTGGCCCTTGCTGTGGCCTGCATCTCTGGCGTTTGCTCGGTATCGCAGAAACCCTCTTTCACCGAGTGAGGTCACCCCGTGTCCAGCATCCCCAGCTTCGCCCAGACCCCCGAGACCGGCAGCGCGCGCGTGAAGCGCGGCATGGCCGAGCAGCTCAAGGGCGGTGTGATCATGGACGTGGTCAACGCCGAACAGGCGAAGATCGCCGAGGACGCCGGTGCCGTGGCGGTCATGGCGCTGGAGCGGGTCCCCGCCGACATCCGCAAGGACGGTGGCGTGGCCCGGATGTCCGACCCGACGATGATCGAGGAGATCATCGAGGCGGTCTCCATCCCGGTCATGGCCAAGTCCCGCATCGGCCACTTCGTCGAGGCCCAGGTCCTGCAGTCCCTCGGCGTCGACTACATCGACGAGTCCGAGGTCCTCACCCCGGCCGACGAGGTCAACCACAGCGACAAGTTCGCCTTCACGACCCCGTTCGTCTGTGGTGCCACCAACCTGGGCGAGGCCCTGCGCCGCATCGCCGAGGGCGCCGCGATGATCCGCTCCAAGGGCGAGGCCGGCACCGGCAACGTCGTCGAGGCGGTCCGCCACCTGCGCCAGATCAAGAACGAGATCGCCAAGCTGCGCGGCTTCGACAACAACGAGCTGTACGCCGCCGCCAAGGACCTCCGCGCCCCGTACGAGCTGGTCCGCGAGGTCGCCGAGCTCGGCAAGCTCCCGGTCGTCCTGTTCTCCGCCGGTGGCGTCGCCACCCCCGCCGACGCCGCGCTCATGCGCCAGCTCGGCGCCGAGGGCGTCTTCGTCGGCTCCGGCATCTTCAAGTCCGGCGACCCGGCCAAGCGCGCCGCCGCCATCGTGAAGGCGACCACCTTCTACGACGACCCGAAGATCATCGCGGACGCGTCCCGGAACCTCGGCGAGGCCATGGTCGGCATCAACTGCGACACCCTCCCCGAGGCCGAGCGCTACGCCAACCGCGGCTGGTAACCACCCATGGCAGATGTGTCTTCAGCCCCTGTCATCGGAGTCCTGGCCCTCCAGGGCGACGTACGGGAGCACCTGATCGCCCTGGCCGCGGCGGACGCCGTGGCCAGGCAGGTCAGACGCCCCGAGGAACTCGCCGAGGTGGACGGTCTCGTCATCCCCGGGGGTGAGTCGACCACCATCTCCAAGTTGGCCGTCCTCTTCGGAGTGATGGACCCCCTCCGGGCACGCGTGCGTGCCGGGATGCCCGTCTACGGCACCTGTGCCGGCCTGATCATGCTCGCCGACAAGATCCTCGACCCGCGCTCGGGCCAGGAGACGATCGGCGGCATCGACATGATCGTGCGCCGCAACGCCTTCGGGCGGCAGAACGAGTCCTTCGAAGCAGCTGTCGACGTCCGGGGCATTGAGGGCGATCCTGTGGAGGGCGTCTTCATCCGTGCCCCCTGGGTCGAGTCCGTCGGTGCCGAGACCGAGGTCCTCGCCGAACACGAGGGCCACATCGTCGCGGTCCGCCAGGGCAACGCGCTCGCCACGTCGTTCCACCCGGAACTGACCGGCGACCACCGCGTGCACTCCCTGTTCGTCGACATGGTGCGCGCGAACCTGGCTCCGGGGTCCTAGTAGGATCTCTGGGGTTCGTTAAGAGTTGGGTTACGCGAAGGAGACAGGCAGATGTCCGGCCACTCTAAATGGGCTACGACGAAGCACAAGAAGGCCGTGATCGACGCCAAGCGCGGCAAGCTCTTCGCGAAGATGATCAAGAACATCGAGGTCGCGGCCCGCACCGGTGGCGCCGATGTGTCCGGCAACCCGACGCTGTTCGACGCCATCCAGAAGGCCAAGAAGAGCTCGGTCCCGAACAAGAACATCGACTCCGCGGTCAAGCGCGGCGCAGGTCTCGAAGCCGGTGGCGCCGACTACGAGACGATCATGTACGAGGGTTACGGCCCGAACGGTGTCGCGGTGCTCATCGAGTGCCTCACCGACAACCGCAACCGCGCCGCCTCGGACGTCCGCGTCGCCATGACCCGCAACGGCGGCAACATGGCCGACCCCGGCTCCGTCTCGTACCTCTTCAACCGCAAGGGTGTCGTCGTCGTCCCCAAGGGCGAGCTGTCCGAGGACGACGTCCTGGGTGCCGTGCTCGACGCGGGCGCCGAGGAGGTCAACGACCTCGGTGAGGCCTTCGAGGTCATCTCCGAGGCCACCGACCTGGTCGCGGTCCGCACCGCGCTGCAGGACGCCGGCATCGACTACGACTCCGCCGACGCCAACTTCGTCCCGACCATGCAGGTCGAGCTCGACGAGGACGGCGCCCGCAAGATCTTCAAGCTGATCGACGCCCTGGAGGACAGCGACGACGTGCAGAACGTCTTCGCCAACTTCGACGTCAGCGACGAGGTCATGGAGAAGGTCGACGCGTAGCGCTGCCGCGAGCTGAGCGGGATTTCGGCGGGCCGACGGGACACGTCCCGTCGGCCCGCCGCCGTTGTCGGTGGCAGCGGATAGCCTGGCGGAAGTCAAAGATCACCGACCGCGGACCGAAACCATCAATTGAGGAACCCCGACGGTGCTCAGCCAGGTCCGCGAGAGCGGCGGCGGTTTAGCCGCAAAGAGGGGGTTGGTGTGCGGGTACTGGGAGTCGACCCCGGTCTGACGCGATGCGGTGTCGGTGTCGTCGAAGGCGTCGCGGGCCGGCCGCTCACCATGGTCGGCGTCGGTGTCGTACGGACCCCGGCGGACGCCGAGTTGGGCCTGCGCCTGGTCGCCATCGAGCAGGGCATCGAGGCGTGGCTGGACGAGCACCGGCCCGAATTCGTCGCCGTGGAGCGGGTGTTCAGCCAGCACAATGTGAGCACGGTGATGGGCACCGCCCAGGCCAGCGCCGTCGCCATGCTGTGCGCCGCCCGCCGCGGCATCCCGGTCGCCCTGCACACCCCCAGCGAGGTCAAGGCCGCCGTCACCGGCAGCGGGCGCGCCGACAAGGCCCAGGTCGGCGCCATGGTCACCCGGCTGCTCCGGCTCGACGCACCCCCCAAGCCCGCCGACGCGGCCGACGCCCTCGCGCTGGCCATCTGCCACATCTGGCGGGCCCCCGCGCAGAACCGCCTCCAGCAGGCCGTCGCCCTGCACGCAGCCAAAGCACCGAACGCATCCAAGGCATCGAAAGGCCGTACCGCATGATCGCCTTCGTCAGCGGCACGGTCGCCGCACTCGCTCCCGACGCCGCGGTGGTCGAGGTCGGCGGTGTCGGCATGGCCATCCAGTGCACGCCGAACACGCTGTCCACGCTCCGCCTCGGCAAGCATGCCAAGCTCGCCACCTCGCTCGTCGTACGGGAGGACTCGCTCACCCTGTACGGCTTCGTGGACGACGACGAACGCCAGATCTTCGAGCTGCTCCAGACCGCGACCGGCGTCGGCCCCAGGCTCGCGCAGGCCATGCTCGCCGTGCACACCCCGGACGGCCTGCGCCGAGCCGTGGCCTCCGGTGACGAGAAGGCGCTGGTGGCCGTTCCGGGCATCGGCAAGAAGGGCGCGCAGAAGCTGCTGCTGGAGTTCAAGGACCGGCTCGGTGCACCGGTGGGGTCCGCCCCGGCGATCGGCGCCCCGGTCACCAGTGGCTGGCGCGATCAGCTGCACGCCGCGCTGATCGGCCTTGGGTACGCCACGCGCGAGGCCGACGAGGCCGTGGCCGCCGTAGCACCGCAGGCGGAGGCCGCCGGGGGCAAGCCGCAGGTGGGGCAGTTGCTGAAGGCGGCCCTGCAGACCCTGAACCGCGCCCGCTAGGAGAACCGTCAGTGAACTGGGACGACACGACCGACGAGACCGCCGCCGAGCGGCTGGTGGGCTCTGTCGCCGACCGCGAGGACCAGGCCGTCGAGGCCGCCCTGCGCCCCAAGGACCTGGGCGAGTTCATCGGCCAGGAGAAGGTCCGCGAACAGCTCGACCTGGTGCTGCGCGCCGCACGCGCGCGTGGCGCCACCGCCGACCATGTGCTGCTCTCCGGTGCCCCCGGCCTCGGCAAGACCACCCTCTCGATGATCATCGCGGCCGAGATGGAAGCCCCGATCCGCATCACCAGCGGCCCCGCCATCCAGCACGCCGGCGACCTCGCCGCGATCCTCTCCTCCCTCCAGGAGGGCGAGGTCCTCTTCCTCGACGAGATCCACCGCATGTCCCGGCCCGCCGAAGAGATGCTCTACATGGCGATGGAGGACTTCCGCGTCGACGTCATCGTCGGCAAGGGCCCCGGCGCCACCGCGATCCCCCTCGAACTGCCGCCGTTCACCCTGGTCGGCGCCACCACGCGCGCGGGACTGCTGCCGCCCCCGCTGCGCGACCGCTTCGGCTTCACCGCGCACATGGAGTTCTACGAGCCGACCGAGCTGGAGCGCGTCATCCACCGCTCGGCGAACCTCCTCGACGTGGAGATCGACCCCGCCGGCGCCGCCGAGATCGCCGGCCGCTCCCGCGGCACACCCCGTATCGCCAACCGGCTGCTGCGCCGCGTACGGGACTACGCGCAGGTCAAGGCCGACGGCTTCATCACCCGGGACATCGCCGGGGCCGCCCTCAAGGTCTACGAGGTCGACGGCCGCGGCCTCGACCGGCTCGACCGCGGTGTCCTCGAAGCCCTGCTCAAACTCTTCGGCGGCGGCCCGGTCGGCCTGTCCACGCTCGCCGTCGCCGTGGGGGAGGAGCGCGAGACCGTGGAAGAGGTCGCCGAACCCTTCCTCGTACGGGAGGGGCTGCTCGCCCGCACCCCGCGCGGACGCGTGGCCACCCCCGCCGCGTGGGCGCATCTCGGCCTCACCCCGCCCCGCTCGTCAACCGGGGGAAACGGACAAGGGGACCTGTTCGGGGCGTGACGGCGGGGGCACTGGCCGGGTCAGGAACCCCGGTGCCATGCTGTGCGTTGTTCCATCAGCGTGGACTCGCTTAGACTCCGCCGATGCCGCCCTTGTGGGCGGCGCCGACCACCCCCATCCACCAGGCCGCTCCCGCCGCGGTTGTGCGAAGGAAATTCCGTCCCGTGAATATCGTGACCCTCCTCCCGTTCATCGTGCTCATCGGGGCCATGTTCCTGATGACCCGCTCTGCCAAGCGCAAGCAGCAGGCGGCCGCGTCGATGCGAAGTGACATGCAGCCCGGCACCGGCGTCCGCACGATCGGGGGCGTGTATGCGACGGTCAAGGAGGTCAACGAAGAGACGGTCCTTCTCGACGCCGGCCCGGGCGTCGAGCTTCTCTTCGCGAAGAACGCGATCGGCGCCGTCCTCACCGACGACGAGTACAACCGCATCGTCCACGGCATCGAGCACGACCTGAAGGACGACGCCGACATCGTCCCGGACGACGCCTCCTCCCTCACCGAGACCGACGAGCCCGCCGCCGACTCTTCCGACGACAAGCCCATCGACCTCGGCAAGAAGGACGCGGCCGACGAGCCGGCCGACGCCACCGAGGAGCAGGCTGAGGCCGCCGAGGCCAAGACGGACGAAGAGCCGAAGAAGACCGACGGCGACTCCGACGCGAAGTAGTTCACGTCCCGGGAGCGCGGCGCGACCCGCTCGCGCCCCGCGCACCCCGGGTACGTGCGTCGCTCGCACGGGATCCCGACACCATGTCATGGCCGCAGGCGCGCTGACCCGGCGCGGAGCGGCCCGAGAGGGAGTACGAGAAGGTGGCAGCACCTAAGAGGGGCCGTAGCGCGAGCGCCCAGAGCAAGCCGGGGCGCTCGCTGGCCCTCATCCTGATCGCCATCGTGGCGCTCACCGGTGGCATGTTCGCATCCGGGCACACCACTCCGCGTCTCGGCATCGACCTGGCCGGCGGCACGAGCATCACCCTCCGGGCCGTCCCGGAGAAGGGCCAGGAGTCCGCGGTCAACAAGACCAACATGGACACCGCGGTCGACATCATGAACCGCCGTGTCAACGGTCTTGGTGTCTCGGAGGCCGAGGTCCAGACGCAGGGCACCCGGAACATCATCGTCAACATCCCCAAGGGCACGAACTCGGAGGAAGCGCGCCAGCAGGTCGGTACCACGGCCAAGCTGTACTTCCGCCCGGTCCTGGCCACGGAGGCCTCGGCGGGCGCCGCGACGGCAAGCCCGTCGCCGAGCACGTCCAGCAGCGCCTCCAGCAGCTCGTCGAGCTCCGCCAAGCCCAAGGCGACCGGGTCCTCCTCCAGCTCCGCGACTCCGTCGGCCACCGCCACCTCTCAGGGCCGTGCCGTCAGCGACGCCCTGAAGGCCGCCGCCACCTCGTCCGCGAGCCCCAGCGCCACGGCCTCGTCGAGCGCCTCCCCGTCGGCGACCAGCAGCAGCGCCGCCAGTGCGGCCGCCGCCAAGCTGGAGGCCCAGTACACCGCGCTCGACTGCTCCAAGAAGTCGGTCCAGAACACCGCGGGCAAGGACTCCAAGGCCACCGACGCGACCGTGGCCTGCGGCAAGGTCTCCGGCGTCTGGTACAAGTACCTGCTCGGCCCCGCCGCCGTGGACGGCACCGATGTCAAGAAGGCCTCGGCCGTCTTCAACACGACGTCCGCCGCCGGCTGGCAGGTCACCATGGACTTCACGGGCGGTGGTTCCAAGAAGTTCGCCACGATCACCGGCGAGCTGGCGAAGAACACCTCCCCGCAGAACGAGTTCGGCATCGTCCTCGACGGTCAGGTCGTCTCCAGCCCGTTCGTCCAGGGCGCCATCACGGGCGGCAACGCGGAGATCTCCGGCAGCTTCACCCAGGAAGAGGCCCAGAGCCTCGCCAACATGCTGTCGTACGGCGCCCTGCCGCTGACCTTCCACGAGGACAGCGTCACCACGGTGACCGCGGCCCTCGGCGGTGAGCAGCTGCACGCCGGTCTGATCGCGGGCGCGATCGGCCTCGCGCTGGTCGTCATCTACCTGCTGATCTTCTACCGAGGCCTGTCGGTCATCGCGATCCCCTCGCTGCTGGTCTCCGCGATCCTCACGTACGTGATCATGGCGCTGCTCGGCCCGGGCATCGGCTTCGCGCTGAACCTGCCGGCCGTCTGCGGTGCGATCGTCGCGATCGGTATCACCGCGGACTCGTTCATCGTGTTCTTCGAACGCATCCGGGACGAGATCCGCGAGGGCCGCTCGCTGCGTCCCTCCGTCGAGCGGGCCTGGCCCCGCGCCCGGCGCACCATCCTGGTCTCCGACTTCGTGTCGTTCCTCGCCGCCGCGGTGCTGTTCATCGTCACCGTCGGCAAGGTCCAGGGCTTCGCGTTCACCCTTGGTCTGACCACCGTGCTCGACGTGGTCGTCGTCTTCCTCTTCACCAAGCCGCTGATGACCATCCTCGCCCGCAGGAAGTTCTTCGCGGACGGCCACAAGTGGTCCGGCATCGACCCGAAGGCGCTGGGCGCCAAGCCGCCGTTGCGCCGCACCCGCCGCCCCGCCGGTTCTGCCGCGGGCCCTGTCGACCCGAAGGAGGCGTGAGATGTCGAAACTCGGCAGCATCGGCGCCCGACTGCACCGCGGCGAGGTCGGGTACGACTTCGTCGGCAATCGCAAGATCTGGTACGGCATCTCGATCCTGATCACCATCACGGCCATCCTCGGCCTGACGGTGCGCGGCCTGAACATGGGCATCGAGTTCCAGGGCGGCGCCGCCTTCACCACGCCGAAGCACATGAGCGCCTCGGTGAGCCAGGCGGAGAAGTACGCCCAGGACGCCTCCGGCCACGACGCGGTCGTCCAGAAGCTCGGCGACGGCAGCCTGCGCATCCAGATCGCCGGCATCGACACCGACAAGTCCGACAGCATCAAGACGCAGCTGGCCAAGGACCTGAACGTCAGCTCCGAGAACATCGCAGCGGACCTGGTCGGCCCCAGCTGGGGTGACCAGATCGCCAACAAGGCCTGGGAGGGCCTGGCGATCTTCATGGTGCTGGTCGTGATCTACCTGGCGATCGCCTTCGAGTGGCGCATGGCCCTGGCCGCGCTCGTCGCCCTGATCCACGACATCACCATCACCATCGGCATCTACGCCCTCGTCGGCTTCGAGGTCACGCCCGGCACGGTGATCGGTCTGCTGACCATCCTCGGTTACTCGCTCTACGACACGGTCGTCGTCTTCGACAGCCTCAAGGAGCAGACCAAGGACATCACCAAGCAGACCCGCTGGACCTACAGCGACATCGCCAACCGCTCGATCAACGGCACCCTGGTCCGCTCCATCAACACCACGGTGGTCGCGCTGCTGCCGGTCGGGGCCCTGCTGTTCATCGGTGGCGGTTTCCTCGGCGCGGGCGTCCTCAACGACATCTCGCTGTCGCTGTTCGTCGGCCTCGCGGCCGGTGCGTACTCCTCGATCTTCATCGCCACGCCGCTCGTCGCCGACCTCAAGGAGGCCGAGCCGCAGATGAAGGCGCTCAAGAAGCGCGTCCTCGCCAAGCGTGCCCAGGCCGCCGCGCAGGGCGATCAGCCGGAGCCCGAGGCCACCGACCGCTCGGACGACGACTACGACGAGCCCGAGGACGCGGCAGCCGTCGTGGGCCCGCGCACCCAGCCGGCGTCCCGCAACCGCGGCCGTGGACGCCCCTCCGGGAAGCGCCGATGACCGGCATCCAGGAGCTGCTGCTCAGCCGTATCCGTGATGTGGCCGACTACCCGGAGCCGGGCGTGATGTTCAAGGACATCACCCCGCTCCTGGCGGACCCGGCCGCGTTCACGGCCCTCACTGACGCGCTCGCCGAGATCGTCGTGACCACCGGCGCCACGAAGGTCGTGGGCCTGGAGGCCCGCGGCTTCATCCTCGGCGCCCCGGTGGCCGTCCGCGCGGGCGTCGGCTTCATCCCCGTACGCAAGGCGGGCAAGCTCCCCGGAGCGACCCTCAGCCAGGCGTACGACCTGGAGTACGGCTCCGCCGAGATCGAGGTGCACGCCGAGGACCTGTCGGCCGGCGACCGCATCCTGATCGTCGACGACGTCCTGGCCACGGGCGGCACCGCAGAGGCCTCGATCCAGCTGATCCGCCGGGCGGGCGCCGACGTCGCCGGCCTCGCGGTCCTGATGGAACTCGGGTTTCTGCAGGGACGCTCCCGCCTGGAGCCGGCACTGGGCGGGGCACCGCTGGAGGCACTCCTCGTAGTCTGACGCGAACGCGTGACGCAACGGCCGTCCCTGGCCCAGGGGACGGCCGTTGCGCATGTCACGGGCCTCGGTGCCACCCCCTGAGGGGCGCGGGGAACTGCGCGACCAGCCACGGCGAGGCCGCACTCGCCAACGACCTCGGACCCCACGGCCTATTCGCGCAACCTCAAGCACGCCCGCAGAACAACCCCAGGACACCCCGGAGCCGCCTCCCGGAATGCCGGCGGCAGCCCCTCGCGTTTCACCCGTAGACGGCCCTCACATCGGCCTGAAGGCGAGCCCGGAGCCCGGGATCGCTACCATGGGCACTCCGGAGCCTGACCGGGGGACCCGGATCGCGCACGAGGAGTCCTCTTGGCAGACGAGGCCCAGCCCCTGACCGCCGCCAAGCCCGAGCCCACCCCGGGCCCCGCGGCGGAGCCCGCCACGAGCGCGAGCACCGCGCCGAGCGAACCGCGCCCGGCGGCGGAGCACGACAGGTCGGCGCCCGCCGACAAGGCAGCCGAGCCCGCGCGCCCCAAGCCGGCCCCGGCCGAGCACCCGGCGGCCACTCCTCCCGCGCCCCGTCCCACGGCAGGCCAGCCCGCACGCACCGGCGGCGGCTCCTCCAACCGCGTCCGCGCCCGCCTCGCGCGCCTCGGCGTCCAGCGCTCGAACCCGTACAACCCGGTCCTGGAACCCCTGCTGCGGATAGTGCGCAGCAACGACCCGAAGATCGAGACGGCCACGCTCCGCCAGGTGGAGAGTGCCTACCAGGTCGCCGAGCGCTGGCACCGCGGCCAGAAGCGCAAGAGCGGCGACCCGTACATCACGCACCCGCTCGCCGTCACCACGATCCTCGCCGAACTCGGCATGGACCCGGCGACGTTGATGGCCGGCCTGCTGCACGACACCGTCGAGGACACCGAGTACGGCCTCGACCAGCTGCGCCGCGACTTCGGCGACTCCGTCGCCCTTCTCGTCGACGGCGTCACCAAGCTGGACAAGGTCAAGTTCGGCGAGGCGGCGCAGGCCGAGACCGTGCGCAAGATGGTCGTCGCCATGGCCAAGGACCCGCGCGTCCTGGTCATCAAGCTCGCCGACCGCCTGCACAACATGCGCACCATGCGCTACCTCAAGCGCGAGAAGCAGGAGAAGAAGGCGCGCGAGACCCTCGAGATCTACGCGCCCCTCGCCCACCGCCTGGGCATGAACACCATCAAGTGGGAACTGGAGGACCTCGCCTTCGCGATCCTCTACCCCAAGATGTACGACGAGATCGTCCGGCTGGTGGCCGAGCGGGCACCGAAGCGTGACGAATACCTGGCCATAGTGACCGACGAGGTCCAGACCGACCTGCGCGCCGCCCGCATCAAGGCCACCGTCACCGGCCGCCCGAAGCACTACTACAGCGTCTACCAGAAGATGATCGTCCGCGGTCGCGACTTCGCGGAGATCTACGACCTGGTGGGCATCCGCGTCCTCGTGGACACCGTCCGCGACTGCTACGCGGCCCTCGGCACCGTGCACGCGCGATGGAACCCGGTCCCCGGCCGGTTCAAGGACTACATCGCGATGCCCAAGTTCAACATGTACCAGTCGCTGCACACGACGGTAATCGGGCCCAACGGCAAGCCGGTTGAGCTCCAGATCCGCACCTTCGACATGCACCGCCGCGCCGAGTACGGCATCGCCGCGCACTGGAAGTACAAGCAGGAGGCCGTCGCCGGCACCTCCAAGGTGCGCTCGGACCAGCCGCGGACCACCGGCAAGGACGACCACCTCAACGACATGGCGTGGCTGCGCCAGTTGCTCGACTGGCAGAAGGAGACCGAGGACCCCGGGGAGTTCCTGGAGTCCCTGCGCTTCGACCTGTCGCGCAACGAGGTCTTCGTCTTCACGCCGAAGGGCGACGTGATAGCGCTGCCGGCGGGCTCCACCCCGGTGGACTTCTCGTACGCGGTGCACACCGAGGTCGGCCACCGGACCATAGGAGCACGGGTCAACGGGCGTCTCGTACCGCTCGAATCCACCCTGGACAACGGCGACTTGGTGGAGGTCTTCACCTCCAAGGCGCCCGGCGCGGGCCCCTCCCGCGACTGGCTCGGCTTCGTCAAGTCGCCGCGCGCCCGCAACAAGATCAGAGCCTGGTTCTCCAAGGAGCGCCGCGACGAGGCGATCGAGCAGGGCAAGGACGCCATCGCCCGCGCGATGCGCAAACAGAACCTGCCGATCCAGCGCATCCTCACCGGCGACTCCCTCGTCACGCTCGCGCACGAGATGCGCTACCCCGACATCTCCTCGCTGTACGCGGCGATCGGCGAGGGCCATGTCGCCGCGCAGAACGTCGTACAGAAGCTGGTGCAGGCGCTCGGTGGCGAGGAGGCGGCCACCGAGGAGATCGACGAGAGCGTGCCGCCGACGCCCGGCCGCGGCCGCAAGCGCCGGACGAACGCCGACCCGGGTGTCGTCGTCAAGGGCGTCGACGACGTGTGGGTCAAACTGGCCCGCTGTTGCACGCCCGTCCCCGGCGACCCCATCATCGGCTTCGTCACCCGCGGTAGCGGCGTATCGGTTCACCGCAGCGACTGCGTCAACGTGGAGTCACTGTCCCGCGAACCCGAGCGCATCCTGGAAGTCGAGTGGGCGCCCACCCAGTCCTCGGTCTTCCTGGTCGCCATCCAGGTGGAGGCCCTGGACCGCTCCCGGCTCCTCTCGGACGTCACCCGCGTCCTGTCCGACCAGCACGTCAACATCCTCTCCGCGGCCGTCCAGACCTCCCGCGACCGCGTCGCCACCTCCCGCTTCACCTTCGAGATGGGCGACCCCAAGCACCTGGGCCACGTCCTGAAGGCCGTCAGGGGAGTGGAAGGCGTGTACGACGTCTACCGCGTGACGTCGGCGCGCAACAAGTCGTAGAGCGCACGCGGAAGGGGCTCCCGTACGCGATGTACGGGAGCCCCTTCCTCATGCCTACGACGTGTCAGCCGCCGAACTCCTGGAGGCCCTTCAGCGCCTGGTCCAGCAGGGCCTGGCGGCCCTCCAGCTCGCGCTCCAGCTTGTCGGCGCGGGAGTTGTTGCCCTGGGTCCGCGCCTGCTCGATCTGGCCCCTGAGCTTGTCGACGGCCGCCTGGAGCTGACCGGTCAGACCCTCGGCACGCGCGCGTGCCTCCGGGTTCGTCCGGCGCCACTCGGTCTCCTCGGACTCCTGGAGGGCCCGCTCGACCGTGTGCATCCGGCCCTCGACCTTCGGGCGGGAGTCACGCGGCACATGGCCGATGGCCTCCCAGCGCTCGTTGAGCGAGCGGAAGGCGGCGCGGGCGGCCTTGAGGTCCCCGATCGGCAGGAGCTTCTCGGCCTCCTCGGCCAGCTCCTCCTTGAGCTTCAGGTTCTCCGTCTGCTCGGCGTCCCGCTCGGCGAAGACCGAGCTGCGGGCGGCGAAGAAGACGTCCTGCGCACCGCGGAAGCGGTTCCACAGATCGTCCTCGTGCTCGCGCTGGGCGCGGCCCGCCGCCTTCCAGTCCGCCATCAGCTCGCGGTAGCGCGCGGCCGTGGGACCCCAGTCCGCCGAGGCCGACAGACCCTCGGCCTCGGCGACCAACTTCTCCTTGGTCTTGCGGGCCTCCTCGCGCTGCGCGTCCAGCGACGCGAAGTGCGCCTTGCGGCGCTTGGAGAAGGCCGACCGGGCGTGCGAGAAGCGGTGCCACAGCTCGTCGTCCGACTTGCGGTCCAGGCGCGGCAGACCCTTCCAGGTGTCCACCAGCGCGCGCAGCCGCTCACCGGCCGCCCGCCACTGGTCCGACTGCGCCAGCTCCTCCGCCTCGACGACCAGCGCCTCCTTGGAGTGCCTGGCCTCGTCGGACTGCTTGGCGCGCTGCTGCTTACGCTCCTCGCGGCGCGCCTCGACGGTCTCCACGAGCTTGTCCAGCCGGACCCGCAGCGCGGCCAGGTCGCCCACCGCGTGGTGGGCGTCGACCTGCTCGCGCAGATGGTCGACGGCGGCCTGCGCGTCCTTCGCCGACAGGTCGGTGGTCTTCACTCGCTTTTCGAGGAGGCCGATCTCGACAACCAGGCCCTCGTACTTGCGCTCGAAGTAGGCCAGCGCCTCGTCAGGGGAGCCGGCCTGCCAGGAACCGACGACCTGCTCGCCGTCGGCCGTACGCACGTACACGGTCCCCGTCTCGTCGACGCGTCCCCACGGGTCGCTGCTCACAGCGCCTCCTCCACATGATGCCTGCACAGGGCCTCTGTGCCCCCGGGCATCGTCCACAGTTTCGTCACGGCCAACATAGGCGACCGGCGGGTTGCCTGTCCGCATCCCGCGCGACCGAAGTTTCGCTGTTGACGGTCAGGATTTGGTGACCGTCGCCTTGTTGATCACGACCGTCGCGTTCGGAGCGGTGTTGCCCGTCGTGGCGTCCGCGGCCTGCGCTCCAGCTGCGGCGATCTTGTTCAGGACCTTCATCCCGGAGGCCGAAATGGTACCGAACGGGGTGTAGCTCGCCGGGAGCGTGCTGTTCTTGTAGACGAGGAAGAACTGGCTGCCGCCGGTGTGCTTCTGACCGGTGTTCGCCATCGCCACCGTGCCCGCCGGGTAGGTCCCGCCCTTGAGGCTGGTGTCCTTCAGGTTCTCGTCCGGGATCGTGTAACCGGGACCGCCGGTGCCCGCGCCCGTCGGGTCGCCGCACTGCAGCACGTAGATGCCGCTGGTGGTGAGCCGGTGGCACTTCGTGTGGTCGAAGAAGCCCTTGCCCGCAAGGAAGTTGAACGAGTTCACGGTGTGCGGCGCGGCCGACGTCTTGAGCGCGATGTCGATGTCACCGCAGGTCGTCGCCAGCTTCATCGTGTACTTCGCCGACTTGTCGATCGTGACCGCCGGCTCCTTCTTCCAGGTCGCCGTCTTGATCTTGCCCGCCGCCGGCTTCGCGCACGGGTCCGGCGCCTTGCTCGTCGCCGAGGCGCTGGGCGTCACGTCCGCGCTCGCGTTGGACTTGTCGTCGTTCTTCATGACCCCGGACGTGTACAGCGCCACACTGCCGATCACGATCACGCCGAGCACCGACGCGATCACCGAGTTGCGCATGCGCGCCTTGCGTCGAGCGGACGTACGCCGCTGCTGCTGCCGCAAGAACTTCTCCCGCGCGAGCTGCCGCTTCCGCTGTTCCTGGGTGACCACCGGATTCTCTCCTCATGCGTCTCGTACGTCGACTGGGACGCGTGCGTCTTGTGAGCCGACCGCCTGCGTGTGCCCCGTACCGTATATGGGTTCGCTGAGGATTCGGCAGCGCCGGTAGGCTCTGACCACTGACGCAGGGATCCTTATCCCCACCCGTATCGACACAACGAAGGACGATCGTGCTCATTGCCGGGTTCCCCGCCGGGGCCTGGGGGACGAACTGTTATCTCGTCGCCCCCGCCGCCGGTGAGGAGTGCGTGATCATCGACCCGGGCCATCAGGCCGCCCAGGGAGTCGAGGAAGCGCTGAGGAAGCATCGGCTCAAGCCCGTCGCGGTCGTCCTCACCCATGGCCACATCGACCATGTGGCCTCGGTCGTCCCGGTGTGCGGCGCGCACGACGTGCCGGCCTGGATCCACCCCGAGGACCGGTTCATGATGAGCGACCCCGAGAAGGCGCTCGGCCGCTCGATCGGGATGCCGCTGATGGGCGAGCTGACCGTGGGGGAGCCCGACGAGGTCAAGGAGCTGACCGATGGCGCGCGGCTGGAGCTGGCGGGACTGGAGTTCTCGGTCGCGCACGCGCCGGGCCATACGAAGGGGTCGGTGACCTTCCGGATGCCCGAGAACACGGAGATCCCCTCCGTGTTCTTCTCCGGGGATCTGCTCTTCGCCGGCTCCATCGGACGCACCGACCTGCCCGGCGGCTCCCACGCCGAGATCCTCGACTCGCTGGCCCGTGTGTGCCTGCCGCTCGACGACTCGACCGTGGTGCTGTCCGGCCACGGCCCCCAGACGACCATCGGCCAGGAGCGCGCCACCAACCCGTACCTGCGGGAAGTGGCCGCCGGCCAGGGAGCTGACGTGAACGCTCCCCGACGAGGAATGTGACGAGAGACTTTTCGTGAGTACTTTCCAGGCCCCCAAGGGCACGTACGACCTGATCCCGCCGGAGTCGGCCAAGTACCTCGCCGTGCGCGAGGCGATCGCGGCCCCGCTGCGCAACTCCGGCTATGGCTACATCGAGACGCCCGGCTTCGAGAACGTCGAGCTCTTCGCGCGCGGTGTCGGCGAGTCCACCGACATCGTGACCAAGGAGATGTACGCCTTCGAGACCAAGGGCGGCGACCAGCTCGCCCTGCGCCCCGAGGGCACGGCTTCCGTACTGCGCGCGGCACTTGAGGCCAACCTGCACAAGCTGGGCAACCTGCCGGTCAAGCTCTGGTACTCGGGCTCCTACTACCGCTACGAGCGCCCCCAGAAGGGCCGTTACCGCCACTTCTCCCAGGTCGGCGCCGAGGCGATCGGTGCGGAAGACCCGGCGCTGGACGCCGAGTTGATCATCCTGGCGGACCAGGCGTACCGCTCGCTGGGCCTACGGAACTTCCGCATCCTCCTCAACAGCCTGGGCGACAAGGAGTGCCGCCCGGTGTACCGGGAGGCACTGCAGAACTTCCTCCGGGGCCTGGACTTCGACGAGGAGACCCTGCGCCGCGCGGACATCAACCCGCTCCGGGTCCTCGACGACAAACGCCCGGACGTCCAGAAGCAGTTGACCGACGCCCCGCTGCTCCGCGACTACCTGTGCGACGCGTGCAAGGCGTACCACGAGGAGGTGCGCGAGCTGATCACGGCGGCGGGCGTCTCCTTCGAGGACGACCCGAAGCTGGTCCGCGGCCTGGACTACTACACCCGCACGACCTTCGAGTTCGTCCACGACGGTCTGGGCTCCCAGTCCGCGGTGGGCGGCGGCGGTCGCTACGACGGCCTGTCCGAGATGATCGGCGGCCCCGCACTGCCCTCCGTGGGCTGGGCGTTGGGCGTCGACCGTACGGTGCTGGCCCTGGAGGCGGAGGGCGTCGAACTCCAACTCCCCGCGCTCACCAGCGTGTTCGCGGTCCCGCTGGGCGAGGAGGCCCGCCGCGTCCTGTTCGCCAAGGTGACGGAGCTGCGCAAGCTGGGCATCGCGGCCGACTTCTCCTACGGCTCCAAGGGCCTCAAGGGCGCCATGAAGAACGCCAACCGCAGCGGGGCTCGCTACACGATCGTCGCCGGTGAGCGTGATCTGGCCGAGGGTGTCGTGCAGCTGAAGGACATGGAGTCCGGCGATCAGACGGCGGTCGGGGTCAACGAGATCGTGGCGGAACTGGAATCGAAGCTGGGCTGAGGACGGCTTTTTCGCCCCCGCCGCCCCTACCCGTCCCATCCTTCTGGGGCTCCGCCCCAGACCCCGCTCCTCAAACGCCGGAGAGGCTGAAAATCAGCCTCTTTCAGCCCGTCCGGCGTTTGAGGACGAGGCCGTTCAGGCCGAAGCGGGGGTCTGGGGGCGGCAGCCCCCAGGGACGGGACGGGTAGGGGCGGCGGGGGCGAGAATCCTCAGTCCAGCAACCCGTACCGCATCGCACTGGTCACGGCGGCAGTCCGGTCGTCGACGCCCAACTTGCCGAAGACGCGCAGGAGATGGGTCTTCACGGTCGACTCCCCGATGTACAGCCGCCTCCCGATCTCCGCGTTGGTGCACCCCTCCGCCACCAACCGCAACACCGCCGTCTCCCGCTCGGACAGCCGCGGCCGTTCCGGCTTCGTCCGCAACTGGTCCACCAACCGTGCCGCCACCGAAGGCGCCAACACCGTCTCGCCGCGAGCCGCGGCCCGTACCGCGTTCGCCAGTTCGCCCCGGGGCAGGTCCTTCAGCAAGTAGCCCGCCGCCCCCGCCTCCACCGCACGCAGGATGTCCCGGTCCGTCTCGTACGTCGTGAGGACGATCACCCGGCACGGCAGCCCGGCCGCGCTCATCCGCACGATGGAGTCGACGCCCCCGCCGCCCGGCATGCGCAGGTCCATCAGCACGATGTCCGGCCTCAACTCGGCCGCCAGCGCCTCCGCCTGTGGCCCACTGGACGCGTCGGCGATGACGTCGAGGTCCGGTTCGGCGCTGAGCATGGCCCGCAGGCCCTCGCGTACAACGGGGTGGTCGTCGGCCAGAACGATCCGGATCATCGGGAACTCCTTACAGGTGACACCGGCAGCCGTACCGTCACCGTCGTGCCCTCGCCCGGCGCGCTCCGCACCAGCGCTGTCCCGCCCACCTCGGCGGCCCGGGTCCGCAGGCCCGCCAGACCGTAGCCGCCGGACACCGCCCCCGGGGCGAAGCCGCACCCGTCGTCCCGTACCGACACGGTGAGTTGATCGTCGGCGTACGTCAGCGCAAGGCTCACCGTCGCCGAACTCCCCGCGTGCTTGCGGGCGTTGGCGAGCGCCTCCTGGCAGGAGCGCAGGGCTACCACCTCCGGTCCGGCGGGCAACGCGCGCACCGGGCCGCTGACTTGGAGCGTCGCGTCATGGCGGGCGGCGAGTCGGCGAAGTGCGTCCGGGAGCGAGGCGCCCTCCAGGTCGGCCGGTGTGCCGCCGGCGACCAGCGCGCGGGCCTCGGCCAGATTCTGCCGGGCCGTCTCGTCCATCAGGGCCAAGTGCCGCCGGGCCTGGGGGAGATCGTCGTCCAGTTCCGCCTCCACCGCCTGGACCAGCATCAGCAGGCTGGTGAAGCCCTGGGCGAGGGTGTCGTGGATCTCCCGTGCCATGCGTTCCCGCTCGGCGAGCGCGCCGTGGGCCGACGACAGCCGGGAGACCTCGTGGCGGCTCGCGTCCAGCTCGGCTATCAACTCCGCCCGCTCCTGGCTCTGTTCGATGACGCGGATGATCCAGGTGCCGAGAGCCATCGAGAAGACCAGGGTGACCACCGCGAAGACGGAATTGAAGAACACGTCCTGTGCGCTCGGCCACCACAGCAGCGCCCAGCCGATCACGGGCGCGATGTTGATCACGGTCACCGCGATCAGCGCCCAGCGCAGCCGCAGCACCATGAAGCAGGGCGGGACGAGGGCGAAGGCCAGCAGCCGGGTCTCGCCGACCAGCACCGCCGACGGCAGGAACAGCGCCATCTCCGCGACGAGGTAGCCGACGGCCCGTCGTTCGTCGGGCGGATCACCCTGCAGGACCGGGCGCCCGACCCGGACGTAGAGCGGAATGAGCGGGACGAGCAGCCCGGCCGCCGTGACGCGTACCGGCCACCCCGGATGGCTCGTGCCGAGCACGAACACCAGGGTGGCCAGCCAGATCAGGGCGAAGTAGGTGTCCCAGAGCCGGAACGAGCGGTCCCAGGTGTACGAGCCCTTCACCGGGGCGGGACCGATCATCCGTCGCGCCGGTTCTTCCACCGGAAGGTCAGCAGGCACAGCACCAATCCTCCGACGCACCACGCCCCGAGCACCAGCGCGACCTTCCCGAACTCCCAGCTCCCGGCCTGCTCCAGCACCTGCGCCGACGAAGGCAGGAACACCCCGCGCAGCCCCTGGCACATCCACTTCAGCGGGAACAGGGCGCCGATGTTGAGCATCCAGTCCGGGATGGTGTCGATGGAGATGTACACCCCGGAGATGAACTGCAGGACCAGGAAGGGCAGTACGACCACGGAGGTCGCGCTCTTGCCGGACTTGGGGACCGAGCTGACCGCGATGCCTAGCAGCGCGCACGCCGTCAGGCCGAGCACGAAGATCCACCCGAAGTCCAGCCACTTCACCGCGGACGAGGGCAGATCCACGTCGTAGAGCGTGGTGCCGACCAGGAGCAGGATCGCCGTCTCCATCAGGCCCGTGACCAGAACCAGCCAGATCTTGCCGAGGAAGTACGCGGCCGGTGGCATCGGGGTGCCCCGCAGTCGGCGCAGCACCTTCTCGTCGCGTTCGATCGCGATCGAGATGCCGAGGGACTGGAAACTCGTCGACATGATGCCGGCGGCCATCATGGCCGGGACGTAGAGCTGGGAGGCGTTGATGCCCGCGCCCCGGACGTCGTCCTTGAAGATCGACGCGAACAGGAACAGGAAGACGACCGGGAAGGCGAAGGTGAAGACGACCTGGTCGCGCTGGCGGAAGAACTGTTTGAGTTCCAGCGACCCGCGCCGCAGCCCGAGCCCCCAGGCACCAGGCAGTCGGTCTCCAGAGGTCCTCGTCCGGTCCCGTACGGTGCTCGTGCTCGTGCTCGTGGTCGTGCTCATCGGGCGTCCTCCTGTCCGGTCAGCCGGAGGTAGACGTCCTCCAGAGTGGGGCGGCTCACCAGCAGCCCGGGGATCTCGCCGTCGAAGCGGTGCATGAGCTCGGCTACGACCTTGGTCGGAGTGTCCGTGTGCTCCGCGCGCGGGGTGCCGTCCGGCTCGGTCCACTCGACGCTGGCCCCGGTGCCGTGGCGCTCGCGCAGGGTGGCCGGTTCGCCCTCGGCGACCACGCGGCCCTTGGCGACGATGGCGAGGCGGTCTGCGAGGTTCTCCGCCTCCTCCAGGTAGTGGGTCGTGAGGAGGATGGTCGTGCCCTCCTCGGCGAGCTTGCGGATCAGGTCCCAGAACTGGCGCCGGGCCGCCGGGTCGAAACCGGTCGTCGGCTCGTCCAGGAGCAGGAGATCGGGGCCGCCTATCACCCCGAGGGCCACGTCGAGACGCCGTCGCTGCCCGCCCGACAGGGCCTTGATCCGGCTGTCCACCTTGGCCTCCAGACCCACCAGGCCGATGACCTCCTCGGGGTCGCGCGGGCGGGGGTAGTAGCGGGCGAAGTGCCGTACCGTCTCGCCGACCGTCAACTCCGCGGGTGCCGATTCGTCCTGCCAGACGATCCCGACCCGCGAACGCCACGCGCGCGTGCCCGTCGCCGGGTCCGAACCGAGCACCGACACCTCGCCCGCGTCCCGGCCGCGGTTGCCCTGGAGGATCTCGACCGTGGTGCTCTTGCCCGCCCCATTGGGTCCGAGCAGGCCGAACACCTCTCCCGTGCGGATTTCGAGATCGATTCCGTCTACGGCGGTCACGTCCCCGTACTGCTTGCGCAGCCCCCGCACATCCACTGCGAGTTCGTTCGCCTGTGTTGTCATGCGTTGAGCATCGTCCGGAATCGAGCGCTCAGGGACGACCGTGCGTACTTCCTTATGTCCACCGAACGGTGGACACAGGTGCGCGTGCGGCACAATGGCCGTGCCCGAAGAAGGTCCAACTCTCAAGTGACGGATCGGCGTGATGAGCAAGACGACAGTGAAGGACGTCTCCACCGACTCCGAGCCGGAGCACACGGCCGGGGAGCCGCGCACGGTGGGCAGCAGCCGGGCCTTCGCCGTGCTGCTGGTGATCACCGGTGCGGCCGGACTGCTCGCCGCGTGGGTCATCACGATCGACAAGTTCAAGATCCTTGAGGGCAAGCTCGCCGGGAAGACGTTCACCCCGAGCTGCAGCATCAACCCGATCGTGTCCTGCGGCAGCGTCATGGAGAGCAAGCAGGCCGCGGCCTTCGGCTTCCCGAACCCGATGCTCGGCCTGGTCGCCTACGGCATCGTCATCTGCGTCGGCATCAGCCTGCTGACCCGGGTCCAGTTCCCGCGCTGGTACTGGCTGACCTTCAACCTCGGCACGCTCTTCGGGGTGGGCTTCTGCACCTGGCTGCAGTTCCAGTCGCTGTACCGGATCAACGCGCTGTGCCTGTGGTGCTCGCTGGCCTGGGTCGCCACGATCACCATGTTCTGGTACGTCACGTCGTTCAACATCCGTAACGACTTCCTGAAGGCCCCGCGCCCGGTCAAGAACTTCCTGAACGAGTTCACCTGGGTCCTCCCGGTCACTCACGTCGGCATCATCGCGATGCTGATCCTGACCCGCTGGGGCACCCAGCTCTGGGCTTAGCACCCGGCCCGACCGCATTGTCAGTGCCGTGACATAGGGTTTTGGACGTGGAGCCCGACCTTTTCACCGCCGCAGCCGAAGAACGCCAGGAGAAGGACCCGTCCAGCAGTCCCCTGGCGGTACGGATGCGCCCGCGCACCCTCGACGAGGTGGTGGGCCAGCAGCACCTGCTGAAGCCGGGCTCACCCCTGCGCAGACTGGTCGGCGAGGGTGCGGGCGGCCCCGCCGGACCGTCCTCGGTGATCCTCTGGGGCCCGCCCGGCACGGGAAAGACGACCCTTGCGTACGTCGTCTCCAAGGCCACCAACAAGCGGTTCGTGGAGCTGTCCGCGATCACCGCCGGCGTCAAGGAGGTCCGCGCGGTCATCGACGGTGCCCGCCGCGCCACCGGCGGTTTCGGCAAGGAGACCGTCCTCTTCCTCGACGAGATCCACCGCTTCAGCAAGGCCCAGCAGGACTCCCTGCTCCCGGCCGTCGAGAACCGCTGGATCACCCTGATCGCGGCGACCACGGAGAACCCGTACTTCTCGGTGATCTCCCCGCTCCTGTCCCGCTCCCTGCTCCTCACCCTCGAACCCCTCACGGACGACGACCTGCGCGCCCTGATCCGCCGCGCCCTGAGCGACGAGCGCGGCCTCAAGGACGCGGTCACCCTCCCCGAGGACAGCGAGAACCACCTGCTGCGCATCGCCGGCGGTGACGCCCGCCGCGCGCTCACCGCCCTGGAGGCCGCCGCCGGAGCCGCCCTCGACAAGGGCGAGCCGGACATCACCCTCCAGACCCTGGAGGAGACCGTCGACCGCGCGGCCGTGAAGTACGACCGCGACGGCGACCAGCACTACGACGTGGCCAGCGCCCTCATCAAGTCCATCCGGGGTTCGGATGTCGACGCGGCTCTGCACTACCTCGCCCGCATGATCGAGGCCGGCGAGGACCCCCGCTTCATCGCCCGCCGCCTGATGATCTCCGCCAGCGAGGACATCGGCCTCGCCGACCTCAACGCCCTCCCGATCGCGGTCGCCGCCGCCCAGGCCGTAGCGATGATCGGCTTCCCGGAGGCCGCGCTCACCCTCAGCCACGCCACCATCGCCCTAGCCCTGGCGCCCAAGTCCAACGCGGCGACCACGGCGATCGGCGCCGCCATGGAGGACGTACGCAAGGGGCACGCGGGCCCGGTGCCGATGCATCTGCGGGACGGGCACTACAAGGGCGCCGCCAAGCTCGGGCATGCCCAGGGGTACGTCTACCCGCACGACCTGCCCGAGGGCATCGCCGAGCAGCAGTACGCCCCGGAGGAGCTCAAGGACCGCGAGTACTACGAGCCCACCCGCCACGGGGCGGAGGCGCGGTACGCGGACGCCGTGGAGTGGACCAGAAAACACCTTGGTCGTAAGCGGTCCTGAGCACCCTGTAGAATCCTGCGCAGTGCTGCGTCCCGTGTCCGACTCCGGTCGGCGCCTCAGGCGGGACAATCAGCCGGATCTTCTGATCCAGGAGCGTCGCGCACCGTCGTAGGTGTCGCGGGCAGCCCACCACCACCCGGGGTTCCGGGACCGGTCGGTGGGCCGTTCGTGTGCTGCACATGTGCCCAGACCAGGGAACGGCTGCCTGACAAGTCCCTCGTGGACCTGTCGGGATTCCCCGGCTGCGGATGCGACCTCCCCTAACCCTGAGGCAGCCGAAGAGAAAAAGGATAAGAAGTGGCGAATCAGTCCCGCCCCAAGGTCAAGAAGTCGCGTGCCCTCGGCATCGCGCTGACCCCGAAGGCCGTCAAGTACTTCGAGGCCCGTCCCTACCCGCCGGGTGAGCACGGTCGTGGCCGCAAGCAGAACTCGGACTACAAGGTCCGTCTGCTGGAGAAGCAGCGTCTGCGCGCGCAGTACGACGTGTCCGAGCGCCAGCTCGTCCGCGCCTACGAGCGTGCCTCCAAGGTCCAGGGCAAGACCGGTGAGGCCCTGATCATCGAGCTGGAGCGTCGTCTCGACGCGCTGGTCCTTCGTTCGGGCATCGCCCGCACGATCTACCAGGCCCGCCAGATGGTCGTTCACGGCCACATTGAGGTCAACGGCCAGAAGGTCGACAAGCCGTCCTTCCGCGTCAAGCCGGACGACGTCGTCATGGTCCGCGAGCGCAGCCGCAGCAAGACCCTGTTCGAGGTCTCCCGCGCCGGTGGCTTCGCCCCCGACGGCGAGACCCCGCGCTACCTCCAGGTGAACCTCGGCGCCCTGGCGTTCCGCCTGGACCGCGAGCCGAACCGCAAGGAGATCCCGGTGATCTGCGACGAGCAGCTCGTCGTCGAGTACTACGCCCGCTGATCACCTCACGGACGTAGCACCACCTTTCGCGTCAGCCCGCCGTCTCCCCGCCCTTCCGGGTGGGCGAGGCGGCGGGCTTTCGCATGTCCACGCTCACCGTCGTGGGCCGCACCGGGCCGCGCGGCACCGGCACCGCGTCGAGCGACCGCTCCTGCCCCAACGCCCGTGCCACGGCCGCCTCCCGGCCCAGCCGCGCCCCCTCCCGTACGCACTCCTCGTACCGCTCGTCGCCCAGCCGCTCGCGGGCCATCGCCTCGCACAGCTCGTGCGGCGCGTTGTAGTACGCCGAACCGAACAGCGGCAGCCCCACCGACGGCCACATCCCGCCCGCCGCGCCCTGCAACAGCGCGGCCTCGGCGGCATCGCCCTCAGCCGCCGTGACCAGGGCCAGCAGTTCGACCGCGAGCACCGAGCCCAGCAGATCGCGGAAACCGTGGGCACTGCCCAGACAGTCCGCCAACAGGTCGCGCGCGAGCGGGAGTTCGCCGTCGGTCCAGGCGACGTAGGCCAGGACATACAGCGCGTACGCCCGGGTCCACCGCTCGCCGTGGTCCTCGCACACGCGCCGGACGTCCTCGCACAGCTTCACCGCGTCCGCCAGATCGCCCTGGAACGCTCGCGCCATCGCCAGCTCGACCTGGCCCATCAGCACATTGCTGTTCAGCTCGCCGATCTGCTGATAGCGGTCGAGGGCCGAGCGCAGCAAAGTCTCCGCGCGCGGCATGTCGTCCGTGACCAACGCCAGGCAGCCGGTGCGGTGTTCGGCGTACGCGACCGCCGTGGGGTTCGCCGCGTGGTCGGCCTCCTCGCGGCACTCCTGGAGCGCGGCCAGCGCGGGCACGGTGTCGCCCTGGAGGATCGCGACATAGCCGAGCACCCACAGGGCCTTCAGCCGTGACTGGTCGTTGGCCGTGTCCTCGGCGTCCAGCTGCACGGCCTGCTCCAGCCAGTGCCGGCCCTCCGCGAGCCGCCCGCAGCCCGCCCAGTAGAACCAGAGCGAGCCCGCGAGGTACTGGCCCAGGTGCGTCTCGTCGGGCTCGGTCAGGCAGTACTCCAAGGCGCCGCGCAGATTCGGCAGTTCCGCCTCGACGCGCGCGGCGACCTCGCCCTGGCGCGGCGAGAACCAGTCCAGCTCGCACCAAGTGGCCAGCCCCAGATACCAGTCACGATGCCGCCGCCGCAGCCGGGCCGCGTCCCCCGTCGCCTCCAGCCAGTCGGCGCCGTAGGCCCGGATCGTGTCGAGCATCCGGTAGCGCATGCCCGTCGCCGTCAACTCACGGACGACCACGGACTGCGCGAGTAGTTCGGACAGCACGTCGAGGACGCCGTCCGAGGGCAGTCCGTCGCCGCCGCACACGTACTCGGCGGCCTCCAGGTCGAAGCGCCCGGCGAACACAGACAGCCGCGCCCACAGCAACCGCTCCTCGGGCGTGCACAGTTCATGGCTCCAGCCGATCGCCGTACGCAGCGTCTGATGCCGGGGCAGCGCGTCCCGCCGCCCACCCGCCAGCAGCCGGAACCGGTCGTCGAACCGCGCCAGCAACTCCCCGGGCGACAAGGCCCGCAGCCGCCCCGCCGCCAGTTCGACAGCGAGCGGAATCCCGTCGAGCCGCCGGCACAACTCCCGTACGTCCGGCTCGTCTTCCCCGAGGACAACCCCCTGCTGCGCGGCCCGGTCGGCGAACAGCTCCACCGCCTCGTCCTCGCCCAACGGCGCCAGCGCCACCACCCGCTCGCCCGCCAACTCCAACGGCCGCCGCCCCACCGCGAGCACCCGCAACCCCGGCACCCGCCGCAACAACTCGGCCACCAGCGAGGCACACACCTCCACCAGATGCTCGAACCCGTCAAGCACCAACAGGAGTTGACGCCCGGCAAGATGCGCGAGCAGTGCCTCACGCGGCAGCCGCGCGGTGTGATCCGTCAGCCCCAGCGCCTCTACGACGGCGAAGTCCACGAGTTCGGGGTCGCGCACCGGTGCCAGCTCCACTCGCCACACCCCGCCCGGGGGAGCGGACCTGGCCGCCGCGTGGGCCGCGAGCCGCGACTTGCCGACCCCTCCGGGCCCGGTCACCGTGACCAGACGCGAGGCGTCGAGCGCCCGCGCCAGTTCGGTGAGTTCGGCGAAGCGGCCCACGAACCGGTCGGGTTCGAGGGGCAGATTGCCGTCCGCGGTGGCGTCGCCGCCATGGGAAGCTCGCATGGAACACGGAGCGTACTGAACCGTATTCAGTCCGTACAATCGCTTCACTCAACTCCGCTGCGCTCGGGGCGATAATGCGGTACGGAGCGCCACCCCCGGCGCGATAGGCTCGACCCACGATTTTCTCGATGTTCAGGCACGTTTACGGGAGCGGGTGCAGACAGTGTCCGGTGGAGAGGTGGCCGGGATCCTGGTGGCCGTCTTCTGGGCGATCCTGGTCTCGTTCCTCGCCGTCGCACTGGTGAGGCTGGCCCAGACGCTCAAGGCGACCACGAAGCTGGTCGCGGACGTGACCGACCAGGCCGTGCCGCTGCTGGCGGACGCCTCCTCGGCGGTGCGCTCCGCGCAGACCCAGATCGACCGGGTCGACGCGATCGCCTCCGACGTCCAGGAAGTCACCTCGAACGCCTCCGCACTGTCCACCACCGTCGCCTCCACCTTCGGCGGCCCCCTCGTCAAGGTCGCGGCCTTCGGCTACGGCGTCCGCCGGGCCCTGGGCGGCCGCCGCGAGGACGTGCCCGCGCCGTCCGGGGCGTCCCGTCGTACGGTGATCGTGGGCCGTACCGTCCCGGCCGGACGGCGGGGCAAGCGCACCCGGAAGAAGGACTGACCGAGCGATGTTCCGCCGTACGTTCTGGTTCGGCACGGGCGTGGCCGCCGGTGTCTGGGCGACCACCAAGGTCAACCGCAAGCTGAAGCAGCTGACCCCCGAGCACCTCGCCGTCGCCGCGGCCAACAAGGCGCTCGAAGCGGGCCACAAGCTCAAGGACAGCGCGGTGCACTTCGCGCTCGACGTCCGCGCGGGCATGGCCCAGCGCGAGGCCGAACTCGGCGACGCGCTGGGGATCAACGCCCCGGTCGACCCCGAACTCCCGGCGCCCCGGCAGCACATCGCCATCGAGAACCGCAACAACCCGATGTCCGTCGAAAGAAACGACAGGACGACGTACTCGTACAACCGGAATGAGGACCACTGATGGAGTCGGCTGAAATCCGCCGCCGCTGGCTGAGCTTCTACGAGGAGCGCGGCCACACCGTCGTCCCCTCGGCGTCGCTCATCGCGGACGACCCGACTCTGCTCCTGGTCCCCGCCGGCATGGTCCCCTTCAAGCCGTACTTCCTCGGCGAGGTCAAGCCGCCGTGGCCGCGCGCCACCAGCGTGCAGAAGTGCGTGCGCACGCCCGACATCGAAGAGGTCGGCAAGACCACCCGGCACGGCACGTTCTTCCAGATGTGCGGCAACTTCTCCTTCGGCGACTACTTCAAGGAAGGGGCCATCACCTACGCCTGGGAGCTGCTCACCTCGCCCCAGGACAAGGGTGGTTACGGCCTCGACCCCGAGCGCCTGTGGATCACGGTCTACCTCGACGACGACGAGGCCGAGACCATCTGGCGCGAGAAGATCGGCGTCCCGGCCGAGCGCATCCAGCGCCTCGGCAAGAAGGACAACTACTGGTCGATGGGCGTCCCGGGTCCGTGTGGCCCGTGTTCCGAGATCAACTACGACCGCGGCCCCGAGTTCGGTGTCGAGGGCGGCCCGGCCGTCAACGACGAGCGGTACGTGGAGATCTGGAACCTGGTCTTCATGCAGTACGAGCGCGGCGAGGGCATCGGCAAGGAGGACTTCGAGATCCTCGGCGAGCTGCCCAGCAAGAACATCGACACGGGCCTCGGCCTGGAGCGCCTCGCGATGATCCTGCAGGGCGTGCAGAACATGTACGAGATCGACACCTCCATGGCCGTCATCAAGAAGGCCACCGAGCTGACCGGTGTCCAGTACGGCGACTCGCACGAGTCCGACGTCTCCCTGCGCGTGGTCACCGACCACATGCGCACGTCCGTGATGCTCATCGGCGACGGCGTGACCCCCGGCAACGAAGGCCGCGGTTATGTCCTCCGCCGCATCATGCGCCGCGCCATCCGTAACATGCGGCTGCTCGGTGCCACGGGCCTGGTCGTCAAGGACCTCATCGACACCGTCATCGCGATGATGGGCCAGCAGTACCCCGAGCTCGTCACCGACCGGCAGCGCATCGAGACCGTGGCCCTCGCCGAGGAGGCCGCCTTCGTCAAGACGCTGAAGGCCGGCACGAACATCCTCGACACGGCCATCGCCGACACCAAGCAGTCCGGCGGTAAGGTCCTCGCCGGCGACAAGGCGTTCCTGCTCCACGACACCTGGGGCTTCCCGATCGACCTCACCCTCGAAATGGCCGCCGAACAGGGCCTTTCCGTGGACGAGGACGGCTTCCGCCGCCTGATGAAGCAGCAGCGCGACCAGGCCAAGGCCGACGCCCAGGCCAAGAAGACCGGCCACGCCGGCGTCGGCGCCTACCGCGAGATTGCCGACAAGGCCGGCGAGACCGACTTCATCGGCTACTCGGACACCCAGGGCGAGTCCACCATCGTCGGCATCCTCGTCGACGGCGTCTCCTCCCCGGCCGCGACCGAGGGCGACGAGGTCGAGATCGTCCTCGACCGCACCCCCTTCTACGCCGAGGGCGGCGGCCAGATCGGCGACACCGGCCGGATCAAGGTCGAGTCCGGCGCCGTGATCGAGATCCGCGACTGCCAGAAGCCGGTCCCGGGCGTCTACGTCCACAAGGGCGTCGTTCAGTACGGCGAGGTCACCGTCGGCGCCAAGGCCGAGGCCGCGATCGACATCCGACGCCGTACCGCCATCGCCCGCGCCCACTCGGCCACGCACCTCACCCACCAGGCGCTGCGTGACGCGCTGGGTCCGACGGCCGCGCAGGCCGGTTCCGAGAACCAGCCGGGCCGCTTCCGCTTCGACTTCGGTTCGCCGTCCGCTGTTCCCACGGCCGTGATGACCGACGTCGAGCAGAAGATCAACGAGGTGCTCGCCCGCGACCTGGACGTGCACGCCGAGATCCTCAGCCTCGACGAGGCCAAGAAGCAGGGCGCCATCGCCGAGTTCGGCGAGAAGTACGGCGAGCGGGTCCGGGTCGTCACCATCGGCGACTTCTCCAAGGAGCTGTGCGGCGGCACCCACGTCCACAACACCTCCCAACTGGGCCTGGTCAAGCTGCTCGGCGAGTCGTCGATCGGCTCCGGAGTCCGCCGTATCGAAGCGCTCGTCGGTGTCGACGCCTACAACTTCCTCGCCCGTGAGCACACGGTCGTCGCCCAGCTCCAGGAGCTGATCAAGGGCCGCCCCGAGGAGCTTCCGGAGAAGGTCTCCGCCATGCTCGGCAAGCTGAAGGACGCCGAGAAGGAGATCGAGAAGTTCCGCGCCGAGAAGGTGCTGCAGGCCGCCGCCGGTCTCGTCGAGTCCGCCAAGGACGTGCACGGGATCGCCGTCGTCACCGGCCAGGTGCCGGACGGCACCACCCCCGACGACCTGCGCAAGCTGGTCCTCGACGTGCGCGGCCGCATCCAGGGCGGACGCGCCGCGGTCGTAGCCCTGTTCACGGTCAACAACGGCAAGCCGCTGACGGTCATCGCCACCAACGAGGCCGCTCGCGAGCGCGGTCTCAAGGCCGGTGACCTGGTCCGAGCCGCCGCCAAGACCCTCGGCGGCGGCGGTGGCGGCAAGCCGGACGTGGCCCAGGGCGGTGGCCAGAACCCGGCTGCCGTCGGCGAGGCCGTGGACGCTGTCGAGCGCCTCGTCGCCGACACGGCCAAGTAAGAAACGGTCGAGAGTATGAGAAGAGGACGTCGACTCGCGATCGACGTCGGGGACGCCCGGATCGGGGTCGCCTCGTGCGACCCCGACGGGATCCTTGCCACTCCCGTCGAGACGGTCCCCGGCCGCGACATCCCGGCGGCGCACCGCCGGCTGAAGCAGCTCGTCGAGGAGTACGAACCGATCGAAGTCGTCGTCGGTCTCCCTCGCTCCCTCAAGGGGGGCGAGGGCCCCGCCGCCGTGAAGGTCCGTGCCTTCACTCAGGAACTCGCGCAGGGCATCGCCCCGGTACCGGTCAGACTGTTGGACGAACGGATGACCACGGTGACGGCCAGTCAGGGACTGCGCGCCTCAGGAGTGAAGTCCAAGAAGGGCCGATCGGTCATCGATCAGGCAGCGGCTGTCATCATTCTGCAGCAGGCCTTGGAATCCGAACGGGTGTCAGGTAAAGCACCCGGCGAGGGCGTCGAAGTGGTCATCTGATCGCGATACGGTAACGTTCCGCGCGATGTGATGGTGTTCGAACAGCCATGGCACAGCAAGAGGCGGGACGGGAGCCGGAGCCGCAAGCGCCGCGACCGCCGCCTCGCGGCTCTAGGGGATCGATGACTGAGTATGGCCGGGGCCCAGGCTCCGAACCGTGGCATCCGGAGGACCCGTTGTTCGGGGATGTCGGATGGGAAGGACAGCAGGCCCAGGTGGGCCAGCAGTCCTCCTACGGCGGCCAGCCGCAGCACTATCCGGAACAGCCGCAGCAGCCGCAGCAGTACGGCGACTGGGGCCATGGCCAGCAGGCCGATTACGGTCAGGCGCAGCAGCAGTACCAGGTCTACGACGCACAGGGCAACCCGCAGTACCCCGACCAGCAGCAGTGGGCGGACCAGCAGCAGTACGCCGATCAGAGTCATCAGCAGTACGTCGATCAGCAACAGCAGTACCAGCAGGGCGGCTGGGACGGCACCGCCACGCATGCGCACGTTCCGTACGCCGCGGACCCCGTCGACCCGTACGGGCAACAGGCCGCGGCCTACGGCGAACAGCAGCCCGACTTCTACGGCACGCCCGACGCGTACCCGCCGCCGGAGCCGCCGAGCAGGCGACGCACCGAGCCCGAACCGGAGCACACCGACTGGGACCCGGGCCCCGACCAGGGCGAACACGCGTTCTTCGCGGGTGGCGGCGATGATGACGACGAGGCCGACGACGAACCGGGTGACCGGGGCCGGCGCGGCAAGGGCGGCAAAGGCAAAGGCAAGGACAAAGGCGGCAAGGAGCGGAAGCGCCGCAACGGCTGCGCCTGCCTGGTGGTCGTCATGGTGTTCGGCGGCGGCCTGGCAGGCGTCGGCTACTTCGGCTGGCACTTCTACCAGAACCGTTTCGGCTCGGCGCCGGACTACGCGGGCGACGGTACCGGTTCGGTGAGCGTCACCATTCCCAAGGGCGCCTTCGGATCGGATATCGGGCAGAAGCTGAAGGAGGCGGGCGTCGTCAAGAGCGTGGACGCCTTCGTCGTCGCCCAGTCCCAGAATCCGGACGGGAAGAAGATCCAGGCCGGCGTCTTCCTGCTGAAGAAGAACATGTCCGCCGCGAGCGCCGTCAAGCTGATGCTCGACCCCACGAGCCAGGACAATCTGATCGTCGCCCCGGGCTGGCGAAACGCCCAGGTGTACGCGGCGATCGACAAGAAACTCCAGGTTTCCGACGGCACCACCAAGGCCGTTGCCACCAAGGAATACAAGAGCCTCGGACTGCCCGGCTGGGCGAACGACAACAAGGACATCAAGGACCCGCTGGAGGGCTTCCTCTTCCCGGGAACCTATGGCGCCGCCAAGGGCATGAAACCCGAAACGGTCCTCAAGCAGATGGTCGCCCAGGCCAATGACAAATACAGTGCGATCGACCTCGCGGCGAAGGCCAAGGGGCTCAACCTGGAAAACCCGCTGCAGGTCATCACGGTCGCGAGCCTCGTCCAGGCCGAGGGCAAGACGCACGAGGACTTCCGCAAGATGGCCGAAGTCGTCTACAACCGTCTCAAGACCACGAACGACCAGACCAACCGGTACCTGCAATTCGACTCGACCTTCAATTACCTGAAGGGTCAGAGCAAGATTCACATCAGCGAGTCCGAGATCAACAGCAACAAGGACCCGTACAACACCTACACCACAAAGGGCTTGCCGCCCGGTCCCATCGACAATCCCGGTGACGAGGCTCTGGCAGCGGCACTGAATCCGACCCATGACGGCTGGATCTACTTCGTGGCGACCGACGGTGAGAACAAGACCGAATTCGCCAAGACGTACGCCGAATTCCAGGCACTCAAGGAAAAGTTCAATGCCACCTCGGGCAACTGACGCCCGCCGGGCCGCCGTGCTCGGTTCACCCATCGCCCACTCCCTCTCCCCGGTGCTGCATCGCGCGGCGTACGGGGAGCTGGGGTTGGACGGCTGGTCGTACGACCGCTTCGACGTCGACGAGGCCGGTCTGCCGGGGTTCTTCGAGAAGCTCGGACCGGGCTGGGCCGGGCTGTCGTTGACCATGCCGCTGAAGCGTGCCGTCATTCCGCTGCTCGACGAGATCAGCGAGACCGCGGCGTCGGTGGACACGGTCAACACCGTCGTCTTCACGGAGGACGGCCGACGGGTCGGCGACAACACCGACATCCCCGGCATGGTTGCCGCCCTCCGCGAACACGGCATCGAACAGGTCGACTCGGCCGCGATCCTCGGCGCCGGCGCCACCGCTTCCTCCGCGCTCGCCGCACTGGCCCGGATCTGCACCGGCGAGGTCGTCGCCTACGTCCGCAGCGCGGCCCGCGCCGCCGAGATGCGGGAGTGGGGCGAGCGGCTCGACGTGGAGGTCCGCACGGCGGACTGGGCCGACGCGGCCGAGGGGCTGCACGCCCCCCTGGTCTTCGCGACCACGCCCGCCGGCGCGACGGACGCCCTCGCCTCGTCCGTACCGGAACGGCCCGCCACCCTCTTCGACGTCCTCTACGACCCCTGGCCCACCGACCTCGCGGCCCGCTGGTCCGGCTACGGCGGCGCCGTCGTCAGCGGCCTCGACCTCCTGGTCCACCAGGCCGTACTCCAGGTGGAACAGATGACCGGCCGCCGGCCGGCACCGGTGAACGCGATGCGCAGGGCAGGGGAGAAGGCGCTGGCGGACCGCTGACGCGGACGTCGGCCGACTCCTGACCTCGGCGCCGGTCGGCCGCTGGCCCCATGTGCGGCGTCCGCTTTCTGGACCGCAGTCCAGGTCCATGGCCCGGACATGGGAGGATCGGGGGTGGCGGGCCAGGGCCGCGCACCCGGTCACGCCGTCGCCGTACGCGAGGATGCGCGTACGCAGGGCAGTATCAGGGCGCGAGCATGAGGAGCACCGTTGAGCAGGTTGCGCTGGCTGACCGCGGGGGAGTCCCACGGTCCCGCACTCGTGGCGACGTTGGAGGGGCTTCCCGCCGGCGTGCCGATCACCACGGAGATGGTGGCGGACCACTTGGCCCGGCGCCGGCTCGGCTATGGACGCGGCGCGCGCATGAAGTTCGAGCGCGACGAGGTCACCTTCCTCGGTGGTGTCCGGCACGGTCTCACGCTCGGTTCCCCGGTCGCGGTCATGGTGGGCAACACGGAGTGGCCCAAGTGGGAGCAGGTCATGGCGGCCGACCCGGTCGACCCGGAGATCCTGGCGGGCCTGGCCCGCAACGCCCCGCTGACCCGGCCGCGCCCCGGCCACGCCGACCTCGCGGGTATGCAGAAGTACGGCTTCGACGAGGCCCGGCCGATCCTGGAGCGGGCCTCCGCTCGGGAGACGGCGGCCCGGGTGGCGCTGGGTGCGGTGGCCCGGTCGTACCTGAAGGAGACGGCCGGTATCGAGATCGTCTCGCACGTGGTCGAGCTGGCTTCGGCAAAGGCTCCGCAGGGTGTGTACCCGACTCCCGCGGATGTCGAGCGGCTGGACGCGGACCCGGTGCGCTGCCTGGACGAGGACGCGTCGAGGGCCATGGTCGAGGAGATCGACCAGGCCCACAAGGACGGCGACACGCTGGGCGGTGTGGTCGAGATCCTCGCCTACGGCGTTCCGGTCGGGCTCGGCTCGCACGTGCACTGGGACCGCAAGCTGGATGCCCGGCTGGCCGGTGCCCTCATGGGCATCCAGGCGATCAAGGGTGTCGAGATCGGCGACGGTTTCGAGCTGGCGCGGGTGCCGGGTTCGCAGGCGCACGACGAGATCGTGAAGACCGACGAGGGCATCCGCCGGGTCTCCGGCCGCTCCGGTGGCACCGAGGGCGGCCTGTCCACGGGCGAACTGCTGCGCGTACGCGCAGCGATGAAGCCCATCGCGACCGTGCCGCGCGCCCTGCAGACCGTCGACGTGGTCACCGGTGAGGCCACGCAGGCCCACCACCAGCGCTCCGACGTGTCCGCGGTTCCGGCCGCCGGCATCGTCGCCGAGGCGATGGTCGCGCTGGTCCTCGCGGACGCCGTGGCGGAGAAGTTCGGCGGCGACTCGGTGCCCGAGACCCGCCGCAACGTCCAGTCGTACCTTGAGAACCTGGCCATCCGATGAGCGCTGCACCGCTGGTCGTCCTGGTCGGCCCGATGGGCGTCGGCAAGTCGACGGTCGGACAGCAACTCGCCGAGCGGCTCGGTGTCGTCTACCGGGACACCGACGACGACATCGTGGCCGCCGAGGGCCGCACCATCGCCGAGATCTTCGTCGACGAGGGCGAGCCGGTCTTCCGCGCCATCGAGAAGCGCGCCGTGCACCAGGCACTGGCCGCGCACGAGGGCGTTCTGGCGCTCGGCGGCGGCTCGATTCTCGACGAGGACACGCGCGCGTTGCTCGCCGGACACCGGGTCGTCTACCTCTCCATGGACGTCGACGAAGCGGTCAAGCGCACCGGCCTGAACGCGGCCCGCCCGTTGCTCGCCATCAACCCGCGCAAGCAGTGGCGCGAACTGATGGAAGCCAGGCGCCACTTGTACGCCGAGGTCGCGCAGGCCGTCGTACCCACCGACGGGCGCACCCCCGAAGAGGTCACCCAAGCCGTCCTGGACGCACTGGAGTTGAAGGCAGCATGAGCGAGTCAGTGACGCGGATCCAGGTCGGCGGCACGGCGGGCAGCGACCCGTACGAGGTCCTCGTGGGCCGTCAACTCCTGGGCGAACTGGGCGGGTTGATCGGCGACAGGGTCAAGCGGGTCGCGATCATCCACCCCGAGGCGCTCGCCGAGACGGGCGAAGCGCTGCGCGCCGACCTGGCCGGGCAGGACTTCGAGGCCGTCGCCATCCAGGTGCCCAACGCGGAGGAGGCCAAGACCGCCGAGGTCGCCGCCTACTGCTGGAAGGCGCTCGGCCAGTCCGGCTTCACCCGCTCCGACGTCATCGTCGGTGTCGGCGGCGGCTCCACCACCGACCTGGCCGGATTCGTGGCCGCGACCTGGCTGCGCGGGGTCCGCTGGATCGCGATCCCGACGACCGTGCTCGCCATGGTCGACGCGGCCGTCGGCGGCAAGACCGGCATCAACACCGCCGAGGGCAAGAACCTGGTCGGCTCCTTCCACCCGCCGGCCGGTGTGCTCTGCGACCTCGCCGCGCTGGACTCCCTCCCGGTCAACGACTACGTCTCCGGGCTCGCCGAGATCATCAAGGCCGGCTTCATCGCCGACCCGGTCATCCTCGAACTCATCGAGTCCGACCCGGAGGCCGCGCGCACCCCGGCAGGACCGCACACCGCCGAGCTCATCGAACGCTCCATCAAGGTCAAGGCCGAGGTCGTCTCGGCCGACCTCAAGGAGTCGGGCCTGCGCGAGATCCTCAACTACGGCCACACCCTCGCGCACGCCATCGAGAAGAACGAGCGCTACAAGTGGCGTCACGGCGCGGCAGTCGCCGTAGGCATGCACTTCGCGGCCGAACTGGGCCGTCTCGCGGGCCGGTTGGACGACGCGACGGCCGACCGCCACCGCACGGTCCTCGAATCGGTCGGCCTTCCGCTCAGCTACCGCTACGACCAGTGGCCCAAGCTGCTGGAGACCATGAAGGTCGACAAGAAGTCCCGCGGCGACCTGCTCCGCTTCATCGTCCTCGACGGCCTCGCCAAGCCGACGGTCCTTGAGGGCCCCGACCCGGCCGTCCTCCTCGCCGCCTACGGCGAAGTGGGCGAGTAAGTCCCGGCAAGCCCCATCCGTCCGATGTGCCTTGCGGGGATGGGCACTTCGGCCGCTCCCCGGCCGTTCACCAAATGGCGGCCGGGGAAGGTACCGTTCGGTAGGGAGCGGGGTTCGGGCCCGCTGCCAGCGCCAATTGCCTTTGTACGAGACGGAGTGGCACCGGATGCAGCACGCAGTGGGGTCTCCGCTGCCGCCGCCCCACCAGCCGGGGCAGGGACCGACCACCGGTTGGTCCCCGGCCGGACAACACTCGGGCCCGCACCATCCCGGCCCGGCCCCCGTGCCACCGCCGCCACCGGCCCCGGGCTTCACGCCCGCCCCGCCGCTGCCGCACACGGTCCCGCGTCACGCACCGGACACCACCGGCCATGTCCAGCTCCCGCCGGGCGGTCCCGTGCCCATGCCGAGCGCCCCGCCCGCCACCGCGGCCCCCGATCCGACCTCCACGACCCTCGCGGTGCTGCTGATCGGCCCCGCCGGCGCGGGCAAGACGAGCGTCGCCAAGTACTGGGCCGACCACCGGCGGGTCCCCACCGCCCACATCAGCCTCGACGACGTCCGCGAATGGGTCCGCTCCGGCTTCGCCGACCCCCAGTCCGGCTGGAACGACCACTCCGAGGCCCAGTACCGCCTGGCCCGCCGCACCTGCGGCTTCGCCGCCCGCAACTTCCTCGCCAACGGCATCTCCTGCATCCTCGACGACGCGGTCTTCCCCGACCGCCCGGTCGTAGGACTCGGCGGCTGGAAACGCCACGTGGGCCCCGGCCTCCTCCCCGTGGTCCTCCTCCCGGGCCTGGAAATAGTCCTGGAACGCAACGCCGAACGCTCAGGCAACCGCCGCCTCACCGACGAAGAGGTCGCCCGCATCCACGGCCGCATGGCCGGCTGGTACGGCTCGGGCCTCCCGATCATCGACAATTCCCAGATGGACGTGCCACAGACGGCCCAGGTCCTGAACGACGTACTGGCCCGCTCCATAGCCAGCCCCCCGAGCTGGTAACCAACGGCCAGCGTCCTACCCAAGGGGCGCGGGGAACTGCGCGCTCAACCCCCACCGACCCGCACTCGGCGAACAACCCGAAGCCCACCCCCGTCCCCCGAACGGCACTCTCCCAACCGGCACAATCCAGCCACCGCTCCTACGCTCATCTCATGTCAGAGGTCCACGCAACCCGCCGAGCCAGGCTCAGGGCACACGCCCAAGCCGGCGGCAGCCAATCCGCGCTGGTCACCAGCCCGGCCAACGTGCGCTACTTGGCCGGTCCAGCCCCACAGGGCACCGTCCTGCTGCTGGGCAGGCGCGAAGACATGCTGGTCTGCGCGAGCCCGCTGGACGAGCGCCCCTCCGAGGGCCGTCCCGACGACACCCTGCGCATCCACATGCTCCCCGGCCCCGACGGCGACCCCGCCGTAGCCGCCGCAGACCTGGCGTCAGCGACCGGCGCCGAATCCATGGCCGTAGAAGAACACCACCTCACCGTGGCCCGCCACCGAGCCCTCCGCTCGGTCGCCCCGACACTCCGCCTCACCGACATCGGCGGCGCGGTCGAGCAGCTGCGGGTCGTCAAGGACGAGGAGGAGATCTCCTGTCTGAGAATCGCCGCCGAAATCGCCGACCAGGCCCTAGGCGAGCTGCTGGAGTCGATCCTCGTCGGCCGTACCGAACGCCATCTCGCCCTCGAACTTGAGCGGCGGCTCGTCGATCACGGCGCCGACGGCCCGGCCTTCGCCACCTCCGTCGCGACCGGCCCGCACTCCGGCAGAGGCGGCCACCGGCCGACCGACCGCCGGGTCGAGGAGGGAGATTTCCTTTCTGTCTGCCTCGGCGCCACCTATCGCGGCTACCGCTGCGAGATCGGCCGTACGTTCGTCATCGGCACCTCTCCGGCGGACTGGCAGATCGAGCTCTACGACCTCGTCTTCGCCGCCCAGCGCGCCGCACGGGAGTCCCTGGCGCCCGGTGCGGCCTACCGGGATGTGGACCGCGCGGCACGTCAGGTGCTGGACTCCGCGGGGTACTCAGAGGGCCTCGCACCCCTCACCGGCCACGGTGTCGGGCTCGAAATCGACGAGGACCCGCAGCTGGCCCCCGCAGCCATGGGTAAACTGGACGCTTGCGTGCCGGTCACCGTCGAACCGGGGGTTCACCTCCCGGGCCGGGGCGGTGTCCGGATCGATGACACGCTCGTCGTACGCCCTGAGGCGGACGGCGGACCCGAGCTACTCACCATCACGACCAAGGAACTGCTCGCGCTCTAGCTTGCGCGTGCCCCTGGGTCGTCCACGTCAGTCCAGGAGATTCCGCAACCGTGGCTTCCACGAACGACCTCAAGAACGGCCTGGTGCTCAAGCTCGACGGGGGCCAGCTCTGGTCCGTCGTCGAGTTCCAGCACGTCAAGCCCGGCAAGGGCCCTGCCTTCGTGCGCACCAAGCTCAAGAACGTGCTCTCCGGCAAGGTCGTCGACAAGACGTTCAACGCCGGCGTCAAGGTCGAGACGGCCACTGTCGACAAGCGCGACATGCAGTTCTCGTACATGGACGGCGAGTACTTCGTCTTCATGGACATGGAGACCTACGACCAGCTCATGGTCGACCGCAAGGCCGTCGGCGACGCCGCCAACTTCCTGATCGAGGGCTTCACCGCCACGGTCGCCCAGCACGAGGGCGAGGTGCTCTTCGTCGAGCTGCCGGCCGCCGTCGAGCTGGTCATCCAGGAGACCGAGCCCGGCGTCCAGGGCGACCGCTCCACCGGTGGCACCAAGCCCGCCACCCTGGAGACCGGCTACCAGATCCAGGTCCCGCTCTTCATCACCACCGGTGAGAAGATCAAGGTCGACACCCGCTCCAGCGACTACCTCGGCCGGGTGAACAGCTAACCGTGGCTGCCCGCAATACGGCCCGCAAGCGCGCCTTCCAGATCCTCTTCGAGGGCGACCAGCGCGGAGTCGGCGTCACCACGGTCCTCGCGGACTGGATCCGGCTCTCCCGGGACGACACCCGGCAGCCGCCGGTCAGCGAGTACACGATGGAGCTGGTCGAGGGGTACGCGCAGCACGCGCGTCGCATCGACGAGCTCATCGCGCAGTACTCGGTCGGCTGGACGCTCGACCGCATGCCCGTGGTGGACCGCAACATCCTGCGCCTCGGCGCCTACGAGCTGATCTGGGCCGACGAGACCCCGGACGCCGTCGTCCTCGACGAGATGGTGCAGCTGGCCAAGGAGTTCTCCACGGACGAGTCGCCCTCGTTCGTCAACGGCCTGCTGGGCCGTTTCAAGGACCTGAAGCCGTCGCTGCGCCGGGACGAGGCGTAAGCAGTACGAGTCCGTCCGGTCAGCCCGGAAAACGCCGGAGGGCCCGCAGCACGACCGCTGCGGGCCCTCCGGCGTTCCCGTACCCGTGAGGCTCCTAAGGCCCGCAGAAAGCCGCCGGGGTGGCCGGAACAGTGAAGTTCCGGCCACCCCGGCGGCACGTTTCTGCTGAGACGGGAAGCGGCTCAGTTCTCCTCGTGGGAGACCGCGCGACGCGCGTCCGCGTCCAGCACGCCCCAGCTGATCAGCTGCTCGGTGAGGACCGAGGGCGACTGGTCGTAGATGACGGCGAGTGTGCGCAGGTCGTCCTGGCGGATCGAGAGCACCTTGCCGTTGTAGTCACCGCGCTGGGACTGGATCGTCGCCGCGTAGCGCTGCAGCGGGCCGGCCTTCTCGGCGGGCACGTGGGCCAGCCGCTCCAGGTCCAGGACCAGCTTCGGCGGCGGCTCGGCGGCCCCGCCCGGCGTGGTCCCCGGCAGCAGCTCCTGCACCGGAACCCCGTAGAAGTCAGCCAGCTCGGCAAGGCGCTGCACGGTGACGGCACGGTCGCCGCGCTCGTACGACCCGACCACGACCGCTTTCCAGCGTCCCTGTGACTTCTCCTCGACACCGTGGAGGGAAAGGCCCTGCTGGGTGCGGATGGCCCGGAGCTTGGCCCCGAGCTGTTTGGCGTATTCGCTGGACATATAGCTCCCGGACACTGTGTCGACGCGGCTGCAGTGTTTCCGCGCCGCGCGGCTGGTAACTCACTGTGAGGTTACGCAGCGTTACGCTGCCGCGTCAAGCCGAATGGTCCGCACCGGCTCTTCCGTGGTAGCCGTGGCCGATTACTCCATAGGGGTGATCAGGGGTGTCGCCCGGGCCTGCTACCGTGGATGGCGCAAATCCGACGTCCTTTAAGGTCCGTCCCGTGAGGCGGAGAAGGAGGTCCGTTTCTTATGGACACTCAGCAGTACGAGTCCGATGCCCGGCCGGTTCTCGAAGCCCCCGACATCGCGCGGGTCCTGACCCGCATCGCCCACGAGATCGTCGAGCGCGCCAAGGGTGCCGACGACGTGGTGCTCCTCGGCATTCCGACCCGGGGCGTCTTCCTCGCCCAGCGGCTCGCCGTCAAGCTGGAGGAGATCACCGACCGAAAGATCCCGGTCGGCTCCCTCGACATCACGATGTACCGCGACGACCTGCGCATGCACCCGCCGCGTGCGCTGGCCCGCACCGACATCCCCGGTGACGGCATCGACGGCCGCCTCGTCGTCCTCGTCGACGACGTGCTCTTCTCCGGCCGCACCATCCGCGCCGCCCTCGACGCCCTGAACGACATCGGGCGCCCCCGCGCCGTGCAGCTCGCGGTCCTGGTCGACAGAGGCCACCGCGAACTGCCCATCCGCGCCGACTACGTCGGCAAGAACCTCCCCACGTCGTTGCGGGAGACGGTCAAGGTCCAGCTCGCCGAGGAGGACGGTCGCGACACCGTGCTGCTCGGCGCCAAGCAGACCTCGTAGCGGGCCGAGGGGCGTACGCCGGTTCGGCGTGCCCCCGTCTGCCCGGAATCTCCCTCTTTCGCGAACTGCCTTACGGAGCCTGACAGATGCAGCGTCATCTCATCTCGGCCGCCGACCTCACCCGCGACGACGCCGTCCTGATCCTCGACACCGCCGAGGAGATGGCCAGGGTCGCCGACCGGCCGATCAAGAAACTGCCGACCCTGCGCGGCCGTACCGTCGTCAACCTCTTCTTCGAGGACTCCACGCGTACGCGTATCTCCTTCGAGGCCGCCGAGAAGCGCCTCTCCGCCGACGTGATCAACTTCACCGCCAAGGGGTCGAGCGTCTCCAAGGGCGAGTCCCTGAAGGACACCGCTCAGACCCTGGAGGCCATGGGCGTCGACGCGGTCGTCATCCGGCACGGTGCCTCCGGAGCGCCGTACCGGCTCGCCACCTCCGGGTGGATCGACGCGGCCGTCATCAACGCCGGTGACGGCACCCACCAGCACCCGACGCAGGCCCTGTTGGACGCGTTCACCATGCGCCGCCGGCTGGTCGGCCGGGACGCCGGGCTCGGGCAGGACCTGGCCGGCAAGCGGATCACCCTCGTCGGCGACATCCTGCACAGCCGCGTCGCCCGCTCGAACGTCGACCTGCTGCACACCCTCGGCGCCGAGGTCACCCTCGTCGCCCCGCCCACCCTGGTGCCGGTCGGCGTCGAGGCCTGGCCCTGCGAGGTCTCGTACGACCTCGACAGCACGCTCTCCAAGTCCGACGCGGTGATGCTGCTGCGCGTGCAGCGCGAGCGCATGAACGCGGCGTTCTTCCCCACCGAGCGCGAGTACTCGCGGCGCTACGGCCTCGACGGCGACCGGATGGCGAAGATGCCCGAGCACGCCATCGTGATGCACCCCGGGCCGATGGTCCGGGGCATGGAGATCACCGCCGAGGTCGCCGATTCGGACCGCTGCACCGTCGTCGAGCAGGTCGCAAACGGAGTCTCCATCCGGATGGCCGTGCTCTACCTGCTTCTGGGCGGCAACGAACCCGCCGTCAGCCACGCCCGTATCGAGGAGAAGTAAGTCACATGAGCAAGATCCTGATCCGTGGTGCGAAGATCCTCGGCGGCGAGCCGCAGGACGTGCTGATCGACGGGGACACGATCTCCGAGGTGGGCGTCGGACTGAGCGCCGAGGGCGCCGAGGTCGTCGAGGCCGAGGGGAAGGTGCTCCTTCCTGGTCTCGTCGACCTGCACACCCACCTCCGCGAGCCCGGCCGCGAGGACTCCGAGACCGTCCTGACCGGTACCCGTGCCGCCGCGAGCGGTGGCTACACGGCCGTGTTCGCCATGGCCAACACCTTCCCCGTCGCGGACACCGCCGGTGTCGTCGAGCAGGTCTACCGGCTCGGCCAGGAGCACGGGTACTGCGATGTGCAGCCCATCGGCGCCGTCACCGTCGGCCTGGAGGGCAAGAAGCTCGCCGAGCTGGGCGCCATGCACGAGTCGGCCGCCGGGGTCACCGTCTTCTCGGACGACGGCAAGTGCGTCGACGACGCGGTGATCATGCGCCGGGCGCTGGAGTACGTGAAGGCCTTCGGGGGAGTCGTCGCCCAGCACGCGCAGGAGCCGCGGCTGACTGAGGGCGCCCAGATGAACGAGGGCGTCGTCTCCGCCGAACTCGGGCTCGGGGGCTGGCCGGCGGTGGCCGAAGAATCGATCATCGCCCGGGATGTCCTGCTCGCCGAGCACGTCGGTTCCCGCGTGCACATCTGCCACCTGTCGACCGCCGGGTCCGTCGAGATCGTCCGCTGGGCCAAGTCCCGCGGCATCGACGTCACCGCCGAGGTCACCCCGCACCACCTCCTCCTCACGGATGAGCTGGTGCGCTCCTACAACCCGGTCTACAAGGTCAACCCGCCGCTGCGCACCGAGCGGGACGTCCTGGCCCTGCGCGAGGCGCTCGCCGACGGCACGATCGACATCGTCGCCACCGACCACGCCCCGCACCCGCACGAGGACAAGGACTGCGAGTGGGCCGCCGCCGCCATGGGGATGGTCGGCCTGGAGACCGCGTTGTCAGTGGTGCAGGAGACCATGGTGGACACCGGGCTCCTCACCTGGACCGGGGTCGCCGAGCGCATGTCCGTCAAGCCCGCCGAGATCGGGCGGGCGGCGGGTCACGGTCGTCCCGTCTCGGCTGGTGAGCCCGCCAACCTCACGCTCGTCGACACGGAATACCGTGGGTCGGTGGACCCCGCGGGCTTCGCTTCGCGCAGTCGCAACACCCCGTACGAGGGGCGTGAGCTGCCGGGCCGTGTGACGCACACCTGGCTCCGGGGCAAGGCCACGCTCGTCGACGGGAAGCTCACGTGACACCTCTGGAACTGACCCACCTCGCGGCCGGGGAGAAGTCCGCCCCGGTGACCGACTGGGCCGCCCGTATCGGCTGGCTCGTCGGCCTCGCCCTCTTCATCGCGCTCGTCTACTGGCTGATGCGCGAGGGCTGGAAGTGGCGCGGCACACTCCAGGGCGACGTCCCCGAGCTGCCCACCTCGCCGGAAGACCCGGGCGAGGCGAAACTGACGATGAGCGGTCGCTACCACGGCTCCACCACCGCCGGGCAGTGGCTCGACCGCATCGTGGCGCACGGCCTGGGCACCCGCAGCAGGGTCGAGCTGACCCTGACGGAGGCCGGCCTGGATGTCGTTCGACCGGGAGCCACCGACTTCTTCATCCCGGCCGAGGCGCTGCGCGAGGCCCTGCTCGGCAAGGGCATCGCCGGGAAGGTCCTCAGCGAGGGCGGACTGCTCGTCGTCACCTGGGCGCACGGCGACAAGCTGATCGACTCCGGGTTCCGTTCCGACCACGCGGCCGAGCACACCGAGTGGGTCGACACCCTGAACAGCATGATCAACAAGAGTCTCGAAACGACCGACACGGAAGGCGCACGATGACCACCTCCACCAGGGGAGCCGCCAAGGTTCCCGCCGTACTCGTCCTGGAGGACGGCCGGATCTTCCGCGGCCGTGCCTACGGGTCCGTGGGGGTGACCTTCGGCGAGGCCGTGTTCTCCACCGGCATGACCGGCTACCAGGAGACCCTGACCGACCCGTCGTACCACCGCCAGGTCGTCGTGATGACCGCCCCGCACATCGGCAACACCGGGGTGAACGACGAGGATCCCGAGTCGCAGCGCATCTGGGTCGCCGGTTACGTGGTGCGCGACCCCGCGCGCGTGCCGTCCAACTGGCGCTCCCGCCGCTCGCTGGACGAGGAGCTGCGCAACCAGGGCGTCGTCGGGATCTCGGGCATCGACACGCGCGCGTTGACCCGCCATCTGCGCGAGCGCGGCGCCATGCGCGTCGGCATCTTCTCCGGCAACGCGCTGCCCGACGACGGCACCATGCTCGCCGAGGTGCGCCAGGCTCCCGAGATGAAGGGCGCCGACCTCTCCGCGGAGGTCGCCACCAAGGAGGCGTACGTCGTCCCCGCGATCGGTGAGAAGAAGTACACCGTCGCCGCCGTCGACCTCGGCATCAAGGGCATGACCCCGCACCGCATGGCCGAGCGCGGCATCGAGGTGCACGTGCTCCCGGCCACCGCGACCGCCGAGGACGTGTACGCCGTACAGCCCGACGGGGTCTTCTTCTCGAACGGACCCGGCGACCCCGCCACCGCCGACCACCCGGTCGCCGTCATGCGGGCGGTCCTGGAGCGCGGCACGCCGCTCTTCGGCATCTGCTTCGGGAACCAGATCCTCGGCCGCGCGCTCGGCTTCGGCACGTACAAGCTGAAGTACGGCCACCGGGGCATCAACCAGCCCGTGCAGGACCGTACGACGGGCAAGGTCGAGGTCACCGCGCACAACCACGGCTTCGCCGTCGACGCGCCCCTCGACAAGGTCTCCGACACGCCCTACGGCCGCGCCGAGGTCTCGCACGTCTGCCTGAACGACCAGGTCGTCGAGGGGCTGCGGCTGCTTGACCGGCCGGCGTTCAGCGTCCAGTACCACCCCGAGGCGGCGGCGGGCCCGCACGACGCGGCCTACCTGTTCGACCGCTTCGTAGAGCTCATGGAGGGCCAGCGTGCCTAAGCGCACCGATATCCAGTCCGTCCTGGTCATCGGCTCCGGCCCGATCGTCATCGGCCAGGCCGCCGAGTTCGACTACTCCGGCACCCAGGCCTGCCGCATCCTGCGCGCCGAGGGCCTCCGCGTCATCCTGGTCAACTCCAACCCGGCGACGATCATGACCGACCCGGAGATCGCCGACGCCACCTACGTCGAGCCGATCACCCCGGACTTCGTCGAGAAGATCATCGCCAAGGAGCGCCCGGACGCCCTCCTGCCCACCCTGGGCGGTCAGACGGCGCTCAACACCGCCATCTCGCTGCACGAGGCGGGCACCCTGGAGAAGTACGGCGTCGAGCTGATCGGCGCCAACGTCGAAGCCATCAACAAGGGCGAGGACCGCGACCTCTTCAAGGGCGTCGTCGAAGCCGTCCGCCAGAAGATCGGGCACGGCGAGTCCGCCCGCTCGGTCATCTGCCACACCATGGACGACGTGCTCGCCGGCGTCGACACGCTCGGCGGCTACCCGGTCGTCGTCCGCCCCTCCTTCACCATGGGCGGCGCCGGCTCCGGCTTCGCGCACGACGAGGAGGAACTGCGCCGCATCGCCGGCCAGGGCCTGACCCTCTCGCCGACCACCGAGGTCCTCCTTGAGGAGTCCATCCTCGGCTGGAAGGAGTACGAGCTGGAGCTGATGCGCGACAAGAACGACAACGTCGTGGTCGTCTGCTCCATCGAGAACTTCGACCCCATGGGCGTCCACACCGGCGACTCGATCACCGTCGCCCCGGCGATGACGCTGACCGACCGCGAGTACCAGGTGCTGCGCGACGTGGGCATCGCGATCATCCGCGAGGTCGGTGTCGACACCGGCGGCTGCAACATCCAGTTCGCGATCGACCCGGTCGACGGCCGCGTCATCGTCATCGAGATGAACCCGCGCGTGTCCCGCTCCTCGGCCCTCGCCTCCAAGGCGACCGGCTTCCCGATCGCCAAGATCGCCGCCAAGCTGGCCGTCGGCTACACCCTCGACGAGATCCCGAACGACATCACGCGCGAGACCCCGGCCTCCTTCGAGCCGACCCTCGACTACGTGGTCGTGAAGGCCCCGCGTTTCGCCTTCGAGAAGTTCCCGAGCGCCGACTCCACCCTCACGACCACCATGAAGTCGGTCGGCGAGGCCATGGCCATCGGCCGCAACTTCACCGAGGCCTTCCAGAAGGCGCTGCGCTCCCTGGAGAAGAAGGGCAGCCAGTTCACCTTCGTCGGCGAGCCCGGCGACAAGATCCAGCTCCTGGAGGAGGCCGTACGGCCCACCGACGGCCGGATCAACACGGTCATGCAGGCCATCCGCGCGGGCGCTACCCAGGAAGAGATCTTCGAGTACACGAAGATCGACCCTTGGTTCGTCGACCAGCTTTTCCTCATCAAGGAGATCGCGGACGAGCTGGCCGCCGCCGACAAGCTGGACCCGGAGCTGCTCGCCGAGGCCAAGCGGCACGGCTTCTCCGACCAGCAGATCGGCGAGATCCGCGGCCTGCGCGAGGACGTCGTACGCGAGGTCCGGCACGCGCTCGGCATCCGCCCGGTCTACAAGACGGTCGACACCTGCGCCGCCGAGTTCGCCGCGAAGACGCCGTACTTCTACTCGTCCTACGACGAGGAGAACGAGGTCGCCCCGCGCGAGAAGCCCGCGGTCATCATCCTGGGGTCGGGCCCCAACCGCATCGGCCAGGGCATCGAGTTCGACTACTCCTGCGTCCACGCCTCCTTCGCGCTCAGCGACGCGGGCTACGAGACCGTGATGGTCAACTGCAACCCCGAGACGGTCTCCACGGACTACGACACCTCCGACCGCCTGTACTTCGAGCCGCTGACGCTTGAGGACGTGCTGGAGATCGTCCACGCGGAGTCCCTCGCCGGTCCGATCGCCGGTGTGATCGTGCAGCTGGGCGGCCAGACCCCGCTGGGCCTGGCGCAGGCACTCAAGGACAACGGCGTCCCGGTCGTCGGCACGCCCCCCGAGGCCATCCACGCCGCCGAGGACCGCGGCGCCTTCGGCCAGGTCCTCGCGGAGGCGGGCCTCCCCGCCCCCAAGCACGGCACCGCCACCACCTTCGTCGGCGCCAAGGCGATCGCCGACGAGATCGGCTACCCGGTCCTCGTCCGCCCCTCCTACGTCCTCGGCGGACGCGGCATGGAGATCGTCTACGACGAGACCCGCCTGGAGTCGTACATCGCCGAGTCGACCGAGATCAGCCCCTCGCGGCCGGTCCTGGTCGACCGCTTCCTGGACGACGCGATCGAGATCGACGTCGACGCGCTCTACGACGGCCACGAGCTGTACCTCGGCGGCGTCATGGAGCACATCGAGGAGGCCGGCATCCACTCCGGCGACTCGGCCTGCGCCCTGCCGCCGATCACCCTGGGCGGCTTCGACATCAAGCGCCTGCGGGCGTCGACGGAGGCCATCGCCAAGGGTGTTGGCGTGCGCGGGCTGATCAACATCCAGTTCGCGATGGCCGGCGACATCCTCTACGTCCTGGAGGCCAACCCGCGCGCGTCCCGCACGGTCCCCTTCACCTCGAAGGCGACCGCCGTGCCGCTCGCGAAGGCCGCCGCCCGCATCTCCCTGGGCGCGACCGTCTCCGAACTCCGCGCCGAGGGGCTGCTCCCGGCCCATGGCGACGGCGGCGAGCTCCCGCTGGACGCGCCGATCTCCGTCAAGGAGGCCGTCATGCCGTGGTCGCGTTTCCGCGACATCCACGGGCGCGGCGTCGACACCGTCCTCGGCCCGGAGATGCGCTCCACCGGCGAGGTCATGGGCATCGACTCCGTCTTCGGCACGGCGTACGCCAAGTCCCAGGCGGGCGCCTACGGCCCGCTGCCCACGAAGGGCCGCGCGTTCATCTCGGTCGCCAACCGCGACAAGCGCTCGATGATCTTCCCGGCGCGCGAACTGGTTGCCCACGGCTTCGAGTTGCTCGCCACGTCCGGCACCGCCGAGGTCCTGCGGCGCAACGGCCTGAACGCGACGGTCGTCCGCAAGCAGTCCGAGGGCGTCGGCCCGAACGGCGAGAAGACCATCGTCCAGCTCATCCACGACGGCGAGGTCGACCTCATCGTCAACACCCCGTACGGCACCGGAGGCCGCCTCGACGGCTACGAGATCCGTACGGCGGCCGTGGCGCGGTCCGTGCCGTGCCTGACGACGGTCCAGGCGCTCGCCGCCGCCGTCCAGGGCATCGACGCCCTCAACCACGGTGACGTGGGCGTGCGTTCACTCCAGGAACACGCGCAGCACCTGACCGCGGCCCGCGACTAGCAGCCGAAGAGGGGGACACCGGAAACGGTGTCCCCCTCTTCATGAGGACACCATGTACAAGATCTTCTTCAATCTCGTCTTCAAACGGATGGACCCGGAGCAGGCGCACCACCTCGCCTTCCGCTGGATCCGGCTGGCCGCCCGCATCCCCGTGCTGCGTACGTTCGTCGCGGCAGCCCTCGCGCCCCGGTACGAGGAGCTGCGCACGGAGGCCTTCGGGCTGCGCATGCACGGCCCGTTCGGGCTCGCCGCCGGCTTCGACAAGAACGCGGTCGCGATCGACGGGATGTCGATGCTCGGCTTCGACCACGTCGAGATCGGCACGGTCACGGGGGAGCCGCAGCCCGGCAACCCCAAGAAGCGGCTGTTCCGCCTTGTGCCGGACCGGGCGCTGATCAACCGTATGGGCTTCAACAACGAGGGCTCCGCGGCCGTGGCGGCCCGCCTGGAGGCTCGTGAGGCGGTCTTCAAGACCGTCGTGGGCGTCAACATCGGCAAGACCAAGGTCGTCCCCGAGGAGGAGGCCGTCGGCGACTACGTGAAGTCGACCGAGCGACTCGCCCGGCACGCCGACTATCTCGTCGTCAACGTGTCGTCGCCCAACACGCCCGGGCTGCGCAACCTCCAGGCGACCGAGGCGCTGCGCCCGCTGCTCACGGCCGTCCGCGAGGCCGCCGACCGCGCGGTGACCGACCGCCGCGTCCCGCTGCTGGTGAAGATCGCCCCGGACCTCGCCGACGAGGACGTCGACGCCGTAGCCGACCTTGCCGTGGAAGTCGGCCTGGACGGGATCATCGCCACGAACACCACCATCGCGCGCGAGGGACTCGGTCTGAAATCCGAACCCGAGCTCGTCAAGGAGACCGGCGGACTGTCGGGAGCGCCGCTGAAGGCTCGTTCCCTGGAGGTACTGCGCCGCCTCTACGCGCGCGTGGGTGACCGCATCACCCTCGTCGGGGTCGGCGGCATCGAGAACGCCGAGGACGCCTGGCAGCGCATCCTCGCCGGTGCCACGCTCGTGCAGGGCTACAGCGCCTTCATCTACGAAGGGCCGTTCTACGCTCGCGACCTCCACAAGGGCCTCGCCGCACGCCTGCGCACGAGCCCGTACGCCACCCTCGCCGACGCGGTCGGCGCCGACGTAAGGAAGCCGGTATGAGCCCTCTCGAACCCTTCGGCGCACGTCTTCGCCGAGCCATGGACGAGCGCGGACCGCTCTGTGTCGGCATCGACCCGCACGCCGCGCTGCTCACCGAATGGGGCCTGAACGACGACATCGCGGGCCTGGAGCGGTTCAGCCGCACGGTCGTCGAGGCGCTCGCCGACCGCGTCGCCGTCCTCAAGCCGCAGAGCGCCTTCTTCGAGCGCTTCGGCTCGCGCGGGATCGCCGTCCTGGAGAAGTCCGTCGAGGAGGCACGGGAGGCCGGCGCGCTGGTCGTGATGGACGCCAAGCGCGGTGACATCGGCTCGACCATGGCCGCGTACGCCGAGTCCTTCCTCCGGAAGGACTCCCCGCTGTTCTCCGACGCGCTGACCGTCTCGCCGTATCTCGGCTACGGCTCGCTCGCCCCGGCGATCGAACTGGCCCGGGAGAGCGGCGCGGGCCTCTTCGTGCTCGCGCTGACCTCGAACCCGGAGGGCGGCGAGGTGCAGCACGCCGTCCGCGCGGACGGCCGGAACGTCGGAGCGACCATGCTGGCCCACCTGGCCGCCGAGAACGCGGGGGAGGAGCCCCTGGGCTCCTTCGGGGCCGTCGTCGGCGCCACCCTGGGCGACCTGTCGTCGTACGACCTCGGCATCAACGGTCCGATCCTCGCGCCCGGCATCGGGGCACAGGGAGCCACTCCGGCCGACCTTCCCGGGGTTTTCGGGAACGTGGTGCGCAATGTCGTTCCGAACGTGAGTCGGAGTGTTCTACGTCACGGTCCCGACGTGGGAGCGCTGCGGACGGCCTCGAATCGCTTCGCGGAGGAGATCCGCGTCGCCTTTGCGACCGTCTGAGGTGTTCGAACGGGTCGATCGAGTCCTCCGATGAGTGACTCGACGGGCGACTCCGGAGCGACTTGAGTCTGAATACATCCTCAAATCGGGGGCGTTATGTCGGAAATGTCCGGCCTGGCGCAGGCTGACCAGGACTTTTCCTCTGTTCTCGCTGACTCTGGCGCCCTTGGCCGCTAGTCTCCGAGCAGAGTTAACGGGCAAGCGTGTTGCTCGTAGCTCCCCAGGTGTGGGGCGACTAGGTTCCTCACCGGTCCGTATCCGACAGTTCGACATCCGAGGTGACGTAGGCGTGGCTCTTCCGCCCCTTACCCCTGAACAGCGCGCAGCCGCGCTCGAAAAGGCCGCCGCGGCTCGCCGGGAGCGGGCCGAGGTCAAGAATCGACTCAAGCACTCCGGCGCCTCCCTGCATGACGTGATCAAGCAGGGCCAGGAGAACGACGTCATCGGCAAGATGAAGGTCTCCGCGCTGCTTGAGTCCCTGCCTGGCGTGGGCAAGGTCCGCGCCAAGCAGATCATGGAGCGACTCGGCATCTCCGAGAGCCGCCGTGTGCGTGGCCTCGGCTCCAACCAGATCGCCTCCCTGGAGCGTGAGTTCGGCAGCACTGGTTCCTGAGTCCGGGTACTCCGGACCGGGAGTCCCGGGCACACCGGGATTGCTGGAATAATCGCTGCATGGCTGCAACATTCCGGGGGACGACCCCCGAGCCCCCGGACGTACGTCCGCGGCTGACCGTGCTCTCCGGCCCCTCTGGGGTCGGCAAGAGCACGGTCGTCGCCCATATGCGCAAGGAACACCCCGAGGTCTGGCTCTCGGTGTCGGCGACGACCCGTAAGCCCCGCCCCGGTGAGAAGCACGGGGTCCACTACTTCTTCGTCAGCGACGATGAGATGGACAAGCTGATCGCCAACGGCGAGCTGCTGGAGTGGGCCGAATTCGCCGGCAACCGCTACGGCACGCCGCGCGCGGCCGTGCTGGAGCACCTGGAGTCCGGCGTGCCGGTCCTGCTGGAGATCGACCTCCAGGGTGCCCGTCAGGTCCGCGACTCCATGGCCGAGGCCCACTCGGTGTTCCTGGCTCCTCCCTCCTGGGAGGAGCTGGTGCGCAGGCTCACCGGACGGGGCACCGAGCCGCCCGAGGTGATCGCCCGCCGCCTGGAGGCGGCCAAGGTCGAGCTGGCGGCGGAGCCCGAGTTCGACGCGACCCTGGTCAACACCTCCGTCGAGGACGTAGCGCGCGAGCTGCTAGCCTTGATGGAAGTTGTGTGATCGTTTTTCCGATCTCATCCCATCTTTCGGAAGGCAGAGCGTGTCCTCTTCCATCACCGCTCCCGAGGGCATCATCAACCCTCCGATCGACGAGCTCCTTGAGGCTACGGACTCGAAGTACAGCCTCGTGATCTACGCCGCCAAGCGCGCCCGTCAGATCAACGCGTACTACTCGCAGCTCGGCGAGGGCCTCCTTGAGTACGTCGGTCCGCTCGTCGACACGCACGTCCACGAGAAGCCGCTCTCCATCGCCCTGCGCGAGATCAACGCGGGTCTGCTGACCTCCGAGGCCGTCGAGGGCCCCGCGACCTGAGACGCAGCAGCTTTATCCACAGGCCCGGCAGCGACTGTCGGGCCTGTGGTGTGTCATGGAGTCGTACGGATCGCACGAGTCGCACGCACGTTTCCGAGTTCGGGGAGAGACGGTGGACAAGCCCAAGGTCGTTCTGGGGGTCAGCGGTGGTATCGCCGCGTACAAGGCCTGTGAGCTGCTGCGCAGACTGACGGAGTCGGGCCATGACGTCCGTGTCGTCCCCACCGCCTCCGCCCTGCACTTCGTCGGCGCCGCCACCTGGTCCGCGCTCTCCGGGCACCCCGTCTCGACCGAGGTGTGGGACGACGTCCACGAGGTCCCGCACGTGCGCATCGGCCAGAGTGCCGACCTGGTGATCGTGGCACCGGCGACGACGGACATGCTCGCGAAGGCGGCCCACGGCCTGGCCGACGACCTCCTCACCAACACCCTTCTCACCGCCCGCTGTCCGGTCGTCTTCGCGCCCGCCATGCACACGGAGATGTGGGAACACCCGGCCACCCAGGAGAACGTGGCGACGCTGCGCCGCCGCGGCGCCGTAGTGATCGAACCGGCCGTCGGCCGGCTCACCGGCGTCGACACCGGCAAGGGCCGGCTGCCCGACCCCGCCGAGATCTTCGAGGTCTGCCGCCGGGTGCTCGCGCGGGGCGTCACCGAACCCGACCTCAAGGGACGGCACGTCGTCGTCAGCGCCGGCGGCACCCGCGAGCCCCTCGACCCGGTCCGCTTCCTCGGCAACCGCTCCTCCGGCAAGCAGGGGTACGCCCTCGCGCGCACCGCCGCCGCCCGGGGCGCCCGGGTCACCCTGCTCGCGGCGAACACGGGACTGCCGGACCCGGCGGGCGTGGACGTCGTCCCCGTCGGGACCGCCGTTCAGCTGCGGGAGGCGGTGCTGAAGGCCGCCGCGGACGCGGACGCGGTCGTCATGGCCGCAGCGGTCGCCGACTTCCGACCGGCCGAGTACGCGACCGGGAAGATCAAGAAGAAGGACGGCCAGAACCCCGAGCCCGTCGTCCTGGTGCGGAATCCGGACATCCTCGCGGAGATCTCCGCCGACCGGGCCCGACCCGGACAGGTGGTCGTCGGGTTCGCCGCCGAGACGGATGACGTCCTCGCCAACGGCCGTACCAAGCTGGCACGCAAGGGGTGCGATCTGCTGGTGGTGAACGAGGTGGGGGAGCGCAAGACCTTCGGTTCCGAGGAGAACGAGGCGGTCGTGCTGGGCGCCGACGGCAGCGAGACCACCGTGCCCCACGGCCCGAAGGAAGCACTGGCCGAGATCGTGTGGGATCTTGTCGCGCACCGCCTGAACTGATTTGTTTCAGCCGTTTATCGGTTCGCTGAAACCTGACATTGGCGCGTGGCGCCTCTGGCCAACGGCACTCGCCATTGGGCAAAATGCGCGTGCCGCAGGTCACAGCACTTCCCGAGAGTCGAGACAGGGGGACCGTCTGTCGACCGCGACCGATAAACTGTTCTCGGACGACGTCGGGCGCAGCTCCCGTCCCGTCCGCCAATGATCAGCCAGCAGCCGCTGCAACCTCAGGGAGCGTTGTGTCCCGTCGCCTTTTCACCTCGGAGTCCGTGACCGAAGGTCACCCCGACAAGATCGCTGACCAGATCAGCGACACCATTCTCGATGCGCTTCTGCGGGAGGACCCGAATTCCCGGGTCGCCGTCGAGACGCTGATCACCACCGGCCTGGTCCACGTGGCCGGCGAGGTCACCACCAAGACCTACGCGCCCATCGCGCAGCTCGTCCGCGACAAGATCCTGGAGATCGGCTACGACTCCTCCAAGAAGGGCTTCGACGGCGCCTCCTGCGGCGTCTCGGTGTCCATCGGCGCGCAGTCCCCGGACATCGCGCAGGGCGTCGACACGGCGTACGAGAACCGTGTCGAGGGCGACGACGACGAGCTCGACAAGCAGGGCGCCGGCGACCAGGGCCTGATGTTCGGCTACGCGACGGACGAGACGCCGACGCTGATGCCGCTCCCGATCTTCCTGGCGCACCGCCTCGCCAAGCGCCTCTCGGAGGTCCGCAAGAACGGGACCATCCCGTACCTGCGCCCCGACGGCAAGACCCAGGTCACCATCGAGTACGACGGCGACAAGGCCGTCCGCCTCGACACCGTGGTCGTCTCCTCGCAGCACGCGAGCGACATCGACCTGGAGTCGCTGCTCGCCCCCGACATCCGCGAGTTCGTGGTGGAGGCCGAGCTGAAGGTGCTCCTGGACGAGGGCATCAAGCTCGACACCGACGGCTACCGCCTGCTCGTGAACCCGACCGGCCGTTTCGAGATCGGCGGCCCGATGGGCGACGCCGGCCTGACCGGCCGCAAGATCATCATCGACACGTACGGCGGCATGGCCCGCCACGGCGGCGGCGCGTTCTCGGGCAAGGACCCGTCCAAGGTTGACCGCTCCGCCGCCTACGCCATGCGCTGGGTCGCGAAGAACGTCGTGGCCGCGGGCCTCGCCTCGCGCTGCGAGGTGCAGGTGGCGTACGCGATCGGCAAGGCCGAGCCGGTGGGTCTGTTCGTCGAGACGTTCGGCACCGCCAAGGTCGACACCGACCGGATCGAGAAGGCGATCGACGAGGTCTTCGACCTCCGCCCGGCCGCCATCATCCGCGACCTCGACCTGCTGCGCCCGATCTACGCCCAGACCGCCGCGTACGGCCACTTCGGCCGTGAGATCCCCGACTTCACGTGGGAGCGCACGGACCGCGTGGACGCGCTGCGGAAGGCTGCGGGGCTGTAGGTCCTGCGCCATCAGGTGTTGCGAGGCCCGGTTTCCCTCTGGGGGAGCCGGGCCTCGTTCGTGTCGAACGGGGCCTACGCCTCGGTGACGGGTTCGATGTCGGTCGAGGGGCTGTCGGGATCGTCCCCGTTCCCGTCCCCGTTCTCGGCGAGTGGAACGGGAGGTGGGGCGAACAGCGTGCGGATCTCTTCCGCCGCGTCCGAGTCCTTGTCCTTGATGGCCATCGCCACCTGGTCGGCGATCATCACGCATTCGTCGTCACCGGGCGAGAAGCCCACCTGCCGCAAGAAGTCGGTGAACAGGTCGGCCGGTCCGCGTTCCGTCTCGGTGGCGGGTTCCTTCGGGAAGGCCTCCGGCACGAGGTGCCGGAACGGCTCGGCGACCTGCTCGTTGTTGGCGGCCGAGGTGAGCCGCGCGAGTAGCCCGATGTCCTTGACTGTCTTCTCCACCTGGTCGTCGTTCTTCGTCAGCCACCAGACGACCGCGCTTCCTGTGTCCAGCAGTACGTCGCCGCCCAGATAGGCCCGCCGGTCCTTCTCGTACTTGCGCTCGTGCCTCCAGACCTCCTCGTCCTTTCGGATGGCGGCGAGACGGTCCAGGCGGCGCTGGTCCTCCTCCGAGAGTGTGAGCACGACGTCCAGGGCCATCGCCCGGACGTGTTCGGTACGGTCCGGGTGCATCTCCGCCAGCGCGCCGCTCAGTTCGTGTTGAACCAGCGAGCTGCGGAACGGGTTACGCGACACCGTCACCTCCCGGGCGCGGGCGAGTATTGCCTCCACGGCCAGTCCCCCGTGATGGGTACCGGACTCCTGTGCGTACGGTTTCTCGGGGCACCACCGGATGGTCGCCGAGAGGAGGAAGTCGTAGTCGTCCATCGAACTGGGCAGCGCGACGCTCTTGATGAGCAGCTCGCGACGCTCCACCTCCGGGACCGGCGGCGCCGTCACGGTGTCGGGGAACAGTTTCCCCCGGTTCGCCCGCGCCGCCGAGAAGGTGGCCCCCGCCCAGGAAGCGCCCAGCAGGACGACAGCGATGGGCCAGGCCCATGGCGGCCAAACCACGTAGAGGCCAAGGATCAGGACGAGTATCGAACTGATCAGCATCAGGAAGACGGAAACGGTCTTCTGACCGGAACTCATGACGGAGCCTCCTGCGGCTTATTCCGCTGTGACATACGTGCGCGCTGGACCTCGCTGATCGCGGACAGGAGATGCTCCGTCTTGTCGACGGAGAGAGACGTCCGGGCTGTCAGATAGATCTGGCTGAGGGCGGGATAGTCGTCCGCTGCGGCGGTGATCAGCACATCGAGGGCATGACGGATGATCGCCGGATCGTCGGCCGTGTCCGCGGCAGTGATCCACCGCTCCAGGTAAGGGCGCCAGGTCTTGTTCTTGGCGTGCTGGAACACGTCGGTCCAGCACACCGTGAGCCAGCCACGGGTCGAGGAGCCCCGCAGAAAAGCGTGCGGCGGCCGGGTCGGCACGGTGGTGAGATCGAGGAAGAGCCGGACGTCGAACTCCCTGTGCCCGGGCCGCGTCGAAGGGAACACGACCAGGCGGTAGAGGAGGTAACGCAGCAGCCCCGGATCCTGCGCCACGAATCCCAGCAGTGCGTCACGAGCCGGACGCCGGCCGGGAGGTTCGCCCCGGGCCAGATGGTGCAGTCGGACCACGGCCTGCTCCGGGTAGTAGACCGACATGACCTTGAGGCACACCTCGATCAGGACCCTGCGCGGTCCGTCCGCCATCGTCCGCAGTGACCAGCGGTAGATCTGAACGCGGAACCCCAGACTGACCTCTTCGTTGCGAACCCCCCAACCGAGCAACTCGGCTGACGCCTGCAGATACGTCGACCGGCCATCCGATTTCCCCGCCCAATACCAGGCTGTGTCGAGGAGATCCGCCACCCCGTTCGTCGTCAGACACAACTCCGCGAAGCGGACGACCAGTCGCTCGTGATCGGCGGCGGGGAGTTCGGGAAGGGAGAGCACGCGGTTCACCCAACTCCGCAGCGGTTGGCGAAGATCGGGCATGTTCAGCCAGAAATGACGGCGCACGGCGTGGTCGTAACGCAGCTTCTCGAAATGTACGCAGGCCGACGTGTCGCGGGCCGCGCCCACCTTCCGCAGGCGCTCGGCAAGTCCTTTGTGCTCAAGGAGCGGACGGGTGTCGGACGGGATGCCGAGGATCTCCTGAAGGAGGACAGCCGCCCGGTGGATCGCGTCGGCGGGGGCGCCGTGCAGCATCGCAACCGTCAGGAGCAGGGCACGCTGGGCGCCTTTGCGTAGTTCGGGGACGAAGGAATCGACCTCCTCGGCGCGGGCGGTCCGCGCCGCGATCGCCAGTTCGCACCAGTCGGTGAAGGAGCCGTCGCCCCTGAGTGCCTCACGTGCCTCCAGGATGAGATCGGCCAGCCGTGCGAGTTCCCGCATGGGCGGACTGATGCCCAGATAGTCACTCAGCACCTGCGAAGTCGGCCGGGGCCGGCGAATGGCCACGCCATGAACTCGCAGGTGGGCGATCAACACCTCCAGGCCGTCGGGACGGTCGACCGTCTTGCGGTACTCGATGAAGTCCGCGCTCAACTGGTCGGCGTACTGATGCGGTAGCACTACCGCCAGGAACGCGCGCTTGTCCACCAGCGTCTTGTGAAAGCCCAGAAGTCTGTCGTGGTACTGCTTCCACAAGGTCTCGTTCACCGGCGACAGGTCCAGCAGCATCCGGTCCTCTTCCTCGACGAGATCGGGGGTGAGGATTTCGGGTGACTTTCCCTTCGCTACGGTGCTGATCTCGTGGTACCGGCCAGTGCCACGCGGCAGCTCTCGCAGTAGAACCCGGGCCGCTGTCGTCCTGCCGCTCCCTCGGGTGCCGTCGAGGAAGACGATGTTGTTCCGCTCCAGCGTGTCGTAGGCGTCATTGATGCCGGAGGGGCGGGTGAACCGTCGCTGGAGACGGAGCAACTGCTGTTCGGCGACCTGACGGGGAGGAGCGGCCGGTGACTCCAGGAGGCCTTCGCGCCCGGTGTTGACGTAGGTGATGTATTGGTCGCGGAAACCGCCTGTCGCTCTCGACTCGCCCGGTTCGTCGGCCGAGGAACCGGGCTCGTCGCTCATCGCTGGTCGTCCTCGGAGGGCGGTGTGGCACCGAAGTTCTGGCGGATGCCGCCGCGAATGTCCCTTTCCGCAAGGGTCGAGCCGGTGCCGTTCAGATGGACCTTTTTGGTGTGGTGACGGGAGTTGTCGGGGCCGATGCGGACGACATTGCCTGAGCCTCCGTCCGTCTGCACCACACGGGACTCGTGGAGATCGCCCGTGGCGTTGCCGGCTTCGGCGGGCGTCTCCGGCTGGGCGGCGGTGCGGTCCGCGGCTGCGAGTTCGGGGACGAGATCCGCGAGGGAGTCGCCGATGCGCTTGAGGTCGGCCTCGTCGTTCTGGTGGTCGTAGCGGAGGGTCTGGCAGCTGGAGAGCCACATGAGGGAGGCGGGCAGCTCGCGCTTGGCCGGCCGTTCCGTGCGGCGGCCGAGGAGGACAGGGATGACTCGGAGGTCGTAGCGGAACGCTTCCAGGATTTCCTTGGTGACCCAGTCCTCGTCCGTGCCGAGCGCGGGTTTGTCCATCCACTGATCGCCGATGAGGACGAGAATCACGGAGCTGCCGCGTACGTTCTTGATCAGGTCGTCGTCGAACCGTGTGCCGGGCTTGATCGACCGACTGGCGCGGTAGACGTGTTCGTCGCCGAAGCGGACGCGGAGCGCGTTGTCGAGCGTCGCCGCGGCCTGTTCGCCGTCGTTGGTGCGGTAGTTGATGAAGATTTCGGGCATGACCAAATCACCTCTCGGCCTGGGGACGGTGCCGGTCAGAGTTCCGGCGGGGTGAGGGAGGCAGCGAGCGAGGACGCTACGGCCCGGTAAGCGGGATGACGGGGGTGCCTGGCGAGGACGCGGGCGAGGCGACGCAGGTCGGTCGCTATGGTCTCGGAACCCACACAGGCGGTATTCCGCACCAGACGACTGGTGAGCGCGCAGGCGTGATCGATTTCTCCGGCCAAGGCGTGGGCGAGAGCACGTCGGGCCCCGTACCGGGCCTGGGTCCGCAGGGCGTGCGCGGGAAGGCGGGCGCACTCCACGTCGAGAACATCGGCTGCCTCGCGAGGCCTGCCGAGATCCACGAGGCACCAACCGGTCACCATGGCCACCGGGTCGCCGAGGTGCGTGGGGCCGAGAACAGGGGTGTCCGCCTCGGGCGCTTCGGCGGCGGCCGACCCGAACAGCACGCGGGCCTGGTCGAGACGGCGCATACAGGCGTCGTAGTCCCCGTCGAGGGCATGTCCTTGGGCCGCGCGCTGCGCCGCCAGTGCGCGAATACGAGGTGCCAGGCGGCTGCTCAGCGCGCCTTCCGCGAACTGGACGGTGTCGGCCGACTCCCCCCGGTAGTAGGTGATCAGAGCGCGCCGGACCAAGGCGTACGAGGCCAGTTGACGGTCGCCGGCCGACTCGGCGATGTCCACGGCGTGGCTGGTCCACCGCATGGCGGCCACTTCGTCGCCCGCTTCCTGCGCCATCCAACCGGTGAACTCCGCGAAGCGTGCCGAGAGAGACAGCAGGCTCTGACCTGTGCGACCGCCGGTTCCCGCCGCCAACTCGGTGAGCGCGCTGGTCTGTTCGGCCAGTGTCGGCAGCATGGCTCGCGGCGGTGACACCTGGCCGATGCGGCGATACTGCCCGAAAAGTCTGCGGTAGGCGTCGAGCAGGGGCTGGTCCGTGGCGGCGGGCTGAAGGAGGCGGGCGGCTCCGATCTCGAACGCGGACACCGCGCCGGCGGTCATCAGCTCGCGACGTGTCGGCGACGGCCAAGGGGTGTGGCCGGACTGTTCGTTCGGCTCGTCTCGTAGAGCTCGTGTCGGGGCGGGGGCGGGGAGCTGAACGGTTCGGCGACGGCGGCCGCGTGCGGGAGCGAGCGCGGCCAGAGCGCCGCCCGCGCCGAGCACCGCGTCGCACGGGCGAGCCAACTCGGGCGTCGCTCGTTGCTGACCGGTCTCCACCTTGCTGATCTGGCTCTTGCTGTAGTGCACCGCAGAAGCGAACTGTGCCACCGTGAGTCCGGCGGCGATGCGTAAGCGGCGCAGTTCGGCCCCGAACACAGATGGCTGCTCCACCATGTGATCCCCCTCATGCCGACGCCGCCGATGCGCTGGACCGCCCGTCGTCGCGTCCAGCGTCGGGCGTGCGAGGCGGAGCGAGCAAGACCGTCGGCGGAGTTTCCTGTTTCCAGTTCTGGTACCGGATGCGAAGCCTGCTTCGGGTCCTGGACCCCGAGTGGTCGAGCGGCCGAATGTGGAAACGCCTGGGGACGTAAGCGATCCGAGGCCGTGATGATCTCGGGCCGACCTCGGTTGTCAGTCGCGTTTGGTAAGAATGCAGGCGTGAGCAGCGAGGACGGGGACCGGGGCAGCGGGGCGGAGGGTGCGCCGCCTGAGCAGCTTGCGCTGATTCGGGAGAGTGTGCGGCAGGCGAAGGGGTCGAAGGCGAAGCCGCGGACGTGGCGGGGGGCCGCGCTGGCCGGGGAGTTGCCGGTTGCGCGGGTGCTCGTCGACAAGGGGGTGCTGCATCTTGATCGGTACTTCGACTATGCCGTGCCGCAGGAGCTTGACGCCGACGCGCAGCCCGGGGTGCGGGTGCGGGTGCGGTTCGGGGCCGGGCGGCATCGGGTGCGGGACGGGCGGCGTGAGGGCGGGGGGCTGATCGACGGGTTTCTTGTCGAGCGGCTTGCCGAGTCGGATTACTCCGGGCCGCTTGCCGCGCTGGCTCAGGTCGTGTCGCCCGAGCCTGTGCTGAGTGAAGAGTTGTTGGGGCTTGCTCGGGCCGTTGCCGATCGGTATGCCGGGAGTCTTGCCGATGTGCTGCAGCTCGCCGTGCCGCCGCGCAGTGCTCGCGCCGAGCAGAAGCCGTCGCCCGCGCCGTTGCCGCCGCCTGAGGTACCCGAGGCGGGGTCCTGGGGGCGGTACGAGCGGGGGGCCGGGTTCCTGGAGGCGCTGGCCTCGGGGGGTGCGCCGCGCGCGGTGTGGAACGCGCTGCCGGGGCCCGAGTGGAGCGAGGAGATCGCTCGGGCCGTTGCCGCGACGCTCGCCTCCGGGCGTGGGGCGCTCGTCGTCGTACCGGACGGGCGGGCCGCCGGGCGGGTCGATGCCGCGTTGACCGCGCTGCTGGGTGAGGGGCGGCATGCGCTGCTCACCGCCGACGCCGGGCCCGAGAAGCGGTATCGGCAATGGCTGGCCGTGCGGCGGGGGTCCGTGCGCGCGGTCGTCGGGACGCGGGCCGCGATGTTCGCGCCGGTACAGGATCTGGGGCTTGTCGCGATCTGGGACGACGGGGACGGGAGTCACAGCGAGCCGCACGCGCCGCAGCCGCATGCGCGGGAGGTGTTGCTGTTGCGGGCCGCGTTGGACAAGTGCGGGTTTTTGTTGGGGAGTTGGAGTTGCACGGTGGAGGCCGCGCAGCTCGTGGAGAGTGGGTGGGCGCGACCGTTGGTCGCGTCGCGCGAGCAGGTGCGGGGGGCCGCTCCGCTCGTACGGACTGTGGGGGACGGGGACTTGGCGCGGGACGAGGCCGCTCGGGCCGCGCGGTTGCCGACGCTGGCCTGGCAGGCGGTGCGGGAGGGGTTGAAGCACGGGCCTGTGCTGGTGCAAGTGCCTCGGCGGGGGTATGTGCCGCGGATGGCTTGCGCCCAGTGTCGGGCCGCCGCGCGGTGTCGGCACTGTGCGGGGCCGTTGGAGGGGCAGGACGCGGGCGTTCTGCGCTGTGGGTGGTGCGGGGTCGAGGAGAACTCCTGGCACTGTCCCGAGTGCGGGGGGTTCCGGTTGCGGGCTCAGGTGGTGGGGGCTCGGCGGACCGCGGAGGAGTTGGGGCGGGCGTTTCCTGCGGTGCCGGTGCGGACGTCCGGGCGGGAGCAGGTGCTCGACACTGTGCCGGGGACGCCTGCGTTGGTCGTGAGTACGCCGGGGGCCGAGCCGGTTGCCGACGGCGGCTATGCGGCGGCGTTGTTGCTGGACGGGTGGGCGATGCTCGGGCGGCCTGATCTGCGGGCCGGGGAGGATGCGTTGCGGCGGTGGATCGCGGCGAGTTCCTTGGTGCGGGCGCAGGGGGGTGGGGGGACCGTGGTGGTGGTTGCGGAACCTACCTTGCGGCCTGTGCAGGCGTTGGTGCGGTGGGATCCCGTGGGGCATGCGGTGCGGGAGCTTGCCGAGCGGGCCGAGTTGGGGTTTCCGCCGGTGTCTCGGATGGCTGCGGTGGCTGGGGTGGCTGGGGCTGTGGCGGAGTTTCTTGCTGCTGTTGAACTGCCGCCTGATGCTGAGGTGTTGGGGCCGGTTCCGGTGTCGGCTGCTATGGCAGGGGGGCCTCGGCGGGTGGGGGGACCGGGTGTGGGGGAGGAGTGGGAGCGGGCGTTGATTCGGGTGCGGCCGGGGAGCGGGAGTGCGTTGGCTGCCGCGTTGAAGGCTGCGCAGGCTGCTCGGATGGCTCGGGGTGGGGGGGATGTGGTGCGGGTGCGTGTGCGGGTGGATCCGCCGGATATTGGGTGAGCCTCGGCCTTCGGCCTCGGATTGTCTCCCACCCGCGCACCGCCCGTTCACCGTTCGTTGGGAAGTGGGCCTTTGCCGTGGGGGTTCTCGCCGTTGGCGGTCGACTGTGCGTAGTTCCGGCATGCGGCTGCGGCGCACCGCCCGTTGGCCGTTCGCCGTTCGTTGGGAAGTGGGCCTTTGCCGTGGGGGTCCTCGCCGTTGGCGGTCGACCGTGCGTGGTTCCGGCATGCAGCTGCCTCCCGGTCTTTGTCCGGGAGGCAGACAAGGTTCGTTCGGGGAGGTCAGCCGTTGCGTGGGCCCGGGAAAGCCGTTGGCCTGGCCTCGTCGCGGAGGGTGGGGCTGCCTGCCGTCGGCTGGGTCGGCATGGAGCGGGCCGCGGGGACCGTCGGCATGGTGGGCATCGTCGGGAGGCCGGTGTTCACGGCCACCGGGCGGGTGCTCGCCGCCTCGGTCGTGCGCTCGGCGTCGGCCGCCGCCTGGGCAACGGCGCGGCGGGCGCCGTAGCGGCGGTGTACCGCCTGCTTGGTGACCCCGAGGGCCGAGCCGACCGCGTCCCACGAGAAGCCGAGCGAGCGGTCGAAGTCCACGGCAGCCGTGACCAGGGTCTCGACACTGTCCCGCAGCTCCTGCGCGAGACGGACCGTCGGAGCGGGGGCGCGCCCGTAGACGACGAAGCCCGTGGACGGGCCGGAGCGGCGCGGGCGGTAGACGTTGCCCAGCTGGGCGGTGAGCGTGCGCAGTGCGTCCACCTGCCGGCGGACCCGCTCGATGTCCCGCACCAGCAAGTGCAGGCTGGCCCGAGCCTGGGCGTCGTGGGTTGCGTGGTCGGCCATGAACAAGCCTCTCGAACCGGCGTTGAAAAGGATCGGGCCGCGTGAATGCGGCCCATAGTGGTCAACTCTTTCTTGACCAACGCGTGTGCGCTCCGCTGGTCACGCAACGGGGGCGTAAGGGCATATGCGTACGCCCCCGCTGAACCGGTGTGCGCTGCGCGCGTCGGTGAGTTGACGGATGTGAGCCGCCGGGCGCTCGTGCCGGGACGCGCCATAGACTGGTGCGCTGCCCGCCCACCTCCGCCCGAGAGGCCCGAACCCTCCCATGAAGCTCGTCTTCGCCGGTACCCCCGAGGTCGCCGTTCCCGCCCTGGACGCCCTGATCGCCTCCGGGCGGCACGAGGTGGCCGCCGTCGTCACGCGGCCCGACGCGCCGGCCGGGCGTGGGCGCAGGCTGGTGGCGAGTCCCGTCGCCGAGCGGGCCGAGGAGGCGGGCATCGAGGTGCTGAAGCCCGTCAAGCCGCGCGACCCGGAGTTCCTGGAGCGGCTGCGGGAGATCGCGCCCGACTGCTGTCCCGTCGTCGCCTACGGCGCCCTGCTGCCCCGCGTCGCCCTCGACATCCCCGCCCACGGCTGGGTCAACCTGCACTTCTCGCTGCTTCCCGCCTGGCGCGGCGCCGCCCCCGTGCAGCACTCGATCATGTCCGGCGACGAGATCACCGGCGCCTCCACCTTCCTGATCGAGGAAGGACTCGACTCCGGGCCCATCTACGGAACCGTCACCGAGGAGATCCGTCCCACCGACACCAGCGGCGACCTGCTCACCCGGCTCGCCTTCGCCGGCTCGGGCTTGCTCGCCGCGACCATGGACGGCATCGAGGACGGCACTCTGAAGGCCGTACCGCAGCCTAACGAGGGCATCACCCTCGCTCCGAAGATCAACGTCGAGGACGCGGAGGTGGTTTGGGCGGCTCCCGCGCTGAGGGTGGATCGGGTGGTGCGCGGGTGCACCCCTGCCCCCGGCGCCTGGACCGTGTTCCGCGGTGAGCGGCTCAAGCTCATCCACGTCGTGCCGGTGCCGGAGCGGACCGACCTCGCGCCCGGTGCGCTGGCCGTCGGCAAGAACAACGTGTACGTGGGCACCGGTTCGTACGCCGTCGAGCTGCTGTGGGTGCAGGCGCAGGGCAAGAAGCCGATGCGCGCGGCGGACTGGGCGCGTGGGGCGCGGATCGGCGCGGGGGAGAGCCTCGGGAGTGTCAGGGCCTGACGGCCCGCGCGCGGTCGGGGCGGTGCGACGTAGGCTGGGTGCACATCTCGGCCAGAAATCCGGAGCACCTTTTTCGTGAGTGAGCAGTCCCCGCGACCCCGTAAGCCCGGCAAGCCCTACCGTCGGCCGCAGAAGGACCCCGTCCGCTTCCTCGCCTTCGAGGCGTTGAGGGCCGTGGACGAGCGGGACGCCTACGCCAACCTCGTCCTGCCGCCGCTGTTGCGGAAGGCGCGCGAGAAGGGCGACTTCGACGCCCGGGACGCGGCGCTCGCGACCGAGCTGGTGTACGGGACGCTGCGCAAGCAGGGGACCTACGACGCGATCATCGCCTCCTGCGTCGACCGGCCGCTCCGTGAGGTCGACCCGCCGGTGCTGGACGTATTGAGCCTCGGGGTGCACCAGTTGCTCGGGACGCGGATCCCGACGCATGCCGCCGTGTCGGCCTCCGTCGAGCTCGCCCGGGTCGTCCTCGGCGACGGGCGGGCCAAGTTCGTCAACGCCGTGCTGCGGAAGGTCGCGCAGGACGACCTCGACACCTGGATCGAACGGGTCGCGCCGCCCTACGACGACGACCCCGAGGACAACCTCGCCATCGTGCACTCGCACCCGCGCTGGGTCGTCTCCGCGCTCTGGGACTCGCTCGGCGGCGGACGCGCCGGTATCGAGGACCTGCTGGCGGCCGACAACGAACGGCCCGAGGTCACCCTCGTTGCCCGGCCCGGCCGCTCCACCACCGAGGAGCTGCTCCGCGAGGAGGCCGCTGTGCCGGGGCGCTGGTCGCCGTACGCCGTGCGGCTCAGCGAGGGCGGCGAGCCCGGGGCCGTAGCAGCGGTGAAGGAAGGCCGTGCGGGGGTGCAGGACGAGGGCAGTCAGCTGGTCGCGCTGGCCCTCGCCAACGCGCCGCTGGACGGGCCGGACGAGAAGTGGCTCGACGGGTGTGCGGGTCCCGGCGGCAAGGCCGCGCTGCTCGCCGCCGTGGCCGCCGAGCGCGGGGCGATGCTCCTTGCCTCGGAGAAGGCGCCGCACCGGGCCGGACTCGTGGCGAAGTCGCTTGCCGGGAACCCGGGGCCGTACCAGGTCATCGCCGCCGACGGGACCCGGCCGCCGTGGCGTCCCGGCAGCTTCGACCGCGTCCTGATGGATGTGCCGTGTACGGGGCTCGGCGCCCTGCGTCGGCGGCCCGAGGCCCGTTGGCGGCGCCGCCCGGAGGACCTCGAAGGGTTCGCACCGCTGCAGCGCGATCTGCTGGGCACCGCCCTCGAATCCGTACGGGTCGGCGGTGTCGTCGGCTACGCGACCTGCTCACCGCACCTCGCGGAGACCCGGGCCGTCGTCGACGACATCCTCAAGCAGTACCCGCACACCGAACTGATCGACGCCCGCCCGCTCCTGCCGGACGTGCCGGCGCTCGGCGAGGGTCCCGACGTACAGCTGTGGCCGCATCTGCACGGGACGGACGCGATGTACCTGGCGCTCATCCGCCGGACCGGGTGACCTGTCGGCCGCACGCGTGGTCCGAGCCTCGGCGCCCGGACGGTCGGCGTACGGGACGACGCTCTGCCGGGCCGTCGGCTGAGCGGCGCGGCGCGCTCTCCGAGGGCGGGTTGGCGACTGCGGGGGTGGTGTAGCGCTACTCGGCTGCCCGGTCGCGCGGCATCCGACCGCTGACGGCCATCCGTCCGGCACGCCGTCTGCCGACCGTCATCCGACCGCCGACCGCCGACCGCCGACCGCCGACCGTCCGGCCCGCCGTTCCCGTCGCCCGGCCGTGCGGGCATCGCGGACGATCGTTGGTGGGGGCGGCGCCTCCTGGCCCTGACCCGCTCAGGCGCGCGTCGTCACATCACGCGTTGCAGGGCCTCCCGTGTGAGGTCGGCCAGTGTCGGGTAGCCGTCGACGGCCATGATCAGGTCGGTCTCCGCGAGGAGTGAGCGGAGGACGTGGACGATGCCGTCCGTGCCGCCGAGGGCGAGGCCGTAGGCGTAGGGGCGGCCGATGCCCACGGCGGTGGCGCCCAGGGCGATGGCCTTGACGATGTCGGCGCCGCTGCGGATGCCGGAGTCGAACAGGACGGGGAGGCCGTCGGCCGCTTCGACTACGGCGGGGAGCGCGTCGAGGGCGGGGAGGCCGCCGTTGGCCTGGCGGCCGCCGTGGTTGGAGCAGTAGATGCCGTCCACGCCCCCGTCCTTGGCGCGGCGTGCGTCCTCGGGGTGGCAGATGCCCTTCACGATCAGGGGGAGGTTCGTGAGGGACCGTAGCCAGGGGAGGTCGTCCCAGGTGAGGGGGTTGCCGAAGAGCTGGGTCCAGAGGAGGACCGCGGATTGAGGGTCCTCTTCCGGGGTGCGCGCCAGGCGGGCGCGGAAGACCGGGTCGCTTGTGTAGTTGGCGAGGCAATGGCCGCGCAGCTGGGGGAAGTTGGCGGTGGACAGGTCGCGGGGGCGCCAGCCGGTGACCCAGGTGTCCAGGGTGACCACGATGCCCTTGTAGCCCGCTTGTTCGGCGCGGTGGACGAGGCTCGCGGCGAGGTCCTTGTCGGTGGGGGTGTAGAGCTGGAAGAGGCCCGGAGTGTCTCCGAACTCGGCGGCGACCTCCTCCAGCGGGTCGACCGTGAGCGTGGAGGCGACCATCGGAACTCCGGTGCCTGCGGCGGCCCTTGCGGTCGCCAGGTCGCCGTGGCCGTCCTGGGCGCACAGGCCGATGACGCCGATCGGTGCCATGAACACGGGGGAGGGCAGCTTCAACCCGAACAGGTCGACGGACAGGTCGCGTTGGGCCGCGCCGACGAACATGCGGGGGACCAGTCCCCAGTGGTCGAAGGCGGTCACGTTGGCGCGCTGGGTGCGTTCGTCGCCGGCGCCGCCCGCGACGTACGACCACACGGAGGGCGGCAGCGCGGAGCGCGCCCTGTCCTCCAGCTCCGCGAAGGCCATGGGGTAGGACGGCATGATGCCGCCGAGCCCGTTGAAGTAGATCTCGTTCTGGTAGGAGCCGAACGGCTGTCCCATGCCATCTCCCTCTCCGCTCAAGGAGGGATTCTCGCAGCGGATGGGGCAGATGATCCACGTGGGGCGACGTCGGTCTGTCGCGAGGGACCGTACCCCGCTCCCTGTTCCGCCACGGGGCGGGACCGACCACACACGATCCGGACCCGGAATCGGACGGTATCCGCGACGGACCGATGCCGCTAACCCCCGGAGGGCATGGCAGGCTTGGGGCATGGCCGTGCAGATCAACCCCAGCATCCTGTCCGCCGACTTCGCCCGCCTCGCCGAGGAGGCCAAGGCGGTGGAGGGCGCCGACTGGCTCCACGTCGACGTCATGGACAACCACTTCGTCCCGAACCTCACGCTCGGTGTGCCGGTCGTAGAGTCACTGGCCCGGGCGACGGACACCCCGCTGGACTGCCATCTGATGATCGAGGACGCCGATCGCTGGGCGCCGCAGTACGTCGAGGCGGGTGCCTCCTCCGTCACCTTCCACGTCGAGGCGGCCGGTGCGCCGGTGCGGCTCGCCCGCGAGATCCGGGCCAAGGGTGCCCGTGCCTCCATGGCGCTGAAGCCCGCGACGCCGATCGAGCCGTACGAGGATCTGCTTCCCGAGCTGGACATGCTGCTGATCATGACCGTGGAGCCGGGCTTCGGTGGCCAGTCGTTCCTCGACATCATGCTGCCGAAGATCCGCCGCACCCGGGAGCTGATCCGCAAGCACGGACTGGAGCTGTGGCTGCAGGTCGACGGCGGAGTTTCGGCCTCGACGATCGAGCGTTGCGCGGAGGCCGGCGCCGATGTGTTCGTCGCCGGTTCGGCGGTTTACGGGGCATCCGACCCGGCCGCGGCGGTACGTGCATTGCGCACGCAGGCCGAAGGGGTCGTGAGCAAGGCATCCTGGGCGTGCGACCACTGAGCGGCAGGTATGTGAACGGCGGCCATCAAGGCTGATCAAGTGCGCCGGATCTGCAAGGATGAACGGCGAATCCAGAGTGTGAACAGCAGTGAGGAGATCGCCGTGTCGGGTATGTCGGCGGGCCGGTCAGCCATGCGGATGGGACCCGCAGAGCTGGTGCAGGCGGCGGCCATGGCCCGCCGCTTCTACCTTGAGGGCAAGTCCAAGATCCAGATCGCGGAGGAGTTCGGCGTCAGCCGCTTCAAGGTGGCCCGGGTCCTGGAGACCGCTCTCGAACGGGATCTCGTACGGATCGAGATCCGAGTACCGGCCGAGCTGGACGCGGAGCGCTCGGACGCGCTGCGTGCCCGGTACGGCCTGAGGCACGCGGTCGTGGTCGAGTCCCCGGCCGAGGTCAGCGAGGAGTCGCCCGACCCCGAGAACCTCGGGGAGGTCGCGGCCGACCTGCTCGGCGAGCTGGTCACCGAGGGCGATGTGCTCGGCCTCGCCTGGGGCCGATCGACCATCCACATGGCGGCGGCCCTCGACCGGCTGCCGCCCTGCACGGTGGTCCAGCTGACGGGCGTGTACGACGCCGGGACCGCCGAGCGCGGCTCGGTCGAGGCGGTACGGCGCGCCGCGCAGGTGTCGGGCGGCGACGCCCACCCCATCTACGCGCCGATGCTGCTGCCGGACGCGGCCACCGCGGAGGCGCTGCGCCACCAGACGGGGATCGCCCGGGCCTTCGAGTACTTCGACAAGGTCACGGTCGCCTGTGTCTCCATCGGCTCCTGGGAGCCGGGCATCTCGACGGTCTACGACATGCTCAGCGACGAGGAGCGGGCGCACTACTCGTCCCTCGGTGTCGCCGCCGAGACGTCCGCGCACCTCTTCGACGCCGAGGGCCGCCGGGTCGGCCGGGACCTGGGCGAGCGGTGCATCACCGTCAAGGCGGACCAGCTCCGCCGTATCCCCGAGGTCGTCGCCATCGCGGGCGGGCAGCGGAAGGCGGCGGCGATCGACGCGGTGCTGCGGTCCGGGCTCGTCACCAGCCTGGTGACGGACACCGCGGCGGCGGACTATCTGATGACGGCCGGGGCGCCGCCGAAGTCGGCGCTCAGCCGGACGGACCCCGACGGAATCTGACGGACCCCGACGGAATCTGACGGACCCCGACGGAATCTGACGGACCCCGACGGAATCCGACGGGCCCTGACAGCACGTCGTGCGGGGGCGGCCGTGGCAGCATCGGGCGCATGCTGCTGCGGTTGGTCTCCCGAGTGTTCCTCGTCTGTCTGGCTCTGCTGCTGCCGGTCGGCTGTTCGTCCGCGGGCACGAGCGGGAGCACCGCCACCGTCAAGGTGTCCCAACTCCCCGCCGAGGCACGGCAGACCGTCGCCCTCATCGACCAGGGCGGCCCCTTCCCGTACGCCAAGGACGGGGTCGTCTTCGGGAACTACGAGAAGCTGCTGCCGGAGCAGAAGCGTGGTTACTACCACGAGTACACCGTCAGGACGCCGGGCTCACGCGATCGCGGGGCCCGGCGCATCGTGACCGGGCAGGGCGGCGAGATCTACTACACCGATGATCACTACAAGTCGTTCAGGACCGTACTGAGATGACGTGAGTACACCGTCGACCGGTCACCGAGTGACCTACCCATTCGGGTACCCCCGTTGAGCGGCCGCACGGCCGCACCATCGACCTGCACGAACACGCCTGTTCCAGACCTTTCGCGACCAGAAGACTCCAGTCGTCAGATCAACAGCTGACTGCCGGGTTCGACGCGGCAGGAAGGAGGCGACGGCATGGTGACTGCGGGCGAGGCCTGGTGGACGAACGCGGGCGGCTATGTGCCCGAGGTACTGAAGGCGCTGGCGGAGCACCCCGACAAGGTGGTGCTGCGCTACCCGGGTACGGAGCTGACAGCCGCCGACTACCTGCGCGCCGTCACCGGCACCTACCGCACCCTGCGGGCGACCGGCGTCGGGCGCGGCACCGTGGTCGCCGCACTCACCGCACCCAACAGTCCGGACATGATCGCTGTCCGGCATGCCGCTCACCTGGCCGGTGCCGCCGTCTGTTTCCTGCGCTCCACCAACCCGGGCACCAGCACGGCCATGCTGCCGCTCACCGACCAGCTCGGCATCCTGCGTGACACGGGCGCGACCGTCCTCTATGCCGACCGGACCAGCGCGGCGCGTGCCGCGGAACTCGCCGAGCTCTCCGCGGCCGTCCTTGTCGGTCCCGGTCAGGCCGGATCCGCCGGGATCGTGCCCACCGACGACCCCGGGGCCGTCGCCCCGGAGCGCGGGGAGCCCGACGACCTGGCACTGCTCATGTTCACCAGCGGCAGCACCGGCCGCCCCAAGGGGATCCGCAAGTCACTGCGGACCTGGGAGGGCACCGTGCGGATCGCGGTCGAGACACCCGCGGAGGCCGCCGAGATCACGGCCCTGTTCAGCACCCCGCTGAGCCACAGCGCCGGGCTCCTGGTCGACGGTGTCCTGGCGGTGGGCGGCGGCATCGTCCTCCTCCCGGAGTTCGACGCGGACCTGGTGGTGCGCACCGTCATCGAGCACCGCGTCACCCGCACCTTCATGGCCACCACCCAGCTGTACCGGCTGCTCGACCATCTCGACGACCTGGGGCACCGCGACGCCGAGGCGGCCGGCCTGGCCGGACTGCGGAGCCTGGTCTACAGCGGGACATCGGCGGCACCCAGCCGTATCGCCGCCGCGCTTGAGGTGTTCGGCCCGATCCTGGTGCAGCTCTACGGCACCACGGAGAGCGGCCGCATCACCTTCCTCGACCCGGCCGGGCACGCCGATCCCGGCCTGGCCGCGACGGTCGGCCGGGTCTGCCCCGAGGTCGAGGTGGAGGTGCGTGACCTGGACACCGGGGCGCTGCTGGCCGACGGGCAGGTAGGTGAGATCCGGATGCGTTCCCCGCAGCTCATGGACGGCTATCTCGACCCGGCCCTGGACGTCGATGCGCTGCGCGACGGCTGGTACCGCACCGGCGATATCGGCTACCGCGACGAACGCGCCCACCTCCACCTGCTCGACCGTGTCTCCGACGTCGTCAAGGTCGACGGAGTCAAGATCTACCCGGCCGTGGTCGAGCGCGAGCTGCTGACCGTTCCCGGCGTCGCTCTCGCGGCCGTCTACGGAGTACGCGACACCGACGGCACCGAGCACCTCCACGCCGCTCTGACCTGCCGCCCCGGCACGCGCGTCGAAGCCGACGCCGTACGCAAGCACATCAGCTCCTCGCTCTCTCCGGCACTGGCCCCCGAGCGGGTCCTGGTGCTCGACGAAGTTCCCATGAACGCGACGGGCAAGCCCGACAAGGCCAGGCTGCGCGCGCTCAGCGCCGCCACCGCCTGAGACGCCGCGTCGGCTCAACTTCCCTTCTGCCTCAGCTCTCTTCTGCCTCAACTCCCTTCTGTCTCAGCCGTCTTCATCTCCTGCTGAAAGAGGAACCCCATGTCCCGGCACCTCGACTACTTCACCGAGCAGCTCACCGACGAGCAGCGCCGCACCCGCACCTTCCTGGAGATCGGCCGCCGAGCCGGCAACTTCCCCAGCGCGATCGCCCGCACGGCCGACGAGGACAGCGAGGTCAGCGTCTGGTGCAGCAACGACTACCTCGGGATGGGACAGCACCCTTCCGTCCTGGCCGCCGTCCACGACGCCGTCGCCCGGTTCGGCGCCGGGTCCGGTGGCTCCCGCAACATCGGCGGTACCAACCACCGGCACGTGGAGCTGGAGCGCGAACTCGCGGACTGGCACGGCAAGGACGCCGCACTGCTCTTCACTTCCGGCTACACCGCCAACGACGGCGCCCTCGCGGTGATCGCGGGCAACCCCCAGGGCACCCTGGTCTTCTCCGACGAGCTGAACCACGCGTCGATCATCGACGGTCTGCGGCGCAGCGGCGCCCAGAAGCGCATCTTCCGTCACAACGACGTCGCGCACCTCGCCGAACTCCTCGCGCAGGCCGACCCGGAAGCCCCCAAGCTGATCGTGCTGGAGTCGGTGTACTCCATGTCCGGTGACGTGGCGCCGCTCGCCGAGATCGCCGAACTCGCCCACCAGTACGGCGCGACCACCTTCCTCGACGAGGTGCACGCCATCGGCATGTACGGCCCCGAAGGCGCGGGCATATCAGCGCGCGAGGGTATCGCCGACCGGTTCGACGTCATCATGGGCACCCTCGCCAAGGGCCTCGGCACCGCCGGTGGTTACATCGCCGGACCGCAGGACCTGATCGACGCGGTACGCACACTGTCGCGGGCGTTCGTCTTCACCACGTCGCTGCCGCCCGCCACCGCGGCCGGCGCCCTGGCCGCCGTACGCCACCTGCGCGCCTCCGAGGCCGAGCGGCAGAGCCTCGCCAGGAACGCCCAGTTGCTGCACCGGCTGCTCGACGAGGCCGACGTGCCGTTCCTGTCGTCCGACTCGCACATCGTCTCGGCGCTCGTCGGCGACGACGCCCTGTGCAAGCAGGCCTCGGCGATCCTGCTGGACCGGCACAAGATCTACGTCCAGGCCATCAACGCCCCCAGCGTCCGTGCGGGCGAGGAGCTTCTGCGCATCGCCCCGTCGGCGACGCACACGGAGGCCGACGTACAGAAGTTCGCCGAGGCCCTCGCGGGCATCTGGCAGGAGTTGGACATCGCCACGGCGTCCGACCGCAGGGCCGGACGTGCCGCCGCGGAGAAGGAGCTTGTGTGACCCGCTCCCTGGCCGCCGTGCTCGCCGACACGGCGGCACGGCGGCCGGACCATCCGGCTCTGGTCTGGGACGACGCCGTCGTCACCTACGAGCGGCTGTGGGACCGGGCCCGCCACTACGCCGGAGTGCTGCGCCGCCACGGCGTCTCTCCCGGCGACCGGGTGGTGCTGCTCGTGCCCAACTCGCCCCGCTTCCCGGCCGTTTACTACGGCATCCTCGCCCTGGGGGCGGTCGTGGTGCCGATGAACGCGCAGTCCCGGGCCGCCGAAGTGGAGTTCGTGCTCAGGGACTGCGATGCGCGCGCCCTCGTCTGCGAGGGCACGGCCCTTGAGCAAGGTGCACCCGCGGCCTCGGCCGCCGGCGTCGAGTTGTTCACCGTGGCGGACGGTCACCCCGGCGGAGTCGATCTCGACGCTCCCCACGCCGGGCAGCCCGTCGCGGACTACGCGGACGTCGCCTCGGGCGGCCTGGCAGCGATCCTCTACACCTCGGGCACCACGGGCCGGCCCAAGGGCGCGATGCTGACCCACGGCAACCTCGTCACGAACATCGAGGTGACCGCCGTCTCCCCCTTCGGGATCCAGGACGACGACGTGCTCTACGGCTGCCTGCCGCTGTCGCACACCTTCGGGCAGGTCTGCGTCATGGGCACCTGCTTCCTGGCGGGCGCCACGCTGGTCCTCGCGCCCCGGTTCGCCGCCGAGCAGGCACTCCGGGCGATGGAACGTCATGGGTGCACCGTCTTCATGGGCGTGCCGACCATGTACCACGCCCTGCTCGAAGCCGTGGCCGCGGGCGCGCCCGCGCTCCGGCTGAGGCGTGCCTACAGCGGCGGATCCGCCCTGGCGGTACCGGTCCTGACGCAGGTGCGGCGCACCTTCGGCTGCGAGGTGTACGAGGGGTACGGGCTGACCGAGACCTCTCCCTGCGTCGCGTACAACCAGCCAGGGGTGCCACCACGGCCCGGCACCGTGGGACTGCCGGTCGACGGTGTGGAGGTGGCCGTCGCCCGTGCCGACCTGGAAGGCCGCGTGGAGTTGCTCCCCGTGGGCGAGGTGGGCGAGGTCGTCGTCCGCGGCCACAACGTGATGGCCGGATACCTCGGTCTTCCGAAGGCCACCGCCGAGGTGCTCGTGGACGGGTGGTTCCGCTCCGGAGATCTCGGGCACCTGGCACCGGACGGCTACCTCACACTCGTGGACCGGAAGAAGGACGTGATCATCCAGGGCGGCTACAACGTCTACCCGCGTGAGGTCGAGGAGGTACTGCTGCGCCATCCGGGCGTCGAGCAGATCGCCGTGGTGGGCGTTCCGCATCCGGCACGTGGCGAGGAGGTCTGCGCGGTCGTGGTGCGCAGGGGCGGCGCCGGCACGGACGCCGAACTCGTCGACGAGATCGATGAGTTGGCGCGCCAGGAGTTGACCGGGTACAAGCGGCCGCGCCGCGTGGAGTTCGTCGAGCGACTGCCGCTCGGCCCCAGCGGCAAGGTCCTCAAGCGTGAGTTGACCAAGCTGCTGGTCACTTCGCGAGCAGCCCGATCTCCAGCGCTCTGACCACGGCGAGGGTGCGGTTGGGGCTGTTGAGCTTGGCGAGGATGTTCCCCATCAGCCGCTTGACGCCGTTCTCGGAAATGCCCAGCGAGCGGGCGGCCTGCTTGTTGCTGAGGCCGCCCGCGACCAGTTCCAGGACCTGTGTCTCACGTCCCGTCAGTGCGACGGCGGGGGTGGGGTCGGCAGGCACGAGCAGGCGCCGTGCCAGGCTCGCCGATACGTGGAAGCGCCCGGCGCACACGTCGGAGACCGCTTCCCGCAGCAGGCTGAGGTGGAGGGCCGATCGGTCCACGAAGCCGTGCACGTGCGAGGCCCAGACCGGAGCCATCCGTTCGTCGGGGCCGATGAGGACCATCAGGCGCACATCGTGGTCGCGCAGCCGTCGGACCGACACCGGGTCCGTGGTCTCCGCCAGCTCGGCGGTGGTGGTGAGCAGCAGGTCCGGTGACAGCTGCGGGGCGGCGTCCGCGGCGTCGGCGATGGTCGGATAGCTGAAGATGCTCGCGATCGACTCCAGGGAATGCAGCATCCCTTCGAGTCCGTATCTGTGGATGTCCTGGCGGACCGCCAGGGCAACGGTGAGGCCCCGCGCGGACTGAGACGTGGGAAGGGACATGATCTCCTTCTCGCTGTGTGAGGGTGGGGCCCGGGTCGGGCGAGGGTGGCCGCCCCGTGCGGGGTCGGCCACCTTCCTGCGCCTGTCCGGGGCTGTCGGTCAGGACCGGGAGACCGTCGACTGGGAGGCGGCTGTCCGGGTGGTCTCCGGGGCGTCGTCCACAGGGGCCTGCTGCCGCACCAGCCACAGGGCGGTGAAGACACCGCCGACCAGAGTGACGACCCCGGCAGTGAGGAACGCGGTGTTCAGGCCGCTCCCGAAGGAAGCACCGTGCTCCTGACGCGTGCGCACGACGGCACCGAGCACCGCGACCCCGAAGACCGCCCCGATCTGCCGAGTGGTGCTGCTGATCCCCGAGGCGAGGCCGCCCTCACGGGGACCGACCGAGGAGATGGCCGCTCCGGTCAGCGGGGACATGGTGAGGCCGAAGCCGACACCGGTGACCGCCAGGCGCCACCACACGTTCGCGTACGGCGTGTTCGCGTGCACGGCAGCCATCGTCACCAGGCCGGTCCCGGCAAGGACCAGGCCCACGGTGACCACGCTGCGGAAGCCGAACCTGGCGGCGATCCGTGCGGCGTACGGGCTGCTCACCACCATCGCGAGCGTGCAGGGCAGCGTCTCCATCGCGGCACGCAGCACCGAATGGCCCTGGACGGTGGCGAAGAACTGGGTGAAGAAGAAGCCCGAGCCCATCAGGCCGAAGCCGACCACGGTCATCGCCGCGTTCGAGACGGTGAACAGACGATGCTTGAACAGACGCAGCGGCAGCATCGGAGCAGCCACCCGCGCCTCGACGGTGAGGAACAGCGCGAGCAGGACGACCGTCGCGCCGAAGCAGGACAGGATCAGCGGCGACGTCCAGCCGTGATCGCCCGCTTCGGTGAGCCCGAAGGTCAGCGTGCCCACCACAAGGAGGGCCAGCACCTGACCCGGCACGTCGAGCGGGGGCGCGTCAGCGTTGCGACGGTCCGGCAGGATGCGCGCACCCACGACCAGCGTCAGCACGCCGATGGGGATGTTGATCAGGAAAATGGCACGCCAGTCGAATGCCTCGACCAGGATGCCGCCGACCGCCGGCCCGACCGCGAGGCCGATGCCGCTGAAGGTGGCCCACTGACCGATCGCCTTGATCCGTTCCTGGGGTACGGGGTAGGCGGAGGCGAGAAGCGCGAGGCTGGCCGGGCTGAGCGCGGCGGCCCCGATGCCCTGCAGGATGCGAGCGGCCAGGAGCCAGCCGACGGTGGCGGACAGGCTGCACAGCAGCGAGGCGAGCGTGAACACGGCCATGCCGCCCAGAAAGACGCGCTTGCCACCGAAGCGGTCCGCGAAGACGCCGCCGGCGAGCAGCAGCATCGCCACGGCGAGCACGTAGGCGTTCACGATCCACTGCAGCCCGGTCAACGTCGTGTCCAGACGCCGTTGCATGTCGGGCAGTGCCGCACTGGTGATGGAGTTGTTGAGGAGAACCATGAACTGCCCGATGCAGGTCAAGGTGAGCAAGGCGACCCTGGTGTGGGGACGGATGCCGTCGGACACAGGGGTAGCTCCTTTCGATCGTCGGGGTGGCAGGAGTCGAAGAGCCCGCAGCAGAGCAGGGCGGGCCGACGGGTTCCGCTCGCGCGGTCAGTCCCCGGCGTACATCGACTCGATGGTGTCCGCGTGCAGCTCGGCTATCGCCGTGCGGCGCAGGCTGAGCTTCGGGGTCAGCTCGCCGGTCTCCGGCGTCCACGGGCCGGGCAGCAGGCGGTACTTCTTGATCTGCTCGACGCGGGCGAGGTCGGCGTTTGCATCGGCGACGGCCTGCGCCACGGCGGCCAGGACGGCCGGGTGCCGGGCCAGGTCGGCCGGCCCCGCCACCTCGATCCCGTTGGCCCGTGCCCACGCGGGCACCGCCTCCTCGTCCAGTACGAGCAGCGCGGTGACGTAGCGGCGGCGGTCGCCGACGGCGGCGGCCTGGCCGATCAACGGGTGGGCGCGCAGCAGGGATTCCAGCCTGGTCGGGGCGATGTTCTTGCCGCCGGTGGTGATGATCAGTTCCTTCTTGCGGTCGGTGACGGTGACCAGGCCGCGGTCGTCCACGGTGCCGACGTCGCCCGTGGGCAGCCAGCCGTCGGCGTCGGTCGCGGGATCGATCTCCAGCCCGTCGCCGGCGCGCAGGTAGCCGGCGCACACCACGGGGCCACGGAGGAACAGCTCGCCGTCGGCGCCGGCCCGGACCTCGATGCCGGGCCCCGGCCGGCCGACCGCGCCGAGCGCGAAGTCCTCCGGCGTGCTGACGGTCGCGGCGCCGGTGGTCTCGCTGAGCCCCCACACCTCGTACACGCACAGCGCGAGACCGGCCAGGAACTCCAGCACGGCGGTGGGGATCGGCGCCGCGCCGCTCAAGGCGCGGTGGCAGTCGTCGAGCCCGAGCGCGGACCGGATCGGCTGCAGCACGGCACCGTCCAACTTCTCGCAGCGGGCGGCGAGTTCGGCGGGCACGGCCCGGCCGGCCGACCGCAGCCGGTACACCTCGACGGCCGTCTCCCGCGCCTGCCCGACGACCGCGGCCTGCTCGGGCGGCAACGCCGCGAGCCGCGTCTGCGCCCCGGCCGCCAGCTTCTCCCACACGCGCGGCACGCCGAAGAACGCGTGCGGGCGCACCGCCCGCAGCGTCGGCGGCAGCTGTGCCGGGTCGTCGCAGATGGTGACGTGGCCGGCGTTGCAGATCGGCATGTAGATGCCCAGCACCCGCTCGGCGATGTGCGCCAGCGGCAGGTAGGCGACGGTCCGTGGATGCTCGGGTACGGCGACCAGACCGTCCTGCATCATCGACTCGTAGATGACGTTGCGGTGCGAGAGCACCACACCCTTGGGATCGCCGGTGGTGCCCGAGGTGTAGACGATGGTCAGCGGCGTCTCGGGCGTCGGGGCGTCGGTGAGCTTCTCGAAGGTGCCCCGGTCGGGCAGCTCGCGGGTCAGCTCGGCGTACGTGACAAAGCGCCGGTCACCCACCGGGACCGCGTCCGGGTCCACGACGACGACCGCGCGCAACCGGTCCATCTCGGCCAACACCGGCTGCCAGCGCCGCAGTTGCTCCGCGCCCTCCAGGGCGACGACCGTGGCCGCGCTGTGCCGGGCCACGAAGCGCAGCTGTTCGGTGCTCAGCGTGTCGTACGTCGTGCAGGCCAGGGCGCCGAGGTGGACCGCGGCCAGATCCGCGGCCCAGTGCTCGGGCCGCTTGGACATCGCTATCAGCATGCGCTCGCCGCGCGACAGGCCGAGCCCGGCCAGCCCGTGGGCGAGCGCGGCCGTCTCGGCGCGCAGCCGCGACCAGGTCCAGGTGGTGGCGTCCGGACCGATGCCGCTGGTGAGCGCGGGGTGGTCGGGGAAGTCACGGGCGTTGCGGCGCAGCAGCCCGGTGATCGTCACCTCCTCGGTGGCGGCGGACAGGTCGAGCGGTGTTGCTGAGGCCACGGCGGGCTCCCTTCGTCGCAAGGTCGTTCCGGCTCTGCTCGGCGCCACGTCAGCCGCGCGGCGTCACCAGCAGGGGGAGGCTGCTGGGATGCGGCAGGGAGCTCTTCGCCACGCGGATCCGGGCGCCCGGCGCGATGCGCAGCTGCCAGCGGGCGGCGAGGGCGGCCAGAGCGACGGTCATCGTGACCGCGGCGAGGTGCTCCCCGACGCAGCGGTGCGCTCCGAGGCCCCAGGGGAAGTAGGCGCCGGACGGGGGTGCCTGGCCGGGGCCGAACTCGGTGCGCTCCGGATCGAAGAGATGCGGGTCCGTGTAGGTGGCCGGGTTCCGGTGCATGGCGCGCGGGCTGTAGCCGACTTCCGAACCGGCCGGGACGAGGGTTCCGGCGAGGACGACATCGTGCCGGGCACGCCGGGTGGAGAGCATCGACGCGTGCAGCCGCAGCGTCTCGTCCACCACCTTCCGGGTGTAGGAGAGCTCCCTGACCCGGTCGTAGGTGAGCGGTTGTCCGTCCAGGACCGACCGCGCCTCGTCGTACAGTCGCTGCTGCACCTTGGGCCGGATGGCCGTCTCGAAGACAGCCCAGGTCAACGAGGTGCTGGTGGTTTCGAGGGCGGCGAAGACCAGGATGAGGAACTCACCGCGGATCTCGTGATCGGTGAAGGGGCGGCCGGTGTCCGGGTGGGTCGCCTTCAGCAGGATGTCGAGTACGTCCGGTACGGAGCCGGGCTCGGCCCGGCGGTCCTGGATCAGCGCGTCGATGACGGCGTGGAAGCGATCCATGGCGGCCTTGAAGCGCCGGTTGGCCGGAGTGGGCAGTGACGTCAGGGCCTCGGGGAAGACGGTCCCCGTGAACAGCTTGCCCGAGATCAGGCCGAGGGTGTGCCGGATGTCGCGTACGACGGCCGGGGGCAGATCCGCGCTGAACAGGGAGCGCAGCACCACGGCGGCGACGAAGTCCGACATCTCCTCGTCCGCCTGTACGGGCACTCCCGGCTGCCAGGCGGCGAAGCGCCGCTCGGCCTCCTCGACGATTGCCTGGGAGTGGTCGCGCACACTGGTCCGGCTGAAGCCCGGCTGGAGGGTCCGCCTCTGGTGCCGGTGGGCGGCGCCGTCCGTGGCGATCGGCGGATTCCCGAAGTGCCCGGCCAGGACTTCGAAGAAGCGGCCGCGTTCGAAGGCGTCGGTGTCGACCTGGATGCGGTGCACCAGGGCCGGGTCGTTGGCCAGGTAGAGGCCGAAGGACCCGAACCCGAGGCGTACCAGCGGATCCCGGGTCCTGATGGACTCGAAGAACGACAGCGGCCTGAGCAGCAGTGCGGGCACATGGCCCAGGACGGGAACCCGCCCGGGTGCCGGCGGGCAGGGGACAGTGGTGGTCGCTGACATGGCTCTACGGGCTCCTCGTCGTTGCCTGGGCGGCAGGTTCCGTGGTCAGTGGTGGGTGCGGGGCACAGTGCCGAGGGCGAGCACGTTGCCCTCGCTGATGTATCCGTCGGGGTCGTCCAGCGGGTGGGCGGGATCGGCCGGATCGGCGAACCGCCGCCACGTGCCGCTGAGGCCGAGCGCCAGGGCCTGCTTGGCCAGCTGCGCGCACGCGGCCTTGTAGAAGCCCTGGGCGGCGGGAGCCAGCGGGGCATGGTGCTCGATCAGGACGGTCTGCCGGCGTACGTCGGCGAGTCCGGCGCGTCTCAGGTGCCGGTGGAGATCGCGGGTGCGCAGGAGTTGACGGGCGTACCCGGGTTCCGCACCCGCGGCGCGGAAGAAGTCGGCGAAGAGGTAGGGGTCCGCGGGCCGGGCGGTGATCAGGTGGGCGTCCAGGTCCTTGACGGCGAGGGTGCCGCCGGGGCGGACGACGCGCATCAACTCTGCGAGTGCGCGCGCGAGTTCGTCGTCGTCGAGGTACTGCACGGTGTTGGCGCACCAGGCGGCGTCGAAGGTGTCGTCCGGGTAGGGCAGGTCCAGCAGGCTCGCCGCGCGGACCTCGGTGGGACAGGGCAGGCGCCAGGTCTCCGCGCGCTCCGCGGCGAGTGCGGCGTTCTCCTCGGCCAGGTCGACGGCCGTGACCCTGCCCTCGCCGCCGACGAGCGCGGCGAGGTGCGGCAGGAAGTCGCCGGTGCCGCAGCCCGCGTCGAGGACATGCTGTCCCGGGTGGAGACCGGCCTGGCCGAGCAGCGCCAGATAGGGCTTCTCGCAGGCGCGGAAATGCGCGTCGACGATGGTGTGATGGGTGAAGCCGAGGCCGGTCGAGGAGGTGTAGCCCCAGTCCTTGTGGTCTTGGGTCAGCACGCCCGGGCCCCGCTTCCGATGCCCGCCGTGGCCTCGGCTTCGTCGACTTCGTCGAGGAGTCCACAGAGCGCGTGCGTGACCTCTTCGGGGGCTTCCAGGGGCTGCAGATGTCCCGCGCGCGTGAGGGTGATCAGGCGCCCCTGCGGCAGGACGTCCGCGACGTGCCGGGATTCCCGCGGTGTGACCAGCGTGTCCTGCGCGCCGGCGATCACCAGGGCGGGTATCTCGGCGGCACGCAGGACGTCGGTGGAGTCGGGGCGGGCCGCGATCGCCCGCTGGGCCCAGGCCAGGGCGGCGGGGTCGGCGGCGTGGGCGTCGGCCAGGACCCGCGCGAGCAGCCCGGGACGGTCGGCGCGGGTGGTGTCGGCGAGCAGCAGCGGAGTGACGCGCTCCACGATCACCGGGCGGTGGGCAGGGTCCTGGACCAGCTCCGCGAACCGCATCCGCTGGGCGGCCGCTTCGGGGTTGTCGGCGGTGGCGCGGGCGGAGAGGAGGGCGAGCCCCGCGACCCGGCCGGGAAAGCGGCGCAGGAATGCCATGGCCGCGTAGCCGCCCATGGACGATCCGGCGAGGACCACCCGACCCATGCCGTGCTCGTCGAGCGTGCGGGCCAGGTCGTCGGCGATCACATTGAGGGAGGGCGGGCTGTCGCCGAGCGGGACTTCGCCGAAGCCTCGCTGGTCGACGGCCAGCACCGGATGCCCCAGGGCGCGTAAGGCACGCTCCTGGGCTGCCCACATCGATGAGTGCAGAGACAGGGCGTGCAGCAGGACGACAGGCGTACGGTGCGAGGTGCCGGGCAGGTGGGAAGTGACGGTCACCGTGATGCCTCCGCCTCGGCCGCGGTGATGAACTCCCTTATGTGGTCGTGGACTTCGGCGCCACGGAGCCATGCGAGGGTGACCGGGGCGGGTGGCAGATCGTGGATCGGCACGACCTTGATGCCGGGCGGTGCGATGTCGGCGAGGGAGATCAGCGAGATGTGGACGGCGTCTCCGGCGGCGACCATGCGCATCATCTCCGGGATGGTGCGGACCCGGCGGTTGCGGCGGATGGGACGCCCGGCGAGGGTGCGCGGCGGTACGACGTCGTCCCAGACGTATGCGGGGAAGTCGCCGGGCGGGGCGAAGGCGTCGTAGTCGGCGAGTTCCTCGATGGACACCGACGCACGGGCGGCGAGCGGATGCCCGGAGCCGACGACCACGGCACGGGCGTCCTCGGTGAGTACCCGGCTGGTGACCAGGTCGGGCTCGTTGATACCGAACTTCACGATCATCACGTCGAGTTCGCCCGCGCGTACGCCACGGAACGGGTCGGCGATGTCGTACTCGCTCAGCCGCACGCCGGCCTCCTCGCGGCCGGCGAGCCGGATGATGCGGGTGACCACCTCGGTGGATCCGTGGTAGCCGAAGCGGACGGTCCTGGAGTCGGCGGCGGTCAGGGTCTGCTCAGGCAACGAGTGCCTCCTCGGTCAGGCCGGCGGCCGCTTTCAGCCGTCCGGGAAGGTGCTTTTCGGTGGTCACACGCACGGTGGCCAGGCGCGCGGGCAGCCCGACGATCCGGGGTACCTGGTGCACGACCAGGTGGTCGCCGGGTGCGATGAGGCCGTCCAGGACGGCTTCCGCCAGCACATGGTTGACGTGCACCAGCGCCTCCGAGATGGTGCATTCCGCGGTGGCGACATACAGGTCGCGGCGGGCTCGCGGGCGTCCTGGCCGGTGGTGTCCGTCCGGTATCTCGACGAGGGTGTCCGGTCGGGCTGGCAACCCCGCGGGGGCGTCGAAGAGCTTCAGGAGCCTGCGCAGCGAGAAGGTCAGGGCGGCGGGCCCCGGCGTGGTCCACGCCGCGGAGTCGTCGTCGGCGATGTGCGCGAAGCGGAACCGCTCCCGCAGCTGCGCCGGGTTGCCCGCGAGGAAGACGGTGCGGGTGAAGGACGTACGCCAGTCCGCTGCCTGCTGCGGTCCGACACTGAGAGCGAACACGCAGGTGTCGCGCACCCATTGGGCCAGGTCGAAGTTCCTGAGCACCACCGTGACCAGGCTTCCCGCGTCGCCTTCCGCGGTGATGTCGCTCCGGGCGGCGGTCAGTCCGTCGTGCGAGGTCAGGTCGTGCCGGGCGGCGAGGTCGGGGCGGGCGGCGCGGATGCGCATCGCTTCCTGTGCGCGCAGGGAGTCCTGCGTTATCGGGCCCACTGTCGCCGTCACAGGAACACCGTCCTCAGCAGGTCGGCGGCGGGAGCGGCGCGGCGCTTGCCGAGGAGGTGGGAGGTCAGCCGGTAGGGGTCGACATACACGTGGTCCTTGCGGTGCTGCGCCAGCCGGTCCTGGAGCGCAGCCCCGTCCGTCTCCGGGCCGGCCGCGTCCAGCAGACGTGCGGCCCGCTTGACGCACTGCAGCAGCAGATCCGAGCGGAACGACTGCTGCCGCCCGGGACCGAGCGCGGCGATGAAGTACAGCCGCATGCCCAGGCGTACGGCGTCCTCGTGGTGTTCGGCACGCGCGGCGTCGATGAGCGTCCCGGCGTGCAGACCCCGCCAACCGCCGTGCCGCGCCGAGGAGATCCGGCCCTCGACGGGCACCCGGCTCACCGCGACCCGCCGCACGCGGGGGCCGAGCGCTGTCAGTACCCGCTCCAACTGCTGGTAGTCGGAGTCGAGTTCGTGATCGTAGAGAAGCACCACCTCGTCGAAGTCCGGGGCGAGCGGGATGAGTTCCCGCAGGGCGCAGGCCAGGTAGTTCGGCCGCCCGTCCGCGGCGACCAGCCGGCGCAGGGGCAGTCCGAGGCGGGTGAGGTCCAGGTAGACGGGACCGCCCACCTCGCGCTGGTCCAGGCACATGCCGAGACCGGTGAGCCGTTCGAGGACGGCGTCCAGGCCCAGGCCGGGCGGCTGGTGCCGCAGGAGTCCCGGATCGTGCAGGCCGAGAGCCGCGTAGTGCGCGGACCACAGCTGAAGGATGCGGGTGCTCGCCGGATGCACCCAGCCCTGTTCGACCGCTTCGGCGTACGGGAACAACGCCTGCGCGGGCGCCCGCTCGGCCGCGCGGAAGGCGACGTACAGCTCACCGATGCGTTCCTCGGTGAAGTCGCCGTAGTCGGTGGCACCACGGGTGCGGTCGAGGAACTCCCAGAAACCCAGGGTCTGTTCGGTGGGGTGGTAGGTGGTGTGGCTGTAGCGGTAGGCGACGTCCGCGAGGGGGCGGGTCGCCCGGTACATCACGTCCGTCCACAGCAGCCCCTTGAGGTGGCTCGGAGTGAGCGGCTTGGACGGGGTGACGGTGATGGGCGCGAGGAGCACCCGGGGCCGGTCCACCGCGTCCGGCCGCGGGCGGGGGCCCGCCACGGAAAGGGTCGTCATGTGTGAGTCCCTTCTGCCGCGCTGACACGGCGTACGAGCTCTTCCCGGCTGAGCTGAGGGGACGGTGCAGGACCGGCGGGGGCCGCCTGCCTGACCCGGGCGAGGAACTTGTCGTCGGCGAAGAGCTCCGCGGGCGTGGACAAGGTCATGAGCATGCGCGTGAGTCCCCGCCACACCGTGCCGTCGCTCCGGGCCGCGTGCACGATCTCCTCGGTGGTGGGCAGATCGCCCTGCGGCTCAGGGACAGCGGGGGCGCGGCCGTCGACGGCGGCCCGCCAGCGGGCGATGCGGAGCCGGTCGGATCCCGCGGACTGCTCGTACCAGGGCAGGAACAGGTCGTGGGTCATACGGGCGACGGCCCGGCGCTGCGCGATATCGATGTCAGGCTGCTCGGCCAGCAGGTCCGCGAGCCTGAACGCGTGGTCGAGGGCGAGCGACATGCCGCGGCCGAAGAGCGGGTTGGTGATGCAGGCGGCATCGCCGACCTGGAAGAGACCCGGGACCGGGCGCTGCTCCGGACCGGCCGCCCCCGAGAGGGTGTTGGGCGGACTGGAGATCACCCGCACCGGAGAGACGGGTGAACTGACGCCGTCCTCCAGCCAGGGGGCGAGGCCCGGGGTGGCGCGGGCGGCCGCGGTGAACCCCGGGCCGGTGCGCAGGCCCAGCAACGCCCTGTCGCCCGGCAGGGAGCCCAGGGCGATGGCGAAAGTGCCGTTGTCGCCGGGGTGCAGCACGCCCGCGTAGTGGCCGAAGACGTCTCCGACACCGTGGCCGCGGTTGAGCGGCCCCGGCAGGGTGCGGCTCTTCAGCCGATAGAAGCGAGTGTGGCCGACCAGCCCGGACGGGCTGGTGCGATCGGCGGCCAGGGGTACGCCGGCGTCGCGCAGCCAGCGGCGGGACAGCGCACGGTATCCGGTCGCGTCGACCACAATGTCGGCACGAATGCGCTCTCCCGTACCGGTGACCACGGCCTTCACCCTCCGGTGCACGGCGTCGAGTTCGAGACTCGCGACCGTGGTGTCGTGCCGGACGGTGACGTCGGCCAGGTCGCTGACCGTGCGGTGCAGAAGGAGCTCCAGAGTGGAGCGGCGGCAGCCGAGCGCGACCAGTTCGCTGTCGCCGGGTTCCCGTGCGCCGCCGCCGGCTTCGGCGGACAGCGCCTGGGTGAGGTCGAGGGTGGGCGCGCCCGCGGCCCCGGCGTCGGCCAGCACCTGTGGTGCGCGCTCGCGCAGGACGCGTACGCCGAGCGAGGTGAGCGTGTGCGACTGCCGGCCCTGGGGCACGGTCGGGCGCTGCCACCAGGAGGTGGCCTCCACCGTGGACGGCTGGGGCGGTTGCGGGGCGCGCTCCAGAACGAGGACCTGGTATCCGATACCGGACAGGGCGAGCGCGCTCGCCAGCCCGGCGACGCTTCCGCCGGCGATCACTGCGGTCGGCATGTCAGCGCCGCCGCCCGTGGACGAAGAAGACCCGGCGTACGTCGCGCTCGCTGCGCGGGGGCACCGGATCGGGCCACCGCCCGAAGTCGGCGCCCGCTTCCCCGGGTTGGGTCGCCCGCACGTCGAATCCGTAGCGGTCGAAGAACTCCTCCGGCTCGTCCGTGCCGAACAGCCAGGGGCAGCCCCAGCCGCTGAAGACATCGAGCAGACCACGCATGTGGGGGAGTGTCAGGGCGGCGGAGTTGACGATGTCGGCGGCGACCCGGCTGCCGGGGGCCGAGATCGCGGCGACCCGCGCGAGGACGCGGTGGGCGTCGGGCTCGGGGAGGTAGTAGAGGAGCCCTTCGAGCAGCCAGGTGGAGGGGACGGTGGGGTCGTATCCCGCGGCCTCCAGGCATGCCTCCCAGTCGGGCGAGGTGAGGTCGACGGCGACCTTCCGGTGGTCCGTGCGCGGCTCGGCCGTCCCGAACCGCTCGTCCTTGTACGCGAGTACGGCCGGCCGGTCGACCTCGAACCAGCGCACCCGGTCGGGCCAGTCGAGGCGGTAGGCGCGGGAGTCCATGCCGGCCGGGGCCACCACGATCTGGGTGGTGCCCGGGTCCTCGGCCGCCTCCTGGAGGTAGTCGTCGAAGAACCGGGTGCGGATCGCGTTGTAGTCGGGGGTGCTCGGCAGGGTGCGCTCGCGACCCGGCGGGAAGGTGGCGTGCCGCACCTCGGCGAGCAGTTCGGGGCCGATCTCTCCGGCGAGATCGGCGGCGTGCGGGTCCTCGTACAGCCGGTCCGCGCGCCTGGTCTCGGCGGCGCGCAGGGCGGCGGTCAGCAGCGCGGTGCGCTCGACGGCGTCCAGTGATGTGCTCATATCGGTCCTCGGGTTGGTGGGGGTGCACCGGACCGGTGCAGCTCGTCGCCGGCCGGGCTCGGGGCCCGCTACGCCGTGCCGTTCCGGGCCTGCCCGGTCAGCCGGGCCCACTGCTGCGGGTCCTGCCTGAACAGCCGGTCCTTGACCTGAGTGGGCCGGATGCCGCTCTCGACCTGGGCCTGCCAGTCGCTCAGGAAGGCGTCGGAGTCGAGGTGGAGGAGTGCCGGTGCGGACAGCCGGCCGCGGGTGCGTGCCGTGCCGTAGTCGGCCGATTCGCGTTGCAGGGCCTCGTCGAGGAGGGCGGTGAAGCGGTCGGACTCGTGCCGGCTCCATGGGGTGCGCGGGGCGACGGCGAACTCGTAACCCGCGGACCGGGGTGCGGATTCGGTGACCCGGCAGGCGGCGTTGCGCAGCGCGAGACCGGTGGCATCCAGCGCGCTGCGCAGGGCCCTGATCACCTGGGCGTCACGCAGCCGCTCCCCGGCGTGGTCGGAGCGGTTCGCGCGGCCGGCGTATGAGAGGCGGGGGACGCCGTCCCGGTGGTCGACGACGCGTACGACGTCGCCGACCGCGTAGCGGTAGAGCCCGCCGACATGGCTGAACAGCACGTGGTAGTCGCGGTCCGCCTCCAGTTCATGGGGTTGCAGGGTGGCGGTGTCGGGGCCGAGGTCCCGGTCGGCGTCGGCGAACTCGTACACCGAGGCGTTCACCACCAGGCTGCCGGCGGAGGGATGCCGGTCCAGGGCCACGCCCACCGGGCCTTCGGAGGCGGCCACCGGGGCGGGCAGCGCGGCGACATCGGGGCCGAACTCCTCGCACAGCCGCGGGAGATACAGCGCGGCGGGCCCGGTGGTCCAGCAGAACAGGGCACGCATCCGGGGCCAGATGTGGGCGGGGCGCACGGTGCCGTGCCGGTGGGCGAGGCGATCGAGCTCGGCGGCGCGGACGGGGTTGGGGGTGCGGTACGGCAGTCCGCCGAGCGTGCCGTCGCGGACCTCCTTGACGATGCGGGACCACCACAGGTTCAGCTGGTACGGCAGGGCGGCGACCATCGCCGGGTTGATCCCGATGACGCAACGGACGTCGCTCTCCACCGCCAGGCGCAGCCGCAGATACATCTTCTCCGCGTGCTGATCCGCCGCGACGGGCACGCCGAGCGTTGCCCAGGGGGCACCGGTGCCGGGCTCCGCGGACAGCGGTTCCCCGAAAGCGGCTCCGAAGTCGACCTGGCTGGCGCCGATGTGCGGGCGCCCGGAGGCCGTGGTGGGCGGGGCCGCGATGGGGTCGTGCTTCAGATTCAGGACCGCGTCGGGAGCATCCAGGATGTCCGGGAAGTGCTCGATGAGCGGTGCCCATGCGGCGTAGTAGAAGGGGAAGAAGGTCGTGCGCATGAAGCGGGGGGTCACCGGGATCTTCTTGTGGGCGCCGGTGCTGCCGCTGCTGGTGAAGAACACCGCGGGGCGGTCGGCGGTGAGTACGTTCCGCTCGCCGCCCGCGGCCCGCTCGATCCACGGTTCGAGATCGGCATACGTCTGTACGGGGACGGCCTTGCGGTAGTCGTCGAGGGTGCGGATGCCGGCGAAACCGTGCCGCTTTCCGTACTCCGTACCCGCGTTGAACTCCAGCAGGTCGCCCAGTACCCGCCGCTGGTGGCCGGCCGGGTCGGCGAACGTGTCCCGCAGAGCCTGCCGTTCGGCGAAGACGCGCTCGCGGTAGCGCCGCAGTCGGGCGGGGTCGGCCCAGGCATCAGCCGAACTCATGGGTGAGTACCTCCCGTATCGCCGCCGCGGTGGTCTCCGGACGGTCCGTTTCCTCGATGACGGTCACGGGCAGGTCCTGGATCTCGTCCCTCAGAACCCTGGCCAGATCGGTCTGATACCGGCCGAAGCCGTCCCGGTCCGGCCGGTGCCCGTAGTGCTCCAGGAGGTTGAGATCGGCCCCCTGCCGACTGCGCTGCCAGGCCGTTTCCGGCGAGACGTCGAGATAGATCACCCGGCTCGGCCGGGGGAACGTGCGCCACCAGGCGAGCAGAGGGCTCTTCCCGGCGCCGGCGAGGCGGCATTTCGCCAGCAGCTTGTAGTAGTAGGAGTCGACGACAACGGGGGTGCCGGCATCGGTGCGCAGCAGCTGGTCGCGCAGGTGGACGACGGCGGTCTGCACAAGGGTGGCCAGGAACTCCGGGGACCAGGCGCTCCGGTGCGGCGCCACATCCTTGACGACGTTCCGGCGCAGGCGGCCGATGAGGGCGTGCTCGGGAGCGAGCCGGGTGTCGTCCACGGAGAGGGGCCGCCACTGGGGAGCGGTCCGGGCGAGCTGGTCGAGTGCCGAGGACTTGCCTGAGTAGTCGGGGCCGAGGAGTACGCAGAACGGTGGGTGCCCGGTGTCGTAGTGGATGAGAGGCCTCCTCTACAGGGCCGACACGAAGGTGTCGACGGCCAGGCCTGCCTGCACGGGATTGAGCCGGGGGTCGCAGAGGCTGGTGTAACGCGACGTCAGGGCAGCCTCGTCCGGCACGTCCGCGCCCACGCACTCGGTGACGTCCTCGGGGGTGGTCTCCAGATGCAGGCCGCCGGGGCGGATCCCGACGCCGCGCAGGGCGGAGACAAAACCCCGGATCTCGTCGGAGACATCCGCGAGGCGCCGGGTCTTGAGCCCGTTCGCGGCTTTGTACGTGTTGCCGTGCATCGGGTCGCAGAGCCAGACGACGGGGTGACCCGCGTTCTTCACGGCGCGCGCGAGAGCCGGGAGCAGCGTGCGCACGTCGTCCTTCCCGAACCGCGCGATCAGCGTCAGGCGGCCGGGCTCACGTTCGGGGTCGAGACGCCCGACCACGTCGAGCAGGTCCCGCTCCTTCCCTTTGCCGCTCACCTTGCAGGCCACCGGATTCATCACGTCCGCCAGCAACCGGACGTGCGCTCCTTCGCTGTGCCGGGTGCGCTCTCCGATCCACGGGAGGTGGGTGGAGCCCAGGAACCAGCCGCCCGTGGACTCGTCGAACCGCACCAGGGCGGTCTCGTAGTCCATCACCAGGGCCTCATGGCTGATCCAGGTGCGCTGTCCGGCCGTTGGATTGTCGAGGGTGTCGGCCACTGTCTTGGCGGCCCGGTAGGCGCGCAGCATGCGGTCGGGGTCGTGCCTGCGGGACACCGGGTCCGAGGCCTCGGAGTTGACGATGTGGCCGCGGAAGGCCGGAAGCGGTCGGCCGTCCACGTCCTCGGTGGGAGCGGACCGGGGTTTGGCGAACTGGCCCGCCAGTCTGCCGATCCGGACGACGGGAAGTCCGGTCGGGGCGGCGAGGACGCCCGCGAGGCGCGCGAGGGCGACCTCCTTAAGGGCGGCGTGCTCGGGCGTGCACTCCGCGAAGCTCTCCGCGCAGTCGCCGGCCTGCAGCACATGGCCGTCGCCGGCCGCGACGTCGGCGAGCTCGCGACGCAGCTGGAGCAGGTCGGGCAGCCGGGTCAGGACAGGACGGGCGGAGAGGTCGGCGCAGACCTCGTCACGCCGGGCCGGATCCACCCAGGAGGGCTGCTGGCCCGCCCGGTAGAAGCGCCAGCCGGTCTGGTCGCCGGCGTGGGAGTGCGGGATACGGGCCGCTTCTTCGGCGGCCGCGAGGGCCTGGGACATGAGAGTTCCTTCCGCTGTGGTGAACGGCGATCAGGCGGGTGGCAACCCGGGCCTAGGCCCTGTCGTTCGCGAGCTGGACCATGTGCGGGTTGAACTGCTCGTGCACATAGGCCCGTCCACCGGCGGCGTAGTGGATGACGTACTCCTTGAAGGCGGAGTCCACCCACCGCTCGGTGAGGCTGTCCCGCCAGCGCATGAGCCCGGTGGACAGCTGCTCACGGTGCTGGTGCACCTGCTGCTCACGGAACTGGAGACCGATGGGGGTGACGGGGTCGGGCACCCCCATCCAGCTGCGGGCGACCTCGTCGAACACCACCCGGTTGATGCTGACCACCTCCTGCTCGGAGGTCACCAGGCAGGAGCGGCGCTCCAGAACGACTGCGGTGTCCGCGAGTTCGAGCGCGGAACGTATGCCGGGCGGGAGCCGGCCGGCCGGGGAATCGCCCTGGGCGTCGACCCGGATCGACAGGTCGTGGCCGGTGAGGGCCTGCAGGAGCAGGGTGGTGGAGCCGTCACCGGCCAGCAGCATGCGGGTGCTGGCGCCCAGTTCGAGCGTCTGCTGGAGCGTGGTCATCATTGGTCTCCTGGGCTGCCCGTAGTGTGCTGGAGAGGGAACATCCGGCGATCGCGCCGGTGCGGGGGAGAGGTGGCCACGCTCGGGGGATGTGGCGCGACCACCTCTCCGGCTGAGGTGAGGCGCGCGTCAGTGCGCCTGTACCGCTTCGGTCGGCTTGTCGTCGGGCTCGGTGCTGGCGGTGCCGGCGGTGTCGCTCGCGGAGTCGCGCGGCAGCTGCGGGCGGGTGCGCCCGAAGCGGTTCACCAGCGGCTGCTCCACGCCGATGTAGAGGAGCCAGGAGAAGAAGACGCTGATGCCCGCCTCCAGGGCGAGCAGCCCGGCCGCGGCCGGGGCGCTGTGCACCGGGCTGAGGCCGAAGCGCTCGACGAAGACGTGCACGGTGATGTCGTGGACCAGGTAGAAGGCGAACGAGACCTCGCCGAGCCACACGAAGGCCCGGTACCGCAGGAACGAGTACCGGCCCGAGATGTCGGTCGTGGCCATCGCGGCTATCAGCAGCGCGACCGGGATCAGCGTCACGGCGCTCATCGCGTACAGCCACGGCACCCACAGCAGTTCGACCACGTAGGCGACGGCGACCAGGAGCAGCGCCGGGGTGACGGGGAGGTTGATCCAGCGGCCGGTCATGACGATGCGAGCCATCAGGATGCCCACGGCGAACTCGATCATCCGGAACGGCGGCAGCTGCCAGACGAACCAGTACTGCCACACGGAGGCCTTGAACCCCAGCGGCATGGAGGGCGAGCCGGGCAGGGCCGCGTACGCGATGGCCGGGATGACGAACACGGCGACGCCCAGGATGCCCACCCACAGCCACAGCCGCTCCGGCCGGATGCGCTGGATCGCCCGGTGCAGCCAGGGGAAGCAGAGGTAGAAGACGACCTCGACGGAGAGCGACCAGCTGGGCGGGTTGACGCTCTGGAACGTCTTCGCGTCCGGGATCCACGTGTGCAGCAGCAGCAGGTTGGGCAGCTCCTGCTTCCAGGTGTTCTTGGCCCAGGCGAACAGCACCAGCGCGGCGACGAAGGTCACCACGTGGTTGGGGTAGATCTTCACGAGCCGGCGCCGCAGGAACTGCCGGGGCCTGTCGCCCGGGCGTGCCGACCAGGTCAGCACGAATCCGCTGAGCACGAAGAAGAACCCGACACCCAGCCAGCCCGCCTTGCTGACGGCGTGCGTGACGGACTCGGCGGTGCCGCCGCTGAAGGGTGTGTACGGCGGCAGGGTGGAGTGGAAGAGGAAAACCGCGAACGCGGCGAAGAACCGCATGCCGGTCAGCGAGGGCAGCCGTGCGAAGCGCGCGGACGCGGGCACGGTCGTCCGGGTTGTGCTGGACATGGCAAGTCTCCCGATGGTGTGGTGAGCGGTCGGGGGCCGGGTCAGCCGGCCGGTGTGACGACGCCCTTGGCGTCCAGGAGGAACTCGGTGTAGTTGCCGTCGTGCGGCATGCCCGGCACCAGGTCCCAGGGCAGGACGGCACCGTCAGTGATCTTCCGGACGGAGTGGTCGAGCAGGGCCTGCCCGGTGATCGCGACGTCGTCGGTCAGCAGGTTGAGCACCAGTGCCGGCCGCAGTGGCGCTATGCCGTCGGCCGGGCTCCAGGGGGCGACCACGACGAACGGGAAGCCCAGCTCCGTACCGATGGCCGGATGGTCCGCGCGGTCGGCGGTGAGGACCATGGGGCGCGGCAGGAAGGAGCCGTCGCCGAGGTCGACGAGGAAGTCGCCGCCGTACAGCGGGGTGCTGTGGTCCGTGAGTTCGGTGGCCAGCTTCGCCATCTGCCGGCGCAGCGCGTCGGCGCGCTCGCGGTCGACGACGAGGAGCACGCTCTCCGGGTCCGCGGCGGGCAGCACCGGGACGCGCGCCAGCCGTTCGGCGAGCCGGGCCGCGGTGTCGTGGACGTCGTTGCTGGTCAGGATCGCCGAGAGGTTGGTGCAACGGGTGCCGCCGTCGAAGGCGGCGCTGATCGTCAGGTGTTCCAGGAGGGCATCGGTCAGCGGCACGTCGAGCAGGGCCCGGGAGCGCCCGGGGCCGCGGGTGGCCACCCGCGCGTGATCGGTCCAGGTGCTCACCGCCTGCTCGTTGCCGTAGATGATGCCGCGGTCCGCGGCGTTCAGCAGGAACGAGCCGACGGCGTGCGGGCTCGGCAGGAAGGCCAGCTTGTCCGGTGGCAGCCCGGCGGACAGCAGTGCGGCGGACAGCCGGCGCGGGGTGAACGGATCGCGGCTGCCGGGCCGGACGGCGACGCTGTAGCCGTGGTAGAGCGGCTGCACCCAAGTGGCATGCGGCAGCGGGTGGTTGCTGGCCATCACGGCGGTGAAGACCCGGCCCGACGGCGCCCGGTGGACACGGTGGGTCGGACGCAACTGCGCGGCGGGCAGGTCCGCCGCGGTGGTGGCGGGCAGTTCCTCGATCTCGGTGGCCATGTCCGTCAGGGCACGGCGGACCGTGGTGGACGCGAGACCGGTGGCGCGCACAGTGTGGTGCACATAGTCATCGGCGCTCTCGCCGTTCAGCTCGGCCGTCGCGAACAGTCGCGCGGCCGTGCGGAACACCTCCGGATCGGGGGGCAGGCCGTCGGCGGAGCGGCGCAGCCGGTTGACGGCGGCCTGGGCGGCCAGCCTGGGGGCGAGGCCGACGTCCGCGAGCGGTTCGCCGTGCACGTCTCTCAGGACGCCGCGGTCGGCGCTCGGCCGGTTCTCACCGGCGACGAAGGGATCGATGACGAGCACTCAGTACACCCCCTCCACGACGTCGGCGTCCTCGTAGGTCGCCACGCTCGCCACCTCCGCGAGGCCGTCGGCGCCACCCTCCGAGGCCGGCCGGACCCGCACGGCCCTGTCCCGCTCCAGCACGTTGGGCAGGAACATCTCCTCGCTGACCAGGTTCACCCTGACCCGGCCGCGCTCGCCGTAGCCGACCAGCTCGCCGTCCTCGTCCACCAGGTCCAGGCGGGTGGTCTCGGAGAACGGCTCGAAGACACAGGCATAGGCGTCATCCGGGGTGCGCACGCGCTGCGGGGCCACACCCATGAGGCTGTTCCCGTAGATCCCGACCAGGCGGGCGTCGGGGAAGAAGTCCTCCTGGACCAGGCGCAGGCTCTCCGTGCTGAAGGAGGTGCCGGCCCAGATGATGGCCTCGACGTGGGATGCGACGAGTTCGTACAGGTCCGGCCGCGCGCAGATGGCCTCGATGAGCGGGGGCGTGGTGCTCAGGACCCGCACCGGCTGGCTCAGCAGGACCTCGCGGGCCTGGTCGAGGAGATGGTCGATGTAGTCGTCGGCCTCCTGCTGCCGTCCTGAGCCGAGCAGGCGTTTGACCCAGCGCGGGTCGAGGTCGACGGTGTAGCACAGGCCGCCGGCGGGCTCCGCGTACCGCGAGGTGTCGAAGGCCACCACGTGCGGGCCGGTGGGTCCCAGGTGCAGCCAGTCGCCGGTCTCCGGTACGCCGTGGTCGGTCAGCCGTTGCCGTGTCCAGGCGCCCATCCGGGAGCGGTAGTTGCCGTCGATGATCCGCTTGGGGGCGCCGGTGGTGCCGCCGGACTCGAAGACGCGGAAGACCTGGCCCGGCGCGGCTCCCCGGGGTATGAGGTCGGCCGCAGGGACGGTGCGCAGTTCGCGACTGACATCGGGAAAGCGCAGCAGGTCGGCCGCGCCGGTGACATCGGTGCGCGGGTCGAAGCCCAGCTGTGCGCGGCGGGCGAGCCAGAACGGTGAGCCCGTGCGGTCGTCGAAGTGCCAGGCCATCATGGCGCGCACATGGGCGTCGAAGTCGGCCTCACCGGAAGGTGGCCGGTGCGGGGCGGGCGGGTGAGCAGGGGGTATGGTCACGCTTTCGTCCCTTCGGGGCGGTGCGGCGTCAGAACGGCTGGTTGAGCGCGTCGTCCACCTGATGGGCCACCGCTTCCAGGCCGTTCCTGAGGAAGTCGGTCTGCCGGTCGAGGGATGCCTGGTCGGCGGTGTTCATCTCGGCCAGGAGGATGTTGCGGGAGGCGTCCTGGGCGATCTTGGCGCGGGCGAAGCGGCGTTCCTGGAACTCGGCGAGCAGACCACGGAGTTCACCGTCCCGGCCGAGCGTCTCGCCGAGTACGACGGCGTCCTCGATGGCCATGGCCGCGCCCTGGGTACGGTGCGGCGCCATGGCGTGGGCGGCATCGCCGAGCAGCAGCAGCCCTTCGTGGTACCAGGGCAGCGGGAGGAGCACCTCCTCGATCGGCGCGTACACGATGTCGTCGTCGGGCTTGATGCTGTCGCGCAGATCGCCGATCAGACCTGTGTAGCCGGCCAGCCGCTCGGTGAGATGGCCGTAGAAGTGCTCCCTCGGGTGGCGCGGATTGCCCGGCTCCGGCGTCACGTGCAGCAGGTACATGACGTCCTCGTTGAGCGGGAAGAGGCCCGCTTTGGTGCCCATACCCTGGAAGTACATGTTCCGGGTGACGTCGGCGTGCCGCTCGATGGCCACCCGCCACACCGAGTAGCCGGTGAACCGGGGCTCGACGCCGAGGGCCGCCTTGCGGAAGGAGGACCGGATTCCGTCGAACGCGACCACGAGGTCGTAGTGTTCGGTGCTGCCGTCGGTGAGGGTGGCCGAGACCCCGCCGTCCGCGGTGGTCTGCATCGTGTCCACGGACGTGCCGTAGTGGATCTTGGTTCCTACGTCGACACAGGCCTTCTCCAGGATCCGGGCCAGATCCCTGCGCTGGATGGCGCAGTTGGCGGGTACGCCGCCGACCCCCAGCTTCGACTGCAGCGCGAGCAGCAGCCGGGAGGCCGAGTCGTGGAAATCGACACGGTCGAAGGTGAAGCCGTGGCCGAGAACGTCGTCGAGCAGGCCGAGCTGTTTCAGGGCCCGCAAGGCGTTGCCCGGGATGTTGATACCGACGCCGGCGACGAGGTTCTCCGACTGGATCTCGACGACGGTGGTATCTATGCCCTGCTGTCCGAGCGCGGCACCGGCGGCAAGGCCGCCGATACCCCCTCCGATGATCAGGATGCGACGTTTCACTGTGACTCCTCACGTATGAGTGGACGATTCCGGGTCACTGGTGCTGGTGCTGGTGCCGGTGTTACTGCTGGGGCAGGCCCGCCACCCAGCGCGCGTGGTCGCGGACGAGCTGCCGGTCGGGTTCGACGAGGAGCATCACGCGGTCCGAGGCGATGAACTCGTCGGCGAAGGGGCCGCCCAGGTATTTGCGGGACAGCTCGTCGATGTGGTCGCGGGCCTCGGCGCCGAGGATCTCCTTGACCACCCGGCCGCGTATCTCGGCGAAGTTCAGGGGGTCGTCGTGCTGCCAGATGGTGACGGTGGCCCGCGGGTCGCGGCGCAGGTTGCGCACCTTCTGCCGGGCCACCTCGCTGTTGAGGGCGAGGTAGTCACCCGCGGTGGAGACCCACACGATCTGGGTCTGCGGGGTTCCGTCGCGCATCAGGGTGGTCAGGGCGGCGAAGTTCGGTCCGTCCGCGAGGGCGCGGACCTCCGGGGCGAGGCGCGGCCCGACCGCGACCTCCATCTCCTGGTGTGCGGGCATGCTGAGTCCTTCCTTCGGGAGGGGATTCCGTCGTTGGCACCTGTCCGTCGGGGATACGGCGGGGGATCTTGCCGGAGCACAGCCGGGGCACGGTTCACCCGCGCAGCACGGGGCTGGACTCCTCGGTCTCCTTGTTCGCCGCCGCCGGCAGCGGGCGCTTGCGGCGGCGGAACGCGCCGACGCTGACGGCGAGGGCGAGGCCGGCGAGCACCTCGAAGCCGGCGCCGGCCAGGGGGTTCCAGCGGATCATGCCCGCGTTGGCCAGCAGCCCGCCGACCGCGGCGGCGAACATCTGGCCCACGTAGACGGCGCTGTTGTTCAGCGCGAGGAGCATGTCGCCGCGGTCTCCGCCGATACCCAGGGCCCGGTGCAGCAGCAACGGGAAGCTGGGCCAGTGCACCAGCCCCCACACTCCGACGGCGACCGCCGCGGCCAGCGGCCAGCGGATGGCCGGGGTGAGCACGACCAGCCAGACGGCCAGCGCGCTGATGGTGATCGTGAGGCCGACGACCGAACCGAACCGGTCGGCCAGCCGGCCGCCCACGAAGACCCCACCGAAACTGCCGACGCCGAAGAGCAGGAGAACCCACGACTGCTCACCGGCGGACAGTCCTGTGACCTGCTCCAGGATGGTGCCGAGATAGGTGTAGACGGTGAACGTGCCGGCGGTCCACACGGCGGTGACCATCAGGTGCGTGGGAGCCTGCGGGATCCGGATCGCGGCGATCCGCTCCCGCACCGTGGCAACGGGCCCGGTGGGCACGTCCGGCAGGAAGAACTGGATGCCTACGACCGTCAAGGCCGCGAGGAAGGCAACCAGGCCGAACGCCCAACGCCAGGAGGAGAGTTCGCCGATCCAGTTGCCGATCGGCACCCCGAAGGCGATGGCGCTGGTCATGCCCGCGTAGACGATGGCCAGTGCCCGGCCACGCACCTCGGGCGGGCTGATGCGGGCGGCGACCGCGGAGGCGTTGGCGGAGTACAGAGCGGCGCCCGAACCGGTGATCACACGGCTGATCAGCAGCATGGTGAAGCTGGTGGAGACGGCCGACAGGACGTTGCCGAGGCCGAAGACCAGCATCACCGCGATGAGCAGCGGCTTGCGCCGGACCTTGGCGGTGAGTCCGGCCAGGATCGGCGCTCCCACCGCGTACGAGGCGGCGAACGCGGTGCTGGTCTGGCCCGCGAGTGCCGTCGAGAGGTGCAGTTCCCGTCCCACTGCGGGCAGCAGTCCGGCGACGATGAACAGGTCGGTACCGGTTGCGAATGTTCCCAGCGCGAGCAGCCAGACGCGCGGGTCCACCCGCCCGGCGGAGCTCACCGAGCGCATCGGAGTCCTCCTTTCCGGAGACGGTCGGATCAGATGGCGGTGTCCAGCGCGGTGTCCCGCCAGGCGTCGAGCTCCTTGGCGACGGCCTCAAGCTTGCTCTCGACGCGGGCGACGCAGTCCGCGCCGAGCGGCAGGCGCATCGGGGGCGCGTCCGACGCGGCCACGGCGACGATCGCCCGGGCGGCCTTGACCGGGTCGCCGGGCTGCTGGTGGTTCTTCTCCAGCGCCCACTCGCGGGTCTTGCCGACGGTCCCCGCGTAGTCGTCGATCGGGGTGGTGCGGCGCAGCGAGGAGTCGTCGAGGAAATCGGTGCGGAAGACTCCGGGCTCGATGATGGTGACGTGGATGCCGAGCGGGGCGAGGTCGGCGCGCAGGGCCTCGCTGAGGCCCTCGATGGCGAACTTGGTGCTGTTGTAGACGCCCCAGCCCGAGCCGGCGGTGAATCCGCCCACAGAACTGATGTTGAGGATCCGGCCGGCGCGCTGTCGGCGCAGGTGCGGCAGCACCGCCCGGGTGACGGCGAGCAGACCGAAGACATTGACGTCGAAGACCGCGCGCGCCTCGGCGTCCGAGGCCTCCTCCACGGCGCCGAGCAGCCCCCGGCCGGCGTTGTTCACCAGGACGTCGATCCGGCCGAAGCGGTCGACCGCGGCCTGCGCCACCTCCTGTGCCTGCCGCTCGTCGGTCACGTCGAGCGGCAGGGCCAGCACCTCACCGCTGTCCTCGCCGAGCGCGGCGCGCACGACCTCAGGGTCGCGCGCCGTCGCGACGACCTGATGACCGCGGGCCAGCGCCTCCCGGGCGATGTGCAGGCCAAAGCCGCGGGAGCTGCCGGTGATCAGCCAAACGGACATGAACTTCCTCCAACATTCGGTGTGTTGCGGGGACCCGGGGGCCCGGATCCGTGGACGCCGTTCTCAGGCGCCGGTGTGTTGTGAGAGGAACGAGCCGAGCACCGCGGTGAACCCCTGAGGGTCCTCCGCCAGCGCGTTGTGGCCCGTGTCGATCTCGGCGTAGGACGAACCGGGGATCCCGTCGCGCAGCAACTGCTGCTGGTCCGCTCCGCAGACGCGGTCGTGTGTGCTGGCGAACACCAGCGCCGGCGCGGCGATGCGGCCGAGCAGCGGACGCAGGTCGACGGTGAGGCCGACCTCGAACTGCCGCGTGGTGCCGGGCTGGGCGCTCTCCGCGATCTGCTGGACGAGCTTCTGGTGCGAGGTCTCGTCCGTCGCCGCCCAGTACCGGGGGCCGAGGGTGGCCAGCGGGAACATCTGCGGGACGAGCGAGGTCCCCAACTCCGCGTCGGTGCGCAGCAGATCGAGGCAGTAGCGGAAGTCGGCCGTCATCCGCTCGTCGGTGTACGCCCAGCCGGCGTGCGAGACGACCGAGCGGACGCGCTCGGGATGCTCGGCCGCGAGGAGGAGCGCCACCACTCCGCCGAGGGAGTGGCCGGCGAGGTGGAAGGTGTCGAGGCCGGCGTGGTCGGCCACCGCCAGCACCTCGGCGACCAGGTCGCCCAGGGTCAGCGGCCCGCCGTGGTCGACCGTTCTGCCGGAACCGGACAGGTCCGGGGTGACGACGGTGAACTGCCCCTTCAGGTCCTCGACCTGCTGGGCCCAGGCGTCACCGCGGGTTCCGGTGCCGTGCACCAGCAGCAGAGCCGGGCCGCTGCCGTTGATGGTGTACGCGACGTCGGCATCGCCGCCGCTGATCCGTATCTCCGCACTCGGCATGTCGGGTGCCTCCTTGAGATTGGTCAACTGCCAGACAAGATAGGACCACGAGTTGAGGTTGGACGCAAGTATCACTTTTAACTGAAAGCCAAGTAAGTGAGCAGGGTCTGAGCCGTGCTCGGAGGTGTCACCTGCGCGCCGAACAGCCGTGCGGCGCAGGTGAGGGGCGTATGCGGTGACCGGCGATGGAAGTCGGCGATGCAAGTAGACGCGCGGGTTCAATCTTGACCTCGCATCAATGATTGAACGACTATCACTCCTGCAGCACCGATGCTTCGCTCACACATGAAGGCAGGTACGCCACATGGATCAGCCCGAAGTAGCGTCCGATCGCTCGATCGCTGTCATCGGACTGGGGTGCAGGTTCGCTGGTGCCTCGAACGTCGACGAGTTCTGGGAGCACCTGATCGGCAATGCCGACAGCGTCACGGCGGTTCCGGGCGACCGGTACGACGCGGCCGCGTACCACGCTGCCGACCGGGCCGCCCCGGGCAAGTCGGTATCGGCAAAGGGCGGGTTCATCGACGATCCCTTCGCCTTCGACCCCGGCTTCTTCGGCATCTCGCCCGCTGAAGCCCGCGCCATCGACCCACAGCACCGCGTCCTGCTCCAGGTCGTGTGGGAGGCGCTGGAGGACGCGGGCATCCGCCCCTCCGCCCTCGCGGGCAGCCGGACCGGTGTCTTCGTCGGCCAGGCGACCGCCGAATACGGCGACGAGTACCGGCCGCCGACCGAGCAGGACATCCGGCGCACCATCAGCAGCCAGTTGCGGGCGATGGCCTCGGGACGCATCTCGTACGCCCTGGACCTGCGCGGCCCCAGCATCGTGCTGGACACCGCCTGCTCCTCGTCCCTGGTGGCGGTGCACCTGGCCCGGCAGAGCCTGCTCACCGGGGAGAGCGACCTCGCCGTCGTCGGCGGCGCCAACGTGGTCCTCTCACCCCGGGACTCCATCGCCTACTCGCAGGCGGACATGCTCTCGCCGGAGGGGCGCTGCGCCTTCGCCGACGCCGATGCCGGCGGGTTCGTGCGCAGTGACGGTGTCGGTGTCGTGCTGCTCAAGCGCCTCGCGGACGCCCGGCGCGACGGCGACCCGGTACTGGCGGTGCTCGCCGGCAGCGCGGTGAACAACGACGGGCGCAGCAGCGGGCTGCTGGTCAAGCCCTCCGTATCGGGCCAGGCCGAGATGCTCCGCGAGGCCTGCCGCAGCTCCGGGATAACCCCGGCCGACCTCAGCTACGTGGAGGCGCACGGCACCGGCACCTGCGTCGGGGACACGGTGGAACTGTCCGCGCTGGCAGCGGTGATGGGCGCGGAGCGCGACCCGGACCGGCCGCTTCGGACCGGGTCGGTGAAGAGCAACATCGGCCATGCCGAGGCGGCCGCCGGCATCGCAGGGCTGATCAAGACCGTCCTGATCGCCCGCAACGGCGTGATCCCCGCCTCGCTTCACCTGAACACTCCGCACCCGCTGCTCGACGACCCGGACTCCCCCCTCCACGTGGTCACCGAGAACGAACCCCTCGAAGACCGCGCCGAGACATACCTCGGGGTCAGCTCCTTCGGCCTGTCGGGAACCAACGCCCATGTCGTCGTGGGCCGTTACCCTTCCGGCCCCACTGCCGAGGCCGCACCCGCCACCGCGGACGAGCGCCCCGAGCTGCTGGTGATCAGCGCTCGTTCGCAGCGGTCCCTGGAGCGGCTCGCGACGGCCTACGCCCGCCATCTGCGGCCCGGTGGCGCGGGCCGTCAGGAGCCCCTGCGCGACCTCTGCGCCGCGGCCGCGCTGCGCCGCGACCACCACCCGTACCGGATGTGGGTGATCGGCGGCAGCCACGAGGAGGTCGCCGACCGGCTGGAGGCGCTGGCGGCCGGCGAGGAGATCGCCGACGGCGGACGCGGCGAGGCCGGCTTCGGCGCGGAGCGGCAGACGGTGTTCGTCTTCCCGGGGCAGGGCGCGCAGTGGCCGGGCATGGGGCGCAGGCTGCTGGAGGCCTTCCCCGCCTTCCGCGACCGTATGGCCGAGTGCGATGCCGCGATCCAGGCCGAACTGGGCTGGTCCGTCATCGAGTTGCTGAAGCGCGAGCAGGAGGACTTTCCCACCGAGATCGACGTGGTCCAGCCGGCTCTGTGGGCGATGGAGGTCTCGCTGGCCTCCCTCTGGCGGGATCTCGGTGTCAGCCCTTCGGCGTGCATCGGGCACAGCATGGGCGAGACGGCCGCCGCCGTGGTCGCCGGCGCTCTGCCGGTGCGCGACGCCGCCGCCGTCATCTGCCGCCGCAGCCGACTCATGCGCCGGCTCGGCGGGCGGGGGCGGATGCTGGCCACCGACCTGTCCCCGGACGAGGCCGAGCTGGCCGCCGCCCGGTATCCCGGCCAACTGTGCGTCGCGGTGGAGAACTCACCGCACTCCACCGTCCTCGCCGGAGATCCGGAAAGCCTCGGCAGGCTCGCCGAGGGCATGGCGGAGCGCGGTCGGCTGGCCCGGTTCGTCAACGTCAGCGTGGCCTCCCACTCCCCGGACATGGACGCGCTGCGGTCCGAGCTGCTCGACGCCCTGAGCGACATCGAGCCGCGCGAGACATCGCTGCCGCTCTACTCCACCGTGCGTGCCGAGTCCGTCCCCGGGACGGCCCTCGACGCCGGGTACTGGATGGACAACCTGCGGCGCCCCGTGCGGTTCGCCGGTGCCGTGGCGCAGCTCGCGAAGCAGCAGGAGAGCGTCTTCCTGGAGATCAGCCCGCACCCGCTGCTGACCTCGGCCGTGGAGGAGACCCTGGACGCGATCGACACCCCGTCCCTCACCGTCGCTTCCCTGCACCGCAAGGAGCACGAAGGCGTCGAGCTCGCCCGCGCGGCCGGACGCCTCCACGCCGCCGGTGCCGGCATCGACTTCTCCCGCTGGTTCCGGGGCGCGGCCCGCCCCGTGCCACTGCCCCGATACCCCTGGGACAACGAGCACCTGCGGGAACCGGCAGCCCTCCCGGCGGCCACCGGTTTCACCTATGAACGACCGCTGGACATCGAGGAGTCGGGGGTGTCGTTCCGCGGCACGACCGTCATACCGCCGATGCTGTACGTCGACGCCGTCCTGAGCGCGGCGCGTTCCGAACTCGGCGGACCACACCGCCTTGAGGACATTGCACTGACCGGAGAACCGGTCGACCGCCGGCAGGCACACGGGGCCTCCCTCCGGGTCAAGCTGCGTCCCGAGGGCGCCGACCACCTCGTGACGGTCCAGATCGTCGGCCCGAGGTCGACCGGCGAACCGGCCCGGACCTGCCTGACGGCCCGCGTCACCTCGTCCCCGCCCAAGGGCAGCGCCACGACCCGAAGCCTGGACGCGTTACTCGCACACTGCACCGAGTACCTGCCAGGACCGGACTTCTACGACGAGATCCGGGGGTACGGATACGAGATCCCCGACCACCTCGCGGGCGTCTGCCGGCTCTGGCGACGGGCGGACCGCGCTGTGGCCCGGATGCGCCTGCCGGAACCCGGACACCGCGAGGCATGGGAGATCCCGCTGCAGCCGCTGCTCGCGGTACTGCCCCGCAGCGGACCGGGCGGCACGAGCTACACCTATGTGCCCGTCGGCATCGACTCCGTGAAGGTGCACGGCGACTCGGCCGACCTGGCGAAGCCGGTGTGGAGCTCGGCCGTGCTCCGACCGGCGGCGGACCACGACACGGCTTCCTGGGACTCCGTTGTCCGCGCGGACGTCGTGATCCACGCGGACAACGGGGAACACGTACTGGCAGAGCTGCACGGGATCCAGCTCTTGCGGCTGACCGGCGCAGCAGGCGCGACAGGGGCGACGGACGCTCGGGACGCCTCGCCACGGCGAGAGGTCGTAGGGGCGGCCAGGCCGGCCCCACCGACAGCGGAGACCGCGAACGAACCTGCGCCCAAGCCGGCCGCCGACGGCGAGGCGGCCGTTCTGGCGCACGCCGCGGCGCTCCTCGGAATGACGCCCGAACGCATCGACCGCCGACGCCCGTTGCGCGAGCTCGGGCTCGACTCCATCACGGCCGTGAGACTGCGGCAGCGTATACGGACCGCCATGGGCATCGACTTCCCCGTGGGGCGCCTGCTCGGCCGGGAGAGCATCGGCCAGCTGGTGGCGTCAACCGGGGGTCAAACGAATACTATGCATCAAAGTTAAATTCTGGTATAATTTCACAGAGGGGGACCAGACCCATCTCTATGGGTCGCGCAAGACATGGTTACAAGGTCACGCCCTCGTCGCTGGAGAACGTATGTCTACTGAATCCCCTGTTGCCCCTGTTGTCATGGGTCGCCGCGAACGGAACAAGCAGCGGATGAGGGAACGCATCTTCTCCGCTGCCCTCAGTCTGTTCGCCGAGAAGGGCTTCGAGCAGACGAAGGTCGACGACATCACGGAGCGCGCCGACGTCGCGCGCGGCACGTTCTTCAACCACTTCCAGCACAAGGAAGAGCTCGTCACGACCTGGAGCAGTCAACGCCAATCGCGATTCGAGGAAAAGTTGCGGCGGGCAACGCCCACGAACGACGACCTGCGCGTCGCCCTCGGACGATGCATGACGGCACTCGTCGAGATCAACGAGGAGGAGGACGCGCCGGGGCTCAACCGGGTCATGCTCACCTCATGGGTGCGGGCAGGCCTGCCGATCACCGAACCGCCACGCACGGCCGAGGTCTTCGCCGACGTGATCCGGGCCGGGGTGGCGGAGGGCAGGATCAGGGCCGACGTGGATCCCGCGCAGGTAGGGCACTTGCTGCGGGACGCCTACTTGGGGGCACTGTTCCGCTGGTGTCGCGGCGATCTGAAGGGCGAGGGCCTGGCCACGGAACTGCAGGGCATCGTGGACTTCCTTCTGCCCAGCATCGTCAGCGACAGCCCCATCACCGACGACACGAAGTAGCCGTCGCGGGGGAGTGCCCGCTCAACGGCCCTGTAGCGCTTCGGTGGTGACGGAGCGTTCCGCCCCAGCCGTCCAGCACCTCGTCCCTGCTTGAACCTGGTGCTGGCGGTCGGCGGTCGCAGGCCGGGCGGCGCAGCGCGACCTCGCCGCTGCGCCGGACCATCAAGTCGTTACGGCTTCTCGCGACCGTCAGGACGCGTCCGCCCCGTTCGGGGCCACGTCCCGGATGAGGCACGTCAGGCGGGACGTGCAGACGCGGCGGTCCTGGTCGTCGGTGATGACGACCTCGTAGGTCGCCATGGTGCGGCCGCGGTGGACCGGGGTCGCTGTGCCCGTGACCGTTCCCGAGCGCAGCCCCCTGTGGTGGGTGCAGTTCAGTTCCACGCCGACCGCCACCTTCGTGGGGCCGGCGAACAGCGTCGCGCCGATCGAGCCCAGGTGTTCCGCCAGGACCGCCGAGGCGCCGCCGTGCAGGAGGCCGTAGGGCTGGGTGTTGCCCTCGACCGGGAGGGTGCCCACGACGCGGTCGGAGGTGGCTTCGACGAGCTCTACGCCCATGCGGTTGCCGAGGTGCCCGCCGGAGAACATCGACTCAAGGTCGACGCCGGCGTCGGCGAAACGGCTGAGGACCTCAGGCGGGATCTTCGCCCCAGTGCGCGGTGTGGTCTGCGTCTGGGTCTGCTCACCCATGAGTGCGGCTCCGATCGGCGGTAGGGTCGAGAAGGGATCGCTCGCGGGATTGCAGTTTGCACCATCTGATCAGCCCGGCACTGTGATCGACGTCTCCCCCTCGAGGAGTGTCAACTGCCGCGTTCCTGTCTGAGCAGGTAAACGCGCTGGTAGCGGGGCGGGTTCGGATGTTCGGGTGGGTGTGGTGTGGCACCAACTCGGGCCGCCTGAAGGCAGGTTGCAGCCGCTTCGGGTCGGCGCGTTGTCACCGGGCAGGGCGGCGGGATCTACTACACCGATGATCACTACAAGGCGTTCAGGACGGTACTGAGATGACGGAGCTCGCGGTCACGCTGGACCTTGACGGGGTCACGGACAAGGCCGGCCTGATGGACCGTTGCGCCCGAGCGCTGTCCCTGCCCGACTGGTTCGGCCGTAACTGGGACGCGCTCGCGGACAGCCTCGGCGACCACACCGTGTGGCCCGAAGGCGCTGTCGAGCAGGGGCTGCTGGTCGTCGTACGGAACTGGCAGGCGTACGCCAAGGCGCGGCCGGACGAATGGGAGACCGCCGTCGACGTCTTCGGTGACGCGGTCGACCGCACGCCGGAGCTTTCCGTGGCGCTCGCGCTGGGCGGAGCCGGCCGCTAGGGCCGGTCCGGGCAGCGCACCCAGCCCGATTGTCCGAGGCGGCTGGCAGAGTGTTCGGTATGGAGCAACAGGAGCAGCGCACGTCGGTTCGTCTCGTGGTCGTCGATCCGGACCTCGAAGCGCAGTGCGACCGAGTGGAGGAACACTTGCTGGCGCCCCTGGCCGAGTCCGCCGGTGGGGTGCGTGAGCACGCGCTTTTCGCGGACGGGCTCGTGGCCTTCCGGCGGGTGAGGGAGACACTGGCCGACGCGGTGGCGCGAGGCCCCAAGGTGTGGACGCCGAACGGCCGTTGGGAGCACGAGGGCCTGCGCATCGTCGAACTGCCCACCGGGGAGACGGACTTGTTGTACGCGTTGCTGCGCGAGCTGTCCGGGCTCCTCGTGGCACCGCCGGACCTGCCCGACCCCTCGGGTGTCGTGGCCGCGGTCCGCGGCACCGTCCTGACGCCCGAGAAGACCGCCGTCGGCCTGGTCGGTGCGCTGGCGCGGGTGCTGTCCCTGGTGGACCTCGTGCCCGATGCCGATACGGCCACCCTCTTCGCGGCGATCGAGGCGGCCGACGGCGAGGACGTGAGACTCAGCTACGGGCAGGACGAGGCGTGGCAGCGCCTCGCCCACCGGCTCACGATGCTGCTGACCGAGTCGGCTCCGTTGCACCGCTTCCTGTACTGATCCGGGTTCGCTTCAGGGCTTCAGCGCTTCAGCGGGAGCGCCGTCTGCGGCGGGCGACGAGGAGGGCGGCCGAGCCCAGCACCACGGCCCCGGCCGCCGCGGTGGCGATGAGGGCCATGGGGCCCGTGCCCGTGTGGGGCAGCGTGCCGCCGGACGAAGCCTCCGCGGACGGCGTGGCCGACGCGCCGCCTGACGCTCCCGGCGTGGAGGACGTGCCGGACGTGGGCGAGGACGCGCTCGACGAGTCGAAGGCGAACCTGACGCTGTCGTCGGCCGGGTCCGGGTCGTGGAGCGGGATGCCGGCCGGGCCGGGGAGTACGGTCGCCGTGCCCTTGCCGCCGGTGTAGCTCTTGGCCGTCTTCACCCACAGCACGAACAGCTGACTCTTTCCGGCGGCGATACCGTGCGGCACGGGGCAGACGTAGTGCCGGTGCCCCGCGGCGAAGGGCGCCGTCCTGGTGCTGCTGACCCAGAGGAGGCACTCGCCGTAGGGACCGTCCTCCCCCTCCTCGAATGCGTTGCCCGTCGCGACCGTGCCCTTGGGCAGTACCACGTCGACCTGGGCGACGGCCTTGTTGTCGATGCCGTACGCGGAGGCCGGGCCGTGGTTCACGGCGTTGAGGGTCAGGGTCCATTCGCCCGCCTTGCGGCCGGGCTCGGTCGTGGCGGTGGCAGCGAGATCCGCGGAGCTGTCGGTCGAGACGCTGACCCGGCCCGTGGCGCCGCTCTCGAAACCGTTCCCCGCTCCGGACGCCGGCACCAGGGTGAGCTCCGGACCGGTGCCCGGGTAGGGGCCGCCACCGGGCTGCACGCCGGGCTTCAGGAGCTCCGCCGAGTAGTCGGTCACCGCGGTCAGGACGTGTTCGCCGACTGTGGCGGTCAGCGGGCTGCTCAGCTCGATGGTGGCGCCCGCGGCCACGGGGGCGGTGAAGACGCAGGTGACGGATGCCTGGCTGCCGGGTTCGACGGGGTCGTCGCCGACGCCGTACGTGCAGTTGGCGAACTTCCGGTCGAAGACCAGCCCGCCCACCGACTCCCAGCGCAGCATGATGCGCCGGTCGGTGGCCAGGTCGCCGGTGTTGCGGAGCTGGAGCGGGAGCTCGATCCGGGACCCGAGCTTGGCGTGTGTCACGTCCGGCACCTTGCCGACGACGAGGTCCGGGACGCCGACGACCACCTTCGCCTGCGCGGTGGCGCCGGTGCCGTGCTCGGCGGAGACGGTGTACTTGAGCGTGCCGGTGGCACCGAGGGCGGCGCCCGCGTCCGCCCGCACGGTGAAGTCGACGGACTGGCGCTGCGAGTCGGCCTTGTTGACGCAGGTGAAGACCTGCCCGTCGGCCGTGCACCTCGGGTCGGCGACCGTGACGGCCGCGACGCCCGCCACGTCCCGGGCGTCGATGACGAGCGTCTGGTTCGTGGGCACGGGCACGTTCGCCCCGCCGTCGTAGAACATCCAGCCCACGTCGACCGACTGCGCCGTCGATCCCACGTTGAGCTGCTGGTCGGCCTCGATCGTGGCGTAGGCCTGCGTCGGCAGCGGGGAGGGACTGGCGGCCAGGGCCGCGGATCCTGGTGCCAGGGCGAGCACCACGGCAGCGAGCGCCGCCCCGGACACCGTGCGGTGGGAAGTCATGCCCGTTCGATACGTGAGGTGTCCCAAAGGTTGCCCACACGTGAATCACCGGTTCGTTTGGGCATTCCTCCAGGGAGCCCGTCGACCTGCCTGGACGATGATCCGAGGCATGGCATTACGCCCGACATGGGACAATGAAGTACGTGCTCTTCCCCCTGGCTGACCTGTCCGGGGACCACCTCTGATCGACTGGGATGTGCAGCACGTGCGTTTCCTCAACGACATCCAGCCCCCGTACGACCTGACGTACGACGACGTCTTCATGGTCCCGCGCCGCAGCGCGGTCGGCTCGCGTCAGGGGGTGGACCTCAGCTCCCCGGACGGCACGGGTACCACCATCCCGCTGGTCGTCGCCAACATGACCGCCATCGCCGGCCGGCGCATGGCCGAGACCGTGGCCCGGCGCGGTGGCCTGGTGGTCATCCCGCAGGACATCCCGATCGAGGTCGTCACCGAGGTCGTCTCCTGGGTGAAGAGCCGCCATCTCGTCCTGGACACCCCGATCCGGCTGGCCCCGCACCAGACCGTCGCCGACGCGCTGGCCCTGCTGCCCAAGCGCGCGCACAACGCCGGTGTCGTCGTGGACGAGGACCAGCGACCCGTCGGTGTCGTCACCGACGCCGACCTGACCGGTGTGGACCGCTTCACGCAGCTCGCCGAGGTCATGTCCCGGGACCTGCTGCTGCTCGACGCGGACATCGACCCGCGCGAGGCGTTCAACAAGCTGGACGGCGCCAACCGCCGCTACGCGCCCGCCGTGGACAAGGACGGCAAGCTCGCCGGCATCCTCACCCGCAAGGGCGCCCTGCGCGCCACGCTGTACTCGCCGGCCGTCGACGGGCAGGGCAGGCTGCGTATCGCCGCCGCCGTCGGCATCAACGGCGATGTCGCCGGCAAGGCCAAGCAGCTCCTCGACGCGGGCGTCGACACGCTCGTCATCGACACCGCGCACGGTCACCAGGAGTCGATGATCAGCGCGATCAGGACCGTCCGCGCCCTCGACCCGCACGTCCCGATCGCGGCCGGCAACATCGTCGCCGCGGACGGCGTCAAGGACCTCATCGACGCGGGCGCCGACATCATCAAGGTCGGGGTCGGCCCCGGCGCGATGTGCACCACCCGCATGATGACCGGCGTCGGCAGGCCGCAGTTCTCGGCTGTCAAGGAGTGCGCCGCCGAGGCGAAGAAGTACGGCAAGCACGTGTGGGCCGACGGCGGTGTCCGCCACCCCCGCGATGTCGCCATGGCCCTCGCCGCCGGTGCGTCGAACGTGATGATCGGCTCGTGGTTCGCGGGCACGTACGAGTCCCCGGGCGACCTCCAGCAGGACGCCAACGGCCGCCTCTACAAGGAGTCGTTCGGCATGGCGTCCGCGCGCGCGGTCCGCAACCGTACGTCGGACGAGTCGGCCTACGACCGCGCCCGCAAGGCGCTGTTCGAGGAGGGCATCTCCACCTCCCGCATGTTCCTCGACCCGGCCCGCCCGGGTGTCGAGGACCTGATCGACTCGATCATCGCGGGCGTCCGCTCGTCCTGCACCTACGCCGGCGCCAACTCTCTGGAGGAGTTCGCCGAGCGCGCGATCGTCGGCATCCAGAGCGCCGCCGGCTACGCCGAGGGCAAGCCCCTGCACGCCAGCTGGAGCTGACCCAACTCGCTTTGCCACGGCCCCTGTTGTCCCGGCGCCCGGGATATTCGGGGGCCGTCGGCGTGCTCCGGCGGCTACCGTCGGGTGCATGGAGATCGCTGTGTGCGGGGCCGACGACGTGGCGCTGCTCGACGAGTTCATCGGCTCGCCGGGGGCCGTCTCCTCCCACGCCAGGCGGTTCGCGCGGCAGGGGACAGGCGGGGGCGTCTATCTCGTCGCCTGGCTGGACGGCCGGCCCGTCGGGCACGCGGAGGTGATCTGGGACGGCTGTGCGGCCCCGGAGGTGCGGGCCGCCCTGCCCGGTTGCCCGGAGCTCAACGGTCTCGCCGTGTGGCCCCCGGAACTGCGCTCGCGCGGCATCGGCGGCGCGCTGATCCGGCGTGCCGAGAAAGTGGCCCGGGAGCACGGCCCTACCGTCCTCGGCCTGGGCGTCGCGGCCGACAACCCGAGGGCCGCCGCCCTCTACGCGCGGCTCGGCTACCGGCGCCTGACGGACTACGTGGACCGCTGGTCGTACGAGGACCGCGACGGGGTGATCCGGGAGTGCGTCGACCCCTGCGCCTTCCTCGTCAAAGAACTTCCGTCAGGCTCCCTTGACGTCAAGCGGCCTTGACGTAACGCTGAAGTCATGACCACACCCCAGAGCATCGAACCCGAGCACACCCTCCTCACCGCGGTCGCCCGCCTCGACGACCTCCGCACCCGCGAGTCCCTCGCCGGCTTCGGCAGCGACGCCGAGGCCCTCGACAAGGCCGAGACGCTGGAGCTGCTCGCCCTGAGCGAGGTCGTCGCCCGCAAGGCCGCCTACGGTCGTCAGCTCACCGTCCGCGCGGCCCGGGAGGCCGGTGCCTCCTGGACGCAGATCGGGGCCGCGCTCGGCATGAGCAAGCAGGCCGCGTGGGAGGCGCACACCCGCTGGATCGACGCACAGGCGGAGGTGTTCGGGCAGCCAGGGCGGATCGGGTTCGACGAAGAGGACCTGGCCGCGGCACGGGCCCTCGCGGGGGAGCCGGACGAGAGCTGAACAGGGCGCCACACCAGGGCGCCGCGCAACGAATGCGCACCCGAGTCCGAGGAACGCAACGATCTTGCGGAGACGCGCAAGGTTGCCGCATTACGACCAGGACACCCTGGCTCATAGGGTCGAGCGCTGTACCCAGCGCGGCAGGACCCCCGCTCGGCGGATCCAGGGCCTGCCCTGCGCCGCCGGTCCCTGCCGCCATGCCCGGCAGCGACAAGGAGCCCCGCGTGCTCGACCAAGGCGCACCCCCGCATCACCGCAGTCAGACCGCCGAGCCGTCCCCGGGGCTCGGTGCGCGTCTGATGCGCCGCAAGCCCGTGGAACTCCTGGTCGCCGAGGGCGGCCAGGGCGAGGGCGGCTCGCTCCGCCGCTCGCTCGGGCTCTGGCAGCTGACGATGATCAGCATCGGCGCCACCCTCGGCACCGGCATCTTCGTCGTCCTCGGCGAAGCCGTCCCCAAGGCCGGTCCCGCCGTCACCCTCTCCTTCGTGATCGCCGGCCTCACCGCCCTCTTCTCGGCCCTCTCCTACGCCGAACTCGCTGGCACCATCCCGGTCGCCGGCTCCTCGTACTCGTACGCCTACGCCACGCTGGGCGAGCTGATCGCCTGGATCTGCGGCTGGTGCCTGGTCCTGGAGTACGGCGTGTCGGTCGCCGCCGTCGCCGTCGGCTGGGGCGAGTACCTCAACGAACTGCTCGACGGCACCATCGGCGTCACCATCCCGGACGCCCTGTCCGCCCCGCCCGGCGACGGCGGCATCTTCAACCTCCCGGCGCTGATCGTCGTCCTCCTCGCGATGGCCTTCCTGCTCGGCGGCGCCAAGGAGTCAGCCCGCGCCAACACCGTCATGGTGTGCGTGAAGATCGCCGCGCTGGTGCTGTTCTGCGCGATCGGTATCCAGGGCTTCAAGTCCGGCAACTACGACCACTTCATGCCGCTGGGCATGGCGGGCGTCAGCGCGGCCGGAGCGACCCTCTTCTTCTCCTACATCGGCTTCGACGCCGCCTCCACGGCCGGCGAGGAGGCGAAGAACGCCCAGCGCGACCTGCCCCGCGCGATCATGCTGTCCCTCGTCATCGTCACCGCGCTCTACGTCCTCGTCGCGGCCGTCGCCGTCGGCGCGAAGCCCTGGCGCCGCTTCAACGACTCCGAGGCCGCCCTCGCCCAGATCATGCGCGACGTCACCGGCCAGTCCTTCTGGGGCACCCTCCTCGCCGCCTGCGCGGTCATCGCCATCGCGAGCGTCGTCCTGACCGTGCTCTACGGCCAGACCCGCATCCTCTTCGCGATGTCCCGGGACGGACTCGTGCCCAAGGTGTTCGGGAAGGTCCACCCGAAGACCGGGGCGCCCCGCGCCAACACGGTCATCGTGTCCCTGTTCTGCGGGGTCCTCGCGGCGGCCATCCCGCTGGGCCAGCTCGCGGACGCGACCAGCATCGGCACGCTCTTCGCCTTCGCGCTGGTCAACATCGCCGTCGTGGTGCTGCGCCGGACCCGCCCCGACATGTCCCGCACCTTCCGCGTACCGCTGTCGCCGGTCCTGCCCGCCGTGGGCTTCGGGCTGTGCGTGTGGATGATGGGCAGCCTCTCGGCCGTCACCTGGGTGGTCTTCGGAGTCTGGATGGCCGTCGGGCTCGTGTTCTACTTCGTATACGGCCACCGCCGCTCCCGACTGGCACCACCCGCACCATCCGAGAAGTGATCGATCCACCGTGCTGAACGAACTCGACGAACGCATCGTGCACGCCCTCGCCGAGGACGCCCGCCGCTCCTTCGCGGACATCGGGCAACTCGTCGGCCTGTCCGCGCCCGCCGTCAAGCGGCGCGTGGACCGGTTGCGGGCCACCGGCGCCATCACCGGCTTCACCGTACGGGTGGACCCGTCGGCGCTCGGCTGGGAGACCGAGGGGTTCGTCGAGATCTACTGCCGGCACAACACCTCCCCGGACACCATCCGACGCGGCCTGGAGCGCTACCAGGAGGTCGTGGCCGCGTCGACGGTCACGGGTGACGCGGACGCGGTCGTCCAGGTCTTCGCCGCCGACATGCGGCACTTCGAGCGGGTGCTGGAGCGGATCGCGGGGGAGCCGTTCGTGGAGCGGACCAAGTCCGTGCTGGTGCTGTCGCCGCTGCTGCGCCGCTTCTCGTCGGGCTCGCCCACGTAGCCAGGCGTTCAGGGGCGACTGTCAGTGGGGCGTCGTACGGTCGGGGGCATGGCAGCACGAATCGACCTCACCCTCGACTGCGACGACGCCCCGCTCCTCGCCGCGTTCTGGAAGACGGCCCTCGGCTACGTCGACGAGCCGCCGCCCGCGCCCTTCGCCACGCGCGCCGAGTGGATCGCCCACTACGAACCGGAGGACGACGGAGCCGAGGACGACGGCGCCTGGCTCTGCGACCCCGACGGCGTGGGCCCGCGTCTGTCCATCCTCAAGGTCCCCGAGCCCAAGTCCGCCAAGAACCGGCTGCACTTGGACATCCGCGTGCCGGTGCGGGGCGGCCCGGAGGAGCGGTGGGCGGCGATCAGAGCCGAGGCCACGCGGCTGGCGGACGCGGGCGGCCGGGTGCTCTCGGAGTTCGACGGGCACCATGTGGTGATGGCCGATCCGGAGGGCAACGAGTTCTGCGTGGCGGCCGGTTGAGCGCCCGAACCCCCTGGGCTCACTCCGCCGTCTTGCGTGCCAGCGCGTTGTTCCCTATCGAGTTGTGCACGCTGAAGCTCACCGCGTCCGAGCGATAGCGGTCGTCCGACCACTCAACTGGCCGTCCCTCGCGGGTCGTTGTGACCCGGCGGACCCGCAGCAGCGGGCTCGTGCGGCGGATGCCCAGCAGCTCCGCGTCCTGCGCGCCCGCCGCCACCGCGTCGATGACGTGCTCGCCGTAGGCGAAGACCAACCCCGTGTCGTCGTACAGGCGTTGGGTCACCGACGGGCACTCCGGCTCGATCGCCTCGACGGCGGGGGAGATCCAGTCGGCGTACACCGTCCGCTCCAGGAGGACCGGCTCACCGTCCAGGCCGCGCACCCGCAGGACGTGCAACACCGGGGTCCCCGCGGTGAGTTGGAGGCGTACGGCGTCCTCGGCCGTGGCCGGGCGGTACTCCTGCGTGACCACGTGCCCGGTCGCCTCGCGCTCCATCGCGCGGGCCCACTCGGCGAAGCTGCGCAGTTCGGCGAAGCTCTGGCTGCGACGGCTGGCCAGCACCACTCGGCGGGCGCCCTGGCGGGAGCCGATCAGCCCCTCGGCGGTGAGGGCCGCGACGGCCTGGCGGACCGTGCCGCGCGAGACGCCGTACTGCGCGGCGAGGTCCGTCTCCGCGGGCAGCAGGCTGCCGACTGTGTACTCGTCGTGGTCGATGGCCCTGCGCAGCTCGTCGGCGATCTCCTCGTGTCGCGCCGTCATGCTTCCCCTCCGAATTGGCCACTGTGCACAGCGTGAGCAGCGTAGTCGAGTTCCCTTGGTGATCCGTGTCAGTCAGGAGTGTGCAGGGAATAAGGGGTCACGGTTTCGCCAATGTTTACGAACAAGACACCATCGGCGGGCGTACTGAGGCCAACTTGTTCAGACAAGTTCTCCGCTCTGCTCAAACCGTCGTGCGCACCCCTGGAGAGACCGTGACCGTGTCCCCGCCGAGAAACGCCGTCCTGGGTGGATCCCTCGCCGTCGTCGCCGCACTCGCCCTCAGCGCCTGCGGCGCCGCTCCCACCAACTCGTCGACCACCGCCGACGGCAAGAACGCCGCCACCGCCACCTCCGTCGCCGACTTCGGCGGCATGGCCGCCCTGGTGAAGGCGGCCAAGAAGGAGGGCACGCTGCACGCCATCGCGCTGCCCCGCGACTGGGCCAACTACGGTGCCCTCATCGACGGCTTCACCAAGAAGTACGGCATCAAGATCACGGACGAGAACCCGGACGGCTCCAGCCAGGACGAGATCAACGCCGTGACCTCCCGCAAGGGCCAGGACCGGGCGCCCGACGTCCTCGACCTCGGTTCCTCCTTCGCGCTCAGCGCCGCACAGCAGGGGCTGCTCGCGCCGTACAAGGTCGCCTCCTTCGACCAGATCCCCGAGGGCCAGAAGGACCCGAAGGGGCAGTGGTTCAACGACTACGGCGGCTACATCTCCATCGGCTGCGACGCCAAGCGCGTGAAGACCTGTCCGAGCACCTTCGCGGACCTGCTGAAGCCGCAGTACAAGGGCCAGGTCGCGCTCAACGGCAACCCCACCAAGTCGGGTTCGGCCTTCGGTGGCGTGTACGCGGCGGCGCTCGCCAACAAGGGTTCCTTCGACGATATCCAGCCGGGTCTCGACTTCTTCAACAAGCTGAAGAAGAACGGCAACTACACGCCCGTCGAGTCCACCCCGGCCACCGTCGAGAAGGGCGAGACGCCCATCTCCATCGACTGGGACTACCTCAACGCCGGTTACGCCGACGAGTTCAAGTCCAAGGGCGTCGACTGGAAGGTCTCCATCCCGAGCGACGGCCAGTACGCGCAGTACTACTCGCAGGCCATCAACAAGGACGCCCCGCACCCGGCGGCGGCTCGCCTGTGGCAGGAGTACCTGTACAGCGCCGAGGGCCAGAACCTGTGGCTCAAGGGGTACGCGCGTCCGGCGCTGATGACCTCCATGGAGTCGGCCGGCACGCTCGACAAGACCGCCGCCGCCAAGCTCCCGAAGGTCTCCGGCACGCCGGCCTTCCCGACCGAGGCCCAGCAGAGCAAGGCCAAGACGGTCATCGCGCAGGGCTGGGCGAAGGCCGTCTCCGGATGACGGCCACGCTCACGCGGGCCGACGTGGTTGCCGCCGCTTCTGTGAAGCGGCGGCGCCGCGTCCCCAGTTGGATCGCCGTGGTCCCGCTGCTCGCCTTCGTCGCGGTCGCCTTCGGGGTGCCCGCCATCGCGATGCTGAACGGCGCCTTCACCGTCAAGAACCAGACGACGGGCGCCACTTCGTACAGCACCGCCAACCTCACCGAATCACTCAAGGGCGCCTACCTCACCGCGCTGATCGGCAGCGTCAAGCTGTCCGCCCTCGCGGGCGCCCTCGGCACCCTGCTCGGGCTGCCGCTCGCGCAGGTCGTCGTCACCTCCCGCTTCCGCGCGCTGCGTGAGGCCGTGCTCACCGCGTCCGGGGTCCTCGCCAACTTCGGCGGTGTCCCGCTGGCCTTCGCGTTCGTCGCGACGCTCGGCAACGCCGGTGTGCTGACGACCCACCTGGGCCTGAAGGACAAGGGCTGGGACCTGTACAGCTTCTGGGGCCTGGTCCTCGTCTACCTGTACTTCCTCATCCCGCTGATGGTCCTCACCATCACCCCGGCCCTGGAGGGCCTGCGCACCCAGTGGCGCGAGGCCGCGCAGAACAACGGCGCCACCGGCGTGCAGTACTGGCGGCACGTCGCCCTGCCCGTGCTGCTGCCCTCGCTGCTCGGCGGGTTCGTCCTCCTCTTCGGCAGCGCGTTCGCCGCGTACGCCACCGCCGCGGCCATGGTGGGCAGTTCGATCCCGCTGGTCACCCTGCAGATCGCCGACGCCATCTCCGGCAACGTGCTGGTCGGCCAGGAGAACGTGGCCCTCGCCCTCAGCCTCGACATGGTCCTGGTCGCGGGCCTGGTCATGGCCGTGTACCTGCCCCTGCAACGACGGAGCGCGCGATGGCTGGACGCCTGAACCTCTGGCGGTGGGTCGTCCTCGGCCTCGCCGCCCTGTACTTCCTGGTGCCCCTTGCCGCGTCCGTGATCTTCACGGTCGACGTGCCGGGAGAGGGCGTCACCTTCGACGCCTACACCCAGATCGTCTCCGCCGACGGCTTCACCTCCAGCCTGGTGCTCTCGCTGGAACTCGCCGCCGCCACCATCGCCGTAGTCCTGCTCCTGATGGTGCCCGCCATGGTCGCGCTACGGCTCGGCGCGCCCCGCCTGCGCCCGGTCGTCGAGGTGATCTGCTCGCTGCCGCTGGTGGTGCCGCCGATCGCGTTCGTCGCCGGTATCGCCACCGTCCTCAAGTGGGGCCCCGACTACCTGTCCCGCACTCCGCTGTTCGAGACCTTCGTCGCCATCCAGAACCCGAGCTTCCCCTTCATCCTCGTCCTGGCCTACGTCGTGATGGCGCTGCCGTTCGTGTACCGGGCGCTGGACTCCGGGCTGCGGGCCATCGACGTGAAGACCCTCGTCGAGGCCGCCCGCAGCTGCGGGGCGAACTGGCCGCAGGCGCTGGTGCGGACCGTACTGCCCAATCTGCGCGGGGCGTTGCTCAACGCGTCCTTCCTCACGCTGGCGCTGGTGCTCGGCGAGTTCACCGTGGCCCAACTCCTGGGCTTCCAGCCCTTCGCCGTGTGGATCTACAGCGTCGGCGGGTCCAACGCCCAGCTCTCCGTCGCCGTCTCCGTGCTCAGCCTGGTCGTCACCTGGGCACTCCTCCTCACGCTCGCCGGTGTCGGCGGGCGCGACAAAACCGCTTCGTCCCGGGGATGAACCATGACCGCCACCACGCTTGAGAAAACCGCCACGGAGAACGCCGCCACCGTCGAATTCCGCGGTCTGCGCCGGGAGTTCGGCCCCACGGTCGCCCTCGACGGACTCGACCTGACCGTCCAGCCCGGCGAGTTCCTGGCCCTGCTCGGCCCCTCCGGCTGCGGCAAGACCACCGCCCTGCGCATGCTCGCCGGCTTCGAACACCCCACCTCCGGCGAGGTGTTGGTCGACGGCCAGGACGTCACCGACGTGCCCGCGCATCGCCGCGACGCCGGGATGGTCTTCCAGTCGTACAGCCTCTTCCCGCATCTCAACGCCCTCGACAACGTCGCCTTCGGCCTGCGCATGCGCAAGGTGAACAAGGCCGAACGGCGGTTCCGCGCCAACGAGTTGCTCCACCTTGTCGGGCTCGGCGACAAGGGCGAGAGCTTCCCGCACCAGCTCTCCGGCGGCCAGCAGCAGCGCATCGCCCTGGCCCGCGCGCTCGCCCTCCAGCCGCGCGTCCTGCTCCTCGACGAACCGCTCTCGGCGCTCGACGCCAAGGTACGGCTGTCCCTGCGCGAGGAGATCCGCCGCCTCCAGCAGGAACTAGGCATCACCACCCTCTTCGTGACACACGATCAGGAAGAAGCGCTGTCCATAGCCGACCGGGTCGCCGTGATGCGCGCCGGAAAGCTCGAACAGTGCGCCGCACCGGCCGAGTTGTACGGCCGGCCCGCGACCGCCTTCGTCGCCGAGTTCGTCGGCACGATGAGCCGGCTCCCGGGGCACCTCACGGACGGCACCGTCGAGGTGCTCGGCCAGCGGCTGCCCGTCGACGGCGAGGCACCGGCAGGACCCGAAGTCGACGTCCTCGTACGGCCCGAGGCGATCCACGTGCACGCCGACGAGACCGGAGACGCGCGTGTCGTAGGCACCGCCTTCCTCGGCGCGGTCGTCCGCGTCCATGTTCTGCTCGGCGACGGTACCGAGGTCAAGGCCGACCTGCCCACGCACGAGGCCACCACGCTGGGCGCCGGAGTCGCCGTGAAGGTGTCGCTGCCGGAACGGCCGGTACTCGTGGCAGAACGCATCAACCCGTAGGGCCATAGTGCCCGCAGTGTCCGTAGTGAAAGAGAGAAACGTGACCCCCCACACCCAACTCCCGCTCCAGGCCGTCCTGTTCGACATGGACGGAACGCTCGTCGACACCGAGCGGCTGTGGTGGGAGGCGGTGGAGCAGGTCGCGGGCAGGACCCTGACGGACGCGGACCAGCCGGAGGTGCTCGGCCGCCCGGTCGAGCACACCGCCGACTGGCTCGCCACGACCACGGGCGCCCCGGCGGCGGACCTCGCGGCCGAACTGCACCGGGAGTTCGCCACCCGCGTCCGCACCGGCATCGTGCCCCGCCCCGGCGCGCTCGACCTGCTCGACGCCCTCGCCCGCGACGGCGTCCCCACGGCGCTCGTCACCGCGTCCCCCCGCGCGGTCGCCGACACCGTCCTCGACGCCCTCGGCGCGAGCCGCTTCGCGGTCTCCGTCACCGCCGACGACACCGGGCCCACCAAGCCCGCCCCCGACCCCTACCTCGCCGCCTGCCGCGCCCTCGGCGTCGACCCGGCGGCCTGCGTGGCCGTGGAGGACACCCAGACCGGCGTCAGCTCCGCCGAGGCGGCCGGCTGCGCGGTCCTCGCCGTACCGTCGCTGGCCCCGATCGACGCGGCACCCGGCCGGACGGTACGGGCGAGCCTCGTCGGCGTCACTCCGGCCGACCTGCGCGCGATGGTGACGCACGAAACGCCGTACGAGCTACGCGTGTTGACCTGGAACCTCTGGCTCGGCGGCAGCAAGGTCGACGACCACCGGGCCAAGCAGCTCAAGGCCATCACGGAGACCGGCGCGGACGTGGTCGGCCTCCAGGAGACGGGCGGCACCGCCGCCGAGGAACTGGCCGAGGCGCTCGGCTGGCACCACCACCGCGCTGGCGAGAACCTCGGCGTCATCAGCCGCCACCCGATCACCGCCCGCTTCGGCGACCCGGCCGTCGGCTTCTATGGCGCCGCCGGGGTGCGCATCGCCGTAGGGGAGGGCCGTGAGATCGACCTGTGGACCTGCCACCTCGACTACACGCCCTACGGCCCCTACGAGTCCGCCTTCGACGGGCTCCCGGCCACCGAGCTGATCGCCCACGAGGAGGTACGGCTCGCCCAGATGCGGGATGCCCTCGGGCGGATCGGGGAGGTGGCTGATGACGCCGTCCCTGTGATCCTGGTCGGTGACTTCAACAGTCCTTCGCACCTGGACTGGCCGGATGTGGAGTGGCCGGTGACGAAGGCGGCGGCGGAGGCGGGTCTGTCCGACAGCTACCGGGAGGCCCACCCGGACCCGGCCGCCGAGCCCGGCCACACCTGGTCGCCGATCCACCCGGTGAACGAGGACGGCAGCGGGCGCGCCGAGCCGCAGGACCGTATCGACTACGTCCTGCACCGGGGGCTGAGCGTGCTCGACTCCCGGGTGTTCGTGGTCGGCACGCCCAGCGCCTGGCCGGACGTGTCGTCGAACTGCTGGCCTTCGGACCACGCGGCCGTCCTCACGGTGTTTGCCCTGCCCAGCCGTTAAGCGTTCCGCCGGAAGTCCGGTGCGTCGGCCGCGGGTCCGTTGTGGCTGGTCGCGCAGTTCCTCGCGCCCCTTCAGGGCGCTGCCGTCACCGGACCGCTCAAGCCCCGTCAGGGGTTCCAGAAGAACGACACGTGCGCACGGTCGAAGCGGTGCTCGGCCAGGTCCTGTCGCGGGATCACCCAGTGCAGGGTGGAGCCCTCTCGCCCGGTGAGACCGATGTCCCATTGGGCGAGCAGCGTCCACTGCTCGGGGGCGGGCAGCTCCGTGGCGTCGCCGAACCCGTGTGCCGCCTCGGCCCGGTGCCGTCGCGCCCGTTCCGCCTCCGCCGCCGCGTCCGTGACGGGGTCCGTCTCCGTGCACTCGTGGGAGGCGTACCCGCCGATGTGCAGCGGTCCGTCGACGACGATGTCGCCGTACGTCTCGTCCCACACCTCGGCCAGGTCCCAGGCGCGGGGATGGCCGGGGAGCGTGACGGTCTCCTGGCCGGGTTCCGGGGAGGGGGCCAGGAAGTGGTGCGGCACGGAGACATCGGGTGCCAGCCGCAGTTCCTCCTGCGGGAACTGCTCGTAGACGGCGAGCGTCGCGCCGTCGTAGGACGTGTCCCCTTCCTCGCCGTAGACGCAGGGGTACTTCGTGTTCCGCTCCTCCACGGGTGTCCCCTCGGGGATGTACACGACCTCACCGGCCGTACCGCCGTAGTACGTCATCTCGGGGAAGCCGAAGAGCAACAGGCGGCCGTCGGGCGGCAGTTGGAGGCCCGTCGTCTCCTCGGGCAGGGCCGCGCAGTCGAGGGTGGCGAGTAACGGGAACCAGGGGTCGGGGGCGTCGGCGGGCAGCAGCAGCGGTCCGCCGAACCTGCCGACGACCGGCCCGTCCCCACGCGTGACGAGGGTCGCGGACGGACGCGCGGTGGCGATCCACCGCTCAACGTCCTCGGGCGGTATCCCGCGCCCCAGTGCTTCCGCCCGGAACGGCGCGAGCCGGCTGATCAGGTCAGGATTCATGCGCGGAAACATACGCCCGGGGTCTGACAGCCGGTTCGACGCACCGGAACGGCCCGTACCTACCAGGCACGCAACGAATCGCCGCCTCACCCCTCCCGCACGCAACGAACCGCTCATCGGCGCGCAACGGCTCCTTCTTGTCCGGCCCAGCCCCTCAGCCGTACCGTCTAGGTGGGCCCCGATAGGTGGCTCTTCAACCTTTTCGTACCGGTGAGGAACACACATGCGCACCGCCCTCCTCCAGAGCTCCGGCCGCCCCGGCTCCGTCGTCGAGAACCTCAAGGTCCTCGACGAGGCCGCCGGCCGGGCCGCGGCCGGCGGTGCCGGGCTGCTCGCCGCGCCGGAGATGTTCCTCACCGGGTACGCGATCGGCGACGACATCGGCCGCCTCGCCGAGCCCGCCGACGGCGACTCCGCGGACGCCGTCGCCGAGATCGCCACCCGGCACGGGCTCGCCCTCGCGTACGGCTACCCGGAGCGCGACGGCGACGCCGTCCACAACTCGGCCCAGCTCATCTCCGCCGACGGCACCCGCCTCGCCAACTACCGCAAGACCCACCTCTTCGGCGACTTCGAGCGCGCCCACTTCACACCGGGCGAACAGCCGGTCGTCCAGGCCGAGTTGAACGGCCTGACCGTCGGCCTGATGATCTGCTACGACGTCGAGTTCCCGGAGCCCGTCCGCGCCCACGCCCTCGCCGGCACCGACCTGCTCCTCGTCCCGACGGCGAACATGCACCCGTTCCAGTTCGTCGCCGAGTCCCTGGTCCCGGTGCGCGCCTGGGAGAACCAGATGTACGTGGCGTACATCAACCGCATCGGCCAGGAAGGGGAGTTCGACTTCTTCGGCCTCTCCACGCTCGCCGGACCCGACGGAGTCGCCCGCACCCGCGCCGGCCGTGGCGAGGAACTCCTCCTCACGGACCTGGACCCCGAGTTCCTCGCCAACTCCCGTGCGGCGAACCCGTATCTGACGGACCGTCGCCCCGGCCTCTACGGGTCCCTCAGCTGAACCCCACTGACTTTTCTGATCTGTTCCGCCTTGCTAGGAGTCCGTACCCCATGACGTCCACGGTGCCCAACGCCGTCCAGCACGCCGACGCGCAGCAGCCGCCGATCACCATGTTCGGGCCGGACTTCCCTTACGCGTACGACGACTTCCTCGCCCACCCGGCGGGCCTCGGCCAGATACCCGCGACCGATCACGGCACCGAAGTCGCCGTGATCGGGGGCGGGTTGTCCGGCATCGTGGCCGCCTACGAACTGATGAAGATGGGCCTCAAGCCCGTCGTCTACGAGGCCGACCAGATCGGGGGCCGGTTGCGGACCGTCGGCTTCGACGGGTGCGACCCGTCCCTCACCGCCGAGATGGGCGCGATGCGCTTCCCGCCCTCCTCCACCGCCCTCCAGCACTACATCGACCTGGTGGGCCTTGAGACCCGGCCGTTCCCCAACCCCCTTGCCGAGGCGACCCCTTCGACCGTCGTCGACCTCAAGGGCGAGTCCCACTACGCCACCACAGTCGACGACCTCCCGCAGGTCTACCGCGACGTGATGCACGCCTGGAACGCCTGCCTCGAAGACGGCGCCGACTTCTCCGACATGAACCGCGCCATGCGCGAACGCGACGTCCCGCGCATCCGCGAGATCTGGTCGAAGCTCGTCGAGAAGCTCGACAACCAGACCTTCTACGGCTTCCTCTGCGACTCCGAGTCCTTCAAGTCCTTCCGGCACCGCGAGATCTTCGGCCAGGTCGGCTTCGGAACGGGCGGCTGGGACACCGACTTCCCCAACTCGATCCTCGAAATCCTGCGCGTCGTCTACACCGAGGCCGACGACCACCACCGCGGCATCGTCGGCGGCTCCCAGCAACTCCCGCTCCGCCTCTGGGACCGCGGGCCGGAGAAGATCGTCCACTGGCCCTACGGCACCTCGCTGGCGTCCCTGCACGTCAACGGCGAACCCCGGCCCGCCGTGACCCGACTGCACCGCACCGCCGGCAACCAGATCACCGTGACGGACGCGAACGGCGACATCCGCACCTACCAGGCGGCGATCTTCACCGCCCAGTCCTGGATGCTGCTCTCCAAGATCGCCTGCGACGACTCGCTCTTCCCGATCGACCACTGGACGGCGATCGAACGCACCCACTACATGGAGAGCTCCAAGCTCTTCGTCCCGGTCGACCGGCCCTTCTGGCTCGACAAGGACGAGGAGACCGGCCGGGACGTCATGTCGATGACGCTCACCGACCGTATGACGCGCGGGACTTACCTCCTCGACGACGGCCCGGACAAGCCGGCCGTCATCTGCCTCTCGTACACCTGGTGCGACGACAGCCTCAAGTGGCTGCCGCTGTCCGCGAACGAGCGGATGGAGGTCATGCTGAAATCGCTCGGCGAGATCTACCCGAAGGTCGACATCAGGAAGCACGTCATCGGCAACCCGGTGACCGTCTCCTGGGAGAACGAGCCCTACTTCATGGGCGCGTTCAAGGCCAACCTGCCCGGCCACTACCGCTACCAGCGGCGCCTGTTCACCCACTTCATGCAGGACCGGCTGCCCGCGGACAAGCGGGGCGTCTTCCTCGCCGGCGACGACATCTCCTGGACGGCCGGCTGGGCCGAGGGCGCCGTCCAGACCGCGCTGAACGCGGTCTGGGGCGTCATGCACCAACTCGGCGGCACGACCGACCCGACGAACCCCGGCCCGGGAGACGTCTACGACGCGATCGCGCCGGTCGAACTGCCCGAGGACTGACGGGACTTCAGACCCCGGCCGCCCGCGCCTTCTCGTACACCTCCGCGGCGACGGCCTTGAGTTCCTGGGCGTCCCGCGGAGTGGTCTGGAGGTCGATCAGGATCTCTTCCAGGCCGACCTCGGCGTGGGCCACCAGGTCCTCGACGATCTGGTCGGCGCTGCCCTGGAAGGGCTGGCGGTCCGGTCCGTCGTAGGGCTTGGCCGTGTACACGGTGTTGACCCGCACGACTGTCCGAATCGGTTCGGTGCGCCCGCGTTCTGCCGCCAGATCCTGCAACTCCTGCCACTGACCGGCCAGTTGCTCGGCACCCATGCCCACCGGCAGCCAGCCGTCGGCGTGGTCGACCAGCCGCCGCTGGGCCTTCTTGTTGGTCGCGGCCAGCATGATCGGTATCGGCCGGGCGGGTTTGGGGCCGACCACGGCAGAGGCTATCTTCGTCAGTTGCCCGTCGTACGTCACCGGGTCGGGGCCCCATACCGCCCGGCACACCTCGATCAGCTCGTCGAGCACCGTGCCGCGCTCCTCGAACGGCCGGATGCCGGAGGCCGCGTACTCGTCGAGCGACCAGCCGGTGCCCAGGCCCGCGATCACCCGGCCGCCGCTCGCCGCGTCCAACGAGGCCAGGGACTTGGCCAGTTGGAAGGGAGTGTGCAGCGGCGCCACCAGCACGCTGCTGCCCAGCCGCGCCCGCTCGGTGACCGCGGCGGCGAGCGTGAGGGTGACCAGGGGTTCGGCCACGTTCCGGTACACGTCCGGCCAGGGCAGACCCGGGACGCCGTACAGGCCCTGGGTGGCGGGCTCAGGGAAGAGGGCCCGCTCGAAGACCCACAGACTGTCGTAGCCGATCTGCTCGGCGGTGCGGGCCACGTCGGGAACGTCCGCGCCGATGCTGTACTGCCGCATCTGGGGAAGGCCGAGGCCGAGTCGAGTCGTCATACCGGTGCTCCTTCGCAGTCGGGTGCGAGCCGTCAACGCAGGGCGATCACCGGGACATTCCGAGGCGGCTCGCACGCCGATCGGATCAGGCCATCTCAGTCGGGCAGCGGCGTGAGCATCATGCGGCCCGCGAGCCCCACCGCCGCGTCCAGCCGCTCGGTGAACTCCTCGGCCACATCGGGCAGTCCACGCAGCGCCCACAGGGCCCGCGCCGCCGTCCAGGTGGCCTCCCGGGCGCGCTCCAGACTCCACGAGCCGAGCAGATGGGTGAGTGGGTCGGCGATCTGGAACAGGTCGGGACCCGGCATCAGCTCCTCGCGGATGCGCTCCTCCAGCGAGACGAGGAGGTCGCCCACACGGTCGAACTCGTCCTCCAGCTCGGCGGGTTCGCAGTCGAGCGTACGACAGGCGTCCACGACGGCGAGCGCGAGATCGTGGCCGATGTGCGCGTTGATGCCGGACAGGGCGAACTGCAGAGGTCTTACGCCGGGATGGCGGCGGAGCTGGAACAGCGGTCGCCAACAGGCGGGCGGGCGGCGCCCGTTCGCCGCCGTGTCCACGGCCGCCAGGTACCGCTCCGCGAACCGCACGTCCAGCGTGATCGCGGCCCGCGCGTCCGTGAACCGCCCGGCGTCGACGCTCCGGTCGACCGCTTCCGTGACGGCGAGGTAGACGCGGTTGAACACCGCGACCCCGTCCCGGGCGGGCAGTTCCTCGTCGAGCGCGCGCAGCCGGGAGACGACCTTGTCCACGGGTGTGGTGAAGTGTGCCAATTGCCCCATGGGGGCAGCGTCCCAGCCCTAGGCTGGCCGAGGTGCCGCCGGGCCCGACACTTCCCCAGAACGGGGGAACGGGTTCGGTGCGAGGGGGCAGCGTGTCGGGTTCGCGTGGCCGGCGGCGGAGGCGGACCGCCCGGCGGAGCGTGCTGGTCGTCGCCGCGTCGGTCGTGGTCGCGGTCGGCACCGTGACCGGGATGATCAAAGCGCTGGACGACGGGCGCGGTGCGAACGCGTCGAGGCCGGACGCCACCGGGGCGACACTGCTGGTGCCGCTGCCTGACGTACCGTCAACAGCCGCCTCCGCAAAGGCGAGTTCCTCCGCGTCCGCTTCCGCCAAGACGAAGAAGACCGCCTCGCTCTCTCCCACGAAAACCGGCAAGAAGCAGCCGGCCGCCGTCTTCCCTAGCCTCTACCGCCACCCCGACTCCCAGGTCCTCGACTGGGTCCGCACCCACCCCGACGACCCCCGCACCGAGGTCATAGAGTCCCGGATCGCCGACCGGCCGGCGGCGGTGTGGTTCGCGGACTTCACGCCGTCGACGATCACCTCCCGGGTCCGCGCGGTGACTTCGGGCGCCGCCGTGCAGGGCCGGGTGCCGGTCGTCGTGCCGTACGCGATCCCGGAGCGGGACTGCGGCGGGGCCTCCGAGGGCGGGGCGTCGGACTTCACCGCGTACGACGGCTGGATCGACAACTTCGCGGCCGGGCTGGGTTCCGGGGAGGTCGTCGTCATCCTCGAACCCGACTCCATAGCCCAGGCCGACTGCCTCTCCGACGCCCAACGCGCCGACCGCTTCGCGGCGTTGGCCCGCGCGGGCCGCGTCCTGAAGGCCGCCGACCCGAAGGCCCGCGTGTACTACGACGCGGGCCACTCCGACTGGAACCCGGCCGCACAACAGGCGGCCCTGCTCAGGCAGGCGGGCGCGGCCTCCACCGCCTCCTCGGACGGGATCTTCAGCAACGTCTCGAATTTCCACGCCACTTCGGCCGAGATCGCCTACGACCGTCAGGTCCTCGATGCCCTCGGCGGCCCCGCGGGCCTCGGCGCGGTCATCGACACCAGCCGCAACGGCAACGGCGCCCCGGCCGACGGCCAGTGGTGCGACCCGGCGGGCCGGAAGATCGGCCGGGCGCCGACTCTCAACACCGGGGAGGCACGGATCGACGGCTACTTGTGGGTCAAGTTGCCGGGGGAGTCGGACGGTTGCAAGGGTGCGGCCGGCACCTTCACGGCGTCGTACGCCTACGACTTGGCGCGCTGACCAGGCTGATCAGTGTCGGCCTCGCCCGGAGAGTCGTACGACGACGTCCCCTCGTCCAGCAGCGGTTGGTCCGTCTTGAGGTGGGCGGGCGCGAGGAGGCGCAGGGCGTGGTAGCCGGTGATGACGACGAGCGTGCCGAGTGCGATGCCGCTGAGCGTGAAGTTGTCGGTGAACTTGATCGTGACGCCACCGACTCCGATGATGATGCCCGCCGCGGCCGGTACCAGATTCAGCGGATTGCGCAGGTCCACACCGGAGTTGAGCCAGATCTGCGCGCCGAGCAGCCCGATCATGCCGTAGAGGATGACGGTGATCCCGCCGAGCACCCCGCCCGGGATCGCGGCCACGATCGCGCCGAACTTGGGGCAGAGACCGAAGAGGAGCGCGAAGCCGGCGGCGGCCCAGTAGGCGGCGGTGGAGTAGACGCGGGTCGCGGCCATCACGCCGATGTTCTCGGAGTAGGTGGTGTTGGGCGGGCCGCCGACGGCGGTCGACAGCATCGACGCGACGCCGTCCGCCGAGATCGCGGTGCCCAGTTTGTCGTCCAGCGAGTCGCCGGTCATCTCGCCGACTGCCTTGACGTGCCCAGCGTTTTCGGCGACCAGCGCGATCACCACCGGCAGCGCGACCAGGATCGCCGACCACTGGAAGGACGGTCCGTGGAAGGACGGCAGCCCGACCCAGTCGGCCTTGCCGACGCCGGAGAGGTTCAGCCTCCAGTGGTCGGTGACCTCGCCGCTCGCGCTCATCGAGTGGATCCGGCCGAAGATCCGGTCGAACGCCCAGGAGATGCCGTAGCCGAAGACCAGGCCCAGGAAGATCGCGACGCGTGAGAAGAAACCACGCAGACAGACGACGGCCAGACCGGTGAACGCCATGACCAGCAGGGCCGTCCACTGGTCCTGCGGCCAGTACGTCGCGGCGGTGACCGGCGCGAGGTTGAAGCCGATCAGCATCACCACCGCGCCGGTCACGATCGGCGGCATCGCGGCATGGATGATCCGCGCCCCGAACCGCTGCACGGCGACACCCACCAGGAACAGCACGACCCCGACGACGAACACCGCACCGGTCACCGTCGCGCTCGTCCCGCCCTGTGCGCGGATCACCGCGGCCACGCCCACGAAGGAGAGGGAACAGCCCAGGTAGCTGGGCACCCGGCCCCGCGTCGCGAGCAGGAAGATCACGGTCGCGACGCCGGACATCATGATCGCGAGGTTGGGGTCGAGGCCCATCAGGACGGGCGCCACGAAGGACGCCCCGAACATCGCCACCACGTGCTGGGCGCCGAGCCCGAACGTGCGCGGCCAGGAGAGCCGTTCGTCGGGGCGGACGACCGCTCCGGGCGCGGGTGTCCGCCCGTCACCGTGCAGCTTCCAGCGCACGCCGAGGTCCATGGTGGGGTTCGCTTTCTCTGTACGTGAAGTCGGTCCGGACCATTGTCATGGCTACCTGGTGGTTCTACGCTCGCACGGTTCCACTCATGAACTGCGTTCACATGCATGATCGGAGTTGATCGGTGAGTGCAAAGTCGAGTGCCAGATCCCGGCTGGGCATCCTTCTCGCCGCCGTGGCCACGCTCACGGCTGTCGTCGTCCCCTCGGCCGCCGCACACGCGGCGCCGGCCGTCCCCAGGACCGCCGTCCTCGACGGCACCCGCCTCCAGCAGACCAAGCTCCGCCTGGACCGCGGTGACCCCCAACTGCGCCGCTCGCTCAAGCAGTTGACGACCCGCGCCGACAACTGGCTGACCCAGGGCCCCTGGACGGTCGTCGACAAGCCGAAGCCCGCACCCGGCGGCGACGTTCACGACTACCTGAGCCAGGCCCCGTACTGGTGGCCCACGACCACCCCGACCGCGGACAACCCCTGGGGCTGCCCGTACGTCCAGCGCGACGGACAGCGCAACCCCGAGGTCGACACGGGAACCGACCGCCAGGACGTGGAGAAGGTCTTCGACTCGACGTACGACCTCGCGCTCGCCTGGTACTACACCGGCGACAAGCGCTACGCCCAGAAGGCCGACCAGGTCCTGCGCACCTGGTTCCTCGACCCGGCCACGAAGATGAACCCCAACCTCGACCACGCCCAGTTCATCCCGTGCAAGTACGACGGCCGCGCCATCGGCATCATCGACTTCTCCCAGTCGTACACCAGCGTCGTCGACGCCCTCGCGATCCTCGGCACCGGCGCCCCCGGCTGGACGAAGAACGACCGTACGGCGATGGCCAGTTGGAACTCCGACTTCCTCGGCTGGCTGAAGAACAGCGCCTTCGGCAAGGAGGAGGGCGCCGCCGCCAACAACCACGGCACCTTCTACGACATGCAGTTGGCCGCCCTCGCCTACGCGACCGGCGACAAGGCGCTGGCCAGGCGCACGGTCCTGGACGCGCGCGTCAAGCGCATCGACCCGCAGATCGCGGGCGACGGGAGCCAGCCGCAGGAGCTTGCGCGTACGCGGAGTTGGCACTACTCGACCTTCGACCTGGTCGCGTACACCCGGCTCGCGGCCATCGGCCGACACGTCGGCGTGAACCTGTGGACGTATCAAGGCCCGGACGGACAGGGCCTGTTGAAGGCGGTGGACTATCTGCTGCCGGCCGCGACCGGGGCCGCCGCGTGGTCGCATCCGGAGCTGGAGTTCCACCGGTACGCGGCGAGCGACGTCGTCCACGCGGCGGCCGACGCGGGCGATGCACAGGCGAAGGCCGCCGTACCGAAGCTGGAGGCGCCACCCGGTGGTGACCTCTGGGCGCTGCGTCCGGCGGCCGAGCAGTTGGACTCGATAGCCGGCTGACGAGGAGGTGAGGGCGGGCTGACCCGGTCCGCCCCGCCGTGACGGGTTCAGGGCCGCGGGTCGGGCACTGCCGCGCTCGGGGAGTTGACCTTCGGGCGGTCCCGGTCCCCGGCGCGCAGCACGCCCGCGAACACCACGAGCCCACCCGCCAACGCCGTGACCAGGCAGAACGACACGATCAGGCTCGTCGCCTGCGCCACCCCGCCGATCAGGCTCGGTGCGACAAGACCCGAGGTGTAGGTGATCGTCGCGACGCCCGCGATGGCCTGGCTCGGATTGGGCCCGCTGCGGCCCGCCGCCGCGAAGCAGAGCGGGACGACCACGGCGATGCCCAGCCCGAGCAGCGCGAAGCCGCCCATCGTCAGTACCGGGTTCTCCGCGAGGACGATCAGCAGCCCGCCGAACACGGCCAGGACCCCGCCCGCACGGACCGTACGCACCGACCCGAACCGGTTCACGACCGCGTCGCCCACCAGCCGGGCCACCGCCATCGTCAGCATGAAGCCGGTCGTCGAGGCCGCCGCGAGACCGGCCGACGTGCCCAACTGGTCCTTCAGGAACACCGCCGACCAGTCGAGGCTCGCCCCCTCCGCGAACACCGCGCAGAAGCCCACCGCGCCGATGAGCAGTGCGGACTTCGGCGGCAGCGTGAACCGGGGTGGTGCTTCCTCCTCCACGCCCGGAGGGACGTCGAGCACCCAGTGGCAGGCGGTCACGCCGAGCACGGTGAGGATCACGGCCGCGATGGCGTGGTGCACCCGCGCGTCCGAACCGAGGTGCGCGGCGAGCGTGCCCCCCGCCGAACCGATCAGGGCGCCCGCGCTCCACATGCCGTGCAGCCCCGACATGATCGACTTGTCGAGCAGGCGCTCGATCTCGACGCCGAGCGCGTTCATGGCGACGTCGGCCATGCCCGCGCTCGCGCCGTACGTGAACATCGCCAGGCACAGGGTGACCAGGTTCGGCGCGAGCGACGGCAGGACCAGGGACATCGTCCACATGGCGATCAGCCCGCGCAGTGCCGTGCGGCTGCCGAAGCGGTGGGTGATCCAACCGGCCAGCGGCATGGAGCAGGAGGCGCCGAACGCCCCGAAGGCGAGGGCGAATCCGAGCCAGCCCGTGGCGACGTGCGCATGGTCCTGGATCCACGGCACCCTGGTCGCGAACGAGCCGGTCACCGCGCCGTGCACGGTGAAGACGGCCGCCACGGCGTACCGGGCGCGCTTCACCTCGTGTCGGTCGTAGACCACTTCGCTCATTGTCGGCCCCTCCTGCTGTTCAAGTCCCCGCCGCCGCTCAAGTCCCTGCTCGCGTGTTCTCGGCCCCGCTCGCGCCGCGTAAACTATCAGGAACCCTGCCTGATAGATAGCGAATTACCGGCCGCCCGCCGCACCCCCTCGATCTGGGAGGATTCCCGGCATGCCCGCATCCCCGAGCACCGCCCGGGCCATCAACGACCGGCTCGCCCTGCGACTCCTGCAGCAGGAAGGCCCGCTGACGGCAGGGCAGTTGAAGCAGCTCACCGGACTGTCCCGGCCGACCGTCGCCGACCTCGTCGAACGCCTCACGGCCTCCGGGCTGATCGAGATGGTCGGTGAATCCGGGGAGCAACGGCGCGGCCCGAACGCCCGCTTGTACGGCCTCGTCGCCGACCGCGCCCACCTGGCCGCGCTGGACGTCCGCCTGGAGGGCGTCTCCGTACTCGTCTCCGACCTGGTGGGCCGGGTACTGGCCGAGGCATCCGTGCCGATCGACAGCGAGTCGGGCACCGGCCCCGCGGTCGAACAGGCCGTCGCGCTGGTGGAACGCGCCGCGAAGGAGGCGGGCGCGGAGCGCCTCCACACCGTCGGCGTCGGCGCCCCCGGCCTCATCGACCCGACGACCGGCGAACTCCGCAACACCACCGGCCTGCCCGCCTGGCACCGCCGCCTGGTCGCCGCCCTCCACGAACGCCTCCCCGGCACCCGCCTCGTCGTCGAGAACGAGACCAACCTCGCGGCCCTGGCAGAACAGCGCGACGGCGCGGCCCGCGACCGGGACACGTTCGTCCTGTTCTGGCTGGGCATGGGGATCGGCGCGGCGGTGGTCCTGGACGGGGCGTTGCGCAGGGGCGCGTCCGGGGGCGCGGGCGAGCTCGGCTTTCTTCCGGTGCCGGGTACGAGGGGCCTCCCTTCGGCGACGGACTGCGAAGGGGGTTTCCACTCGCTGGCCGGGGCGGGCGCGGTGCTTGAACTGGCCCGGGAGTGCGGGGTGTTGGGCGTCGGAAGCGCGGATGACGGGGCCGGTGCCGCGGAGGTGGTGCGGTGGGCGGTCGCGGAGGTGGGCGGCATCCCCGGCAGCACTTCCGCGGCCCGCTTCCTGGACGCCCTCGCCGACCGCCTCGCCCTCGGTGTCGCGGCCGTCGTCGCGCTGCTGGACCCCGGTTGTGTGGTCCTCGGCGGCGAGGTCGGGCAGGCCGGCGGCGACGAACTGGCCGTACGGGTCGCCGAGCGGATCGTCCGCATGTCCCCGTTGCCCGCAGAGGTGCGCCCGAGCGTCCTCGGCGGCGCCGCGGTCCTGCGTGGCGCGCTGCTGACCGCGCAGGACGGCGCGCAGGACGAACTGTTCGGCTGAGTGGCCCGGCGGTGGGCAAGGGCCGTCGTCACCACCGCCGGACCGGTCCAGGGGTGTCCCCTCCGGAGATCCAAAAAGGACTAGACCATATGATCCAGCAGGTGAGGGCCGGTTGAGAAGTCCAGCGGCACTGTCTGTGAGCCAGCCCACACCACTCACCTGGATGGACCCTTGCCGGGCGTGGCACACTTGCCGTGTACCAGAAGCAGCGCACTCCGGGGTCGGTGAAAGTCCGAACCGGCGGTTACAGTCCGCGACCCGTCCGCTTCCAGCGGCCGGTTGACCAGGTGAAATTCCTGGACCGACGGTTAAAGTCCGGATGGGAGGCAGTGCGCGGCGGGCGGGCATTCGTGCGCGCCGCCGTATCGGCTCGTCCTGTGTGGACGGGTTCTGTCCGGCGTCGTCCTCGGTGTTCCCGTTCGTTTCATTCTGTCGTCTTCGACAGGCCCCGGAGTCCGTGCCCTATGAGGCAGGAGGACCCGGGAAGTGTTCACCGGAATCGTCGAAGAGCTGGGTGAGGTCACCGCCGTCGAGAATCTCGACGACGCCTCCCGCTTTCGTCTGCGCGGCCCCATCGTCACCGAGGGTGCGAAGCACGGCGACTCCATCGCCGTGAACGGCGTCTGTCTCACCGTCGTCGAGCACGAGGGTGACGAGTTCACCGCCGACGTCATGGCCGAGACCCTGAACCGCTCCAGCCTCGGCGTCCTCGCCGTCGGCTCCCGCGTCAACCTCGAACGCCCCATGGCCCTCGGCGCCCGCCTCGGCGGACACATCGTGCAGGGCCATGTCGACGGCACCGGCGCGGTGTTGGAGCGCAAGCCGTCCGAGAACTGGGAGATCGTCAAGATCTCGCTCCCGGCCGATCTCACGCGCTACGTCGTCGAGAAGGGCTCCATCACCGTCGACGGCATCAGCCTCACCGTCGTCGACGCGGGCCCCGACTTCTTCACCGTCAGCCTCATCCCCACCACCCTCGACCTGACCACGCTCGGCCTCAAGCAGCCCGGCGACCCGGTCAACCTTGAGGTCGACGTCATCGCCAAGTACGTGGAGCGGCTGATGGGTTCACGCGAGGTGACCCCGTGAACTGGCTCAACTCCGAGGCCTTCGTCCTGTTCGGCCAGCACATCAAGTGGTCGGACATGATCGGCAACGTCATCGGACTGATAGGCCTGGCGTTCGGCTGGCGGCGCTCCATCTGGAGCTGGCCCACCCAGTTCGTCTCCGGCGTGATCCTCTTCGCCGCCTTCGCCACCGCCCACCTCTCCGGCAGCGCCGGCAAGCAGATCGTCGTCATGGTCGTCGCGGTCTACGGCTGGTGGCAGTGGAACCGCGGCAAGGGCGGCTCCGCCGACGGCCACATCACCCCCCGCTTCGCCACCTGGCGCGAGCGCGCGATCCTGGCCGGCTCCGCCGCCGTAGGCACGGTCGCGGTAGCCGCCCTCTTCAAGGCGTACCCCTCGCTCTCCTGGGACCCGTGGCCCGACGCCTACATCTTCGTCGGCACCGTCGTCGCGATGTACGCCCAGGCCCGCGGCATGGTCGAGTTCTGGTTCGCCTGGCTCCTCGTCGACCTCGTCGGCGTCCCCCTCAACTTCGCCAACGGCTTCGCGTTCTCCGGCTTCGTCTACGTCATCTACGGCGCGCTCGTCCTGTGGGGCATGCGCGACTGGTGGCTGCGCTCCCGCCAGACCCCGCAGCCCGTCCTGGAAGGAGCGCCGGCATGACAGCGGCACCGATCCTGTACAGCACCGACGGTTTCGAGGACTTCTCCCTCGACCCGGTCGAGCAGGCCATCGCGGACATAGCGGCAGGCCGCCCCGTCGTGGTCGTCGACGACGAGGACCGCGAGAACGAGGGCGACCTCGTCATCGCCGCCGAGAAGGCCACCCCCGAGATCATCGCCTTCATGATGAGCGAGTGCCGCGGCCTGATCTGCGCCCCCATGGAGGGCGACGAGCTGGACCGGCTCCGGCTCCCGCAGATGGTCGAGGACAACACCGAGTCGATGAAAACCGCGTTCACAGTCTCCGTGGACGCCTCGCCCGTTCACGGTGTGACCACGGGTATCTCGGCCTCCGACCGCGCGACCACGCTTCAGGTCCTCGCGAGCGGCGACGCCGAGCCCGACGACCTGGTCCGCCCCGGCCACATCTTCCCGCTGCGCGCCCGGTCCGGCGGCGTGCTGGTCCGCAACGGCCACACCGAGGCCGCCGTCGACCTCGCCCGCCTCGCGGGCCTGCGCCCGGCCGGTGCGATCGTCGAGATCGCGGGCGAGGACGGCCGTATGCTCCGCCTCCCCGAACTGATCCCGTTCGCCCGCAAGCACGGCCTGACGATCATCTCCATCGAGGACCTGATCACCTACCGCCAGGCCGCCGAGCCCACCGTCCGCCGCGAGGCCGAGGTCCAACTCCCCACCCGCCACGGCCAGTTCACGGCCTACGGCTACCGCTCCACCGTAGACGGAGTGGAGCACGTGGCCCTCGTCCACGGCGAGATCGGCGACGGCGAGGACGTCCTGGTCCGCGTCCACTCCGAGTGCCTCACCGGCGACGTCTTCCACTCCCTGCGCTGCGACTGCGGCCCCCAGCTGGAGGCCTCCCTGGAGCGCATCCAGGAGGAGGGCAGGGGAGTGGTCGTCTACCTGCGCGGTCACGAGGGACGCGGCATCGGCCTGCTCTCCAAGCTCCGGGCGTACGAACTCCAGGAGCGCGGCCGGGACACCCTCGACGCCAACCTGGAACTCGGCCTGCCCGCCGACGCCCGGGACTACGGCGCCGGCGCGCAGATCCTGGAGGACCTCGGCGTCCGCAGCCTGCGCCTGATGACCAACAACCCCGACAAGACCGACGCGCTCGTCCGGCACGGCCTCAAGGTCACCGGCCGGGAGCCGATGCCCGTACAGGCGGGCGAGCACAACCTCCGCTACCTGCGCACCAAGCGGGACCGGATGGGGCACGACCTGCCCTGGCTGGACACGGCCCCCGTGTCCACCTGCGGCAACCAGTAATCGAGCGATCGCACTTCTAGGAGACCAGAGAACGTGAGCGGCAAGGGCGCACCGGAACTGTCCGTACGCAACGTCGGAGACCTGCGGGTCGCCGTCATCGCGGCGCAGTGGCACGAAAAGGTGATGGACGGTCTGGTGGACGGCGCGCTGCGCGCCCTGCACGACCTGGGGATCGACGAGCCGACCCTGCTCAGGGTCCCCGGCAGCTGGGAACTCCCGGTCGTGGCAAAGGTGTTGGCGGGCCGGGGCTACGACGCGATCGTCGCCCTCGGTGTCGTCGTCCGCGGCGGCACCCCCCACTTCGAGTACGTGTGCCAGGGCGTGACCCAGGGCCTCACCCAGGTCTCGGTCGAGACCGGCGTCCCCGTCGGCATGGGCGTCCTGACCTGCGACACCGAGGAGCAGGCCCTCGACCGGGCAGGCCTGGAGGGCTCGAACGAGGACAAGGGGCACGAGGCGGTGACGGCTGCCGTCGCGACGGCGGCCATCCTCCGCTCAGTATCTGAACCGTGGCGTTAAGCCCACGATTGTTTGCAATAGGGTGGGCAGCACCATGTCCAATAAGACGTTCGAGGAGCTCTTCACCGAGCTCCAGCAGAAGGCCGCCACCGGCGACCCCGCCACTTCCCGCACCGCAGAGCTGGTCGGCAAGGGCGTCCATGCCATCGGCAAGAAGGTCGTCGAAGAGGCCGCCGAGGTCTGGATGGCCGCCGAGTACGAGGGCAAGGAGGCGGCTGCCGAGGAGATCTCGCAGCTGCTCTACCACGTCCAGGTGATGATGGTCGCCCGCGGAATCTCGCTGGACGACGTCTACGCCCACCTGTAGAACCCCTTAAGAACCATTCCAGACAGTTCACCCCCTTTTCTCGCGAAGGAAGCCGACCTCATGCTGCGCATCGCCGTCCCCAACAAGGGTTCCCTGTCAGGACCTGCGGCGGACATGCTGCATGAGGCCGGCTACCAGCAGCGCCGGGAGTCCAAGGAACTGCGGATCGTCGACCCGGTCAACGAGGTCGAGTTCTTCTACCTCCGCCCCCGCGACATCGCGATCTACGTCTCCTCCGGCCGCCTCGACATCGGCATCACAGGCCGCGACCTCCTCATCGACTCCGCCGCGAGCGCCGAGGAGATCCTCCCGCTCGGCTTCGCCCGCTCCACGTTCCGCTTCGCCTCCAAGCCGGGCGAGGCGAGCAGCATGGAGGACCTCAAGGGCAAGACGGTCGCCACCTCGTACGAGGGAATCGTCGCCAAACACCTCGCCGACAGCGGCATCGACGCCGCCGTGGTCCACCTGGACGGCGCCGTGGAGACCGCCATCGAGCTGGGCGTCGCCGAAGTCATCGCGGACGTCGTCGAGACCGGCACCTCGCTCCGCAACGCGGGCCTGGAGGTCTTCGGCGACCCCATCATGAAGTCCGAGGCCGTCGTCATCCGCCGCAAGGGCGCCGACGTCGAGGAACCGAAGGTCCAGCAGTTCCTGCGCCGCCTCCAGGGCGTCCTGGTCGCCCGGACCTACGTGATGATGGACTACGACTGCCGGGTCGAGCAGCTGGAGAAGGCCGTCGCGCTCACCCCCGGCCTGGAGTCCCCGACCGTCTCCCCGCTGCACAACGAGGGCTGGGTCGCCGTACGCGCGATGGTCCCCGCCAAGGAAGCGCAGCGGATCATGGACGACCTGTACGACATCGGCGCCCGGGCCATCCTGACGACGGCCATCCACGCCTGCCGTCTCTGAGGAACACGCCGAGGAACATACCGAGGACCACGCCGACCATGTCCGAACTCCCCGCCCTGCCGGTCACGTTCCGGCCGGGCCGCACCCGCGCCGTGCTGCTCACCGCGGGCACCGCGATCTTCGTCGTCATCACGACCGTCGCGATGCTCCTGGAGCAGCTCACCCCGGGGGAGAAGCTCAGCTTCGTCTTCACCGGTGCCCTCCTCTTCGCCGTGCTGGCCGTGCTCGCGCGCGTGAAGGTCGTCGCCGACGAGTCCGGTGTGACCGTCGTGAACATCGTCAGCAGGCGCCGGCTGGCGTGGGCCGAGATCCTCCAGGTGAATCTGCGGCCCGGCGATCCTTGGGTGTTCATCGACCTGAGCGACGGCACCAGCCTGCCCGTGCTCGGCATCCAGCCCGGTATCGCCAAGGAGCGGGCCATCGCCGACGCGCGCACTCTGCGGGCGCTCGCCGAGGACAGGTCGCTGAGGGATCTGCCGTAGAGGGCCATGTCTTGATTAATCTGTTGTCGGTGGCGTTTTTCGTTCCCGCCTCCGCCACCGATGTTCCCCCCTGTCTTCAGAGGCACCCTGCGACCCGAGGAGTGACTCCCTCCAGCGATGGACGGATCGTCCTGTAGTACCTGCGCCGCCCCCTCCCGACATATCGAGGCGGCGGCATGACCATCCCCTTGTTGCTCCTCGGAGCGGCGATCCTGCTGATTCTGGCCAACGGCTTCTTCGTCGCGGCCGAATTCGGGCTCGTCACCGTGGAGCGTCCCGAGGCCGAGAAGGCCGCCGCCGAGGGCGACCGACGGGCCGCCACGGTCGTCGAGTCGCTCAAGGAGCTGTCCTTCCAGCTCTCCGGCACCCAGCTCGGCATCACCATCACCTCCCTGGTCGTCGGCATGCTCGCCGAACCGGCCCTGGCGGAACTGCTGCACGGCCCGTTCAGCGCGATCGGCATCCCCGAGGGCGCCGTGTCCGGTGTCGCCGTGGTCGTCGGCATGCTGCTGGCCTCCGCCGTGCAGATGGTGATCGGCGAACTCGTGCCCAAGAACTGGGCGGTGTCGCGGCCCTTGCAGGTCGCGCGCTTCGTCGCCGCACCGCAGCACGCCTTCGCGAAGCTGTTCCGCCCGGTGATCGCCGCGCTCAACGCGGTCGCCAACCGGCTCGTCCGCGCCCTGGGCGTCGAGCCCACCGCGGAGCTGGCCTCCGCCCGCACCCCCGGCGAACTCGTCTCCCTCGCCCGGCACTCGGCACAGGCCGGCACCCTGGAGCAGGACACCGCCGACCTCTTCGTACGGACGCTGTCGCTCGGCGAGTTGACCGCGCAGCACGTCATGACCCCGCGCGTGAAGGTCAGCGCGCTGCAGTCGTCGGCGACCGCCGAGGACGTGGTCAACCTGACCCGCGCCACCGGTCTGTCCCGCTTCCCCGTCTACCGGGAGAAGATCGACGAGATCGTCGGCATGGTCCACCTCAAGGACGCGCTGGCAGTGCCTTCGCACGACCGGCTGCGCACCTCCGTCACCAGCATCGCCAAGTCCCCGGTACTGGTCCCCGAGACCCTGCCCGTCCAGCCCCTCCTCGCCCGGCTGCGCAGCGAACAGCCGATCGCCGTCGTCGTCGACGAGTACGGCGGTACGGCGGGCGTGGTCACCCTGGAGGACATCGTCGAGGAACTCGTCGGCGAGGTCCGCGACGAGCACGACGGCCAGGACGTCCCCGAACTCGCCGCGGCACCACCGGAGGACGGCAAGCCGGCCTGGGACGCCGACGGCAGCTGCCGCGTCGACATCCTCCAACGCATAGGTCTGGACGTCCCCGAGGGACCGTACGAGACCGTCGCCGGCCTGGTCGCCGACCTCCTCGGCCGCATCCCGGCCCCCGGCGACAAGGCCGAACTCCCGGGCTGGCGCCTCTCGGTACGCCAGGTGGGCCACTACCGCGCCGAACGCGTCCGCCTGGTCCGCACGACTCCCGCCGTGAACGTCATGGAGGCGGCCCGATGACCGTCCTCCAACTCCTCTTCGCCGTCCTGCTGGTGCTCGCCAACGGCTTCTTCGTCGGCGCCGAGTTCGCCCTCGTCTCCGTCCGCCGCAGCCAGATCGAACCCCTCGGCACGGCCCGCGCCCGACAGGTCCTCTACGGCCTGGAGCGGCTCCCGCAGATGATGGCGGCGGCCCAATTCGGCATCACCGTCTGCTCGTTGACGCTGGGCGCGGTGGCCGAGCCGACGGTCGCGCACGTGCTGGAGCCGGTCTTCGAGTGGATGCATCTGCCCGACGGCATGATCCACCCTCTCGGCTACATCCTCGCGCTCGCCGCCGTGGTCTTCTTCCACCTCGTCATCGGCGAGATGGTCCCGAAGAACCTCGCGATGGCCGCGCCGGAGAAGGCCGCGATGTGGCTCAGCCCCGGCCTGGTCGCCTTCGCACGGGTCTGCAAGCCGATCACCATCGCCCTCGGTGCCGTCGCCCAGGGCATCCTGCGGCTCTTCCACGTCGAGCCCAAGGACGAGGTCGAGGCCGTCTTCACCAGCGAACAGCTCAACCGCCTGGTGGAGGACTCGGGACAGGCCGGCCTCCTCGACCCCGAGGAGCAGGAACGCCTGGAGGACGCCCTGGAGTTGGGCTCCCGCCCGGTCACGGACGTGCTCCTGCGCCGCGAGGACCTGGTCACGGTCAGCCCGTCGGTCACCCCGGGCGAGATCGTCGCCCTCACGGCCCGCACCGGCTACTCCCGCTTCCCTGTCGCGGCGGAGACAGGCGCTTTCATGGGCTACCTCCACGTGAAGGACGTACTCGACCTGGAGGAGTCCGAGCGGGCGGTACCGCAGCAGATCTGGCGCCCCATGACGACGCTACGATCCGAACTCCCCCTGGACGACGCCCTGACGGTGATGCGCCGAGCGGCGACCCACCTGGCCCAGGTCGCCGACGCGTCCGGCAAGGTGCTGGGCCTGGTCGCCCTGGAGGACGTACTGGAGCTGCTGGTGGGCGAGGTGACGGACCCGGCCCACCGCGAGGTCCCGGCACAGCCGCGGACGGCGGAGCTGAAGGAAACGGTACCGAGCTGACGGCTTTGAAGCAGGCGGGGCTTGGCTGAGGCCTAAAGCCGGCGGCGCCTGACAGACGCAGGTTCCCCGTGCCCACCCAAGGGGCGCGGGGAACTGCGCGACCAGCTCCCACCGGGCCGCAGCCGCGCAACAACAGATCCCCCCGAGCCAGTGCGTACCGCTCAGCCCCCGGCAGGACCCCGCCCCGACAACACCTCGCCGTACGCCTGCATCAGATCCGGCAACCGCAACGTCGACAGGTCATCCCGAGACAACATCCCGGGATACACCGACAACCGCAGATCCCGATACGCACAGCTCTTCTCGTACAGCGTCCGCAGGAACCGCCCGTTCCCCAGCTCGTCGATCCACCCCTGGTCGACAACATGCCCGGCGATCGACCGCAGCTCGTCCAACGCCTCCTCGTCCCACACGTCACCGTTCTCGGCAGCCAACACCTCGCCGATGGACGTGAGTTCAAGCGGACGGTACGAAGGAAAGTCGACGCGAGTCGTGAAGCGGGACGACAGCCCGGGGTTGGCGGCCAGCAGCCGGTCCATGCCCTCCGGGTAGCCGGCCAGGATCACCACGAGGTGGTCGCGGTTGTCCTCGGCCCGCTTCAACAGCACCTGCAGGGCCTCGTCGCCGTACGCATCCCCCTTGCCGTAACCGGAGTTGGAGAGCGAATAGGCCTCGTCGACGAAGAGCACCCCACCGATCGCCGAGTCGATCAACTCGTTGGCCTTCACAGCCGTTTGGCCCAGATACTCACCGACCAGGTCGGCCCGCTGCGCCTCGACGAGGTGGTCCCCGCCGAGCAGCCCGAGGGCGTAGAAGACCCGCCCGAGAATGCGCGCCACGGTGGTCTTGCCGGTACCCGAGGGCCCCGAGAAGACGAAGTGCCGTTTCGGCGGCTGGACCGGCAGCCCCTGCCCGGCCCGCAGCCGCGCCATGTTCAACTGTGCCGACAGCGCCTTGACTTGGCGCTTGACCGGCTCCAACCCCACCATGCGCTCCAGCTCGTTGAGCGCCTCCTCCAGCAGGACGGGATCGGTGGGCCCCGTGGGCAGCGGCAGCACCGGATTCGAGGTCTTCTCCCGCACCGAGTCGCCCGCGGAGGGCAGCGGCCCGGTCGGCGGAAGACCGGGCTCCGACAGCTTCAGATCGCGCCCCTCCGTGCCGAACAGCGGATCGAGCCCGTCGGGCCCCTCCAGCGCGTCCTGCCCGCCGGAGAGCCTGATCGCCGCGAGGTCGGTCACGTCCTCGGAGCCGTCGTACCCGTCGGAGTCGGTGATCGCGGCGAGCCGCGCCGAGGTGTCCATGAACGCGGGGTCGACCCGGTGCACCGCCCGGTAGAGGGGGAGTGCGGCGGCACTGCGCCCGGTGCCCTCGTGGGCCCGCGCCAGCCAGTACCGCAGCTCCTTGCGCTGGGGCTGTTCGCTGCGACAGCGCATCAGCGCCGAGGACAGCAGTGGTTCCGCCTGGCCGTACATCTCCAGCCGCACCCGGGCCATCCCGCCGAACAACCCCGCCTCGATGCCCAGGAGTTGGTCGTTGATCAGCGGGTCCGTGTGCCGGACCAACTGCTCCCAGTCCTTGACCAGATAGGCGCGGCAGGCGTGCAGGAAGCGGACCTGGTGGTCGGTGTCGACGGGCGGCAGTCCAGCCAACGCCCGGTCCAGCTCCGGCACATGGCGGCCGTCCAGCCAGTGCGAGGCGTGCGCGAGCAGCAGATCACGCGGGCTCTCCAGCACGGGCTGGACCCACCAGCCCAGCCAGTACCAGGAGTTGAGCGTGCGGCGGTGCCTGGTGCGCTGTTCCCCGAAGCGTTCCCGGTGCCGGTACATCCGCAGCAGCGCGGTCGTCGTGTCGACGCGCAGCGCGTGCAGTCCGAGCCAGCCGTCGGCCATCCCCGGATCCATCCGTACCGCGGTGCGGAACTCCTCCTCCGCCTGCGGATAAGCGCCCATCGTGTAGGCGTCCACGCCTCGCAGCCACGCGAGGTCGGCCGGGGCCTCGGGGCCCTGCGTGCCGAAGTCCATCACGTCCCCCCACAAACCGTGCCCCCGTTGATTCACCGCCGGGCCGGCGCCCGTCGGCAGTCTGGGTCGAACCGCTGTGCCGTGGACGGGAGTTGCCGTGGTGCGCGAAGCAGCCGTCCGATGGTCGCACCCTGGGCATCGTACCTGCGGGGCAGTCGCCCATCGAAGGGTGCCGCACAGGCCGTTTGGCGAGGTGGGAGCAGATGGGGCGCACACGGGCCGGTGACCGAGGGTGAGCAAATCACCGCTCGTAGCGGCCGAAAAGGTGGGCTGGAGCAGAACGAAGCCCCCGATCACGGGGGAACAACCGGGGGCTTCGCGACTCTGGGCGGCTCCGAACGGCCGCACATTCAGAACGTAAGACCTGTACGGCCCCTGGGTCAAGCCGAGTTGAGGCACTCAAGGAAGTTCACGAGTGAGGGTCTTCACAAGTTCAGCACACTGCGGGCGGTTCGTCACCGTGGGTGACTTCGTGGTCCGGTCCAACCGTCCCGGAAGGTCCCGGGAGCACCTCGTACCCCTTCACCAACTGCCGTACCAGGAGGTCCGCGTACGGTCGTGAAGGGTCCTCGGCGAAGTGTTCGCGCTCGGCCTCGACCCACCCGTCCCAGAAGTCCCGCTGCTCCGCCCCGTCCCGCAGTCGACCCCTGTCCCAGGACTCCTCCCGGGGCGTCTCCATCCACAGCAGCCGCGCGAGGAACGGGCGTACCGCACGGCGGCCTGCGCCGACGCCCTCGATCAGGACCACGGGCGCGGGCGGCAGCGCGCGAGGTGTCCCGAAGTGCCGGGTGTGCCAGTCGTAGGGGGCGTAGTGCGCGGTCCCGCCGTGGCCGAGCGGTGTGATCACCTGGCTCAGCAGCCGCTCGGTCCAGCCGAACAGTTCGTGGTGACTGGCGAGATCGTCCAGGTGCAGCACCGGCGCTCCGCCCAGCGCCGCGGCCAGCTGCCCGGCGAACGTGGACTTCCCGGACCCCGCGTGCCCGTCGACGCCGACGAGCCGGACCGGGCCGCAGGACGGGGGCAGACGGCGGAGTCGGCGGGCGAGGTCGTGCATGTCTTGTCCCGGGAGGTCGTGGAGGTGAAGCCGCAGGTCGCCGGGACATTCTAGGGAGCGGCGGGCCCCGTCCCAGGTCATGCCAGTGGTCGATACCAATATTGGTGGGCGTGGCATGGCCCGAAGTGCTGGCAGGGGCATGCCGTCTGTGTCCATAGTTGGCGCACAGCCGTCCAATGGATCTGTCCCGAACCGGACACCTGGGGGTCCTCCGCTCATGAGCAGAGCCGAACAGCCGTCCCGTAGAACCGTCCTGGCCGCCGCGGTCGCCGCCGCGGTGGTGAGCGGCGCGGGCCCCGCGGTCGCCGCCACCGCGACCGCCGCCGACGCCACCGAATCCGACCAGGCCCCGACGGGCGCGGTCGACAACCACGTCTGGACCACCTACGCCGACTGGCGCTGCGGCACCGCCCTGGGCACCCGCGCCGTCGCGGGCCCCCGCCCGGGCCTCGCCATCGCCGCCGCCCTAGGCAGCGTCGACTACACGGACCCGCACACGGGCAAGACCGCCGCCTGGGAGTACGCGACCTGGACGTCGCCCGTCCACGAGCTCTCGGTCCCCGCGACGGAGACGATCGCCTCCTGGAACGCGCACACCCCGGCCGGCACCTGGCTCCAGGTCGAACTGCGCGGCACGTACTCCGACGGCACGGACACGCCCTGGTACGTGATGGGCCGCTGGGCGGCCGGCGACCAGGACATCAAGCGGACCTCCGTCGACGACCAGACGGACGGCAAGTCCACCATCTGGACGGACACCTTCGCGATCGACGACGCGACCACGGGGCTGCGCCTGGCGTCGTACCGACTCCGCCTGACCCTCTACCGCAAGCCCGGCACCAAGCTCACCCCCACTGTGTGGCGGCTCGGCGCGATGGGCTCCGACGTCCCGGACCGCTTCACGGTCCCGGCATCGACTCCCGGTCTGGCCCAGGAGCTGATCGTCCCGCGCTACTCGCAGGAGATCCACGTCGGCCAGTATCCCGAGTACGACAACGGCGGCGAGGCCTGGTGCAGCCCCACCTCCTCGCAGATGATCATCGAGTACTGGGGCGGCCGGCTCACCCCCGAGCAACTCGCCTGGGTCGACCCGACCTACGCCGACCCGCAGGTCGACAACGCGGCCCGCTTCACCTATGACTACCAGTACCGGGGCTGCGGCAACTGGCCGTTCAACGTCGCCTACGCGGCGACGTACCAGGACCTCCAGGGCGTGGTCACCCGGCTCGGCTCGCTCACCGACCTGGAGACGCTGATCGCGGCGGGCATCCCGGCCATAACGTCCCAGTCGTTCCTGAGCAGCGAGCTGACCGGCGCGGGATACGGCACCTCCGGCCACCTCATGACCGTGATCGGCTTCACCGCCGACGGCGACGTGATCGCCAACGACCCCAACTCGCCCAGTGATCCGGCCGTCCGCCGCGTCTACAACCGGCGCGAGTGGGAGAACATCTGGCTGCGCACCAAGCGGTACAACGCCTCCGGCAAGCTCTCCTCCGGTACCGGCGGCGTCTGCTACCTCTACTTCCCGGCGCACCCGACCGCCCGCCAGCGCAAGGCACTCGCGGCGGTGGGCGTGCGCTGACCCGCGGCTCGGTGGCACAGGCGCCTGTGACCCAGGCGCCTGTGACCAAGGTCTCCGGCGCAGAAGACGATATGGATGGCAAGGTGGACAGAACGGGGGAGTCCACCGCACATCCGACCTCTGCGAGCCACCATGACCGCACACTCAGCCAGCGCCGCCCGCACCCGTACCCGCACCGGCGGCCCCAAGGGCGACGGTCCGAAGATCGCCGAACACGTCATGGGCTGGACCCTCGTCGTGGTGATCGCGATGCTCGTGACCCAAATCGGCCTGCTGTGACCTGACGCATACGCGACCTGCCATACTGCGGTTGACCCAGCCCAGTTGGAGAGCCAGAGTCGAAATTGGAAATCAGTCAGCAGCGTGACGTCCCACGTCCCCGGGCGCGCGGTACCGAGCGTTCCTTGGCGCGCCGCGCCGAACTCATCACCATCGGCCGGAAGTTGTTCGCCGACACGTCCTACGACGCGCTGTCCATGGACGACATCGCGCGGCAGGCCCATGTCGCCAAGGGGCTGATCTACTACTACTTCCAGTCCAAGCGCGGCTACTACCTGGCGATCATCAACGACTCGGTGGCCGACCTGGTGACCTTCGCGGCGAGCGGCCTCGAACTGCCCCAACTGGACCGCGTACAGCGGACGATGGACAGCTACCTGCGCTGGGCCGAGCACAACCAGGCCGCGTACCGCACCATCGTCAGCGGCGGCGTCGGCTTCGACACCGAGGTGCACGCCATCCGTGACGGGGTGCGCGCGGCGATCGTCGCGACCATCGCCGACGGGGCGTACGGCCGCACCGACATCTCCCGGATCGCCCGCATGGGCCTGTTCGGCTGGGTGTGCAGCGTCGAGGGCGCGACCCTGGAGTGGATCAGCACCTCCGACCTCTCCCGCGAGACGATGCGCGAAATCCTCGTGAAGACCCTCGGCGGCACCCTGCGCGCCATCGAGGAACTGGACCCCGCGCACCCGGCGCCCAAGCCTGCCCGCCGGGACGGCTGAACCAGCGGTCCGGACCAGTTTCGAACGATCGGGTTATTCTTGAAGTAAGCGGTCGTTAACTGGTGACGAGAGACCTCCGATCGGGCATACTCACAGCGCAGAGCCGCTGGTCAGCCGCTTCCGAGACCCGGAAGTAGGAGCAGTGGCCGCATCCGTGCGGTACCCGGCACGTCGCCTCGACCCCAGGCGTACGCCCGCCGATGTGCCCGACAGGGAGGAGAGCGTCGCCATGCCCGACCGCGCCCCGCAGCCGGTGGACCGGCAACTGCCCACGGACGAGGCCCGGGATCTGATCTCGCTGGCCCGCGACATCGCGCAGCGTGAGATCGCCCCGAGGGCGGCCGAGGAAGAGGACGCCGGACACTTCCCGCGCGAGGTCTTCACCCTGCTCTCCCGGTCGGGACTGCTCGGCCTGCCGTACGACTCCGAGTACGGCGGCGGCGACCAGCCGTACGAGGTCTACCTCCAGGTCCTAGAAGAGCTCGCGGCGGCCCGCCTCACGGTCGGCCTCGGCGTCAGCGTCCACTCCCTCTCCTGCCACGCGCTGGCCAACTACGGCACCAAGCAGCAGCAGGTCGAGTACCTGCCCGCGATGCTCGGCGGCGGACTGCTGGGCGCCTACTGCCTGTCCGAGCCGTCCTCCGGCTCCGACGCGGCCTCCCTGCGCACGAAAGCGGTCCGCGATGGCGACGACTGGGTGATCGACGGCACCAAGGCCTGGATCACCCACGGCGGCATCGCCGACTTCTACACGGTCATGGCCCGCACCGGCGAGGACGGCCCGCGCGGGATCAGCGCCTTCCTGGTGCCCGGTGACGCGCCCGGCCTGAGCGGCGCGGTGCCGGAGAAGAAGATGGGCATGAAGGGCTCGCCCACCGCCCAGGTGCACTTCGACGGCGTCCGGGTCCCCGACGAGCGGCGCCTCGGCGAAGAGGGCCAGGGCTTCGCGATCGCCCTGTCCGCACTGGACTCCGGGCGGCTCGGCATCGCGGCCTGCGCGATCGGCCTGGCCCAGTCCGCGCTCGACGAGGCGGTGGCCTACGCGACCGGCCGACAGCAGTTCGGACGCCCGATCTCCGACTTCCAGGGCCTGCGCTTCATGCTCGCCGACATGGCCACCCAGATCGAGGCGGGCCGCGCCCTCTACCTCGCGGCGGCCCGGCTGCGCGACGCGGGCCGCCCGTTCGCCAAACAGGCCGCCATGGCCAAACTCCACTGCACCGACACCGCGATGAAGGCGACCATCGACGCCGTCCAGGTGCTCGGCGGATACGGCTACACCGCGGACTTCCCGGTCGAGCGCTACATGCGCGAGGCGAAGGTCCTGCAGATCGTCGAGGGCACGAACCAGATCCAACGCATGGTCATCGCCCGCCACCTGGCGGGTCCCGAAGCCCACCGAACCGGCTGACGCCCGGGGTCTGTCCGGAGTCATCGGGCCGCCGACGTGGCGCCCAACTCCCGCGCCCCGGCCACGCCCCTCTTCGGCCTGCTCGGCCCAGTGGCCATCGACGCGGGGGAGCGTGGCAGGCGGGTACGGTCCGAGTGGCCGGCTGTCGGCGTCCCTGCCTCGGACAGCCTCGTGCGGGAGAACCCCATGGCCGATCAGGCGCCGTCGATCCCCTCCGACCTGATCCACCGGGCAGACCTGAGCGGCGGCGCCGCCAGCCGCACCCACTCCGGGTCGTGACGCCCCGGCAGGGTGCGGCCCCGGTCGGCCCAAGTCCGCAGGAGATCACGGTAGATCGGCGGATCCTGGGGCTGCGGCGGCGCCGGGGGAACCGATTCTGCGGGTACGGGGACGAAGATCCGGCGCTGACGCCCGGTCGGCGCATATGTGGGGGTCATACCGAGGCAACGCAAGGGCATGTCGACAAGTCACCGGTGCGGGTAATCGAGCGTGAGTTCACCGGCGTACAGGTCACGGCTATGGCGACCGCACGCCACCTGACGTACCGTCACCTCCATTGTCCCCAGGGGAGGTTAGCCGTGGCAGACGACCGTCCCGTGCCCCTCGACGAGTACCCCGTGCACCAGGTCCCCCTGTCGATGAAGCACGTCGCGACCGGGGACCGGAACGCCTACGACCGCTGCATCTTCCACGTGTTCGACCACGAGGGCCGCGCCCTGCTGATCCTCGGCCTCGGCGTCTACCCCAACGTGGGCGTGATCGACGCCTACGCGACCCTCCGCACCGGAGACGTACTGCACGCGGTCCGCGCCTCGGACGCCCTCGGCGACGACCGCATGCACCTCACCGTCGGCCCGCTGAGCATCGAGGTGGCGGAACCCCTGCACCGGCTCCGCCTGCGCTGCGAGGACAACTCCCTCTCGTACGACCTCACTTGGACCGCTGAGTTCCCCGCCCTCTGGGAACCCCACCACGTCCAGTACCGCGGCGACCGGCTCACCCTCGAAGGGCGCCGCTTCGTCCAGGCGGGCGGCGTGGAGGGCGTGATCCGCGCCGGCGACGAGGAGTTCCAGGTCTCCACCGGCGGCTGGACCGGTACCCGTGACCGCAGTTGGGGTGTGCGGCCGATCCCCGGCGAGGAGGGCGGGCGGCTCGCCGAGGACCACCCGACCGAGGGCTTCCACTGGATCTGGTGCCCGGTCCGCTTCGAGGACCGCTTCCTCATGGTCATCGTCCAGGAGGACGCCGACGGCTACCGCACCCTGAACGAGGCGACCGTCGTCCACCCCGGCCACCGCGACCGCCAACTCGGCTGGCCCCAGACCGAGATCACCTACCGCCCCGGCACCCGCCACCCCGAGCGCGCCCTCATCCACCTCGGCGACGCACGCAAACCCCAGGAACTCGAAGTCGAGATCCTGACCTCCTCACCCCTGGCGATCGGCGCCGGCTACCCACCCGCCGACGACTGGCAGCACGGCACCTGGCGCGGCCGTGAGTGGCTCGACCGACGCACCTACGACCTCACACAACCCGCTCCACTCGCCACCTATGGCGTCACCGACCACGCGGCCCGCTTCCGCCTCGACGGCCGGATCGGCCACGGCATCTTCGAGCACGGCTCCTTCGGCCGTCACGACCCGAGCGGCTTCACCGGCTTCGACTCGGTCGCCCCGTAAGGCAGTCGAGGTGACATCTCGGCGGCACCGTAAGGGAGTTGAGACGACATGGCGACAGCGCCCCGCCCCCGCACCACCACCCGCGACCCCGAGGAGCTCGCCCACCGCCTCACCGCCTGGCTCGACACCCGTCTGCCCGGCGCCAAGGCCGTCCGTGTCACCGTCCCCGCGTCGAACGGCATGTCCAGCGAGACCCTGCTCTTCGACATCGAGCACCCCGAACCCCCGCTCCACGCCTGCGCGTTGAGACTCGCGGCCGACCCGGCGGCGTACACCGTCTTCCCGGTCTACGACATGCCGGGTCAGTTCCGCACCATGCGCCTGGTCGCCGACCGCACGGACGTACCGGTGCCGAAGGTCCGCTGGCTGGAGGAGGATCCGGGCCCGCTCGGCGCACCCTTCTTCGTCATGGAGCGCGTCGAGGGACGTGTACCGCCGGACGTCATGCCGTATACGTACGAGGGCAATTGGCTGCACGCCGCGACCGACGCCGAACGCGAACACCTGGAGGCCGCCTCGGTCGCACTCCTCGCCCGTCTCCACGACCAAGTCCCGCTGCCCGAGGCCGAGTTCCTCACCCTCCCGGGCGACGGCGACGCCCTGCACCGCCACGTCGCGTTCCAACGCGCCTACTACGAATGGGTGGTTGACGGGCTGGCCCGCTCACCCCTCATCGAGAGCGCCTTCGACCGGCTGACGGACCTCTGGCCGAGCGACCCGGGCGAACCGGTCCTCAACTGGGGCGACGCGCGCATCGGGAACGTCGTCTACGACGGGTTCGACCCCGTCGCCGTCCTCGACTGGGAGATGGCGGCCCCGGCCCCGCGCGAGGTGGACCTCGGCTGGACCGTCTACCTGCACCGCTTCTTCCAGGACCTCACGGTTGCCTTCGGCCAGGTGGGCCTGCCGGAGTTCTTCCGCCGGGACCGGGTGGAGGCCCGGTATGCCGAACTCACCGGCCACACCCCGCGCGACATGGACTTCTACACCCTGTACGCGGCACTCCGGCACGCGATCGTGATGCTGCGCGTCGCCTACCGCCAGGTGTACTTCGGCGAGGTGGCCGTCCCGGCGGACCCGGACACACTGATCCTGCACCACGGCAGCCTGCGGGCCATGGTGCAGGGCAGCTACTGGGGCTGAGTGGGTGCGCTCAGGCGGCGCGGCGCATGTCCGGCACCCGCATCGGGCGCGAGCTGGGTCCGCCGACGTGCGAGAAGGGCTGCGTCCGCCAGTCGAGGCCCTGAGGGAGCGTCAACAGCAGTGCGGTGTCCTGCTCCTGGGGCTCCGCGGACTCGTCGGCGGACCGGGCGTCGGCCGCCTCACGACCCGTACCGGCGCAGACCGTCAGCCCGAACGGGTTCCACGGCGAGGCGCACAGCGCGTGCTCCGGCAGGACTTCCTCGTCCGCGAGGAGCGCGATGGGCTGCACGCAGTCCGGGCAGATCACCCGGAACATCTCGAAGGTGTCGTACGCGTCGAGCTCGTCAGCCTCGAAGTCGTCGGATTCGACGCCCTCCGGCTCGGGCTCGACGACGAGCTGCGGCCGCTTGGGCGCGGTGCGTCCAGGGCGCTTAACACTCTGCATGGGTTTCTCCCCCTACTGGGCTGGGCCGTGAAGGCGCTGCGGCCTCGACCACAGCAAGCACTTCCCGCCCCGTCTCCGCGGTAATCACGAGACCATCACGGAGACCGTTCGAGGCCTGTGGCGTTCGTCACATGCCGCCCGCAGATGCCCGGGGCGGTGGTTTTGTCCCCCGGCTGACTCACAAGCCGCTCTCGGCCACATCACGAACCGGGTATGACCTGCGCCGCTGAGGTATCGGAGGAGATCAGCCGCCATGTAAGTTCTTGCGCCATGGAGGAGCTGGACCGACAAATCGTGCAGCTGCTCGTCAAGGACGGGCGGATGAGCTACACAGACCTGGGCAAGGCCACGGGCCTGTCCACGTCGGCCGTGCACCAACGGGTGCGCCGGCTGGAGCAGCGTGGCGTCATCCGCGGGTACGCCGCGGTCGTCGACCCGGAGGCGGTGGGTCTGCCCATGACCGCCTTCATCTCGGTGAAACCGTTCGACCCCAGCGCCCCCGACGACATCGCGGACCGCCTCTCCGGCGTCCCCGAGATCGAGGCCTGCCACAGCGTCGCGGGCGACGAGAACTACATCCTCAAGGTGCGGGTCTCCACCCCGCACGAACTGGAGGAGCTGCTGGCCCGGCTGCGCGGCCTGGCCGGGGTCTCGACCCGGACCACGGTGGTGCTGTCGACGCCGTACGAGGCCCGCCCGCCGCGTATCTGACCGACCTGCGTGCCGGACGGTCGGCGCGGGACGCGAGACTGTTCCCATGACCGATCGCACCGCCCCGCCGAAAACCGTCCTGCTCCGCCGCGGCGAAGTCCACAGCCCCGCCGACCCCTTCGCCACCGCGATGGTCGTGGAGCGCGGCCAGGTCGCCTGGGTGGGCTCCGAGGGCGCCGCCGACGCGTTCGCGGACGGTGTCGACGAGGTGCTCGACCTGGACGGTGCGCTGGTCACCCCGGCGTTCACCGACGCCCACGTCCACACGACGGCCACGGGCCTCGCGCTCACCGGCCTCGACCTGTCCGACGCGCCGTCCCTGGAGGCGGCCCTGTCCCGCGTCCGGGACTTCGCCGCCGCCCGCCCCGCCGACCGCGTCCTGCTCGGCCACGGCTGGGACGCCGCCCGCTGGCCCGGGGGCCGCCCGCCGACCCGCGCCGAACTCGACGCGGCGACCGGCGGACGCCCGCTCTACCTGTCCCGCATCGACGTCCACTCGGCGGTCGTCACCACGGCTCTGCTCGCCCTGGTCCCCGGTTTCGAAGCACCGGACGGGCCCCTCACCGCCGACGCCCACCACACCGTCCGCGCCACCGCCCTCGCCGCCATCACGCCGGAGCAGCGCACCGAGGCCCAGCGCACCGCCCTCGCCCACGCGGCCTCCCTGGGCGTCGGCTCGGTCCACGAGTGCGCGGGGCCGGAGATCTCCTCCGAGGACGACTTCACGGGCCTGATGCGGCTCGCCGCCGAGGAGCCGGGGCCCCGCGTCGTCGGCTACTGGGCCGAACAGGACGTGGCCAAGGCGCGGGAGCTGGGCGCCGTAGGAGCGGCGGGAGACCTCTTCGTGGACGGGGCGCTCGGCTCGCACACCGCCTGTCTGCACCAGCCGTACACCGACGCCGGGCACACCGGCATCGCGTACCTCGACGCGGACGCCGTCGCCGCCCATGTCGCCGCCTGCACCCGGGCGGGCCTCCAGGCGGGCTTCCACGCCATCGGGGACGCCGCGGTGACCGCGGTGGTCGAAGGCGTCCGCGCCGCCGCGGAGAAGGTCGGCCTGGCCCGCGTCCGCGGCGCCCGTCACCGCGTCGAACACGCCGAGATGCTCACCCCGGAGACCATCGCGGCCTTCGCCGAGCTGGGCCTGACGGCCTCCGTGCAGCCCGCCTTCGACGCGCTGTGGGGCGGCGAGGACGGCATGTATGCCCAGCGCCTGGGCGTCGACCGGGCGCGCGCCCTGAACCCCTTCGCGGCCCTGCTCCGGGCCGGTGTCCCGCTCGCCTTCGGCTCCGACAGCCCGGTCACCCCGACCGACCCGTGGGGCACGGTCCGCGCCGCCGCGTTCCACCGGACGGCCGAACACCGGATCTCGGTGCGGGCCGCGTTCACCGCGCATACGCGGGGCGGCTGGCGGGCCGTAGGACGGGACGACGCGGGTGTTCTGGTCCCCGGCGCGCCCGCCGACTACGCCGTCTGGCGGACCGACGCCCTGGTCGTGCAGGCGCCCGACGACCGGGTGGCGCGCTGGTCGACCGACCCGCGCTCCGGCACACCCGGACTGCCCGACCTGACGCCGGGCGGCGACCTCCCCGTCTGTCTGCGCACCGTCGTGGGCGGACGGACGGTGTTCGTACGGCCGGGCGAGTGATCTCCCGGGGTGGCGCGCCCCCGATCCGCGGGCATCGCCGCGTCGCGCGACCTGCGCATCCTCTGCCCTGACCAGCCGGTTGAGGGAGAACGCGCAGGTCAAACGGCTGTTGACAGGCGGGCGGAGGGGGCCGGTAGGTTCGTCCGAGTCCACCACCGGACGCCCGACCGGGGAACCTCCGAACAATCGCCGCAGCGCCGCTGGGTCAGGGACGGTGTGCCGCACCGGGCACCGTCACTGGGAGCCAGGCTCAGCGCCCGCGCCACGGCGAGGGAACGTTCCGGCCGGTCGGCTGGTGTGACCCGGGTGGGGCCCGGACGTCCAGTAGACAACGGCCTTGGTCGACCCGCAGCCGGCGGGTCCCAGGTCGGCCCGAAGGGCGCCGGGCCCCCATCCGCAGCACATAGGTGCCGAAAAGCGCGTTCTTACCCCGTTCTTGTCGAATCGACACCAGCGTACGAACGACCTGGCACGGCATCCCAGGCCGTGGCCACTATGGTGGACCCCTGCGTACGGACATGAAGGGGCAGCAGTGAACGACGGCGACGGAGCCCTCGCGGCACAGGCCCAGGGGCGGAAGTTCGGCCCGCTCGGCAAGGCCTTGGTGATCATCCCGACCTACAACGAGGCGGAGAACATCAAGTCCATCGTCGGGCGGGTGCGACAGTCGGTCCCCGAGGCTCATGTCCTCGTGGCCGACGACAACAGCCCCGACGGCACGGGCAAGCTGGCCGACGAGCTGGCGGCCGAGGACGAACAGGTCCAGGTGCTGCACCGCAAGGGCAAGGAAGGCCTCGGAGCCGCGTACCTGGCGGGCTTCCACTGGGGCATGGACCACGGCTACGGCGTCCTCGTCGAGATGGACGCGGACGGCTCCCACCAGCCCGAGGAGCTGCCCCGGCTGCTCACCGCGCTCAAGGGCGCGGACCTGGTGCTCGGCTCCCGCTGGGTGCCCGGCGGCCGGGTGGTGAACTGGCCGAAGTCCCGCGAGTTCATCTCCCGCGGCGGCAGCCTCTACTCGCGCGTGGCCCTCGACCTGCCGCTGCGCGACATCACCGGCGGCTACCGCGCCTTCCGCCGCGAGACCCTCGAAGGCCTCGGCCTGGACGACGTGGCCTCCCAGGGCTACTGCTTCCAGGTCGACCTGGCCCGCCGCGCCGTCAAGGCCGGCTACCACGTCGTCGAGGTCCCGATCACCTTCGTGGAGCGCGAACTCGGCGACTCCAAGATGAGCCGCGACATCCTCGTGGAGGCCCTGTGGCGGGTCACCACCTGGGGCGTGGAGGAGCGGGTCGGCAAGCTCCGCGGCCGGGGGAAGCCGAAAGGAAAGCCTTCACAGCCTTAGCCCTACGACTTCACAGGCCTCGTTGATCATCCCCTTATCCTGCGCTGAGCCGGGTCCAGGCACACTGGACGTATGACGACTGGCGCACCCACCCCTTCCTCCGCCGCCCGGCCTCCGCGTTCCCGGCTGCGTACGTTCCTGCCGCTGGGCATCGCCGCGTGGCTGGTGCTGGAGATCTGGCTGCTGATCGTGATGGCGGGTGCGTCCAGCGGGCTGACGGTCTTCCTGCTGCTGGTCGCCGGGTTCGTGCTCGGCGCCGTGGTCATCAAGCGGGCGGGCCGGCGGGCCTTCCAGAACCTGAGCCAGGCCGTGCAGCAGGGCACCGCACCGGCCAGCGGCGGCGGCAGCGGCCTGATGATGCTCGGCGGCCTGCTGCTGATGATCCCCGGCCTGATCTCGGACGCGGTGGGCCTGCTCCTGCTGATCCCGCCGGTCCAGAAGGCCCTGGGACGCTACGCGGAGCGCGTGGTCGAGCGGAAGCTCGGCAAGGCCGCCCCCGGCACCCTGGGAGACGCCTTCCAGCAGGCCCGTATGCACCGCCCGGACGGCAAGGTCGTCCAGGGCGAGGTCATCCGTGACGAGCCCGGCAGCGACGCCCCGCAGGGCCCGCGCCCGCCCCTCACCCACTGACCGACACTGACCGACCCGGACGCGGGCACGCAAAAGCGCGGGCGCCGTACATGTTCGTACGGCGCCCGCGCTTACTTGCTTGTGCGGTAGAACCGCTCCGCACCTTCAGGACTAGGCCGACTTGCGGCTGTCCCTCGGGTGAACCGCGATATTCATCGCGCCGGAACGGAGAACGGCAAGACGCTCCTCAAGGACCTCTTCGAGTTCCTCGCGGGTGCGCCGCTCCATCAGCATGTCCCAGTGGGTACGCGCGGGCTTGGCCTTCTTTTCCTCAGGGCCGTCGCCGTCGACCAGGAGTGCCTGGGCCCCGCAGACCTTGCACTCCCACTCCGGCGGAATCTCCGCCTCGACCGAGAAGGGCATCTCAAAGCGATGTCCCTTCTCGCATGCGTACTCCACGGCCTGGCGTGGTGCCAGGTCGATACCGCGGTCCGTCTCGTAGCTGGTCACCACGAGGCGCGTGCCGCGAAGAGCTCGCTCACTCATGAATCGTGCCTCCCGGGCTTGTCGCCCACAGGACAGGTGTCGCTGTCGTCGTCATCCGGTCAACGTCCGGTCGGCGGTAAAGATTCCCGTACGGGGTCATGCGTCGCCGTCGTAGCCGCCCCTTGTTGTACCCACCAGCGCCCGGTTTGTCACATCTGCTAGCAGATGTCACCCAGCGTTTCGGCATCTTTGACGCGCAGTAACGGTACGCCAGGCAGGCCAAACGCGTACACTACCGCCCTTTCGCGTTGAGCGCTAAATCCTCTCGGGAACAGGATTTCCCGCGTCGTTGATCGCCCGCGCCACCGGAACCCGTGCGAGCAGCACGAACCCGACGACGAAGAAGGCCACCAGGGAGATGATCGCGTCCCGATAACTTCCGGTCAGCTGGTACGTCACCCCGAACAGAAGTGGGCCCAGCCAGCTCATGCCCCGATCGCTCATCTCGTACGCCGAGAAGTACTCGGCCTCTTTCCCGGGCGGCACGAGATGCGAGAACAGGGACCGGGACAGCGCCTGGCTGCCGCCCAGGACGAGACCGATCCCGGCGGCCAGCACGAAGAACCAGACGGGCGCGCCGGCGGGCAGGAAGTACCCGGCGGCCAGCGTCACCGTCCACGCGATGAGCGAGCCGAGAATCGTCCGCTTGGCCCCGTAGATCCGGGCGAGTCGCCCCATGCCGAGCGCGCCCGCCACCGCCAGCACCTGGACCATCAGCACCGCCGTGATGAGCGTGGACTGACTCAGACCCAGCTCCTCGGAGCCGTACACGGACGCCTGGGAGATCACCGTCTGGATGCCGTCGTTGTAGATCAGGTAGGCGAACAGGAACGACAGGGTCAGCGGTTTGCCGCGCATGTCCCGGACCGTCGCCGCGAGCTGCCGCCAGCCCTGCGCCGTCGGCGCCTCGGACGCCGTACGGCCGCGGTCGCGCAGTCGTTTGAGCGGTACGAGGGTGAAGGCGCCCCACCAGACTCCGGCGGAGGCGAGACAGATGCGGACGGCCATCGACTCGGAGAGGCCGAAGGAGTCGTGGGCCGTGAAGAGGATCAGGTTCAGGACGAGGACCAGGGAGCCGGCCGCGTAGCCGAAGGCCCAGCCGCGGGAGGAGACCGCGTCGCGCTCCTCCGGAGGGGCGATCTGCGGAAGGTAGGAGTTGTACACGACCATCGATACGGCCACCGACGAGTTGGCGACGATCAGCAGGAAGCCGCCGAGCAGATAGCGGTCGCCGTCCAGGAAGAACAGGCCCGTGGTGGCGGTCGCGCCCACATAGGCGGCGAGCGCGAGGAGGGGCTTCTTACGGCCCGTGCGGTCGGCCGCCGCGCCCGCCAGGGGCATGACGAGGATCGACACGATGACGGACGCGGAGACGGTGTAGGCGAAGAAGGAACCCGCCCGGACCGGTATCCCCAGGGGATGCACGAACCCGTCCGGGTCCGCCGCCGACTTCGCGACCGAGGTCAGATAGGGACCCAGGAACACGGTGAGCACACTCGTCGAGTAGACGGAGCAGGCCCAGTCGTAGAAGTACCAGCCGCGCTGTTCTCGCCGCCGCTCGGCTGCCTCGTCGGCCGCCGGTGACCGCAGGGTGTCGGTACCCACCCATGCCCTCGCTTCCGCGTGAACGCGTCGCCCCGGGGGCTCAGGCCCAGACGCCCCGCTCCACCATGACCTCGCGCAATGTGTCGATGTGATCGGTCATGATGCCATCGACTCCCAGGTCCAGGAGTCGGTGCATGCGGTCGGCCTCGTTGATGGTCCACACGTGGACCTGCACCCCGCGCGCGTGGGCGGCGCTCACGAAGCGCCGGTCAACCACGGGCACGCTCGACTGCTCCTCGGGCACCTGTGCGGCGACCGCCGAGCGGCGCACCGCGACCGGCACGCCCCAGGACCGCAGTCGCAGGTTCAGCACCCCGCGCGTGCCGAACGACGTGGCCAGGCGCGGCCCGGCCAGGTGCTGGGCGCGGACCACGCGCTTCTCGGAGAAGGAGCCGACGCAGACGCGGTTCCAGGAGTCGGTGCGCTCCAGGAGGTCCAGGAGGGGACGGAGTGCCGGCTCCGCCTTGATGTCGACGTTCCAGCGGACCTCGGGGAAGGTCTCCAGCAACTCCTCGAAGAGGGGCACCGGTTCCTTGCCCGCCACGCGCGCGTGGCTCACGTCCGACCAGAACAGGTCCGCGATCCGGCCGGCGCCGTCGGTCACCCGGTCCAGGGTCTCGTCGTGGAAGGCGACGAGCTTCCCGTCCGCCGTGGCGTGGACGTCGGTCTCGATGTACCGGTAGCCCAGCTCGACCGCGCGGCGGAACTGGAACACGGTGTTCTCCAGGCCGTCCGCCGCGCCGCCCCGGTGGGCGAAGGGGATCGGGCCGGGATGGTCGAGGTACGGATGACGTATGAGCGTGGTCACCGGGGCAGTATCGCCCGTTCCGGTGACCCGGTGGCGACGACCGTGCTGCCGCTGGGTGCCGATGGGGCGGCGAACACGCGCAGGAACAGCTGGGCGAGCGGGCCGATCGCCAGGGCGTAGAGGAGGGTGCCGATGCCGACGGTGCCGCCGAGGGCGAAGCCGGTGGCCACGACGGCGACTTCGATCGCCGTCCGTATCAGGCGGACGGAGCGGCCGGTGCGCTGGTGCAGCCCGGTCATCAGGCCGTCGCGAGGGCCCGGTCCGAAGTTCGCGGAGATGTACAGCCCGGTGGCGACACCGTTGAGGAGGATGCCCACCAGCAGCAGCGGAATCCGTACGGCCAGGCCGTGCGCGTCGGGCACCAGCGCGAGGGTGCCGTCCATGGCCAGGCCGACCACGAACACGTTCGAGACGGTGCCGAGTCCCGGGCGCTGCCGCAGCGGGATCCACAGGAGCAGCACCGCCGCGCCCACGATGATCGAGACGACGCCGATCGTCAGGCCGGTGAGCTCGGCGAGACCCTGATGCAGCACGTTCCAGGGCTCAAGCCCCAGGCCCGACACCACGAGGAGTGCCGAGCTGGCGCCGTAGAGCGCGAGTCCGACGTACAGCTGGACCAACCGTCGCCCGAGACGGTTCCGCGTGGACAAGAGGTGCCCCCTGGTGGTGGTAGTGGCCTGACGCATGACACTCTGTGGCTTGAGAACGAATGCCATCCATGGCCAATTCTGGGAAGGTGGACTGGTTTCCATGGCGCAGTGGACCTCGGCGATGGGGGCCGCGCAGCTCGCTCGGCTGCTCAACTCCCAGCAGGACCGCCCGGCCGGGCCCGGCACCCGTCGTCCGCCCGCCTATCGCGCGCTCGCGGACGGCATCCGCCTGCTCGTGCTGGAGGGCCGCGTCCCGGTGGCTGCCCGGCTGCCCGCCGAGCGGGAGCTGGCCCTGGCCTTGTCCGTCAGCCGCACCACGGTCGCCGCCGCCTATGAGGCGCTGCGGGCCGAGGGTTTCCTGGAGTCCCGGCGCGGAGCGGGCAGTTGGACCGCCGTACCGGCCGGGAACCCGCTGCCCGCGCGCGGGCTGGAGCCGCTGCCTCCGGAGGCCCTCGGCTCGGTGATCGACCTCGGCTGCGCCTCGCTGCCCGCGCCCGAGCCGTGGCTCACCCGGGCCGTGCAGGGCGCCCTGGAGGAACTGCCGCCGTACGCCCACACCCACGGCGACTACCCGGCCGGGCTGCCCGCGCTGCGCGCGATGATCGCCGAGCGGTACACCCTGCGCGGCATTCCGACCATGCCCGAGCAGATCATGGTCACGACCGGTGCGATGGGCGCCATCGACGCCATCTGCCACCTCTTCGCGGGCCGCGGCGAACGCATCGCCGTCGAGTCGCCGTCGTACGCCAACATCCTCCAGCTGATGCGGGAGGCGGGCGCCCGGCTGGTGCCCGTGGCGATGGCCGAGGGGCTCTCCGGCTGGGACATGGACCGCTGGCGGCAGGTGCTGCGGGAGGCCGCGCCCCGGATCGCGTACGTCGTCGCCGACTTCCACAACCCGACCGGCGCCCTCGCCGACGACGACCAGCGGCGTCAACTCGTGGACGCGGCCCGCTCGGCCGGTACCGTGCTCGTCGCCGACGAGACGATGACCGAGCTGTGGCTGGATGAGGATGTCGACATGCCGCGGCCCGTCTGCGGCTTCGACCCGGCCGGCTCGACGGTCATCACCGTCGGCTCCGCCAGCAAGGCCTTCTGGGCGGGCATGCGCATCGGTTGGGTGCGTGCGGCCCCCGATGTGATCCGCAGCCTGGTCGCGGCCCGCGCCTACGCCGACCTCGGCACACCGGTGCTGGAGCAGCTCGCCGTGAACTGGCTGTTCAGCACCGGTGGTTGGGAGCAGGCGGTCGACATCCGGCGCGGCCAGGCCCGCGAGAACCGGGACGCGCTGGTCGCGGCGGTACGACGGGAGCTGCCCGGCTGGGAGTTCGAGGTGCCCAAGGGCGGGCTCACGCTGTGGGTGCGCACGGGCGGGCTGTCGGGCTCGCGGCTCGCGGAGATGGGGGAGCGCGTGGGGGTACGGGTGCCGTCCGGGCCCCGCTTCGGCGTGGACGGGGCCTTCGAGGGATATGTGCGGCTGCCGTTCACCGTGGGCGGCGCGGTGGCCGAGGAGGCGGCGGCTCGGCTGGCCGCGGCGGCTCGGCTGGTCGAGAACGGAGTCTCCGGGGGCGGTGGCGAGTCGCCGCGGACGTTCGTGGCGTAGGCGACAGGCGCGGTACCCGAGGTCGGTGCGGGCGGGCGACTCCCGGCCGCCCACACCGACCCCGGGCCACTACGAAGTCTCAGCCACGGCGGCTTCCACCGCCGCTTCCGCGGGGAGCGCCTCGGTCGGCAGTGTCTCCTCCGCGTCCGCCGGTGTGGTGCGCGGCGGGAGCAGGGCCAGCACCGCCTGGCGGTCCGCGTCGCTCGTCGCGTCGTCGTACGGGTCCGGGGTCGCCGGGACCTGGAGCCGGTGCACCGGACCGCTGCCCAGGCGGGCATAGCCACGGCCCGGGGGGACCTGGGCGATCGGTGTGGTGTGCGGGGGAGCGCCCAGGACCGCCTCCAACTGCGTGGCGGTGGCGGGGCCGAGGACGACACGCGCGCGTGTGTGCTGTCGTACGGCGTCACTCAGGGCGTCCGCGCTGTCGAACTGGTCGGCCACCACCACCGTCACATTGGCCGCGCGGCCGTGCCGGAGGGGGACCTGGAGCAGGGACTGCGGGTCCTGGCGGCCGTCGGCCGCGGCCAGGTGGGCGAAGGCGCTCGGGCGGTCCAGGATGATCCACAGGGGGCGTCTGGTGTCGTCCGGTGCCGGGTGGCCCGACTGGCGGGCGCGGTTGGCCGAGATCAGCCGGCGTTCCGTCTCGTGGCCGGCCCACTCCAGGCTGGCCAGTGCGCCGGTCAGCCCGCACTCGACCCCGAGGACTCCGTCCCGGCCGGTGAGGCACGCGTACTCGCCGGTGCCGCCGCCCTCGACGATCAGGACGTCGCCGTACTGGAGTGCCTGGAGGGCGATCGAGCGCAGCAAGGTGGAGGTGCCGCTGCCGGGCTGGCCCATGACCAGCAGGTTCGGCTCGGTGGAACGGATGCCGGTACGCCAGACGACCGGTGGGACGTCACGCTGTTCCGCGCCGTGGGTGAGGGGGAGCGTGCGGTGGACGTGGGTCGGGTCCGTGAAGCCCAGCACGGTCTCGCCGGGGGCGGTGACGAAGCGCTGGGCGGCGATGTCGGTGGGGAGCGGGGCGAGGACGCCGATGGTGAGCTGGTTGCCCTCCTCGTCCCACGCGAACCGGTACTCCCGGCCGCGGCCGGACTTGGCGGTGAGCAGCTGCTCGATCCGCGCGCGGGAGTCGGCCTCGCCGTCGGTGAAGTACGCCGGGTAGCGGACGACCAGGTGGGAGATCCGGCCTCCGCCGTCGAACTCGTATGCGGGGAAGGCCTTCTCCCAGTCGCCGCCGTGGGCGAACAGGGGTGCCGGGTCCTCGGCGGTCGAGAAGTAGGGCACCAGCGCTTCGTAGAGGGACTGGAGGCGCTGGGTCTGGGACTCGTCGGGGCCTTCGGGCGCCGGCGGGGTGCGGTCCCGGCCGTGCCATGCTGCCGCCGCCATCAGGATGATGACGGCGAGCAGCGGGCCGTACGGCACCAGGGCCACGACCAGGATCACCGAGGCCACCAGGAAAAGCAGCGGCCCGCGCTTGTCCTTGGGAGTGTCGGCCCACTTGCGCCGACCGGCGGATGCCAGCCGGCGCAGACCGCGAGTGATCGTGATCAGCGGGTGGAGGACGTCGGTGGCGCTGTCGGCCGCCGTCCGGGCCAGCTCCCGGCTCCGGGCGATCTGTGCGGTGCCGTTGCTCAGGATGCGGGGGAGGGGGCGCCGGGCCACTGCTGTCTCCTGAAGGTGCGTGCGGGTGGGGACGTCAGAACTTGATGCCGCCGAGGAGGCTCGCCAGGCTCTCGCCGCCGGCCTTGATGCTCGGCGCGATGGCCGTGCTGGCCATGTAGAAGCCGAAGAGTGCGGCCACCAGGGCGTGGGAGGCCTTGAGTCCGTCCTTCTTGAAGAAGAGGAAGACGATGATGCCGAGAAGGACGACGCCTGACATGGACAGGATCATTTGAGCTCTCCTGGTTCGTGGGGACAGTCACCATGAGTTCTTCCAGGATCACAGGATGTATCCATACGATAAAAGGTGCAAGTGGGTGAATTTCGGCAGATTTCCCTCGGATGGTGGAGCGCATTCGGGCCGTCTGAGCAGGGGTTTCACCTGTGTCGGGCCTCCTGGTGATCTTTGCCTCGGAGGGGGCCGGTCATGTCTCTGTGGAGCCAGTACGCTGGCGATTCACCCGTACTAGTGAGAGGCGGTCATGCCGATGAGTGAAGCCCCCGACCCCGAGGTCGTGGAGCTCGCGACCAAGATCTTCGACCTGGCCCGTCGGGGCGGGACCGAGGCGCTGGTCGCATATGTGGACGCGGGCGTTCCGGCCAACCTCACCAATGACCGCGGTGACTCCCTGGTGATGCTCGCGGCCTACCACGGGCACGCCGACGCCGTACGGGCCCTGCTGGCGCGGGGCGCCGAGGCCGACCGGATCAACGACCGGGGGCAGACCCCGCTCGCCGGGGCCGTCTTCAAGGGCGAGCAAGAGGTGATCGAAGTCCTGCTGGAGGCCGGAGCCGATCCGGCCGCGGGCACCCCGTCGGCGGTCGACACGGCCCGGATGTTCGCCAAGGCCGAGCTGCTGGAGCTGTTCGGCGCGCACTGACACCCGGCCCGTCGGCGGTTGAGACGGGCCTTCTGACCAGGTACGACAAGGAAAACGGGGGAAAACGGGGGAAGGCAGCACCGGGCCGCCCGAAATTTCGGTCGCGGCAGCGAGAACTGCCGGGTCATCATGACGTCGTGATTTACGGACGCGATGGCTGGGCAGGTGATGCCGCACCGCGCGGGCCGTAGACGCGGCCCGCATGGGCCACCGACGAGAGGCAGAGGAAAATGGTCTACAGCAAGCAGGAAACGGCGGGCGCCCCGACGTGTTGTCACGCGGCCAGGTAGTGCACGTCCCCCGGTTGCGTCGACGCTTGATGTGAGGCTGTTTCCCATGTTCGATCCGGTCATAGCGCCCAGCGGTACGCTGCTCGGCCTGCTCCAGCGGGGCCGCGGCGACGGCACTCTGCACGCGCTCACCGCACCCCGTGCCGAGGCACTCGCGGCACTGAACCACTGTGTGCTGCGCGACCCCCGCCACGACTGGCAGGTGGAGAACCGCTCCCTGTACTACGCCCGTCTGTACCTCGATCTGAACGGCGACCTGGACGCCGTCGAGGCCCACCTCTTCGACGGCGAGGACGTCCTCGACACCGAGGAGTCCCGTACGGGCCTCGCGCTCGCCGTCCTCGGGCACCTCGCCTCCTACGGCAGGCGGGACGCGCTGGCACTGCTGCGCCGGTACGCGGCCTCCGGGGCCAACTGGGCCTGGGCGCTCGACGAACTGGCGCTCAGGGACGACGACGCGGGCCTGCGCGCCCTCGCCGCTCCCGTGCTGGCGCGGTTCCCGGCCGACCCCGAGGGCGAGGCCGAGCTGGCCACCGCCGTACGCGACGCCTTCGAACCCCGGCCCTGGCGGCTGTGGGCCGAGGACTCACGCGAACCGATCGCCACGCGCGTGCGTGCCGCCCAGGAAGCCGGCTGCTTCGACCGCTGGCAACGGCAGATGCGACCATCCGGGCCCCGTCCGGGGTGGAGCGTGCAAGCGGTGTTCGAATGGGCCCAACAGGGCATCGAACGCGGCGCCGCCCTGCACGTCCCCGCCGCCCGCTGCCTCAGCGCGGTGGCGGGCCCCGAGGACCGGCCCGAGATCGTCGAGGCCGCCAAGGACGGCGGCGAGGGCGCCCGCTGCACCGCCCTGCGCTATCTCGCCGACGCCAACGACTCCGAAGCCCTCCAGCTGATCGAGCGCGCGGTGGCCACCGGCTCGGCGCCCGTCGTGGAGGCCGCCGTCGACGCCTTCGAACGGATGCGCTCCGTCGCCGCCGTCGACCGGGCCCGCGGCTGGGCCCGCCGCCCCGACCCGCTCGGCGCCGCCGCCGGACGGATGCTCGCCTGCCGGGGCGGAGCCCAGGACAGCGACCTCGTCCTCGGTGCCCTCAGGGAGGCCGTCATGGGCGAAGGGCCCGACGCCCCCACCCTGTGGACCCTCGTCGACGGCGCCGGCCGCCTCGGCATCGCCTGCGCCGCACCCGTCCTGCGCCATGTGTACCGGGAGACCGCCTCGTCCCATCTGCGCGGCCGGGCCGCCCGGGCGCTGGCCGCCACCGACCCCTCCTACCCCACCGGCTTCGCTGTCGAGTGCCTGTGGGACTGCGAGGAGACCACCCGCGAGATCGCCGCCCGGCACGCCGAGACCGGCGACGCCCGCGTCGTGGAGCAGCTCCGCAGGCTCGCCGCCGACCCGGCCGAGGAAGCGGAAGTCCAGACAGCCGTACGGAGCCGGATCGGGCCCGACGCACCCGCAGTGTGAACGTGGGATGACCCGCGGGTCAGACGCGCATGGACGCCGTCTGACCTGCTCGGGTGTGCAGCGCAACGCTCATGGGACGTTCACCGTTCGCATAGATCCACGTTGACGCGGCCACGTCCGGTACGGCGACAACACGGGTATGCGTGTCGTCATCGTGACCGAATCCTTTCCCCCCGATGTGAACGGCGTGGCCCACTGCGCGCTCCAGACCGCCAGGCACCTCGTAGATCGCGGTCACCATCCGCTCGTCGTCGCGCCGGCCACCTCGGCCGGTAGCGGGCCCGACGCCCAGTCGCCGTGCCCCGTCATCCGTGTCCCCTCCCTACCGCTCCCGGGCTACCCCCAGGTCCGCGTCGCCCTCCCCAGCCGACGCGTCGCCGCGGCCATCACCGAACACCGCGCCGACATCGTGCACCTGGCGAGCCCCTTCATCCTCGGCGTCCGCGGCATGGCCGCCGCCGCCCGGCTCGGCATCCCCGCCGTGGCCGTCTACCAGACCGACCTCGCCGGCTACGCCCGTACGTACGTCGGTGCGGGCGAGGCCACCGCCTGGCGGCGCATCCGCTCCGTCCACGCCGCCGCCGACCGCACCCTCGCGCCCTCCAGCGCGGCCCTGGGCGACCTGGAGGCACACGGCGTGCCCCGGGTCAGGCTCTGGCCGCGCGGCGTGGACACCGAGCGCTTCCGCCCCGAGTACCGGGACGAGGCGCTGCGCCGCGAACTCGCCCCGAACGGCGAGCTGATCATCGGCTACGTCGGCCGGCTCGCCCCCGAGAAGCAGGTCGAACTCCTCGCCGGAGCCTGCGGTCTCAAGGGCGTCCGGGTCGTGGTGGTCGGCGACGGGCCCAGCCAGCCGCACCTCACCGAGGCGCTGCCGGGCGCGGTCTTCCTCGGACGCCGTACCGGCGACGAGCTCGCCCGTATCTTCGCCTCGTTGGACATATTTGTGCACACCGGACCTTTTGAGACCTTCTGTCAGACCGTCCAGGAAGCCATGGCCAGCGGCGTCCCCGTCGTCGCGCCCGCCGCCGGCGGCCCACTCGACCTGGTCGCCCACGGGCGCACCGGGTTCCTCTTCCCGCCGCGCGACGAAGCCGCCGTGACGGACGCCGTGCGGACCCTGGCCGCCGATCCCGTGCTGCGCGCCGAGTACGGCTCCGCCGCGCGGGCCATGGTCGAGGGCCGCACCTGGGCCGCCGTCGGCGACCAACTGATCGCCCACTACGGCGAGGTGCTCGCCGCGCGCAAGGTGGTGGTGGCGGCATGAACACCGCTTCCCTGCGGATCGTGCGGCTCGCCAACTTCGTGGCCCCCTCCTCCGGGGGGCTGCGCACCGCCCTGCGCGAGCTGGGCAAGGGCTTCAAGGAGGCCGGGCACGATCCGGTCCTCATCGTGCCCGGCGAACGCCACACCGACCGCGAGACCGAGCAGGGCCGGGTCATCACCCTGCCCGGGCCGCTGCTGCCCGGCACCGGCGGCTACCGCGTCCTCGCCGACAAGCGGCGCGTCGCCAACCTCCTGGAACACCTCGCCCCGGACCGCCTGGAGGTCTCCGACCGCACGACCCTGCGCTGGACCGGCAAATGGGCCAGGCGGGCCCGCATCCCCGCCGTGATGGTGTCCCACGAGACCGCCGACGGCGTCCTGCGCACCTGGGGCCTCTCGGAGAACATGTCCCGGCGCACCGCCGACGCCCTCAACGTCCGTACGGCGCACACCTACGCGCGCGTGGTGTGCACCACCGAGTTCGCCGAGCGGGAGTTCGTCCGCATCGGCGCCCGCAATGTCGTACGGGCTCCGCTGGGCGTCGACCTGGTGGGGCGCAGTCCGGCGCTGCGGGACCCGGTGGTGCGCGCGCAGTACGCGCGCGTGGACCAGGTTCTGCTGGTGACCTGCACCAGGCTCTCCGTGGAGAAGAAGCCCGGCACGGCGCTCGACGCCCTGGAGGCGCTGGTACGGCGCGGGCGGCGGGCGGTCCTCGTGGTCGCCGGGGACGGGCCGCTGCGGGCCCGGCTCGAACAGCGGGCGCGGGAGCGCGGGTTGCCGGTCACCTTCCTCGGGCACGTCTCCGACCGGCGGCTGCTCGGCGCGCTCCAGGCCTCCGCCGACGTCTGCCTGGCACCCGGGCCCGCCGAGACCTTCGGGCTCGCCGCGCTGGAAGCGATGGCCTGCGGCACGCCCGTGGTGGCCAGTGCCTCGTCCGCGCTGCCCGAGGTCATCGGCTCCGCCGGCGCCACGGCGGCGGACAACGGCAGGGCCTTCGCGGACGCCGTGGACATGCTCCTCGAACGCCCCGAGGCGGAGCGGCGGGAGATCGCACGCGCGCGTGCGGAGTGCTTCGGATGGCACATCGCGGTGGACGCGTTCCTCGCCGCCCACGACGCGGATGTTCCGGTACGGCGGTACGTGCCCGGAGGCGTGGCATGAGAACGGTCCGTTTCGTCGCCCTCGGTGACTCGCTCACCGAGGGCGTGGGCGATCCCGTCGGCGAGGCATGGCGCGGTTGGGCCGCACTGCTCGCCGACGGGCTGGCCGAACAGCCCGAAGGGGCCGTGGAGTTCACGAACCTCGCGGTCAGCGGGGCGCAGTCGCGGGACGTGCTGGAACGGCAGACCCCGGCCGGGCTCGCCCTGAACCCGGACGTCGTGTCCGTCGTCATCGGCGTCAACGACACCCTGCGCTGCACCTTCGACATCCAGGCCGTGGCCGCCCGGCTCGACGAGGTCTATGCGGCCTTCACCGAGCAGGGCGCGGTCCTGCTCACGGCCTGTCTGCCCGACCCGGGCGCGATGCTCGGCCTCCCGGGCGCCCTGGCCCGCCCGCTGGCCCGCAGGCAGCGAGCCGTCAACACCGTGGTGCACGCGCTCTCGGAACGGTACGGGGCCGTGCATCTGCACGCGGCGGAGGGCGAGTGGATCATGGGCCGCGAGATCTGGAGCGCGGACCGGCTGCACCCCAGCGAGCGGGGGCACCGCCAACTGGCGCTGCGTTTCCACGCGTTGCTCACCGAGGAGGGCGTGGCCTCGGGGGCCGCGCCGTCGCCCGAGCCCGAGTTCCCGGCCCCCACCAGGTCGGCCAGCCTGCTGTGGCTGGCGACCGCAGGCACCGGGTGGGTGGCCCGCCGCTGCACCGACCTGCTGCCGCAGCTCCTCAGACTGGCCGCCGACGAGATGCGCCACCGCGCGCGGGGCACGAGCGCGCGGCTCGACCTGAGCGCGTCCCATGCGGTGTCGGCGGCGCTCGCCTCCCTGTCCGTGCAGCAGGAGCAGCCGGACGCCGCATGAGGCGCCCGGGGCCTCAGCGGCGCCGTACGGCCACGAAACGGACCGGGGTGCCGGGTACCGCCTGCGCGGCCGCCGGGAGGTCCGTGGCGCGGACGACGGCGATCACCGGGTAGCCGCCGGTGGTCGGGTGGTCGGCGAGGAAGACCACCGGGCGGCCGTCCGGCGGGACCTGGACGGCACCGAGGACCATGCCCTCGCTGGGGAGTTCACCGGTAAGGGCCCGCTCCAGGGCGGGCCCCTCGGTGCGCAGTCCGATGCGGTTGCTCGCCGACGACACCCGGTAGGCGCGTGACGTGAACGTCCGTACGGCCTCGGGTGTGAACCAGTCGTCGCGGGGCCCCAGGGTCACCCGCACCACGAGTTCGACGGGGGGACGCGGCTGCGGGGCGACGTCCACGCACGCGTGGCGGCTCGTCGGGGAACCCAGCGGCAGTATGGCGCCGTTCGTGAGCGGCGCCGGACCGAGCCCGGACAGCAGGTCCGTGGAACGGCTGCCGAGCACCGGCTCGACACCGACCCCACCGGCGAAGGCGACGTAGCTCCGTACCCCGGAGACGGCCGCCCCGATGTCCAGGAGCGCCCCGGCGGGCACGTGTACGGGTGCTCCCCAGGCGGCCGGCCGGCCGTCCACCGTGACCGGGCAGGGGGCGCCCCCGACGGCCACGAGGATCGTTGAACGAGGCCGTAGGGCACAGCCGTTGAGGGTAGTCTCCAGGACGGCCGCTTCGGGCGGGTTGCCGACCAGCCGGTTGACGAGCGCCGCCGCGGGCCAGTCGAGCGCCCCGGAACGCGGCACCCCCAGGTGCGCGTGTCCGGGCCGTCCCAGGTCCTGCACGGTGGTCAGGGCCCCGGCTCTTACGACGGCGAAGGCGCTGTCCGTCATACGTCCGCCACCGGGGCGAAGCGGACGCGCGTGCCCGGCGACAGCAGTGCGGCCGGCTCGCGTGCGGTGTCCCACAGGACCGCGGTCGTGGTGCCGATCAGCTGCCAGCCGCCGGGCGAGGCACGCGGGTACACGCCCGTGTACGGGCCCGCCAGGCCCACGGCACCGGCGTGGACGGCCGTGCGCGGTGTGGCCCTACGGGGGACGTCGTAGCGGGCCGGGAGGCCGGTGAGGTAGCCGAAGCCGGGGGCGAATCCGCAGAAGGCGACGCGGAACTCGGTGGCCGCGTGGATGCGGGCCACCTCTTGCTCGGGGACGTTCCACAGCGCGGCGACGTCCGCGAGGTCCGGGCCGTCGTAGCGCACCGGGAGTTCGATCACCTCCCCCGCGCGCGGGGGAGCGGGGGGTACCTCGGAGGCCGTCAGTTCGGAGGCCAGGCGGGCCGGGTCGGCGAGCCCGTCGAGGAGGACCGTGCGGGCGGCCGGGACGATCTCGCGGACGGTGAGCAGGCCCTCCGCGCGGCGGCGCAGCAGCTCCGCGTGGACGGCCTCGGCCTCCTCCCCTGAGATGACCTCGACGAGCAGGGCGTCGTCCCCGACACGCAGGGCCCTCATGCGAAGGCCTCCACCCGGACACCCGACTCCAGGAGCCGCTCGCGGACCCTGCGGGCCAGGTCGACCGCGCCGGGCGTGTCCCCGTGCAGGCACAGGGAGCGGGCCCGTACCTCGATGCGCGCCCCGGAGAGCGCCTCGACCGTTCCGGAGCGGGCCAGGCTCAGTGAGCGCTCCACGACCGCCTCGGGGTCGGTGATCACCGCGCCGTCCCGGCCGCGTGGCACGAGCGTGCCCTCGTCGGTGTAGGCGCGGTCCGCGAACGCCTCCGTGACGGCCGGCAGCCCGGCCTTCGCGGCCAGTTCGAGCACGACCGAGCCGGGCAGCCCGAGCACGGGCAGCGAGGCGTCGGCCAGGAGCACGCCCTCAATCACGGCGGCGGCCTGCTCCGGGTCGTGCACGACCCGGTTGTAGAGGGCGCCGTGCGGCTTGACGTACGACACGCGCGTGCCCGCCGCCCGGGCGAACACCTCCAAGGCGCCGATCTGGTACGCCACTTCGGCCGCCAGCTCGGCGGACGGCACGTCCATCGCGCGCCGCCCGAACCCCGCCAGGTCCCGGTAGGACACCTGCGCGCCGACCCGGACCCCGCGCTCGGCCGCCAGCTCGCACACCCGCCGCATCGTGACCGGGTCCCCGGCGTGGAAGCCGCAGGCCACGTTGGCGCTGGTGACGACGGACAGCAGCTGTTCGTCGTCGGTGAGATGCCAGCGGCCGAAGCCCTCGCCGAGGTCGGCGTTCAGATCGATCATCATCTCTCCTGGTCAGGCGACGCGGTACTGCTCGTCGCGGGCATCGGTGACGAACATCTGGCCCGGCGCGTGCGTGAGGGCGAACGGCGGGCGGGACGCCATCACCGCGGCCTGCGGGGTCACTCCGCAGGCCCAGAACACCGGGATGTCGTCCGGTGCGAGGTCCACCGGATCACCGAAGTCCGGACGGCCGAGGTCCTCGATGCCGAGCCCCGAAGGATCGCCGCAGTGTACGGGGCTGCCGTGCACCGCCGGGAGCAGCGCCGTCTCCCGGATCGCCGTCGCCAGATGCTCCGGCGGCACCGGGCGCATCGACACCACCATCGGGCCGTGCAGCCGCCCCGCCGGGCGGCACGGGCGCCCGGTCACGTACATCGGGACGTTGCGGCCCTGCTCGATGTGGCGGATCGGGACACCCGCCTCGCTCAGCGACCACTCGAAGGTGAAGCTGCAGCCGATCAGGAACGACACCAGGTCGTCACGCCAGTACGCGCGCACGTCCGTCGGCTCGTCCACCAACTCACCGTCCCGCCACACCCGGTAGCGCGGCAGGTCGGTGCGCAGGTCCGCGCCGTTCGCGAGCACCGTCGTCCAGGATCCGGCGTCCGTGACGTCGAGCACCGGACAGGGTTTCGGGTTCCGTTGGCAGAACAGCAGCATGTCGTAGGCCCAGTCGGCGGGCACCGAGATCAGGTTGACCTGGGTGTGGCCCGCCGCGACCCCGGCCGTGGGACCCGTCAGCCCGGCCCGGAAGCGGGCCCGGGCGGAACGCGGGCTCCACGCGTGCGCGTGCTCGTCGACGAGGATCAGGGGGCGGTCTTCCGTGCGGTTCACGCGAGTTCCTTCCCACGGGTCTCGGGCAGTCCCAGGAGCGCCAGCGCCGCGATGCCGTAACCGATGGCTCCGAAGACGAGCGCTCCGCCCACACCCCAACTGTCGGCCAGGAAGCCCACCAGGGTCGGGAAGACGGCGCCGACCGCGCGGCCGGTGTTGTACGTGAAGCCCTGTCCCGTGCCGCGTACCGCCGTCGGGTACAGCTCGCTCAGGTAGGAGCCGAAGCCGCTGAAGATCGCCGACATGCAGAACCCGAGCGGGAAACCGAGCACCAGGAGAAGGGTGTTGGCGCCGCTGGGGATGTGCGTGTACGCCAGGATGCAGATCGCCGAGAGCAGCGCGAAGAGCCAGATGTTGCGCTTACGGCCGAGCACGTCGGTGAGGTAGCCGCCGGTCAGATAGCCCAGGAAGGCGCCAGAGATCAGGAAGGTCAGATAGCCGCCGGTGCCCACGACCGACAGACCGCGCTCGGTCTTGAGGTATGTCGGCACCCAGGTGGCGAGGGTGTAGTAGCCGCCCTGGACACCGGTGGAGAGCAGGCCCGCGAAGACAGTCGTGCGCAACAGACCCGGTGAGTCCGCCGTGCCCGGCTTGAAGATCGCCGCGAAGGAACCCTTCTGGGTGTTGTGCTCGCGTACGGCCGCAGCCTCGGGGGCGTCGTGGACCCGGCGCCGTACCCAGATCACCAGCAGCGCGGGCAGCGCGCCGGTCCAGAACATCACCCGCCAGGCCAGGTCGTCGCCCAGGAACGAGAAGACCAGCGTGTAGACGACCGCTGCCAGCGCCCAGCCCACGGCCCAGGAACTCTGGATCGCGCCGAGCGTACGGCCGCGGTGCTTGGCGCTCGCGTACTCGGCGACCAGGATCGCGCCGACCGCCCACTCGCCGCCGAAACCGAGGCCCTGGAGGGCGCGGAACACCAGCAGGGTCTCGTAGTTGGGCGCGAAGCCGCAGGCCACGGTGAAGACGGCGTAGGTGATCACCGTGATCATCAGTGCCTTGACGCGGCCGACCCGGTCGGCGAAGACGCCCGCCACGGCGCCGCCCACTGCGGAGACGACCAGCGTGACCGTCGTGAACAGACCGGTCTGGCCGCTGTCCAGGTCGAAGTACGCGGCCAGCGCGACCATGCTCAGCGGGAGCGTGAAGTAGTCGTACGAGTCCAGGGCGTAGCCGCCGAACGCGCCGGCGAAGGCGCGGCGGCCGTTCGGACCGAGCGCGCGCAGCCAGGCCAACGCGCCGTCGTCGGCGGTGAGTTCATCCCCGTCGGGCTGTGTTCCGGTGTTCAGGGCCTGAGGTGGAGGGGTCGTGCTCATGGGCACCTCGCAGAGGGAGGACGGAGGGTGCTGGGAGTGAGCAGGGCTGTGCGGAAGCCGTCGGCGCCGGGGTGAGCGGTGACGCCTTGTCGAGAAAGCTAGAGGATCGTTGAACGATCCCTCAATACCCATGTTGTTTCGTTCTTGTATCTGCGGTTGAATTCCGGGCATGGCAGAGCAGATGGCGGGACTGGCCGACGACCGCGCCCTCCTGGGCCGTACGAGCACCGCGGAACGCGTCTCGGACATCCTCAGAAGCCGGATCGCCGACGGCTATTTCCCGCCGGGCACCCGGCTGTCGGAGGACAGCATCGGCGGGGCGCTTGGTGTGTCGCGCAACACACTCCGCGAGGCGTTCCGGCTGCTCACCCACGAGCGCCTGCTCGTCCACGAGTTGAACCGCGGCGTCTTCGTCCGGGTCCTGAGCGTCGAGGACGTCGAGGACATCTACCGCACCCGCCGCCTCGTCGAGTGCGCAGTCGTACGAGGGCTGGGCGAACCTCCGTACGCCCTCGGACGGCTCGCCGCGGCCGTCACGGAGGGGCAGTTGGCATCCGTCGAAGATGACTGGAAAGGCGTGGGCACGGCCAACATCCACTTCCACCGGGAACTGGTCGCTCTCGCCGGCACCGCCCGCACCGACGAGCTGATGCGCAGCGTCTTCGCCGAACTCCGGCTCGCCTTCCACCTCGTGGACGACCCGAAGGCGCTCCACGAGCCGTACCTCCAGCGCAACCGCCTGATCCTCCAGGCCCTCCAGGCGAGCGACCCCGCCGAGGCCGAGAAACTGCTCGCGGTCTACCTCGACGACTCGCTCGAACGGGTCGTCGGCGCGTACCGCCAGCGGGTCGGCGAGGACGGCACGGCACTCGACTGACCCGCACACGCGGCTGTGACGGTAGTCGCTTCTGCGTCGTTTGGGTCGTTGTCAGACCGAGGACCTAGTCTGTGCAGCGTGACTTCGCCTGCATCGACGGACAGCGTTCCGCCCCAGTTCAGCGCGGCGCCCCGCCCCGCCCCGGGCCCGGCCGCCGACGAGGGACTGGCGCGGCGGCTGCGCGCGCTCGCCTGCACCGCACCCCTGCACGACCTCGACGTGCGCAAGGCCAACCTGGCGGGCGAGTACTCGGTGTACGGCATGGCGGAGGTGGCCCTCGCCGCCATCGACCTGGTCACCCTCAACATGGACTTCGACACGGGTGCCGACCACGACCAGATAGTGGCCAGGCTCATCCCGCGCATCGCCGCCCAGGCCCCGCAGCGCCCCGTCGTCGAGCACGAGCGCGTGGCCCGCTGGGTCCTGGAGAACCTGATCAACGTCGGCAGCGTCGACCGCGGCTTCCGCACGGTCTACGGCACGTTCGCCCAGGACGGCACCTATGTGCGCCGCGACTACGACTTCAAGCTGATCGAGGAGGTCCCCGGCTACGGCGGCAGCGTCTACCTCCGGACGACCGACGAGGCCGTCAACGTCCTCGTGGGCGCGCTCGACACCGACGTCACCAGTGCGCAGATCGCCGCCGAGGTCAAGCTGGAGGTGCTGATCAGTCGTGGTCGGCTCGCCGACGCGCAACTCGCCGCGGAGCAGGCTCGGTACCGGACCGTGCAGTACTCGGAGACGCTTCGGCGCGCGTTGGACGCCACTCGGCGCAACGTCCGCGCGGTGGACTGGCTCAACTCCGTGCCGGACATGATCGCCGAGGCGCTCGACCATGTCGCTGACCGGTACCGCCACGAGAACGCGATCCTCACCAACATTCGCAAGGCCCGTGACGAGTCCGAGGACGCCGAACAGAAGCGGCGCGCGGCCGAGTTGGTCGACATCGTCAAGGACTGCATCCGGCGCCACACGCAGCTCCAGTCGCGCCTCCTGGAAGCCGGGCCGCTGTTCCGTGCCGAGCAGGATCGGCAGGCCTTCGCCACGCCGATGACGACGTCGGGGATAGACCTCTACGGGCATCTCGTCTCGCCCGTCCTGCCGCTTCCCCTGGAGCAGGCGATCCGGGTCACGGACGCGTTCTTCGCTCGCGGGACCGGGCTGCGTACGCCGGTGTCCGTTCGGGTGGGGGATCTTGTCGACATACTGCTCACCCCGCCCGCTGAGCGGGAGCATCTCGGCGCGGAGATGCCTGAGCCGGATCTCATCGCCACGCCGGACGACAGTCGGTTCAGTGAGGAGCAGTTGGCGGCGGCCATGGAGTTGCTCGATCTGCCGGCGGATGCGCCTCGGCGGTTGTCGGGGTTGCTTGCGGATGCGCGGCGGCGGGATCCCGAACTTCCTTATCTGGTGGCTTTGTTGGCTGTGCATGCGGCTAGTCCGCCCGTTGGTACGGCTTATCGGCAGGGGGAGCCGAAGCTTCTGTTCGCCGTGGATGACGGGGTCGAGCTGGATGATCCGGAGTTCGGCGGGGCCGATCTGATTGTGGGGATGGCCCTTTTGGACACGGTGGGGATGGCTGCGGGGCGGAGTGAGGCGGCGTGAGGTGTGTGTCGTTGTTCGGGTGCGGCCTTGATGTGGCTGGTCGCGCCGTTCCCCGCGCCCCTATCGGGGCGCTTGACCTCGCCCTCGTTTTCAAGATCAAGGAGTTGTCGTCGTGACTGAGCAGGGCGAATGGAGTGAGCCGGAGGTCGCCGCCCCGGCGGTGAGCGCCGTGATCACCCCTGCCGACGCTGCCGACGCCGCCCGGCTCGTCGCGTTCGGGTTGCAGCCGAAGTTGCAGCCCGCGCGGGACCAGGAGTACGCGGAGTTGCTTCGCCGATACCGCGAAGATCCGCCGTTCGCTCGGCTTGCTGATGCTGTGGCCGCCGGGCTCGGGCTGGTCGTCCTGGAGGTGTCCCCGCGCGCGGGGATGGCCGTAACTGCCGCCGAGGACTCGGTGTTCGCCGTCCGCATGGGGGACTACGCGCGTCGTACGGCCGCCGACTCCGGGGACCGCTTCCTGCACGGGCTCGCGCATCTCGCCGTCGCCGCCATGGCGTTTCCGCGGCCCGAGGACCTTGCCGACGACGGGTACATCGGGCGCGTCACGGTCAACGGGGTCGACGCCTTCGTACGGCAGGCCTGTCGGCGGCTGGAGGAGCGGGCCGACGAGCAGGGCATGAACACCGACCCGGCCACCGACGCGCCCGGCCTGGAGGCCGCCTGGCGGATCTGGGTCAGACGCAGCGCGACCGGAGCCACCAAGGACGCCCGCAGACTGGCCGGTTCGACCACCGGCATCGTCGGCAAGGCCGCCGCCTTCCTCACCGACTCCGGCTTCCTCCAGCGCACGGGCGACGACAACGGCGGTACGTACCGCACGACCGCCCGCTATCAGCTCCAGGTGCGTGACATGGCCGGAAGTGCCGCCATGGCCGAGTTGTTGGAGCTGGGCGTCGTCCCGGTCACCGACGGCACCGCGACCCTGATGCCCGCCGAGGACACCGAGGATCTGGAGCTGGTGGCCGACGCAGGGCTGCCGTTCCACTCCTGAGGTTCCTCAACTCCCCCCACCTGCCGAAGACTTACGACGAGAGTCCGCCATGTACGAGCTGTCCCGGGTCCGCCTCTACTCCATCGGGCCCGCCGGTGCGCGCTACGCCGACACCGTGCTTGACCTGCGAGGCGTGGGCAAGCCCGTGCCCGACCCCGCGCCCACCCAGGCGGAGTTCTTCGAGGACGAGCCCGTCGGTCCGCCGCGCCGCCCCGCGCCCGCCGGTGTGCTCTTCCTGGAGAACGGCGGCGGCAAGTCCGTCCTGCTCAAGCTGATCTTCTCCGTGATGCTGCCGGGACATCGCAACACCCTTGGCGGCGCGAGTTCCGGTGTGCTGCGCAAGTTCCTCCTCGCGGACGACTGTGGGCATGTCGCCCTGGAGTGGCAGCACACGCTCACCGGCGAGTGCGTGGTGGTCGGCAAGGTCAGCGAATGGCGGGGGCGCCAAGTCTCCAACGACCCGCGGAAGTTCGCCGAGGCCTGGTACTCGTTCCGGCCCGGCCCGGGGCTCAGCCTCGACAACCTGCCCGTCGCCGAGGCCACCTCCGTACGGCCACCCGTCGAGGGCGCGTCCGGCGCGCAGGGCCGTCGGCGCACCATGAAGGGCTTCCGGGACGCCATCACCGAGGCGGGCAAGGCGTATCCGCATCTCGAAGTGCACTGGGAGGAGATCCACGACCGCTGGATCGAGCACCTCGGAGACCTCGGCCTCGACCCCGAACTCTTCCGCTACCAGCGGGAGATGAACGCCGACGAGGGCGAGGCCGCCGGCCTCTTCGCGGTCAAGAAGGACTCCGACTTCACCGACCTGCTGCTGCGCGCGGTCACCGACACCCGGGACACCGACGGGCTCGCCGACCTGGTCGGCGGCTTCGGCAACAAACTGGGCCGGCGGGCCGAGCTGATCGCCGAACGGGACTTCACCGCCGGTTCCGTGGACCTGCTCGGCCGCATCGTCGAGGCCGCCGAGGCACGGGCACGCGCGCGTGACATCCACGCGGGCGCCGAGCGCCGTACCCGCACCCTGGCACGTCGGCTGTCCGCGCGGGGCGGGCAGGAGCGGGTCCGGGCCGCCGACCTCGCCCAGCGGGTCACCGCCGCCGCGTACGCCGTCACGCACTCCGAGGGAGCGCGGGAGCGCAGCGCGCTCATCGCCGCCGAACTGGCCTACCGGCACGCCTCGTTGGCGCTCGCCACCACGGAGAAGTCCGCCGCCGCGCAGAAGCGTGAGCTGGCCGACGCGCGCACCCTGCACTCCGCCTGGCAGGCCGCCGAGGCCGTCCTGCGGCACCGCGCCGCGGCCGATCGCTCCGCGCGCGTGGCTGTCGCGATCCGCGAGGCCGAGCGGGACGCCGCACCGGCGCTCGCCGCCCGGGCCAAGGCCGCCGTCGATCTCGTACGGGCCCTGCACGAGGCCGCGGAGAGCGCCGAGAACCTCGCCAACGAGGGAGAGGAGAGGTCCGCCGCCCTCCAGGAGGTCGGCGAGGTCTCCCACCGGGACGCGACCTCCGCCGCCACCGAGGCGCAGCGCGCCCGCAGCGAGGTCGGCCATCTGCGCCAGCGGCTGAGTGAGGTCGAGCAGGAGACCGCCGAGGCGGTGCGCGCGGGCTGGCTCGACGACAGTGCCCCCGACGCCGACCCCGCCCGCGCGGCCCTTGCCGCGAGCGACGCCGAGAAGACCGCCGTGGCCGCCTGGGACACCGCGCGCGAGGCATCCCGTCGGGCTTCCGAACACGCCAGGGAAGCCGCTTCGGCCGAGTCCCGCGCGGAGTTGACGGCGGCCCGCGCGTCCGACGCGGCGAGCGCCGCGGAGCGGACCTACGACGCCGAGCGGCGCCTTGCCGAGGGGTTGGCGGGGGAGGAGCGGCTGGCGGAGCTGCTCAGCTTGCCCGGTGCCTTCGGTGCCGGGGGCGGTGGTGTGCCGGTACCGCGTGGTGCGGGCGGTGGGCGTGCGGGCGACGGGGCGGCGACGGGACAGGGGGATGCCGGGGGCGTAGGCAGCTCGGGTGCCGCCGGTGCTGGTGCCGAGTCGGATGCACGGACCGGCGCCTCCGCCAAAGCCGCCTCCGCCAACGGCCTTGCGACAAGCGGCCGTTCCGCCGCCAACGCCTCCTCGGTCGCGCACCCCGGTACCACCAAGGCCTCCCGCCCCCTCGCCGAAGGCCCTCTCACCCCGGAGGAACTCGACCGCTTCGCCGACGAGTTGCGCGAGCTGCTCGACGACGGGGTCACCTCCGCCGAGCGACAGCTCTTCGACCTGCGGACCGCTGCCGCCGACGACTCGCGGATCCTCGGGGCGCTCGGTGACGGCGGACTGCTGCCGCCCGGCCCCGATGTGCTGGCCACCGTGGAGTACCTCGGCGAGCACGGCATCCCCGCCCTGCCCGGCTGGCGTTACCTCGCCCAGGCCGTCGACCCCACCGACCACGCGCGCGTGCTGGCCGCCCGGCCCGAGCTGGTCGACGGTGTGATCATCACCGACCCGGACACGCACGCGCGTGCCCGCGAAGCCCTCAACGACGCGGCCCTGCTGCCCCGGTCCGCCGTGGCGGTCGGAACGGCCGCCGCTCTGCTCGCCCCGACTCCGGCGCCCGATTCCCAGAGCGGCGACGTCTTCCTCGTGCCGCCGAACCCGGCCATGCACGACGAGCACGCCGCCGACGAGGAGCGGCAGGCGCTGCGCGCGCGGGCGGGCGAGCGGGACGACGAGATCCGTACGCTCGCCGCGCGGCTCGGCAAGGACCGGGAGCTGGCGGCGCGGCTCGCGTCCTGGCGCACCGGCTGTCCGACCGGGCGGCTGGTCGAGCTGGCGCAGGCCGCGCAGGACACCCGCGCGTTCGCCGAGGAGGCCGAGGCCGAGCTCGCCGAGGCACGGACCGTGCGGGCCGAGACCGACGAAGCCGCCGCCGAGGCCGCCCAGGTCCGCGACGAGCGGCAGGAGACCGCGCAGAAGGCCCGGCGTGCCGCCGACGCCCTCGCCGGACTCGCCTTCCGGCTGCGGGAACGCGCCGGCTGGCAGGTCAAGGTGCGTGAACTGGCCGACGAGGCAAGCGAGTCGGAGGTCCGCGCCCAGTCCTGCCTGGAGCGCGCCCGCGCCGCCGACGAGGACCGCCGCGCCGCCCAGCGAGCCGCCGACGACGCCCGTCGCACGGCCCGTGCGCTGCGCGCCGAGCGCTCCGAGATCGCGGGCGCCCCCGACGACGTACCGGAAGACGACCCGGACGTGCCCAAGCCTGCGCTGCCCGCCCTCCGCGAGGCCTATCGGGCCGCCTCGCAGCTCTACGAGAAGGTCGGTGTCGGCGCCGACCTGCGGGCCGAGCAGGCGCGGGCGGAGAGTGACGAGAGCGCGGCGATCGCGGAGTTGGACCGGCTCAGCAACAAGGTCCGCACGCGCGCGGCGCAGTTGTTGCAGTCACCCGACGGCTCCGACGGACCGTCCCGGCAGGCCGCCGCGGCGCGTGCCGAGGAGCTGGTGCAGCTCCTGGAGACCCGGGTGTCGACCGCGAGCGAGCAACTCGGGCGGCTGCGCGGGGAGGCCGAGCGGCACGCGCCCCAGGACGGCGAGGCACACACCGAGCTGGCCGAGGAACTGGTCCCGCGCGACGCCGAGCACGCCCAGGCCCTGCTGCGCACGGCGACGGCCGAACTCGGCTCCCGCACCGACGCGTTGGGCCAGGCCCGTGAGGCGCACGCCGAGCTCCTCGACGCCCACCGCGCCGCCGAGGACGGGGCCGGCGGCTTCGACGAGACCGCCGCGATGCTCCGTGACCTGCTGCGCGAGCACTCCTCGGACGAGGAGCAGGAGGAGCAGGAGCCGTACCCGGGCAGCGTGGAGGAGGCCCGGCACTCCGCCGCCGAGGCCCGTCGCTCGCTGCGCGGCTGCGCCGCCGACCTGTCCGCAGCCGAGGGCGCCGTACGCGAGGCGAGTGATGTGCTGGTGCGGCACGCCAACTCCACGCGGTACGAGCAGGTACGGACCCCCGCGCGGCAGCAGATCCGTGAGCTGCCGGCGTCCGCGCTGCCCGAGCACGCGCAGAAGTGGGCCGACGCCTTCGCGCCCCGACTCCGGGTCCTCACCGACGAGTTGGCGCAATTGGAGCGCAACCGCGACTCGATCGTGGACCGGCTGCGTGGGCTCGTCGAGTCGGCGCTGGCGACCCTGCGGTCCGCGCAGCGGCTGTCCCGGCTGCCCGAGGGGCTCGGCGAGTGGTCCGGGCAGGAGTTCCTGCGCATCCGCTTCGAGGAGCCCGACCAGGCCACCCTCACCGAGCGGCTCGGCGAGGTCGTCGACGAGGCCACCCGGGCCGCCGTGAAGAAGAACTCCGACATGCGGCGCGACGGAATGTCCCTGCTGCTGAGGGGAGTTGGTGCCGCCCTGGAGCCCAAGGGTGTCGCCGTGGAGATCCTCAAGCCGGACGCCGTACTGCGTGCCGAGCGGGTGCCCGTCGGGCAGATGGGCGACGTGTTCTCCGGCGGTCAGCTGCTCACGGCGGCCATCGCCCTGTACTGCACGATGGCCGCGCTGCGCTCCAACGACCGGGGCCGCGACAAGCACCGGCACGCCGGCACGCTCTTCCTCGACAACCCCATCGGACGGGCCAACGCCACGTATCTGCTGGAGCTGCAGCGAGCAGTGTCCGACGCGCTCGGCGTCCAACTCCTGTACACCACAGGCCTGTTCGACACCACGGCACTGGCCGAGTTCCCGCTGGTCATCCGGCTGCGCAACGACGCCGACCTGCGGGCAGGTCTCAAGTACATCAGCGTGGAGGAACACCTCCGGCCGGGCCTGCCGCAGCAGGCCCCAGCCGGAGAGGGGGAGTCGGTGCACAGCGAGATCACCGCGACCCGGATGTTCAAACGCCCGGCGCCGACCGCCCCGTAGACGATCCCCAGTGGACGGACCTCAGGAGTGCGACAACTGCCCGGCGCCGCTCTTGCGGGCTATCCGCTCCTGCGCCCGCCGGGTGGCCTTCGCCTGGCGCTGGGCCCGACGCCGCTCGCGGCGGAGGGCCCTTGCCGTGCTGCTGGGCTCGGAGACCACGCCATTGCGCTGGTTCCACATCTGGCGGGTCACCCATACGTCGAGGACGCCCCAGGTGGCCACCACCGTGCTGACCACGCTGCTGATCACCATAGGGAACGCCAGCCAGGACCCGGCCATCGTGCACAGGAAGGCCACTGTGGCCTGAATCAGCGTCACGGCGATGATGAGCACCGCCCGCACGGCCGCCGTACGCACCGGATCGGGCAGCCGACGCCGACGCGCGGGCTCCTCGATCCACAACGGGCGGTAGTACTCCTGCTGTTCCGCTGTCGCGCGCGCCGCGCGCGGCTTGTCGAACTCCGCCGCCGGGCCGTCCGGGTGCCTTCGGGCCTCGCCGTCCCCCGTCGACCGCGCCGCGACGCCGTCCTCAAGCGCCTCTTGCCGCTCCGCCGTGCCCATCAACGTGTCCTCCCCACCGCCGGTACACCACTCGCCCCGGAGTCCGAAGACTCCGCTCCCCAGTGGGTGCCCGGCTTGCGCTGTTTTACGCCGCACGGTTGCGGATGCGGCTCGTGTGGCCGGTTCCGCCCCCATGTCCCGTAGAGAAAGACGAACAACACGCCACGAAGATTCCCAACAGGCGAAAAATTCCGGCCAACTGGCCAAGTGAACCGATCGGGTGAGGTGTGGTGATCCGGGGGATATCGGGGCGGCAATCTCCCGCAATGCCCCGACAACTCCCCATGTCGCGTTGCTGTTGCGGAAGTTCACGCTCCGGACAGCTCTTCGAGTTACCTCTGTGTCAGTAGTAGGCTCGCGCCGTTTGTTGACGTACATGTGTGCCCCCGGTCGGCGGGGGTCCAGCTGGGGGAGGCCATGCGCTTTCGCGGGAAGTCCATCCGCCGGAAGATCGTGGCGCTCCTTCTCGTGCCGCTCGTGTCCCTGACCGCGATCTGGGCGTTCGCCACGTACCTCACCGGCCGGGCGGCCGGAGACCTGTTCAACGTGTCGTCGGTCGTCGAGAAGATCGGCTATCCCGCCGAGGACACCGTCCGCGTCATCCAGCAGGAACGCCGGCAGTCGCTCGTCTATCTCGCCGACCCCCGGGCCGCCGACGGACTCACGGACCTCAGGCGCAGCCGCACCGCGACCGACAAGGCCGTCGCCAAGATCCGGAAGAACGCCGAGAACCCGGATGTGCGCGACGCGATGGGGCAGTCCACCGACAGCCGTGTCTCCGCGGTCCTCGACGCCTTCGACGGTCTCCAGTCGCTGCGGCGCAGCGTCGAGGACGGCACTGTCAGCCGCGCCCAGGCACTCGATCTCTACAACCACCTGGTCGACCCGTGCTACGTGCTGCTGTCCAACCTCCACGTCGTCGACAACGTCGAGATGGACAAGCAGTACCGCGCCCTCGTCAACCTCGCCCGCGCGCGTGAACTCCTCTCCCGCGAGGACGCGTTGCTCGGCTCGTCCTTGATCGTCGGCAAGCTCACCCGGGGCGAGACCCGCGACATCTCCGACCTCGTCGCCCAGCGCACCCTGATGTACGACATCAACCTGCCGCTGCTGCCCTCCTCGGAGCGCGACCACTTCGACCGCTTCTGGAAGAACGCGGCCAGCGCCCCGCTGCGCGCGGCCGAACAGGCCGCCTCTTCCTCCGAGTCCGGGTCGCCCCGCAACGTCACCGCGCAGACCTGGAACACCGCGGCCGGCGCCGTGCTGGACAAGCTCGGCACGCTCGACGACCAGGCCAACGACCGCTATCAGGACCGCGTTCGCCCGGTCGCGATGGGCGTCATCCTCAAGGCGGCCGTCGCCGGCGTCCTCGGACTGATCGCCCTCCTGTTCTCGCTCTTCCTGTCCGTGCGCATCGGCCGCGGCCTCATCCGCGACCTGCGTCAACTGCGCCTGGACGCCCACGAGGCGTCCGGAGTGCGGCTGCCCAGCGTGATGCGCCGCCTGTCCGTCGGCGAAGTGGTCGACGTGGAGACCGAGGTCCCGCGCCTGGAGTACGACAGGAACGAGATCGGCGACGTCGGCCAGGCCCTCAACACCCTGCAGCGCGCCGCCGTTGAAGCCGCCGTCAAGCAGGCCGAGTTGCGCTCCGGTGTCTCCGAGGTCTTCGTCAACCTCGCCCGCCGCAGCCAGGTCCTGCTGCACAAGCAGCTCACCCTGCTCGACACCATGGAGCGCAGGACCGAGGACACCGACGAACTCGCCGACCTGTTCCGCCTCGACCACCTGACCACGCGTATGCGCCGCCATGCCGAGGGCCTGGTGATCCTCTCCGGGGCCGCCCCGTCCCGGCAGTGGCGCAAGCCGGTCCAGCTCATGGACATCGTCCGCGCGGCCGTCGCCGAGGTCGAGGACTACGAGCGCATCGAGGTGCGCCGGCTGCCGCGCATCGCCGTCACCGGCCCGGCCGTCGCGGACCTCACCCACCTCGTGGCCGAACTCCTGGAGAACGCCACGGTGTTCTCCCCTCCGCACACCGCCGTCCAGGTCCTGGGGGAGCGGGTCGCCAACGGCTTCACCTTGGAGATCCACGACCGCGGCCTCGGCATGGCGGCCGAAGCACTCCTGGACGCCAACCTCCGGCTCGCCGAGACACCCGAGTTCGAACTCTCCGACACCGACCGGCTCGGCCTGTTCGTGGTCAGCCGGCTCGCCCAGCGGCAGAACGTCCGCGTCTCGCTGCAGCCCTCCCCGTACGGCGGCACCACCGCCGTCGTGTTCATCCCCGACGCCCTGCTGAGCGACGAGATCCCGGACACCAACGGCATCGGCTTCCGCCTCGACCGGCCCCGGCCGACGAAGGAGGCCGAACTGGAGGAGAGCCGCCGCTCCGCGCTCTCCCAGGTGCCCGCGAAACTGCCCGGTCTGCCGCCCGGCCTTCTGGACGGCCCGGTCGAACTGGAAGCCCCTGTCGACCTGGACAACCTCGACGGCTACCCGAACTCCCTCGACGACGAGGACGGTGAGCGCGGCGGAGTCTTCCGCCCACGCCGCTCCGGCGGCCACCGGGACGACCTCACCCCGGTTCGCCCCGTCGAGCCGCACCAGCAGGCCTCCAGGGCCGACACGGACGGCCACCGCGGCGAACCGCTCCCGCTGCCCCGACGCCGTACGCCCAAGCTGGTCAGCTCCCACGGACGCCCGGTGGTCGAGCAGCGTTCCCGACGTGAACCGGGGGACTCCGGAGAGGCTGACTTCGACGGCCCTTCCACGGCCCCGAGCCTGGGCGGACCGGAAACGGACGGCCCCGCACCCCTCCCGGCCCGGCGGCGCGGTGACACACCGCTTCGGCGGCGCACCGACGTGCCCGGTGGGCGCGCCGAATCCGCGCCGCCCCAGGCTCCCCCGGCGCGCGGCTTCGGCGAGCCGCCCGGGACTCCCGACCTCCCCAGGCGCACCAGGCGGGCCGAGATCGCGTCCAGCGGTGTGGACCCCGACACCCCGCCGAGCCGGACCGGGCCCGACACGGGAGCGCTGCCCAGACGCGTACGTCAGGCCAACCTGGCCCCGCAGCTGAAACAGGACCCCGATCGGCGCGCAGCGAGCCCGGCGGAGGTCGCCGAGCGCGACGCCGACGAGGTACGCAGCCGCATGGCCTCGCTCCAGCGCGGCTGGCAGCGTGGCCGTGAGGAGAACGCCGAGGGCGACGACGCCCGAGGCGGCACCGCACCAGGAACTAAGGGGGACGGTCGATGACCGCACCAAAGGCGACCGGCCACAGCACCGACCAGGCGGGGCTGAACTGGCTCCTCGACGACCTCGTCGAGCGCGTCGCCAGCATCCGCAAGGCCGTCGTGCTCTCCGGCGACGGCCTGGCCACCGGCGTGTCCCAGGACCTGACCCGGGAGGACAGCGAACACCTGGCCGCCGTGGCCTCCGGCTTCCACAGCCTCGCCAAGGGCGTCGGCCGCCACTTCGAGGCGGGCAGCGTGCGGCAGACGGTCGTCGAACTCGACGAGGCCTTCCTGTTCGTGACGGCCGCGGGCGACGGCAGCTGCCTCGCCGTTCTCTCGGACGCGGACTCGGACGTCGGACAGGTCGCCTACGAGATGACACTGCTCGTGAAGCGGGTCGGTGTGCATCTGGGCGCCGCTCCGCGCACCGATCTGTCCTCCGGCGGGTAGTGAAGTGACATGAGCAGAGACGGTCAGGGAAGAGGCCACTGGTTCGACGACGAGGCCGGACCGGTCGTCCGTCCGTACGCGATGACGCGCGGTCGCACCACCAGCGCGGCCCAGCACCGCCTCGACCTGATCGCGGTGGTGATCGCGGAGTCCCAGGCGGACGACTCGGAGACCGACCAGACGCTGTCCCCGGAACACGTGGACATCGTCGGTCTCTGCCGTGACGCCCCGCAGTCGGTCGCCGAACTCGCCGCCGAACTCGACCTGCCCATCGGGGTGATACGGGTCCTCATCGGGGACCTCGTCGACGGGGAACTCGTCCATGTGTCGCGTCCCGTGCCCCCTGCCGAACTGGTGGACGAGAGTATTCTGCGCGACGTCATCACCGGCCTCCGGGCCCTGTGAGCGGCGCGGGCCACCGCCCCCCTACCCCCATCAAGCAGGAGAAAAGACCGATGATCTTCGGGCGTACTGAGCGAGGCAAGCCTCCGGTCGAGCCCGTCACGCTCAAGATCCTGGTGGCCGGCGGCTTCGGCGTGGGCAAGACGACCCTCGTCGGCGCGGTCAGCGAGATCAGGCCGCTGCGCACGGAGGAACTGCTCACCGAGGCAGGGCGTCCGGTCGACGACACCAGCGGGGTGGAGGGCAAGCACACCACCACGGTGGCCATGGACTTCGGCCGCATCACCCTGCGGGACGACCTGGTGCTGTACCTCTTCGGTACGCCGGGCCAGGAGCGGTTCTGGTTCATGTGGGACGAGCTCTCCGAGGGCTCACTCGGTGCCGTCGTGCTCGCCGACACCCGCCGCCTGGAGGACTGCTTCGCCGCCCTCGACTACTTCGAGCGGCGCTCCATACCCTTCGTCGTCGGCGTCAACTGCTTCGAGGGCGCCGACCGGTACCCGGTGGACGCCGTACGCCAGGCCCTCGACCTCGACGAGGACGTACCGCTCATGCTGTGCGACGCGCGCGACCGGGCGTCGGTCAAGGAGGTCCTCATCGAGGTCGTCCAGCACGCGATGGAGTACGGGGCGAAGCGCCGCCAGAGCGTCACCAGCTGAGGCGCGGGCGCGACCCGTACCCCCGCCGACCGGGGTACGGGCCGCAGCTCTGGGAAACGGCACACACGCGCGTGTGCCTGATGGAACGACGCACGCGTGTGCGCGCCTAGTTGTCGCCCTCCTCCAGCCAGCCGAAGCTCTTCTCCACGGCCTTGCGCCAGTTGTGGTATTCGCGGTCCCGCACCGACGATTCCATGGACGGCGTCCACTCGACGTCCTTCTGCCAGTGCGCCTTCAGCTCGTCCAGGTCGTTCCAGACACCGGTGGCGAGCCCGGCCGCGTAGGCGGCGCCCAGGCAGGTCGTCTCGGAGACCTTGGGCCGGATCACCGGCACCCCGAGGACATCCGCCTGGTGCTGCATCAGGAGGTTGTTCTTGGTCATGCCGCCGTCCACCTTCAGGGTGGTGATCTGCACCCCGGAGTCCTGGAACATGGCGTCCACGACCTCGCGCGTCTGCCAGCTCGTCGCCTCCAGCACCGCGCGCGCGAGGTGCCCCTTCGTGACGTACCGGGTCAGCCCGGTGACGACTCCGCGCGCGTCGGAGCGCCAGTAGGGCGCGAACAGGCCGGAGAACGCGGGCACGATGTACGCGCCGCCGTTGTCGTCCACGCTCGCGGCGAGAGTCTCGATCTCGTCGGCGCTACGGATGATGCCGAGTTGGTCGCGGAACCACTGAACGAGCGCGCCCGTCACGGCGATCGACCCCTCCAGGCAGTAGACCGGCGCCTCGCCGCCGATCTTGTAGCCCATCGTCGTGAGGAGCCCATTCTTCGAAGGCACCGGCCGGTTCCCGGTGTTGAGCAGCAGGAAGCTGCCCGTGCCGTAGGTGTTCTTCGCCGTGCCCACGTCGTAGCAGGCCTGCCCGAACACGGCCGCCTGCTGGTCGCCCAGGGCCGACGCCACGGGCACGCCCGCGAGTTGGCCGACCGCGGTGCCGTAGACCTCGGCCGAGGACTTGATCTCGGGGAGGATCGCCTCGGGGACGTTCATCGCGGAGAGGATGGACGGGTCCCACTGGAGGGTCTCCAGGTTCATCAGCATGGTGCGTCCGGCGTTCGTCACGTCGGTGACGTGCTTGCCGCCGTCGACGCCGCCGGTGAGGTTCCAGATCAGCCAGGAGTCGATCGTGCCGAAGGCGATCTCCCCGCGCTCGGCGCGGTCCCTGAGGCCCGGAACGTTGTCGAGCAGCCAGGCCGCCTTCGGGCCGGAGAAGTAGCTGGCGAGCGGCAGGCCGGTCTGTTCGCGGAAGCGGTCCGGCCCGTCCGAGCCGCCCAGTTGCTTGCACAGGGCCGCGGTGCGGGTGTCCTGCCACACGATGGCGTTGTGCACGGGTTTGCCGGTGGCGCGGTCCCAAAGGACCGTCGTCTCACGCTGGTTGGTGATGCCGAGCGCGCTGAGCTGGTCGGCGCGCAGTCCCGCCTTGGCGATCGCCCCGGCGACCACGGCCTGCACCTTGGACCAGATCTCGGTGGCGTCGTGCTCCACCCAGCCCGGCTTGGGGAAGATCTGGCGGTGCTCGCGCTGGTCGACGGCGACGATCGCGCCGTCCTGGTTGAAGACGATGCAGCGGCTGGAGGTGGTGCCCTGGTCGATTGCGGCGACGAACTTGTCCGTCATGACGACCCCTTTGTCGTGTCCTTCAGATCCTTCGGAAGGCTGCTCTCGGAAGACCGTTGTCAGAAGGCGGCGTTGAAGATGACTCCGGCGAGCGCTCCGCCGATGAGCGGTCCCACCACCGGGATCCACGCGTAACTCCAGTCCGAGGTGCCCTTGTTGGGGATCGGGAGCAGCGAGTGGACGATGCGGGGGCCCAGGTCGCGGGCCGGGTTGATGGCGTATCCGGTGGGGCCGCCGAGCGACAGACCGATGCCGACCACCAGGAAGGAGACGACCAGCACCGCCGTGCCGGACGTGCCGAGTCCCTTGGTGAGCCCGAAGGCCAGGATCGGCAGGACCAGCGCGATCGTCGCGATGATCTCCGTCATCAGGTTCGCCACGACGTTGCGGATCGTCGGCGTGGTGGAGAAGATCCCGAGCGTGGGCTGCGCCATCTCCTCCTCGGCGTTGGCCTGGAACTGCGCGTAGTAGACCAGCCAGCACAGCACCGCGCCGAGCATGGCGCCGACCATCTGGCCCGCGATGTAGAGCGGGACCTTGTCCCACTTCCCGGTGTCGATGGCGATGCCGATGGTCACCGCCGGATTGAGTTGCCCGCCGGACAGCGGTGCGGCGGTGTACGCCCCGGCCATCACGCCGAAGCCCCATCCGAACGCGATGACGATCCAACCGGAGTTCTGTGCCTTGGAGTAGTTCAGTACGACGGCGGCGACCACGCCGGCGCCGAAGAGGATCAGTATCGCGGTGCCGATGACCTCACCGAGGAATATGTCTCCATTGCTCATGGCGGCTCCTAGGCCCTCGCCCGGGACGGTCGGCCCCGGTCCTCCGTACAGGGTGTGGTTCCCTTGGCGACTTCAGCCGAAGGCAGGGAGGGTCCCGCGCCCCGCCCGGCGTCCGTGACGAGCGTGCCGTGGCAGCCGAGATCGCCCGTGGGGGAGTGGGCCTGAGCGCAGGCGGAGCCCGCGCAGCGCAGTGCCTGGTACGCCGAGAATGTACGGCGATGTCGACCGACACCGGGAAGTGTTCACCGGTGCCCAGGGAGCGTCAAGGTCGCGGACGGCAACGGTGACACCCGCCTTGGCGGCCCCTGGAGCCCCGTAGGAAGCCGCCGGGCCGCTATCGGCGACCGTGCGACTCCGCCGCCGTGCGGGCGGCCTGTGCGGGCGTCACATGCGTTCCGCGCAGGATCTCGTACTCGGCCAGCCCCGCCCGGCCCAGCACCCAGCTCGTGCCGTCCAGCGACTTCGCCGCCTTCTTCAGCGGCGCCAGACCGGCGGCCGCCTGCCGGTGGTCGGTCACACTGCCCGGTACGCACAGGACGGTGGCCAGGGACAGCGTCACCGGCCTGCCGCCCGCCGCCCAGGACACATCGAGCACGGCGGCGGCCAGCGGCTCCAGCCCCTCCGGATCGGTGAGCACCAGGAAGTCGTCCCCGCCGATGTGCCCCACGCGCGCGTGGCCGGTCGCCGCGTACTGCAGCGCTCGCCCGACCGACCGGATCAACTCGTCGCCCGCCGCGAAACCGGCCTCGTCGTTGACCCGTTTGAAGTGGTCGACATCCAGCCAACTCAGCGCGAACGTCCGCCCGTCCGCGATCCGCCGGTCCACCTCACCGGTGATCGCGTCCGAACCGGGCAGCCGGGTCAGCGGATTGAGGCCGGCGGCCTCCTCCACCCGGGTCTCGGCCAACGCCCGGACCAGATCCGCCAGTCGTACGACGCCCACGCACCGCCCGTACCGGTCGATCACCGCCACATCGTCCGACGTACGGTCCGCGTCGCCGACCGCTACGACGTCCAGGACCTCCCAGGCGGTCGCGTCGACGCCGACCGTCCGCGGCATGTCGCCGAGCTTGGCCGCGGGCCGGTCGGCGTACAGGGCGTGGCCGTAGCGCCCCGACATGGACAGCAGGAAGCGGGACCGGTGCACCGACCGGACCGGCACCCCGTCGCGGTCCACGAGTACCACCCCGGACACGTCGGGCGAGCCGGTCAGCAGCGCCCGCACCTGACTGGCGGACGCGGTGTCGGGCAGCAGTGCGGCCGGCCGTACGAACTCCCGTATCCACGGCCCCGACTGCGGTGTCGTCGCGAGGCCGGGCGCGCGGGGCGGAACGTATACGTCCGCCGCGGGAATCCGGGTCGGCGGCGCGAACAACTCGCCCTGCGCCAACTGGGCCCCGGCGGACCGCGCGGCAGCGCACTGCGCCTCGGTCTCCACCCCCTCCACGGAGAGCAGGGCGCCCAACTGCTCGCACAGGGTCCGCATGGCCCGCACCGCGGCCGGCCGCGCCAGCAGTGACGCGTCGAGTTTCACCAGGTCGGGTGCCATGTCCGTGAGCAGCCGCAGGGGTACGTCACCGTCGCCGACGCCGTCCGCACTGATCCGGAACCCCTGGCCCCGCAGCGCGGACACCGCCTCCAGGAGCGCCCGTTGAGGCACGTGCGTGAACGGCGGGACGATGTCGACCGTCAGCTCCCACGGCAGCCGTCCCGCCTCGCGCACCGCGCTGTGCAGCGCGGTGAGGCCGCCGAGGTCCGCGAGGGTGCCGGCGAACACATTGATGTGCAGCGGCAGCAGCGTCTCCTTGCGGGCGGCGGCGCGGACCGCCAACACGGCCAGCTTGCCGTCGAGTTCGGGGTCGCGCCGGGCCTCGGCCAGGATGTCGCCGGTCTCCGGGCGGACGAGTACCTCCAGCCCTGCGATCCCTCCGGTGGTCAGATTGACCACCGGTTGGAAGGCGAAGCGGAGAGTATCCGTCCAGGAGCGCACGGCAGCATGATGACGCTACCGGCGCACGCCCAGGCCCAGTTCATAAGACGTTCACGCAGGCTTGCGGGCTGATCACACCGCGTGCGCGGCACTCAGCCGCTCAGCGCACCGCGAGCACCGCCGACCCGTGCCCGAACAGCCCCTGGTTGGCGGTGATCCCCACCCGCGCCCCCGCGACCTGCCGGTCACCCGCGTCGCCTCTCAACTGCCAGGTCAGCTCGCAGACCTGGGCGATCGCCTGAGCCGGCACCGCCTCCCCGAAGGAAGCCAGCCCACCGCTCGCGTTCACGGGTATGCGCCCGCCCAGGGTCGTCGCGCCCTCCCGCAGCAGCTTGGCGCCCTCGCCCTCGGCGCACAGCCCCAGATCCTCGTACCACTGCAACTCCAGGGCGGTGGACAGGTCGTACACCTCGGCCAGCGAGAGGTCTTCGGGGCCGAGGCCCGCCTCCTCGTAGGCCGCGCGCGCGATCGACGCCCGGAAGGTCTCGTCCGGCGGTGACGCCCCCGCCGCCGAGTCCGTGGCGATGTCCGGGAGGTCCAGCACCGTGTTGGGATAGCGCGGCGTCACCGTGGACACCGCCCGGATCCGCACCGGGTCCGCCGCACCGTGACCGCGCGCGAACTCCATGCTGGACAGCACCAGGGCGGCCCCGCCGTCCGAGGTGGCGCAGATGTCCAGCAGCCGCAGCGGATCGGCGACCACCGCCGAGGCGGCGACCTCCTCGGCGGAGACCCGCTTGCGGTAGCGCGCGTACGGATTCAGCGCGCCCAGGGCGGCGTTCTTCACCTTGACCTGGGCGAAGTCCTCCGGAGTGTCCCCGTGGAGGGCCATCCGCCTGCGCGCGTACAGCCCGAAGTACGTCGGGTTCGTCGCCCCCAGGACCCGGAAGCGGAGCCAGTCCGGATCGTCGTGCCGCTCCCCGCCGGCCGGCCGGAAGAACCCCTTGGGCGCGGCATCGGCGCCCACGACCAGCACCACGTCCGCGAGCCCCGAAAGGATCTGCGCCCGCGCGGCGTTGACGGCCTGCGCCCCGGACGCGCACGCCGCGTACACGCTCGCCACCCGGGCCCCCTGCCAGCCCAGCGCCTTCGCGAACGTCGCGCCCGCCACATACCCGGGATATCCGCCACGCACCGTGTCCGCGCCGACGATCGAGCCGACGTCCCGCCACTCCAGGCCGGCGTCGGCGAGCGCCGCCCGGGCCGCCGCCGTCCCGTACTCGACGAAGCTCCGCCCCCACTTGCCCCAGGGGTGCATGCCCGCGCCGAGCACCGCCACGTCCCCCGTCATACCGCCACCTCCGTAGGCCGCCAGTGCCAGGTCGTCCAGGTCGTCTCCGCGTCCTCGCTCAGCACACCGGGGACGACCTCCACCTCCATGCCCACCGTCAGATCGGCGACGGTGATCCCGGGAACCGCCTGTCCCAGCACCACGATCCGCTCGGACTCCAGCTCCACAGCGATCAACGCGTACGGCTCCCACGGAAGTTCCGGATCGGTCACATACGGTGACGGCGGCCGGTACCGGCTGTCCGTGTAGGACCAGACCCGGCCGCGCCGCGACAGCGGGACCTCCGCCAGTTCGCCGCCCAGACAGGCCGGGTTGCGGCAGTGGCTGTCCTCACGCGGGAAGAAGACCGAGGCGCACGCGGAACAGCGCGTGCCGAGCAACCGGAAGTCGTCCCCGTCCCCGGTGAACCAATCGGTGACCACAGGTGTGCGTGTCCGCGACAACGTCCCTCCACAGCACTGGATCTGACGGAACGTCAGAAGTGTGCCACGGGCAACGGAAAATGAGCAGGGCGTTTCGGTGAACCATCGAGCCACTTCCGGCGTCGTGGTATCGGGAGGAACGGCCGGGGCCCACGGGGGTGGTCCCGGCCGTTTCCCGTTTCTCGCACGGCCCCCGGAAAGACGCCCTCCGCTTGATCGGATACAGTCCGCCGGGTGTCCGAAACTCAAGCCTCCGTCCCCAACTCCGGGCCGAACTCCCACTGTTCGAGCTGCGGATCGCCCTACGGAGAGGGCGTCTCCGGCTGGCCCCGTACCTGCCCGGCCTGCGGCACCGTCGCCTACCGCAACCCGCTGCCCGTCGCCGTCGCACTCCAGCCCGTGTACGACACGAAGGGCACCGCCCTGGTCGTCATCACCCGAACCGTCGCTCCCGCGCGCGGAGGCGTCGCCCTGCCCGGCGGTTACGTCGACGACCGCGAGGACTGGCGACAGGCCCTCGTCCGCGAACTCAGGGAAGAGACGGGCATCGACGCCGCGAGCCGTGACGTACGACTCGTCGACGCCATCAGCTCGCCCGACGGGCATCTCCTGCTCTTCGGAGTCCTCCCCGAGCGCCCTGTAGAAGGCCTGCCCAAGTCCGTCGCCACCGACGAGACGGAGGGCTGGCACCTCCTGCGCAGGCCGGAGGAGCTCGCCTTCCCCTTGCACACCGTGGCCATCAGGGCCTGGTTCGAAGGCCGGTACATCTGAGCTCAGCCCGCACCGAGCCCTCGCACCCGCACCGGGTAGGACGGCACGCTCACGCCGTCCTCCAACTCCCGCTCCACCACCACTCGTCGGCTCTCCCAGCGGGCGACGTACCGCTCGATCTCCGGCTCGTCCCATCCGTCGCCCGCATCCGGCACCACCAGCCCGCCCCCGGTCCGCCCGCGGGCGGGCGCCCACACCTCCAGCTCAAGCCCGCCGTCCGCGCCCCGCACCGGCAGAACGGCACCCGCGCGCGCGAGCACCGGAATCCGCGACAACGGGGCGTCGACGAGAATCTGGGCCGGCCCCTCGTAGGCCCGCTCCGTCTCCGTGTCGTACCAGCGCCCCCTCGGCAACTGCACCGCACGCCGGTCCGACCCCGGATCGAGCACCGGAGCCACCAGAAGACAGTCGCCCAGCAGGAAGGCGTCCTCGCAGTCCCGTAGTGCGCGATCCTCCGGCGCACCCCACCACAGGGGCCGCACATAGGGCGCTCCGGTCCGCCGTGCCAGATGCGCCAGCGTCATGAAGTACGGCAGCAGCCGCCGCCGCTCGACGAGCGCCACGCGCGCGTGCTCCAGCACGTCGGCACCGAACTCCCAGGGCTCCCGACGTCCCGCACGCAGGCTCGCGTGGGTGCGGAACAGCGGCAGATACGCGCCGAGTTGGAACCAGCGCAGATACAGCTCGGGCGAGGGGCTCCCGTCGAAACCGCCCACGTCCGGACCGGAGTACGGCACCCCGCACAGCCCGAGCCCCATGACCAGCGACAGCGAGGCCCGCAGCCCCGGCCAGCCGGTGGCCACATCGCCGGACCAGGTGCCCCCGTAGGACTGCATCCCGGCCCACCCGGAGCGCGAGAAGAGGAACGGCCGCTCCTGGGGGGCCAGTTCGAGCAACGCCTGGTAGGCGGCCTGCGCCATGCACAGCGCGTACACGTTGTGCGCCTCACGATGGTCACCGCCCCGCCCCTCCAGGTCGTGCCGGGCCGAACGGGGCAATGTCGACTCCCCGAAGGCGGCGAAGGACGTGGGTTCGTTCATGTCGTGCCAGAACCCCGCGAACCCCTGCGCGAGACGCTCCTTGTAGAGCCCGCCCCACCACCCCCGCACACGCGCGTGCGTGAAGTCCGGGAAAACGGCCTCCCCGGGCCATACGACGCCCCGTACCAGCCGCCCCGAGGCGTCCCGCACGAAGGCGTCCTCGGCCGTCCCGCTGTCGTAGACGGCGTTTCCCGGCTCGGCCTTCACCGCGGGGTCGACGATCGACACCAGCCGGATACCGTCCCGCCGCAACTCGTCGGCGAGCACCGGCAGCTTCGGGAAGCGCTCCTGGTCGACCGTGAACACCTGGTGCTCGTCGTAGTGGTCGATGTCCAGGTGGACGGCATCCAGCGGCAGACCGCGCTCCTGGTAGCCGGCGACGATCCGCCGCACCTCCCGCTCACTGCCGAAGCCCCACCGCGCGTGATGGTGCCCCAGCGCCCAGGCCGGCGGCAGCGCGGGAGCACCGGTCAGCGAGGACCAGGCGTGCAGCACGCGCGCGGGGGTGCCCACCACCACCCAGCAGCGCAGCGGACCGCCGTCCATCCGCAGCTCGGACGCCCCGGCCCGGTCGTGCCCGGAACCGGCACCCTCCTCGCCCTCCCGCAGCGTCACCGTGCCGTCCCAGGAGGTGTCGTGGAACACCAGGTGCGTAGCGGCGTCGGCGACCACCAACTGCATGGGCATCGTGATGTACAGCGGATCGTCACCCGGCGCGAAGGCGTGCCCGGGGTCGGTGTTCCACAGGCGGTACGTCCCGTCGCGCAGCCGGGGCCCCGACGCGCGCCCGCCGAGCCCGAAGAACCGGGCGTCCGCCGCCACCTCCGAGCGCTGCATCCAGCGGGCCGTGCCGCCGCCCACCGGCTCCCACCAGCGGGGCGGCAGATCCCGGCGCAGCGTCACACCTCCGGGCGTACGCACCTCGACCGCGCCGTGCCGCGACACGGCGACCGTCACCCGCTCCGCCACGACCCGCCAGCCGCCGTCCTTGTCCGGCTCCAGGACCGCCCGGGGATCCGGCTCGGGACAGCGCCCGCCGAGCGCGTACGACGGCTCAGGAGCGGCTCCGTCCCAGCCCCAGAAGACGGCCCCGTTCACGGCGACGGTGATGCGCAGTTCGGAACGGCTGAACCGGATGATCCCGCCGCCGGGCCCCGGCTCCGCCTCCCGCACCGGCCCGGGCACCCGCGCCCGCTCAGCCCCTCGCGCGGGCAGCCCGGTGGCGTCGGCACGCTGCCTGCGCCACGCCGCCCGTACGGTACGCAACCCCTGCGCCGCCCCCGTCGAACCGACCACCTTCACCGAACGCACCAGGTCACGACCGTCCATGCTGCTCACCCTGCCATTACAAGCCCCGGATAACCGTGTCGTTCAACTGCCGTTCACCCGTGGTGGGACCACATCTTCACGACACGGACTATGTGGGGCACGCCCTGGTGCAGAAGTCGATCACATGGCATCGTCCGTGTCAGCCGCGTCACGCGCACACCCCCGCACGTGCGCGACCGACGCACACGACGCGCACAGTCCCGGGAGCCGCCCCATGTCGACCGCGAACCCCCTGCCGCTCTGGCAGCCAGATCCGGAACACATCGCCCAGGCACAGGTCACCAAGTTCCAGTCCTGGGCGGCCGAACACCACGGAGCCCCCTCCGACGGCGGCTACGCGGCACTGCACCGCTGGTCCGTCGACGAGCTGGACACGTTCTGGCAGGCCGTCACCGAGTGGTTCGACGTCCGGTTCTCGACCCCCTACGCGCGCGTGCTCGGCGACCGTTCCATGCCCGGCGCCCACTGGTTCCCCGGAGCGACCCTCAACTACGCCGAGCACGCCCTGCGCGCGGCGGCGACCCGCGCCCACGAACCGGCCCTCCTGTACGTCGACGAGACCCACGAGCCGACCCCGGTCACCTGGTCGGAGCTGCGCCGCCAGGTCGGCTCCCTGGCCGCCGAACTGCGCACCCTCGGCGTACGCCCCGGAGACCGCGTCAGCGGCTACCTCCCGAACATCCCGCAGTCCGTCGTCGCCCTGCTCGCCACGGCCGCCGTGGGCGGCGTCTGGACGTCCTGCGCCCCCGACTTCGGCGCCCGCAGCGTCCTCGACCGCTTCCAACAGGTCGAACCCGTCGTCCTGTTCACCGTCGACGGCTACCGCTACGGCGGCAAGGAGCACGACCGCCGCGACACGGTCGCCGAACTCCGCCGCGAACTGCCCACCCTGCGCGCCGTCGTCCACATCCCCCTCCTGGGCACCGACGCCCCCGAAGGCGCCTTGGAGTGGGCATCGTTGACCGCGGCCGACGTGGAGCCCGTCTTCGAAGCGGTCCCCTTCGAGCACCCCCTCTGGGTCCTCTACTCCTCCGGCACGACCGGCCTCCCCAAGGCCATCGTCCAGTCCCAGGGCGGCATCCTCGTAGAACACCTCAAACAGCTCGGCCTGCACTGCGACCTGGGCCCCGAGGACCGCTTCTTCTGGTACACGTCGACCGGCTGGATGATGTGGAACTTCCTCGTCTCCGGCCTCCTGACCGGCACGACGATCGTCCTCTACGACGGCAGCCCCGGGTATCCCGACATCGGCGCCCAGTGGCGTGTCGCCGAGCGCACCGGGGCGACTCTCTACGGCACCTCGGCCGCGTACGTCATGGCCTGCCGCAAGGCCGGCGTGCACCCCTCCCGCGACTTCGACCTCTCCAAGGTGCAGTGCGTCGCCACCACCGGATCACCCCTGCCGCCCGACGGGTTCCGCTGGCTGCACGACGAGTTCGCAGAGAGCGGGGCCGACCTGTGGATCGCCTCGGTCAGTGGCGGCACGGACGTCTGCTCCTGCTTCGCAGGAGCCGTACCGACCCTCCCGGTGTACATCGGCGAACTCCAGGCCCCCGGGCTGGGCACCGACCTCCAGTCCTGGGACCCGAACGGCGAACCCCTGGTCGACGAGGTCGGCGAGCTGGTGGTCACCAACCCCATGCCGTCCATGCCGATCTACTTCTGGAACGACCCGGACGGCACCCGCTACCACGACAGCTACTTCGACACGTACCCCGGAGTGTGGCGCCACGGCGACTGGATCACCGTCACCTCCCGAGGCTCCGTGGTCATCCACGGCCGCTCCGACTCCACGCTCAACCGCCAAGGCGTGCGCATGGGTTCGGCCGACATCTACGAAGCGGTCGAGCGGCTCCCGGAGATCAAGGAATCACTCGTCCTCGGCATCGAACAACCCGACGGCGGCTACTGGATGCCCCTCTTCGTGCACCTCGCCCCCGGAGCCGTCCTCGACGAGGCCCTCCTGGGCCGCATCAAGCAGACGATCCGCGAACAGCTCTCCCCACGCCACGTACCCGACGAGGTCATCGAGGTGCCCGGGGTTCCGCACACCCTCACCGGGAAGCGCATCGAGGTACCGGTCAAACGCCTTCTCCAGGGCACCCCGTTGGAGAAGGCGGTCAACCCCGGCTCCATCGACAACCTCGACCTGCTGAGCTTCTACGAGGACCTCGCCCGCAAACGCGCCTGATCGACCTCCCGTAGAGGTCGATCACCCTCCATAGGTGGCCTCGGACTCGCCCTCGCCGAGCACAGCGGCGAAGTCCGAGGCCAGCCGCGCCGCGTCGACCGGTTCGAGTTCGGCGACGGAGATCCGTACCGCAGGCTCGGACGCCAGCCTGAAGCGGGCCCCCGCGGCGACCCACCAGCCGTACGACCGCAGCCCGTTGACCACGGCGGACTCGTCCCGCACAGGCACCCAGAGATTCATTCCGCTCACCCCGTGCGCCTCGATTCCGCGCTCGCTCAGCTCCTTGCGGAGGGCCTCCCGGCGCAGCACGTACGCCTCCCGCGCGCGTGTGACCAACGCGCGCGTGCCGTCGTCCGTCATCAGCCCGTGGACGGTCTCTTGAAGGAGATGGCTCACCCAGCCGGACGTCAGCAGCAACCGCCCGTCGTGCCGTGCCGACGTGGTCGGATCACAGGCCGCCGCGGCCCACCGCAGGTCGGTGCCCAGGAACTTGCTCACCGTCCGCACATGCACCCAGCGCGGCAGGCCACCGGCGGCCAGCGACCGCAGGGGAGCGGCCGCCACGGAGGACGCGTGGTCGTTCTCCACGACGAGCACCTCGGGTCCGTCCCGGAGCACCTCGACCAGCGCGTCGCGGCGCACGGCCGAGAAGCTGCCGCCGTACGGATTCTGCGCCCGGGGGCTGCACACCACGGCACGCACACCCGCCCGCAGCGCCGCACGCAAGGCATCGGGGCGCACACCCTCGTCGTCCACGGCGACGGGCACGCTGCGCAACCCCAACGCCGAGACCAGATCCAGCAGATGGTGATATCCGGGATCCTCCATGGCGACGGCGTCCCCGGGCCGCAACTCCACGGAAAGCAGTCGCCCGATCAGATCCAGCGCACCGTGCGCGAAGGTCACGTGTTCCACCGGCACACCATCGGGCCGAAGCCAGTCCCGTACGGCCTCCTCCAACCGCGGCAACCGCGGCGTGGACCGATGGGACCGCACACCGGGGGACAGCCGCGAGGGCGGCACCAGAGCAGGCAGGAACGCGGGATCGGGGTGCCCACCGGCCAGGTCCCGCAGGCCTTCCGGCACCCGGGGCGGTCGCCGGGAGGCCACCGAGGGAGCCTGCGCCACCACCGTCCCACCGCGCCCGCGCGTGACGACGATGCCCCGCTGCCGCAGCTCCTTGTACGCCGTGGCGACTGTCCCCGGACTCACCCCGAGCTCGTCCGCGAGCCGCCGCACCGGAGGCAGCGCGGTATCCGGCCCCAACACGCCCTCGGCCACGCGTCGTTCGACGGACGCGGCGATCCCCTTGGCCGTCGTACCACTGATCCCATATTGTATTGCCACGTCGGCAACTATGTATCAATACATAACTCGATGCAAGGGGGAGCAGTGGGTACGACGCGTCGCGCAGCCGTACGGCCGCAACGCATACCGGGAGGGCGCGACGGTCGCAGAATGCTCGTGATCGCCCTCGTCGACCGCACCGGCAGCGGCCTGTGGGCCACCGTGTCCGTCCTCTACTTCACCTACGTCTCGCATCTCTCCGTCGCCCAGGTGGGCACCCTCGCCGCGGTCGCCGGAGCCATCGGCATCGCGGGCGCCCCCTTCGCCGGCCGCCTCGCCGACCGGTTCCCGCTCACCCGCGTCCTCACCGCCCTTCAACTCCTGCGGGCCCTGGCCTCCTTCGCCCTGCTCACCACGGACAACTACGTCCTGCTGATCACCTTCTCGGCCGTCGGCGGCTTCGGAGACCGCGCCGCCAACGTGCTCACCAAGCTCTACGCAACCCGCGTGGCAGGACCCGACCGCATCCGCTACCAGGCCATCAGCCGTACCGCCGCCAACGCGGGCTGGGCCCTGGGCGGCCTCATCGCGGCGGCCGCCCTCGCCCTCGGCACAACCGCCGCCTACCACTGGCTCCTCCTCGGCGACGCCCTCTCCTTCGTCGCCGTCGCGACCCTCACCGTCCGCTGCGGCGAACCCCCGTCGCCACACCGCACCGTCGTGACTTCGAAGGAGGCGCCACCCACGAGCAGGCCACCGAACCCCTGGCGCGACCGCACCTACCTCGCGTATGTCGCGACCGAAACCGTCCTCTTCCTCGACGACGCCGTCTTCAAGGTCGGCCTGCCGCTGTGGATCGCCCACGCCAGCGACGCACCGCACGGCCTGGCACCCCTGCTGATGGTCCTCAACAACGTGATGGTGGTGGCGCTCATCGTCCCCCTGGCCCGCTTCGCCACCACGACAGCGGCCACCCGCAACCTGCTGATACCGCTCTCCGCCGCCTTCGCCCTCGGCGGTACGACCCTGGCACTCTCGTCCACCGGCGGAGCTGTCACAGCGACCGTGCTCCTCACCGCCTCGGCAGCCGCTTTCACCATGGCGGAAATGCTCCACGCCACCATCTCCTGGGAGCTCTCCGTCGCTCTCGCGCCCGACACCGCGCAGGGCGCCTACCTCGGCGTGCACGGACTCGCCCAGTCCACCCAGCGCAGCATCGGCCCACTGGCAGTCACCGCAGCCATCGCCACCGGCCCCCTCGGCTGGACCGCCTTCGGCGCCGTCATCGCTCTGACCTGCATGATTCAGCACCGCTTGGTCCGTGAGCCACTCGCTCGCACGCCGTTGTCAGTGCCGTCGGTTACTGTGAGTGAGCATTGATCGACCGTGCACAGGGGGAAACATGGCACACACCGACCACCAGACCATGCGACGCGTTCTGCGCCGCGAAATCGCAGGCACCATCGGCCTGTTGACCGACGAGCACGACTTCCGCGCCATGCGGCGCTACCGCAGCTTCACCTTCGACGACCACACCGCCTACCTCCAACAGATCGAGGCGCTCCTCAAGATCCGAGCCTCCCAGGGCAGCCACACCAGCGTGGCCCTCTTCGACCCCCAGGAATACGCCGAGTTCTGCGCCGACAGCGGCCTCGACCCCGACATCCCGTCCAGCCGCACCCGCTTCACGGCGGAACTCGCCACCACCGGGCCCACCCTGCCGTACGAGGGCCAACCGCTGGCCGACCTCCTCCCGGCCCTCGTCGACGAGGCCGTCCGCCAGGCGACCTGGGAGTACGCGACCACACTCCTGGCCCGCCTCGGCGCCTGCGCCTCCTGCGGCGAGGACATCGGCCGCGCGGCCTTCACCCGAGCCTCCGGCCTCGTCGCCCGCATCCTCGACACAGCCCGGCCCGGCAACCGACACCTCGTCTGCAGCGTCTCGGGAACACCGGAGACCCTCGTCTCCGTCCTCCACGCCGACGAGGACGAGGACGGAGCCACCTACCTGGACGACGCCGAAGCTCTCGAATTCACCACAGTCCTCGCCCTCGGCATCGCCACCCGAAACCCCGGCGGACTCGTCATGCGCACCACGAGCCCCGACACCACCGACTGCATCTACGGCTGGCGCCTGCGCGGCGACGGCCTGGAAGCCCTGACCGCCGGCGAGGTCTTCGACGCCTACTGCACCGACGTCGAATCCGGCGACCTCATCTCCCCGGAATCAGGCGTCGACTACTGCATGCCGCCCGACCTCGGAGACGTAGAACAGCCCCCAGGAGGACACCACCACTGAACACGCCAGGGGCGCCCCACCCATGGGTGGGGCGCCCCAGAACCACAGCCGACGGACGGCTTCCTGCCCGACTACTCGCCGGACAGGACCGCCTGCGCCGCGGCGCGCGCTTCCTCGGCACTGTCAGCAGCCCGCGCGGCCAGCGCGGCCCGCTCGCACTGAGCCAGCGTGTACTTCGCAAGCGCCGACCGCACATAGGGAATCGAAGCCGCACCCATGGAAAGGGAGGTGACCCCCAGACCGGTCAACACACAAGCCAGCAGAGGGTCGGACGCGGCCTCACCGCAGACACCACAGCTCTTGCCCTCGGCCTTCGCCCCCTCGGCGGACATCGCCACCAGGTCGAGCAGCGCGGGCTGCCACGGATCCTGCAGACGAGACACCGCACCCACCTGACGGTCGGCGGCGAAGGTGTACTGCGCGAGGTCGTTGGTCCCCAGCGACAGGAACTCGACCTCCTGCAGGATCGAGCGCGCCCGCAGCGCGGCCGACGGAATCTCCACCATCGCGCCGAACTTCGCCCGCAGCCCCGCCTCCCGGCACGCGTCCGCGAACGCCTTCGCGTCCGCCCGGTCCGCGACCATCGGAGCCATGACCTCAAGGTAGACAGGCAGCCCCTCGGCAGCCTTCGCGAGCGCCGTCAGCTGGGTGCGCAGCACGTCGGGGTGATCGAGCAACGACCGCAGACCACGCACACCCAGGGCCGGGTTCGGCTCGTCGGCGGGCGTCAGGAAGTCCAACGGCTTGTCCGCGCCGGCGTCCAGCACCCGCACGACGACCCGCCCCTCGGGGAACGCCTCAAGCACCTGCCGGTAGGCCTCGACCTGCTTCTCCTCGGACGGCGCGTTCTTGCTGTCGTCCAGGAAAAGGAACTCGGTACGGAAGAGCCCCACACCCTCGGCCCCGGCCTCCAGCGCGGCCGGTACATCAGCAGGACCGCCGACATTGGCCAGCAGCGGCACCTTGTGCCCATCGGAGGTGGCACCAGGACCCGTAGAAGCGGAGAGAGAGGCCTTGCGCGCGGCGGCCGCAGCCTCCAGCTGCTCCTTCTTCTCATCACTGGGGTTCACGAAGATCTCGCCGGTGCTGCCGTCCACGGCGACCACCGTGCCTTCGGCCAACTCCCCGGCCCCCGGCAGCGCCACCACGGCCGGCACACCGAGCGCCCGCGCCAGGATCGCGCTGTGACTCGTCGGCCCACCCTCCTCGGTGACAAAACCGAGCACCAGGGTCGGGTCCAGCAGCGCCGTATCCGCAGGCGCAAGGTCACGAGCAATAAGGACGTACGGCTCGTCGCTGTCCGGAACACCCGGCATCGGCACCCCGAGCAACCGGGCGACGATACGGTTCCGCACGTCATCGAGGTCGGCCACGCGACCGGCCAGATACTCACCGGCACCCGCCAGCAGAGCACGGTAGGCGGCGAAGGCGTCGTACACGGCCCGCTCGGCCGTGCTGCCAACCGTGATACGGCGCTCCACATCCGCCATCAGCTCGGGGTCCTGGGCCATCATGGCCTGGGCCTCCAGCACCGCCTGGGCTTCGCCCCCTGCCAGATTGCCGCGCGCCATCAGGTCGGCCGCCACAGCGTCCACGGCCTGGCGGGCGCGCCCCTGTTCACGCTCCGCGTCCTCCACCGGAATCTGCTTGGCAGGCGGTTCCAGAACCGCCGTCCCCATGTGCCGAACCTCGCCGATCGCCACACCGTGGCTCACGCCGACGCCTCGCAGCGTTGTCTCCATCTCACCCTTCTCCGATAGTGCGGCGGGTCCCGCCGCCGCGTTGGTCGTCCTGCTCACCGTCATACGACGGCACTGACGTCACTCCCAGGTGAAGAGACTGTCGCCGGCCTTCACATCGCCGTCTTCGCGGAGATCGGAGAGGGACTCGGCGGTGGCCTCAAGGGCCACGATCGGACACACCGGGGACTTGCCGGCTGCCTCGACGGCGGCCGGGTTCCAGCGCACGACGCTCTGGCCCCGCGTCACGGTGTCGCCCTTGTTGACGAGCAACTCGAAGCCCTCGCCGTTGAGCTGCACCGTGTCGATACCGAGGTGAGTGAGCACACCGTGCCCCTCACCGTCCACGACGACGAAGGCGTGGGGGTGAAGCGAGACGATGACTCCGTCCACGGGAGAGACGGCCTCGGAAGGCTCACGTACGGGGTCGATGGCCATACCGGGGCCGACCATGGCTCCGGCGAAGACCGGATCCGGCACCTCGGTCAGTCCGATGGCACGTCCTGCGAGAGGGGACGTCACGCTGGTCATGGGAAGCCTCCCAGGGGTGGATATGTGATGGGGCCGTCACTGCCTGTCCCGGACGGCACACTGAGCAGCAGGGTATGTCATATGTAGTACCGGTTCCGCCCGAGAGGTCGGGATTAGTGGTCTAGACCACACCTCTAATCGATTTGCACCTGCTCTACGGCCGCATGTACAGTCGTACTCCTGCTTGAGGCCGAGCGACGCGACCAAGCGTCTTTGCTTGGCCTGGCAGCATCCAACTTGTCAGATCCTATCTCGGGGTCACCTTCTGTATGCCTGCAGGATGGTGGTCAGGGGGCCGGAAAAACACTGATAGAGTTTGGAACACCGAAGGGAAGCCCGGAGGAAAGCCCGAGAGGGTGAGTACAAAGGAAGCGTCCGTTCCTTGAGAACTCAACAGCGTGCCAAAAATCAACGCCAGATATGTTGA